>NVVB01000063.1:7662-28301 GCA_002402085.1 Gammaproteobacteria bacterium
CNTTTTNCTTTTTATTTTTTATCTATTATYTAYTATTTACTATTTACTATTTACTTAAACATCGCAGTCACTTTAACCGTATCRTCAACATCGGCTGAATCAATAAAGCCTATGCTTGCAGGATTTTCTATGATCCACTTCTTAACCTCTGCCGATGACTTCAACTGCTGTGGTGGTGCCCCTTTGCCGGTAAACACGATGCGAGCCCAATAACCACGATGCTGCTGAAGCGTCTTCGATAGCACGCCATTAACAAACACTTTGGTGGTCTCATGTTCGTCCTGAAGCGCAACCGGAGTCACCTTCACACCGCCTATTTTTTTACGCTTACCGAGGTACAGGAGCTTAACTTCCTTTAACTCCACTGTAGTCAGAGAGTTTTGTTTATTCACAATCATTGCAATATCCGCCACACTGTACGACGGCAACACGAATAGAAAGCCTGTTAATACCAATGCTTTTATCGCTACACACTTCATCACTAAACTTTTCATTTTATTCCTCGCCTCAAAACTGAATCTTTTTTATCGTCATGTAAGAATTCGATCYAAAAGACCGCATCAAAGCCCACAGAAAGCAAGTTAACCCCGTCCAACTTCTCCCCTCCAACCCCGGAAGAAAGCGCAAACAAGCCTCTATTTGCAGCATTATTCCCACTCGTGTCGATACTGGCATTTTGAAACTCAATCTTCAGCGCAGCACTAGCCGATGTTTCTATGCGAAGCCCAACAGTCACTGAGTCTTGCTCTTGGGGGCGACTGGCTTGATTTCGAGTATCAAGCATAGCGAAGACGACGTATGGTTTAAAGTTACCCAATTGATAAGCAAAAGAGGCAAAGTTTGCTTGAAAACTTGAAATTAAATTGTTGGGCGTATTTCGTTCCGACCACTCAGTAATAAATTCAAAGTTTCCTACGTTCAGCATATAACTTACGCTATAAAAGCTTAACGCCAAATCATCAATCAATTCACTGATCGGTACACTTGGAAGACTAAAGCCCTGAGCGGCGGTAAAATATCCATTTAAGTTTAGAAGTAACGCAGGGTCTTTCATTGACGCCTCACCTTCGAAATAGCTCACCCGAAAAGTTTGCATATCCAATTCAAGCGTGACCACCAATCCCAGCAATTCCTCTAACGTAGTAGTGACCTCCCCAGCAAACCCAAAGGGAGAAGTTAAACTTGCATTACCGTAATACGGCTGTAAATTCAGGGTATAATCCCATACTGGAATTTGAATCAATAAATCAGCGCCGGTATAGGCACTTAGAGGCATCATTTCGTAAGCTTCATTAGGCACCCGTGCCCAGGTATAGGCGTATCGAACATTTAAATAATCTGAATACAGAAAGGCTGGTAAGCCTAGTTTGCCCATCCTTAAATCAACATAGTCATTTAAATTAATTTTTATAAATGCCCAGTCAATATTAACCGAAAAATCATCCAAATATCGATCCCCCACCAGCTGGGTAACAAGCTTAATTTTATCGTTTAACTGCGCCTCAAACTGCAAGCCTAAAATTGTTTCGCGACTAAAATCTGCACGGTCCGTCGCCTGAGCAAACCGTAAATAAGGGGTTTCCTTATCCGTAATATTGCCATAGGTCGATAAAAACCCACCAATTTTAATCGGCACATTACCAAATGTCATTTCCTTTGCGTACCCTTGAGACACCCATAAAAAACAGCAAATCATGATCCCAATAAATCTAACGCCCTTCATACCGCTCTCCGCATAAATCAATGTTATTTTAAGGCTAGCAGTGATTAGGCTCCGGCGGCGATTTAAGGCTTTAGAGGCGGGTTAGATTATTACGGCGGGAGAGTCAATAACACGTCGCTAGACGATATCAATCATTCTTACTCGCGCGTTATCACTYTATGGAATTACGCATCGATGGTCTAAATGAAGACGGCAGTGGGTTCTACATTATTCAGAATCACGAAATGGAAGATATAGGTACGGACGATGGAACAGTTACAGGCGCCGCGCTAAACACCGCCCGAGTTGGGGGCTTCGAGTAAAATTACAGCGGGTTATTGTCCTTTGGCAACGTGGCCCCTGCATAGGAGCAGAATACGCGTAGAACGAAAACGTGAAGGCCCAGCCCGCCCTAGGTTTTAGGCGCGGGCGTGCAAAAACTCGCTATAACCCCGCGTCCTACTCACCGTCTACAACGCCCTTACAAATCACGCTTCAACGGGCCCTTAAATAAAGCCGATAGTTCGGTCGCTGATTTGCCCTGCAAGATACCGTCATGACTGGCAACCAAGGTATGAGACACTAAATCCCCCGTGGTTAATTCTCCCCAACCTAAGGAAGAGTCACCATTTTGATTTTCGCTGGCGCGCACATGCACCACTGAGACATCACACGCTTGTGCCTCATAATCCAACAAGGCCTCACCGTTGCCCTTCATGACATGGGCAATACGCTGCACTTGCGCTAAACCTACCTCAGCACTCATCAAGCCCTTCGCTTGCGCGGCATGGAAAAAGGTTTCTATTTGTGCCTCTAAATCCATCGCTTCRAGTGCCTGCCAATCAAGATCAAGRCTCGCGCCCATTTGCTCGCGCAACATCGATAAACTATTTTGCTGGCGGAATTTCGCTGGAATTTTCTGCGGCACAAAGCTATCAATCAACCCCACCAATGCCACGGTTTTATTTTGCGCGGACAATTGCTGGGCCATTTCCCAGGCGATGTTACCCCCTAAGGATTGCCCCGCTAGGTAATAAGGCCCTTCCGGTTGAATCACTTGAATGGCTTCTAAATAATACGCGGCCATCAATTCAAAACGATTCAGGACCGCTTGATCCGCTTCCAACCCGGAACACTGCAGGCCATAAATGGCGCGCTTGGGCTGATGCTTCTGCAACGCTTCTGCCAATGCGTGATAACACAATATGGTGCCGCCTACGGGATGAATCAAGTACAACGGGGCCAAGGCATCATCGCCGTCGACTAATTGCGCTTCCTTAATCAACACTAARGGTGACCAACTTTCTGGGTCCACATGCCGCGACACCAATTGCGATAGTTCAGCTATATTTTGCGCCGTGAATAGCATCGACAAAGAAAATTTCGAATCAAAACTCTTCTCCATACGCGCCATGATGCGCACAGCGATCAAGGAGTTGCCTCCGATCTGGAAAAAGTTATCCCATACCCCCACACGGGGTAAACCCAATACCTCACACCAAATCTGCGCCAAGGTTTCTTCAATGTCATTGCGCGGCGCCATAAAAGGGGTACTTTCAATGGCCTCTAATTTCGGTAAGGCCTTACGGTCGACTTTGCCGTTGGGTGTCAACGGCCATTGATCTAACACGGCAACGGTCGAGGGAATCATGTACTGCGGTAGGCGCTCGCCTAAAGTGCGCAACCAATTAGTTTCATTTAAACCATCTGGGCCAATCACATAGGCGACTAAGCGCTCTAGATCTTCTGCATTTTGATCCGACTCAGAGGCGAGGCGATGATCAATCAGCACTAAACAATCTTCAACGCCTTGCTGAGCGAGTAGGGCGGCTTCGACTTCTTGTAACTCAATGCGCATCCCGCGCAGCTTGATTTGGAAATCTTTACGGCCTACAAATTCCAAATCACCATCGGGCAGCAAACACATCAAGTCACCACTGCGGTACCAGTAATGATCGCCTTGCTCAGGCAAGCGCTGAAAGACTTGTTCGGTTAACTCAGGTTTATTAAGGTAACCCGCGCCCACGCCGGCACCACTGATGCAAAGCTCCCCCACCACGCCTTGAGGCACGGGCTGACCTGCGTCATTGACTAAGTGTAAATTAACATTGGTATTCGGCCCGCCTATGGGTACGGTGGATCGATTCAAATCCTCTAATCGGTAAAACGCTGCAATATCAGTACATTCTGTTGGGCCGTAATTATTGACTAGCTTGGCATTGCATTGCTCAGCACTCAACCAAGGCCGTAATCGATCCAGGAGAATTGCTTCACCGCCCAAGATCACCCATCGCAAGCTACTCAAGGCTTGGAAGTCACCTTCACAGGCGTCCACGATGCCGTAAAAAGCACTGGGCGCACAATTAATGGTGGTGATCTTTTGCTCCGCAATTTGCGTGAGTAAATTTCCTGGGTGGTAATGCGCGTCCTCGGGGAAATAAATACACGCGCCGGTCAGCAACGGAAGCCAAAGATTCTTCTGCGTTAAATCAAAACCAAAGGCACTGATGACTAAATGCGCATCACCGGCGTCGAAGGTGAATTCATTACGATACCAGTCCAACAAATTACTCACGCCCTGCTGCTTAACCGCCGCCCCTTTGGGTTGTCCGGTGGAGCCCGAGGTGTAAATAATATAAAAAATATCGTCTAACGCCGTGGGTATTGGCCATACGCTGGGCAACTGAAGATCAGGCGAACTGGATGAATTGTCCTCTACCGTTAAATAAGGCACCGTTGTTTCGGGGAGCCGAGATTCAAGCGATGCAGACGTAAGTAACAAGGCTGCACCAGAATCTTCAATAATATAAGCGATACGATCTCGCGGGTAGGCACTATCAATCGGCACATAACTAGCGCCKGTCTTCATCACGGCCACCAGCGCAATCATTAATTCWGGAGATCGCGCGAGACACACGGCCACGCGACTGCTGGCATCAACGCCTTGAGCAAGTAATCGTGCCGCGAGGCAGTTGGCACGCTGATTTAATTCGCTGTACAGCAGTTGGCTTTCGCCCGCCTTCACCGCAATGCGATCTGCGTGTTCGCCTTGACTACGCTCAAACTCATTCGACACACGGGGCAATAGCTCAATCGCTTTAGTCTCACCCGATAAGCGCTGTTGAATAATCGATTTCTCATCGGCTAAAGTAAACGCTAAATCAGCCATGGTCTCCGCGGCGCTGGTTTTTCCCCCGGCAATAATTTGTTGGCTAATGGATTCCAAGCGCTCGACAAATTGTAAGTCTTCAAAGGCGCCTTCAGGAAAGTGCAGCCCAAGGCCCAATTGACCGGCATTAAAATTCACCACCAAATGAATTTGTTCCACATCATTGTGAAATAAATGGGTATCGTAATTATGCCCCGCCACTTCAAAGTTACGCGTAAAGTGGTAGTAGTTGTACATGAAATTCAAACGACTCTCAGGCACTAAGACGTTTTGCATCATAATGGACGTATGCAAACCGGACTTGTTGACTACGCGCTGCTCTTCACGCAAGGCTTTAAAATAATCGTCTAATCGCTGGCTAGAACGCAGCGTTTCTAATTCAAAGATAAACGGCCGACGTTGCACCGTACAACCCGCAGCATTGAGTTTCATGCCCAACAAATCGGCGCTAAGCTCAAAAATCGAAAAGTCTTCTTCAGGCCTGCAATACAACTCAATCAATAAACCAAACAAGCCTTTAAAATACAATGCTGGCGTAATGCGCTGGGCACGACAATATTTTTTCACTGCCAACCAATGGTCGTCTTCTAGCACCACCGTGCGACGCGTCATAACCCGCGCTTGCGTGGCCAATAGGGCATTGCTGTTTTCAGCCGGCGGATTGGCCCGCCATTGCGAAAGTCCCGCAGTGTGACTTAGCTTGTCCCGCCAGTAGCGGATTGCTTTCGGGGTATCCGTATTACTGCGTTCCTTGGCCAAATACACGGGGAAATATTCGTCCGGCAGCTCAAAGTCTTTTTGTTCTAACAAACCATGATAGGTTTCTAACAAGGTCGCCACCATACTCGCAACGCCCATGCCATCCAATAACGCATGGTGCACACCGACAATTAATGTCGACTGTTGTTTTTGCTGCAACAACTCAAAACGCATTAAATTATTACTTAAATCGTAGGGCCTAAATATAAAGTTACGAATATAGTCATCCGTATATTGCGCATCTTTGAATTCGATATCAGTCCGTATTCGCCAATCGGCTTGCATATCAGACCATACTGTCCGGTACGCATTATTTAGCCAAGACTTATCCGTCAATCCGATTCGGCTTCTCAAAATACTGCTACGCGCGGCGATGTTTGCAAGCGCTTGATATAAAAGATCCGCATCCACGGGACTTGGAAATATTAACGCGCCCCCAAAACAATTGTCTAAGGTATCGGGTGTGACCTGACTTAAAAACACTAAGTCCCGCTGCATGTGGGTTAACGAGACAACCTCCACGGGATTCGGGTTTTGTGACGAAGGCGACTGACTAAATTCTTCACTGAGCTGCGTGCTCGTGACCAGCGCAACATCATCCACGCCTTGTTGCAAGGACACCACGATATTGCTCAACAAGGTTTTAAAATGCGCAACAAATAACTCAATACTGGATTGATCAAACAACGCCGTGCTGTATTCCACCACACCGCCTAAGCCATCCTCCCCTTCGCGCATGATAAACGTCATGTCGTATTTCGAGGACACTCGACCCATCGGCATGGCTTCCAGGGCAAGCCCTTCAAAAGCCGGTAAGGCACCCACTTCAGCAAAGTTTTGCAATTGGAAGCCCACTTGCGCCACCGGCGCATGGGATAAATTACGTTCTATGTTGAGTTGCTCTAATAAAATTTCAGCCGGCAAGTCTTGGTGCGCTAGACAGCCAAGTAAACTGGTTTTAATGCCCTGATAATATTCCTCTAAACTAGCGTTGCCTTCAAAGCGCGTACGCAAAACAATGGCATTAAGAAACAAACCAATAAGCTGTTCGGTGGGCGCATGATCACGCCCTGCCACTGGCAGCCCTACGCAAATGTCAGATTGCCCACTGTACCGAGACAACTGAATTTTATAGGCCCCTAACAACAACATAAATAAGGTCAGTTGGTTTTCAACGGCGCAACTTTTAAGTTGTTCACTTAATTGCGCATCGATACTGAATTCGTAATTGGCACCTTCAAAATTTTGCACTTTAGGTCGCGGGCGATCAAAAGGCAGATTGAGTGTTGCCGGCGCGCCCTGCAAATGTTGCCGCCAAAAGTCGATATGAGATTCAAGCACATCGCCCTGAATCCAATTGCGTTGCCATAGCGAGTAATCGCCATATTGCACCGGCAGCGGTGGCAGCTCATGATCTAGTTGATGGCTCTTTAAGCCATAGTAATACGCCAACTCTTGCAACAAGATTCCAAACGACCAACCATCACTAACAATGTGATGCATACACGACAACAGCAGTGTTTCGGTGTCAGAGAGTTTGACCAAGGTAATATTAAACAAAGTATCTTGTTCAAGATTAAGTGCGGTATTGGAGTTCTTCTTAATCAATTGCTCAATAGTTTGCTGCTGATTATTGTCATCACTGAGATCAAGCCATTGAGGCTGCCAACAATCACCGTCGTAGACTTCTTGCCAGCCTTCCCCATTTTTAGTCACTATGTGGGTGCGCAAAATATGATGACGTTGTACCACTTGCATTAACGCCTGACTGAATTTCTCCCGATCTAACTCACCGGAGACTTTAAATGCACCAGGAATTAAATACGCCACATTGCCTGGATTAAGCTGATCGATAAACCACAAACGCTGCTGGGCAAAAGACAGTGGAATGGGRSWGTYRRTGGRNGCAMRTKCNANATKRYMSKYKSTTGNCKMYGWCTNANTCRYMMKSAYCMAYTAWCWNAKGCTAAYGTCGCAATAGTGGGCGACTCGAATAATTCTCGAAGCGGCACATCCATTTGAAATCGCTGGCGGCAGCGCGACACGATACGCGTCGCCAATAACGAATGGCCGCCGATTTCAAAGAAATTATCCTCTATGCCCACTTCCTCCAAGCCCAATACTTGCTGCCAAATATCACACAAGGCTTCTTCAATGGCATTACGCGGTGCGAGGTAATTATTGGCACCGGACTCTATTAATTTCGGCAAGGCTTTACGATCAATTTTACCGTTGGGGGTCAGTGGCCATTGATCCAAGGTACATAAAGACGAAGGCAACATGGCATCGGGCACATAGTCGCGTAAATGATCCCGCCATTGCCAATCAACCATCACTTGACTGGCTACGTCTGATTTTTTGATAACAAAGGCAATTAAACGATCGTCATGAGCCAACACCATGGCCGCCTCAACCAAAGACGATTGCGTCAATGCCCACTCAATTTCCCCAGGCTCAATACGCAACCCTCGGACCTTAACTTGAAAATCCTTACGGCCCATAAATTCTAGATTATGGTCGGGCAAATAGCGCATCAAATCGCCACTGCGGTACCAGCGCGCTAGCCCCTGGGAATCATTCAGCCCAGCGGATTTAACAACACCATTTTCAGCCTCGGCACTAAACGGATTGGTTTCGAATACACTGTCGGTTAACTCCGGCTGATGCAAATAGCCGACACCCACGCCTTCACCCGCAATACATAACTCACCAATCAAACCTTGGGGTATTAATTGATTATCATCATTGACTAAATACAAGGCGACATTATCATTGGCCATACCGATGGGCACCGGCGTATTGGATTGCACTTCCTGTGCTGGCACACGGTAAAAGGCCGCAATGTCGGTACATTCTGTAGGGCCGTAATTATTAATCACCTGCGCCTGACAGGATTCAGTTTCCAGCCAAGCCAACAAACGTGGCATTTGAATCGACTCACCACCAAAGATTACTTGTTTTAAACTAGACAGCAACGCGTAGTTATTTTCTTCACAGGCCTCTACCAAGGGATAAAACACTGACGGCGCGCAATTGATCAGTGATACTTGGAACTGATCAATTTGTTTTGCGATCAAGGGAGAATCAATCAACTCTCCCGCCGGTAAAATTAATTCAGCGCCCGCCACCAACGGACCCAGTAAATTCTTTTGAGTTAAATCAAATCCAAACGCACTGAGCATCATCACGCGTACATCCGCGTCGAGACTAAATTCCCGCACATACCAGTTTAATAGATTTAATTCCCCCCGATGCTTCAGCGCCACGCCTTTCGGCATGCCCGTAGAACCGGAGGTGTAAATCACATAAATTAGGTCATCCCGTTGATTGACTAATTCGGGGTTATCCACGCATTGCGTTTCTAAATGCGTCGCTTGCGCGTCTATATCTACCAGCAGACCTGAATAATTTTGTTGTACGCGAGTGATTTTATCATCGCCTTCCCCAGCAACTATTAAGGCCGTGGCTTGACTGTCTTTTAGAATATATGCCAAACGTTCTGAGGGATAACCCGGATCTAGTGGCAAGTAAGCCGCCCCGGATTTCAACACACCCCAAAGGGCCGCAATCATATCCAAACCGCGCGGCAGGCATATCGCTACAATGTGGTTTCGCTGCACGCCCTGAGATTTTAAATGATGCGCCAGTTGATTGGCGCGTTCATTGAGTTGTTGATAGGAGTAAGCCTGATCAAGATACCGTACTGCCGTTGCATCAGGGCTACGCGCTACTTGTTGCTCAAATAACGTAGCAACAGAATCCACGAGGCCAAAAGCCTGCTGCGGGTCAGCGTTGGCACTAACAAGCGGCTGACGCGGAACGCTGGCTTGTAAGAATTGATCGCGCTCAGCAGGCAAGACAAGGTCTAAGTCACGCAACTTAATGCCGGGCGATTTTAATAGCTGCTCACTTAAATGATTAATGCGCGCCAAGAAATCATAATCTCGAAAAAATGCCGTATCGAATTCCAAATTTAGGCTGGTTTGAAGTCGGCCTTGATCCACCAAGAACTGTACGCTCTGCTCCATGACCGGCTGAAACGAAATGCTGTCGATTTCTTGGCCTTCAAACGTCAGGGATTGAAAAAACTGAAAATAATTAAACGTAAAAGCAACAGGACCGGGTTGCATCATGCGCAACTTTTGGCTCATGGAAATATAGCGATGCGGCTTACTGTTTTTTTGCATTTTACGCGCCAACACCAAGGCGTCATCAAAACTGATCTCACCATCCAAGCTTTGTTGCGTAAAGACAATGGGCAGCTGTTTATAATGAATGCCTAGATCCATTAAGTTAGTCCGATCACGATCCGCACTAAATTCWATAATATCGAAATCAGCGCTGGCTCGACAATAATGCTTGATCAAATAGCCATACAAGACTTTAAAATAAAGTGCTGGGACAATCCTGCTTTTACGACAATACGCCACTACCTCCTGCCAGTGCGCATCACTCAATACATGCGTCTTCACTATTTTGCCCGACGCGTTGGGCGGCTCTTTTTCAGACGGCAGTGTGAACACCAACGGTTCAACCGTAGCAAATAGCTCACGCCAATAATTAAGCGTATCTAAGCGATCTGTTTTTCGGCGATCGCTGATCAATGCCTGCTGAAAAGTTTGTTCTGCGACAGGAATTTCCACGGCCGAATCATTTAACTTTTGATAATAACTGGCCAACTTTATAAATTGCGCCGAGATGCCCATGCCATCGGTGACCACATGATGGATACCGGCAGCAAGCATAAATTGATTATCACTGACAATAATCAAATGATGATTGAACAGTTCGCCCTGCGCCACGTCGTAGGGATGAACCAACAAGCGCCTAAGCCGCTCAGTCACCGCATCCTTATCCAACTGATGCTTACGCCAATCATGCACTTGCAACGGATGGGCACGGTGCTTTTTCACGACCTGATAAAATTGCCCACCCAATGGCTCACCCGCCTGAATGTACTCAGTGCGTAAAACAGGCTCAGCCGCGATCAACTTATCCAGCGATTGTTGCCAGCGCGCAATATCCGGCGTACCCGGAAGAGGCAAGGCGACGGCAATAGCACTTTGAGTGGATAAAGGATTGATTAAACCATCAAGATAGATATCCCGCTGCATCGGCGTCAAAGGCAAAATAGCGTCCACATCAACGCGATCCAACTCAAGGCTTGCTAGCAGCGTATCGTTAGAAAAAATCTCAAGATTACACAGGCTCTCGTCCGGCTGCGTCGCCAGCTCAGCTAATACATGGCGATAGAAATCAGTCCACTGAGCGATGGTGTCAGGATCAAATAAATCCGTCGCGTACTCTAAACGCCCCTCTATTCCCGACGGTCCTTCCCATAGGGACAACGTTAAGTCCTGAATCGAACTGGATTGAGGCACGTCAAAAGGTTCAACCGTCAAATCCACCACCGATTGCAGACCATCCTCGGGATTGTCTTGCGCCAAGCCGCTCTGCCAACTAAAGCCCACCTGCGCGCCTGGATTAAAGGCGGCATTACGCCGTAAGGCTAATTTTTTAAGCACTTCCTCCATCGGCACGTCTTGATGCTCGAAAGCGCCCAGCGTGTTGTCACGCACGCGATGCAGGTATTCTTTAACGCTTGGGTTACCGCGCATATCGCCGCGCATGACTAAGGCATTAATAAAAAAGCCTATCAAGGCTTGAGTTTGTGGATTGTCCCGGCCAGAGACAGGCACGCCAATGGACACATCCTCTTGCTGAGACAAGCGCCCCAATAACACTTGAAAGCCCGCCAAGAGCACCATAAATAAGGTCACATCATGGGCTTGAGCACACTGCTTGAGGGTTTCGGTTTCGCGCTCACTAAAGCTAAAGAGATGGGCCGCGCCTCGGAACGATTGCTGTTCCGGRCGAGGATTGTCGGTGGGCAAGTCCAACAAGTCCGGCACACCGTGTAAATTCTTAGTCCAATACGCAACCCGTTCTTCACCTCGCTTGCCGGTCAAGCGATCACGTTGCCACTGCGAGAAATCGGCGTATTGGATACTCAAGGGCGCAACCGGTGCGGGAACGTTTAACAGTAACGCGCCATAATGCTGCATCACATCGCGCACCAAGACTCCCAATGACCAACCATCAGCAATAATGTGGTGCATGCTAAACAGTAAAATATGTTGATCGCTAGCGTCCCCCGAGGACGCCGATGCTACAGGGGATAGTTTAAGGACTTTGGCCCGTAATAACGGTGCTCGACTCAGATCGAAGAGTGTTTGCATCTCCTCTTGCGCCAACTGCGCCGCTTTGGCGTCTTGCTTAGAAACCTCTAAATCACTTAGATCCTGCAGCGGTAAATCAAAATCAATCGACTCACGAATCACTTGCACAGGCTCGCCTTGCTCACCGGCGGCAAAGCACGTACGTAGACTTTCATGGCGATTGACCACGGCCTGAAACGCCTGCTGCAAAAACTCTAAGCGCAAGGGCCCCTTAATTTTTAGACCATAGGCCATATTAAAGCTGGCATTGGACTGCAACTGATCAATCACCCATAACCGCTCTTGGGCCATGGATTGAAGCAAGGGCGCGCCCCGATCAACAGGACCAATGATTGAATCTGAGCCGGATTGAACGGTTTTCAGGAAAGCAATAATATCGCTTTTATTTTTCTTAAGCGCAGTTTTGATGTCATCGGTGAGTGCGCCCTTGGGGGCATTAATTTTAAGCTTCTCACCGTCCAACTTCAGATGGATATTTTTTTCACGCAGCTGAGAAATCAGCCCCATCACATCTTGGCTCATCGCGCCTACTCCCTCACATGATTCTATTCTTCAGACATCTATCTAATAGGCCGACCGTTCGCGTCACAGCGATGCCACAGCGTATTGCGTTTTATTATTACTGACTTAACCAAATGCCGATATTTAAGGATTCCCAAGGCACATTGAGTGCCGCGGCTCATACATTTAGGGAATCCTTGATTAGACCCTTAGAACCTCGGAGTATAGAGGCCTGCCCTCAATAAAACCATCGAACACCCAGCAAATTCGCAGCAAATATGAGCCCTTCGTTCAAGCCAATTCTCGCCTCAGTTAAACCCAGTCTATAAAGCCAATCAAAACATCCGAAGCCCGCGAAAAGCCATCCAAAATCAAGGCAGAAGCAAGGCAGAAGCAATACATGTTGTAGAGGCAACAAGACGTCGAATCGAGCCACAAACGCCCGGCGGACGACTAGTACAGACAAGCACTTTCACTGAGTTCAGGCGCAGCACTAATGGACTGCAAGCAGGGCCTTCGTTAGGCACTCGCTAAGAAGCCGTAGAGATGGATTGCCAAGGGCAATAAACAAGGCTCAACGCTCGATGGAACGACCGGAATAGGAATAGAAATAGATCAAACAGCAGCACACCAAAATCGAAGACTGACAACAAACCGGCATGACAGCCGGCCAAATCGACAGCGTAATTACCAGACATTCACAAGAATAAGCACACAGCCAACAACCTCAAACCCATAGGTGAGCGCTGCCGATAACTGCCTGACTTTAAACGCTGGCGACAGCATGCCATAGCTGTGGAGCAGCCGAACCCCAATAAACCCAAAGCAACACACCGCCAGCAACGCTGGCCCCAGCTCAAGGTGAACCAGGGAAAACAAAATCAAGGCAAATGGCACCACATGCTCGATGGTATTCATATGCGCCCGCATGGCTTTTTTAAGCGGGCCATAATCTCCATCACCGTTACCGATCTGCTGACTAATGCGGATTCTTGAAACATTCATCGCAAGACCAGTAATCAACAAAACCCCCAACGCGACGTACAGATTAAAATAGATCAAACACACCTCCGCATTTTCTGGCTGTTACTGATTCTGATTAATGGTTGCTAGTTACCGGATCGCAGTGATTCAACGCTACTGAGTAAATCGCTGCAAATACTCCCTCACGACCTCCAAAGTGTCTTGGGGATGTTCTTGCATAAAATTATGCCCGCCTTTCATTTCAACCGCCTGAATATTGGGGTTACGTTTGCTGGCTTCAATACAGCTTTGACGTAGCGGCGAGGCATCGTCCTCACTGTGAATCATCACCGTGGGTATTTTTACSGTATCAATGGCTTGCCAAATGGTCATGAGCGGGCTGCCAACGAATTGCGCCTCAAGACTTGGTGGGCAGACTAAAGACATTTCGCCGGAAGCCGGTTCTTCTTTCAACGTATAATCAAGGAAACTTTCCAAGCCGTCATCGCGCCATTCTCGAAAGGCTTTTTTACTGGCAAAATATTCCTTGGCGTCTTTTCGACTCGGCCACTGACTGATCCGATTCACAATGCGCTCAGTCATGGGGTTTTGCCCCTCAGGCATTGTGTCCAACATATCTAACATGGTCTGAGGGAAAATCATTGGATCAAGTAAAATTAACGAAGAGAATAAATTTTCATCTTTGGCCGCCATAATTAAACTTAAGGACGCGCCGTAACTATGGCCAAAACCAATTAATGGACTGTCTTGATTGTTAACATTCTGATCTTGCATCACCGATTGCACATGATCAATGGCCCCCTGCCAGCCACCAAACTCTTTGCACAGATCACTTTCGCCATGGCCCTGATAATCTTGTGTAAAAAGACCGTATTGCTCAGTGAGCGGCTTAAGTAAAGGCCAGTACACCGCCCCTGAAAACGCAATGCCGTGTAGGAAATGTAGCGTGGCGCGATCGGGCTGTCTCATATCAAGGCCGCGCAAAAATGTATTCGGTTCAATTTCATAAGACCATTTTGAGGCCGACTTTAATACCTGACAACTTTTCATATTATTCTCATGTTAATTATTATTACTAATGCTAATGCCTACCGCTCAATGCCTAGAACTCAATGTCCGGGCCATATCACTACCGTTATACTGATAGAGCGCGATATAGCCACAACATAAGTACTAAGAAGCAATCACTCCAGACTGTAAATAATCCTCCACTTCAACTTCTGAAAAACCCCAATCCAATAACGCCGAACTGGTGTCTTGCCCCACCCGTTGGGGACCGGCAGGTTTGGCAGGCTGTGTGCGGCTATATCGAGGCGCGGGGGCGGGTTGTTGCACGCCGTCTACTTCGATAAATGTTTTGCGTGCTTCATTGTGCGGATGTTGTGGTGCATCCCAAATCGATAACACCGGCGCGTAACAGACATCCGTGCCTTCAAATATTTGATCCCATTGCGCCTGAGTTTTGGTTAAGAAAATTGTCTTTAATTTTTCTTTTTGCGACGGCCACGCGGCACGATTCATTTGCTCCCCAAATTCCTCCTCGGACAGCGAAAGGGTTTCTTTAAGGATTTCATAAAACTGTTTTTCTAAGCTCCCTATACTGACATAACGTTTGTCTTTGGTTTCATAGACGTTATAAAAATGAGAGCCGCCGTCTACGAAATGATTACCCCGTTGCGGCGTGTAATCATTGATGTTTTTCAGGGTGAAGAAATTCGCCATCAGTGCCGCTGAGCCATCCACCATCGAGGCATCCACCACCTGCCCTTCACCGGTATTTTTCGCTTCAAATAAAGCACACACCATACCAAAGGCCAACATTAAGCCCCCRCCGCCAAAATCACCGACTAAATTCAATGGCACCGTGGGCGGTTCGCCCTCCTTACCAATCCCATGCAGTGCACCCGACAACGCAATGTAATTTAAATCATGTCCGGCACTTTTCGCCAGCGGCCCATCTTGGCCCCACCCAGTCATTCGTCCATAGACCAGTCGTGCATTATTAGCCATGCACGACTCAGGCCCAATGCCGATTCGCTCTGCAACACCCGGACGCATGCCTTCAAATAGACCATCGGCTTGTTGGCATAGTTTCAAGACAATTTCCTGGCCCTTTTTTTCTTTTAAATTCACAGCCACCGAYCGACGYCCCCGCCCCAAYACATCGTCGGTGCGATTTTCTCGTCCGGGGATTCCGCCAATGCGATCAATACGGATTATCTCCGCGCCCATGTCAGACAGCATCATGCCGCAAAAAGGCCCCGGACCTATGCTGGCAATTTCAATTAATTTTAAACCGGTAAGCGGGCCCATAATTTATTCCTTTATATAAGCATGTTTTCGGCAATCATTAATTCGTTACAACATGAATACAACTTAGATACGCCATGAATTTAACAACGCGCGGACATCGAACTTCTACCCCAAGAAACCACGACGCCACTACGTAACTACATAACCACTACATCATCACTACATAACTACAGAACTACAGAACCACTACATCACTACGTCACTACACCACTACACCACGCGTTGATCGCGTAGATTTTGAATTTGCTCTGCGTCATAGCCCAAGGACTTTAAGATCTGATCGGTATGCTCTCCCAGCGTCGGTGGGCGTTTGGTAATTTTACCCGGTGTGCGTGATAACTTAATCGGCGGTTCAACTATCGGCGCAGGCGTTTTTAATCCAGGGTAATCAATATAGTGAAGAAACTCCGCTTCATTGACATGTTCATTGTCTAGACATTGCTGAGGCGACAATACTTCACCGGCGGGGATTCTGGCTTTTTCTAAAAGGCTCAGTACTTCTGCGGTGCTTTTATCTTTGCACCACTGCGCCATGCGCTCACTGATAATGGCACCATGATCACCACGATTTTGATCGCTTTCAAAACGTTCATCGTCTAACCAATGTGGTTCATTGATCAGTTCCACCCAGCGCTTAAATAGCGGCTGACCAATAGCTTGGATAAACACCCAACCATCGGTGGTTTGAAACGCATCCGCAGGCGAAGCATGATGGGCGCGATTGCCGATGGCTTGACGATTAATACCCAACACCGCTTGTTCCATTAAATTCGCATTATTCACATTCAACGCACTGGCTAACAACGAGCCCTCGACCACTTGGCCTTTGCCGGTTTGATTACGTTCATACAATGCCAAAACGGTGCCGTAGGCGCATAAAATGCCGGTACTAAAATCCACGTAAGGCGCAAACGATTTCATGGGCCGGGCATCAAACCCCGTTAAATGCATATTGCCCGACATGGCTTGGGCGACACCATCGAAGCCGACTTTATCTGCATAAGGTCCGGTGGAACCAAACGCCGAGCTAGTGGTTAAAATAATGTCGCTTTTAATGGCTTTAAGACTTTCGTAATCAATGCCCATGGCTTTCAAACCACTGGCTGGCACATTGGCCATCACTACATCGGCAGTTTCCACTAAACGGCGCACCACTTCCCGGCCTTCTGGTTTGGTGGGGTTTAAAGTCATGCCCATTTTATTGCGGGCATGTTGAATAAAAGACGCACCCTCGCCTTGATCGGTCAACGGAGAAAGAAAACGATCCTCACTGCCATCGACCTTTTCAATGCGAATTACTTCCGCACCAAAATCTGACAATAGCGCGCCGCAATGCGGTCCCGCGATATAGCGCCCAAAATCCAGCACTCGTATTCCATCCAATACGCCACTCATTCCGCTCTCCCTTTGCCTGGGCTAATTTACCCACGCTTATTTTGATTATTATTGTAAAAATTCCCTTTTTTCTGTGCAGCTTATCCATGGATTACATTAAAACGTTAGCTCTCTACCTCCTATAATCACTACGCGTATTTCAATACATTTCGTTTTTAATTAGGCTACGACCGAGTATTTAATGACACCCTGGCTTAGGGGCTCGCAATCCATTCAAGCATTACTGCCTTCCTTACTGATACGATCAACTGTCATTTTAGGCAAGGACCTCCTGCCACCGATCCACGCTGCTTTTTGAACCTTATCATAGGCAACCTCATGATCGATAACAACTAAGTCCGACGTGACTACGGTCGCGTATTCATAATCTCAATTTCGGAATTATTTTCGATCTGCAACTAGGCAATTTGCAAACCAAGAAAAAAACAACCTTTGGCGAATATTCTTCAGCCCGAGACCTTGGCTTGGCTTTCTTGAAATCCCCGGTCCCTAAAGCCAAGCCCCACGAGATCCCTTGCAAATTCAATGATCTAGCGCTCAGGCTACAATCGAACACAAAACAAGGCGCCAAAATCATGCTGTTGGTACACGCTGTGCTTACCCCTTCTCACAATAAAACATTATGACTAACCCTTAATATAAATTAAACAGGTTCAGCCGTTATGACGAACGTAGCCAAGATCGTATTCGTTTTTGCCCTTATGTCAGCCTCTATTTCTATCCAAGCAAATACCGAGCAATCAAGCCCGGGCTCTCTTACGCTAAAGACAGCACAACTGGCTAACCCGGCTACTGAGAATGAATCCGACAACAGCCTCACCCAAGAAGTGAAGCGCAGCGCGCAAAAAGCAGCCAGCCTGAGTCGCTATCGCAACCTGTTAAAAGCCAATATGAATAAACAACTGATGCGCAAAGTAACCCAGGATTAGTCCTTTCCAAAGGCGCACACTCAATACGGTGCGCCTCTGCCTGGATCACGCTTGGCAATAGAAATTAAGGCGTAACGGTGAATCGTGCTAAATCGATTCCCGGTCAGGCCTTAATCTCCAGGCAAAAAAAAGCCCGCWNTNGGCRSRCYWTKYRRKCTTWYTMAKWYKWYGCNTWCWRSYTWTWCWTATRNTGYYRSKMNTASMSCCRYMKSYYCMGYWSCGSTKTKARKCRMWRCGYMMMMWTCWKMRWKNACKWNATCYMKTSSAWKYWSWCACRARCTYWYWYYRNGSTWRGCTSKYWMTCRMMSMYAYCWWTSSWAKNCGCCAWMRAWKAYNCGRCMRAYTYNTCCNNNTSCAGCNGCCKAWYWSMWWKSASYRYTCAYWKRRYNAGCKTKCNTSTGNCTWMWKMRKCMWCAAYMSSMGNAGRMMWWNGMTRSSKNCATNTNAARCTGAKSRMSMMKWRKNGMCNCWTCMASTSCKMASTCWWWSYSSWTKKMKNCNNNACCGGSCKYTANARCSWTTRYKWTGATGKYGNATKWCGCNGCCWTSMRTTKYCAWTRCMTTSKTCAWKCMGNCGMYRMYMAKYNTTMGYGSMRNCCGTANTWAGKKKKKMMWMRGYKMMSWAWGGTGGTACGCACGTTTTGCGCCTTCGCCCCAATAGCCCATGACCAAATTCAAATCTAAGAACCAGCTTTGTACCTTAGTCTTACGCGTTTTAATCACTTCGACCGCGGCATCACTAAAACTAACGGGCGAAATACCCGGCGTACAGGACAAGCATTTTTGGGTGCCGGTATAAACAGCGTCCACACCCCATAGATCCACCTTAAGCTCAATCCCCCCCACCGATGTCACTGCATCGACAAGGCTTAAACAATCGTATTGATGCGCTAGGTCACACAAAGCCTTCACATCAGACTCTACGCCAGTAGAGGTTTCAGCGTGAACAAAAGCCAATAACTTAGCGTCCGGATTCGCCTTAAGTGCTTGCTCTACTTTTTCAAGATCAACCGCACAGCCCCATTCGTCTTCGACCATAATCGCCGTCGCACCCATGCGCTCAACGTTTTCTTTCATGCGTATACCAAACACACCGTTCTGGCACACAATGGCTTTATCGCCTGGCTCTAACAAGTTAGCAAAACAAGTTTCCATGCCCGCAGACCCTGGGGCTGATACAGGAATCGTGAGCTGGTTTTTAGTTTGAAAAGCTTCCTGAAGAAGGAATTTGGTTTCATCCATTAAACGAATAAATTCAGGATCAAGATGCCCTATCGTAGGTCTGGACAATGCCTGTAAAATTCGCTCCGGCACATCGGAAGGCCCGGGCCCCATCAAAGTACGATTGGGGGGAAGGAAGCTCGATACTTTCATATTCATCTCTCTAATAGATAGGTCGTCGGGCCGCGTAAAGACCCGCAGCCTATGTCGTTAACCCTTGATTAATCTTAATTTTTTACTAAATTACTGATACGTATTAGTGTTTAGCCGTGGAGCATGCCTAAATAGCCGAACGCTGTCCAATATTTATGCGCGATATTACCGCTTAACAAAGCCAAGCCCTGTTGGCGACATTTACATTTTTTTGCTGAGTGCTTTTTAGTTCCATGAATTTCAATCACCTACTGGTATCATAGGTGAAATCTGTTCTACTGGGCTCAACGATGTCAGTCCAGAAGCGCATTATTTGTCCAACCCTAGACTGAACAGGCGGAAGCCATTATGCCAGAACACTACGATATTATTATCGTAGGCACTAGTTTTGCCTCCAGCTTTTTTCTTTTAAGAGTTCTGCAAAAAGCCGACCCCCAAAGCCGTATTTTAGTTTTGGAACGGGGCAATGCCGATTCCCACTCCTGGCAAATTAACAATTTTTCCAACAGCAGCACCTCTCCCAGCCTAATAAAAAGTGCCAATGGCGCATCGAGCTGGCTGAGCCATATCGGGTGGGGCGGTAATTCAAATTCGTGGTGGGGCAGTGCGCCTCGTTTTATGCCCTCTGACTTTAAACTCAAGAGTCAGTACGGTGTCGGCAACGATTGGCCGATTAGCTATAGAGAGCTTGCGCCCTATTACCATGAAGCAGAACAAATCATGCAAGTGGCAGGTGCTAACGATGCATCAGCGTTCCCCAAAAACAAACCCTATGCGCAGGCTGCCCACAAACTTAGCGAACCAGACCGCCTTTTCCAATCCGCGTTCCCTCAGCATTTTTTTCCCCAACCCTCAGCCCGAGCGCGCACGGCCACCCAGAATCGTCCAGCCTGTTGCGCCATAGGCAAATGTCATTTATGCCCAAACAATGCCAAGTTTAGCGTGCAAAATGAATTGGCATTTTTGTATGAGGACCCAAGAGTCACGCTAAAACTACAAAGTACTGCAAACAAGATCAACTTTAGTCGCGGGCTGGCTGAGAGCGTGGTTTATACCCACAACAATCGTAATCAAGTAGTCCAGGGCGACCTGATTATCTTAGGCGCTAATGCACTGTTTAATCCACACCTCTTATTACGCTCTGGCGACCACCATCCGATGCTGGGAAAAAACAGCGAGCAGTTGCTGCAAATGTGCGAACACTACATGGCATTCGCAGGTAACAACTATTTACCGTTCATGGTTCTATTCTACAAAAAGCAGCGATCTACTCT
>NVVB01000064.1 GCA_002402085.1 Gammaproteobacteria bacterium
AGGTCTCGGCCACCCCCCGAATCATTACCGTCGCCCCCCCCAAGCTGGCATCCTGCAGATTAAATCCGGGCATAAATGACAATACATCTTTTAAGGTGCGCAASMCCATACGCGACAGATCCCTRACTTTATAACTCGAAACMACCGCAGGCGTATTAATTATAATTTCTGGTTCTAAGGAGGCAACCGTTAGCTCTACGCTGCCTAACTCGGTGATGTCTAAATCAAACAGAGACTGCAAATCATCACTGGCTAATAACAATTGCGAATAAAATAACGTACCACTTAGAACYAAAGAAAATAAAACGCTCAAACGCTTCACGTATAGCTCCCTAATTTTCAGCCAGCAGATCAACCCGGAAAATTCAGACGGCAATCACAACAATYAATGCCTTTCCAAATGAATAACAATCCTCTAAGTATAGTATTAACGATCCGTTGATGCGTTTAGATTGGGCAAGAACTGCCCTTAGGATAAAAGGTTTACCGATAAAATTTTGGATTATTTTAAGCGCAATTACGTGTTACAGGWGAGGGCYTTCGTTGTCCCTGRGCACCRCCACGCTATTGCCGCGAAAGAGGAAATCTGTGGCCCTTACAAAAGGCCTTATTTGTCGCTTCGAAGGCATGACCAAAAGATAATTGCTCTGCGCCTTAGCCTAGGGAAGCAAGTTTCCTCACAGCATTCACGAAAAAAGTGATCGCGAATGCTGTTAACGCGGAAAACTACCCTTTCAAAACTCCAAATTCGACCAATAAAGCCTTATTCGACATCAAGCAATGCGGCGAGGCGCTCAGTGGTATCTAAATACCCCGTCACCATTTCCATGACTTGGTCCTTTGCACTGATGGTAGTGTTCATCCTACCCACTATTTGCCCTACAGGGGCGCATGAAATTTCTTTGCCTTTTTCGGGATAACGATGGGTTCGTGCCATGGCATCCCCAGAGACCATCATTTGCATCGGTGCACCCAGGGAATCAGGGTTGCCTTCCGAATCCCATGCATCAGTCCAGGCATTTCGTAACATGCGCACCGGCTTGCCAGTATAGGAACGGGATCTCACTGTATCGCTGCTCGTCGCATCAAACATCAAATTTTTAACTACTTCGTTGGTTTCAGCTTCAGTGACTGTAAGCCAAATGGATCCACTCCAAACTCCCTGAGCRCCAAGCGCTAATGCCGCCGCCATTTGTTCGCCCGACCCAATTCCGCCTGCCGCAATAACAGGAATATCGCCCGCCACTTTCACCACTTCAGGCCACAGCACCACACTGCCAATTTCTCCGGTATGGCCCCCGCCCTCACCGCCTTGAGCAATAATAAAGTCCAGCCCGGCGTCGACATGATGCTGCGCATGATTGGGCTTGCCACACAGTGCGCCGACCATACGGCCCGATGCTTGAATTTGTTTGATGATCTCGGGAGGCGGTGTTCCTAAGGCATTGGCAATCAGTTTAACGTTGTCATGCCGTAATGCGACATCCACTAACGGCGCTGATGTTAGCTCAGTCATCGATAAACGATCCGCACGACTAGCGCGCCCAGGAAGCTCGGGGACGCCGTGCTCCTCAAGGAGTTGGCGAGCAAAATCACGATGCCGTTGAGGGATCGCCGCCTGGACAATCGCCTTCATTTTTTCAGGGTCGCGAACATCTTTGCCTTCGTATTTATTCGGGATGATGACATCTACGCCATAAGGTTTATTGCCTACCTTAGAATCGATCCAGTTCAATTCAATTTCCAATTGCTCAGGACCAAACCCCGTGGCCCCTAACACACCAATGCCCCCGGCATTAGTCACTGCCACCACCACATCACGGCAGTGCGTAAAAGCGAATATTGGAAATTCAATGCCTAACTTCTTACAAAGCGCAGTACGCATAAGAACACTCCATGTCTCATTATTTGGTTATATTATTTTAATTAAGCCAAGCTTAAAACCTGCGCGCACATTACAGAGTCAATCAATACATGCAGGTTGGGTACACGCCCACGGACTCAGGGCGAATTCTTTTTATATACAGCACACCGGCTAATGCAAGCCAAAGAGTTTACGGAACGATTGTCATGACTCTTAAGGCCCAGAGTGACGCACTGGCGCGTTAGCACTGAAGTACTTTTAGTTTAATAGCGCCCTACATAAGCCTTCGCATACAGTAAACAGCGATACAAAACACAGTCAAAACGATGAATTTAAAATCCTACAGSCWTWTWCASRRYCRAYMAWAAWTAAAGATGGCCCGATACAATCAGCCTAGCTTCTCGCTAAAGTGGTAGCTGGCAATGGTCATGCCTTGCTTAAAGTAAAACTTATGCGCTTGGTCGCGATGGGTGCCCGAGTCTAGATGATAATAATTACACCCAGCATCAACCGCCTCGTCCCTTAGCCATTGAATCATCTGCTCGCCATAACCTTGGGACCTCACRGTTTCAGAAGTAACCAGATCATCGACGTATAGATGCTTGCCCATAAATAGATTGGTCGCAATACGATACCCAGCAACAGCGACAACTCGCCCCTGATCCATAATACCCGCGAGCCGATATCCGTCTTGCTCCATGCCACGGACTATTTCCAGGAACTGCTGCCTTTTTAGCTGCGGACGCARYTCMGACATSACATCAAAACAGGCTTCTATTTCTTGATCCGTTACCGCGCGTTTCAACACCCTACTCCCTAGACTAATTTCTTTTAAAGTACTTTTTATTATTCATCGTGTAAATCAAGACACCGCTACAAGGCCTCGCGAAAGCGTTTAGCAATCCAGTAATCAAGACTGAAATACCGGCCCGCGCCCATAAAGAATAAAACTAGCAGCATAAGAATATAGGTCGCCGCAAACTCAATGCCATTATTAAGCATCACTAGCGAACCATGCTCGGTCAGCCATTTATAATTTCCGTGGGTTTTGAGTATTTCTTTGGCTCGATCCAAACGCTCGACCGCCTCAACCGTTCGCTCACTGGAAAATATTCCATCGCCCGACGAGATTGCCAACCAACCGTTGTCTAAATGAACCGTTTGAGCCGCCACGATCATCGTGACAATTAAGGGTACACAGACCCATCGCGTCGCCAACCCGAAGGTCAACAATACGGCTCCGCCTAACTCAGCGGCCACAACCAAAGCCGTTAAAAGTTCAGGAAAAGGCAGGCCAAGGCCCCAATCGGCATTACCAAACCAAGCCGCCGTACTATCAAAGGCGTTATACTTTTGGATGCCAGCCATCCAAAAAATTGGCGCTAAATACAGTCGTAATAACAGCGGGGCAATGAAATCAAAGTTGCGGCTGAAATCTAATAAATCTTGCGTTTTATTGGCTACAACCAGGGGTGAGGTAGACATACGAATCTCCTTCGGGCGCATTCGGTTTAGCAGGCTTTAAATAAGCCTAACTCGTTAAACTCTGAGATTAGACTCATACCGTGCCCAACAAAGCTCGCAGGATCGGCATAATTTTCCGGGCAAAGCGCTGTTAAATACTCAGAAGCAGACAAGCCAGGGGTTTCCGAGATATGCACCAATAATTGATAACTGGCCAACTGAAGCTCATAAAACTTGACCTGATCTTCGTSRTCCCGAAAAATCATTAAATAACTGGGCTCATCCGGCGCTTCCAGCGGCTTATAATCCTCCCCTATTTGATGCACCGGGTAATGATAAGCCAGCGGCATAGCCAGGGGGGACAGTGATAATTTAACGGTGCTCAGAGCCTCACTGGAAATAGGCTGTGATCGAGTTTCTTCACTCACATACAGCTCTAACTCAATCCATTCATAATGCGCTAGCTCAAGCAGAAAAGGTAAGTCTTTATCTCGATTTTCACGCGAAGACAAAAAGAAAATAAACTCTTCGCCGAGCTTTGGGAAATAAGGCGTTTCAGATTTGAAATCTCGAATAAACTCAGAGATCAATGCCCGCCATTTAGTCTCTGTATATAGACTGTCCATGACCGGAAAAAAGCCACTTAACAAAGACAAGATATTCTCGTAGACCAGCTCTTGATAGACCTTCATCCGACGTGGATTTAGCCCTTCGGGGATAGGAACATTACTAGGGTCACGCAGATAACGTGTAAATTTTTCCTGGGTCTGTGCTAACGGACTCTTAGGCGGCAGTATGGGCGCTACGTCCACTTGGCAACTCCTCAGCATTTTGAAACTGTTTAATTCGCTTTACTTCATCTTGTAATGAAGCCATATCAGGCATGTTGAAATCCCGCTCCAACAACGTGGGCCGGACGCCAATTAAATCGTAAGTGAAAGCGAGTAAGTCCCAAACAGGGTCAATTACATCGGCACCATGGCTATCAATAATAAACCCATCATCTTCGACATGATGGCCAGCCATATGGTAGTAAGAAACACGCTCAGCAGGCATGCTTCGTATAAATTCTTGGGGGTCATAATTATGATTGATACTGTTTACATAAACATTGTTTACATCAAGCAGTAAATCGCAATCAGCCTCTTTTACCACAGCAGAAACAAAATCTGCTTCGCTCATGGCTTGTTCTGGGGTGAGGTAATAAGAAACGTTTTCTATGGCCATTCGTCGGCCTAATATATCCTGCACCTGTCCAATGCGTTCAGCGACATGGTGAACCGCTTCTTCAGTGAAAGGCATAGGCAACAGATCATAAAGCTGACCACCGTCATTACTATAACTCAGGTGTTCGCTGTAGATCGGGCATTGATGGGTATCTAGGAATGACTTAATGCTACGGATTAAGTCCTTATCCAGTGGATAGACACCTCCCACGGAAAGGGATAAGCCATGGGTTGTAAGCGGCACTTGCTCACTAATTGCGCGCAATTGCTTACCCAGTCGGCCACCGACATTAATCCAATTTTCAGGGGCGACTTCAAAAAAATCGATATCCTGTGGAAGATTTTCGTGCAGTGAATCAATAATCGTGCGCCTTAAACCTAAGCCGGCACCCTGACATTCAATGGACGTTTTCATGCTACCACCTGTCATACCAATTGTACTTATCGATTGAGAGCTTATGTGCCGAGCGACATGGATTGCATGCCGCCCGACTCACGAAAGCTATGCTAGTAGCGCCCTAATGAATGCAAAGGGCTACTTAACATTGGCAGGCAATACTAGCCTTGACCACATTTGCCTTCACCACATTTGCCTTCTTTCATGCTTTTCTTCATGCCTTTCTTCTCACCACAGCTGCCTTCTTTCATGCCTTTCTTCTCGCCACAGCTGCCTTCTTTCATGCCTTTCTTCTCGCCACAGCTTCCTTCTTTCATTCCTTTCTTCTCGCCACMGCTTCCTTCTTTCATGCCTTTCTTCTCGCCACAGCTTCCTTCTTTCATGCCTTTCTTCTCGCCACAGCTTCCTTCTTTCATTCCTTTCTTCTCGCCACAGCTGCCTTCTTTCATAGCTCCGCCACATGCGCCTTGAGCAACTTGCATGTAACCACTAGAAAGCTCAGTTGCAGCAAACGGATTTACATCAGCTTGAACAGTAGTAGAAATAGCAGCACCAGAAACGATCACAGTTCCTAAAGTAGCAAGTAGTCTTTTACGAGTATTGATTGATTTCATCATTGTTCCTTATTAAGTTCATTTGATGGGAGTTTATTTACGATAACGAGATGCGCTACCTAATTGCCGTATAGTAAATCATCGCCCATTCATTAAACAAGATTACTTGTTTGAACCTGCGCGCTACTGGGCTAACAATCTTGGCTTGCATTACTTCGACCAACGTAAAATTAAATAGTTTCAAAAAAGCACAGCTTATGGCTAATAAAAACCAGGGGCCACCTTAACATATTGATATACGTGTTTTAAACACCCGATCCTTGCACGGCAAGGCTTTCCTTCGAAAACCCGAGCAATTCAAGGCAAATCCAACTAATTCAGAGGAAAAAACCTAGTAATCATTGAGACCAGCTCGGCAGCAGAAGAGCCGRCGGAAGAACTGCGTCACACTAAGGCTCAAAAAATGCGCTTGGCTAGTCTTTCCAGGGCATATCAATAACGGCCTATGTTAGAACGTATCCGCCTGGGTATAGCGCCAGCGCTTAGCCGTCATCAAGAGTGACTAAAAAGTCACCTTCACTTAAATACGTAAAAACTGATCCAGCATCCCAACATAAAAAACACCAAGCCGCGCCCATAACGACCACGGCCAAGCGGCACCAAGAGCGAAACATTTGATTCTTTAACGGCCAAAAGCGTTTCTAGGCCCCTAAGCACCACACGTTCGCCTCTTCCAAAACCACTACTTCCGCACAGTAAAAGGCAATTGCTCCTGTTCCCTCACCCAACCATAACCATAACCACAGTTTATTTAGGGTCATCTATACGATAGAGCTGAGGGCGGTTTCAAATTACCAAATTTTCTCTGCGAACTTTCGGACATCTGCCGCTAATAACTGAGGCTGCTCAAGGGCTGCAAAATGTCCACCCTTGTCCATCTCACTCCACTGCTGGATATTGTAAACTTTATCTGCCCAGACTCGCGGCGGGCACATGATCTCACGAGGGAATTGTGCGTAGCCTGTAGGCACCTCCACCCGCGTGGGTATTCCACCCTTAGGATTACCAAATACCTCGTAATAAAGACGCATTGACGAGGTAATGCTTTCGGTAAACCAATAAATAGAAATATCAGTCAATAATTCATCCCGGCTCACGGCATTTTCGATCGCACCATCACAATCAGTCCAAGCATGAAACTTCTCAGTAATCCATGCTGCCAAGCCTGTAGGCGAGTCGTTCAATGCATAGCCTAAGGTTTGCGGCTTACTGCCCTGGATTTTTTGATAACCCGTGCCATGATCCTGAAACTCCTTAGCACGGCCCAGATTCATCATTTCCGCAGGAGTAACCCCCTTCATGGGGTCTTCCGCCGGGGGGCGAACTGCAAGCATATTGACGTGAATGCCCTTCACCGTTTCTGGATACAACACACCGAGCCAACCCGTAATAATAGCGCCCCAGTCGCCGCCTTGGGCCATATAACTGGAGTAACCCAGCTTTTCCATGAGCTGATTGAAAACCGTTGCGATCTGCTCAGCATCACAGCCCGGCTGCTTCGCCGCACTGGAAAAGCCATAACCCGGTAACGATGGACAAATCACATCAAAACTCACGGATGACGAAAGACCAAAAGACTCGGGGTCGGTCAGCATTGGGATGATTTTATAAAACTCCCAAATCGAACCAGGCCAACCATGGGACATTAATAATGGAATGCCTTTGCCATTGACCGCTTTTTGATGAATGTAATGAACGTTAAAGTCGCCGATGTCAGTTTTATAATGATCGAACTTATTTAATTTCTCTTGTTGCGCATACCAATCAAAATCATCTTTCCAGTACGCACACAATTCCTTGATGTACGTTAAATCAGTCCCGTATTGCCATCCCTCCCCTACTTCATCAGGCCAGCGCGTCAACTCTAATCGTTTTTTTAGATCATCCACCTGGGACTGATCAACATCAATAATAAATTTATCCATTGGGTTAGATCTCTTTTGCTAATGTCTATTTATAAAGAATGCTTATTTTGGGGCAAGGCATTCCTTCAGTAAGTCGCTTAACTTGTCTCTACCCATGTCATTCAACAGGGCAATATTATTTTCGGGAATTAAATCGACGTCCGGGTAGTTTTCAATGGCAAGCGCTAAACCTTCTTCTCGAATAATATGCAACATGGCAAAGGGACTTCGATTGGTATAATTTTCCGCATCCTCTGGGTCCGTACCACCGAACTGATACTCAGGATGAAAACTAGCAAGCTGATAAATGCCTTCTAAATCCAACTGCACCAGTAAATCATTCGCCAGCGCTAAAAAATGATTGTATAGGAAAAAATCCTCCAATACATAAGGGTGGATCAACAGTGTGGTTTCGATTTCTGGCTGCTGATCTAGACGCTTAAATTCCGCCTCCAGATCTCCCAACAATTGATCTTGCTCACGCGCGTTACTAACACAATACCGCACTCGGTTCTTGGCCAGCTCTCGCTTGGCAAATGGGCACAAATTCAGCCCGACCACTACACGCTGGACCCAGTTTTGGGTTGAAGTAATACAATGCTCGTGTGACATAGCAGATCAAAGACAATCAATAAGGTAGATTAAGGCAGGTACGCTCAATAAAATGAGCCAAATAAAAAGTGGTGGGCCGTGTAGGGCTTGAACCTACGACCAATTGATTAAGAGTCAACTGCTCTACCAACTGAGCTAACGGCCCGAGAAGAACTCCCGAGCCTGAATTAAAACAAATTTATAAGACTTGTGCACTAAAAAAAAGCCAGCAGAAAAAAAGCCACCAATAGATCGGTCATCAAACAATCTATTGGCCTAATCACCCGAATTCTGCTGGCCAGGCAATTCGCCTAAACAGCGTACAACGGGGCACTACAAGCTTGCAAAAATACTTCTGAACCGCTTTCTTCATTGGCCTTCTTGGCTAATGCCAATTCTTCTTCACTGGCATAGTGACGGTCCCACTCCAATACCATTGGATCAACCACGCGTCGCCACAAAGGAGGAAAGGCGCTCAACAGGATGGTGCCGGCATAACCGTAGGGCATCATAAGCGATTCAGGGTAGGCCTTTAAATCCCAAAACGGCGCATCCCCTCGCGAGTGGTGATCGGAATGACGCGTTAAGTTATACATCCAAACACTACTAAAACGCTTGTTGGAATTCCACGAATGACGCGGCATCACTGGCGTGGTCATACGATTACGAACAATGCCGTAATGCTCGATAAAGTTAACAAACTCTAACAACGATTTGCCAGCCATCGACGTCACCAACCAACACACAACACCGAACCATCCGGCCGCAGAAAAAGCCAATACAAATAACGCTAGACTCATTAAGTTGCCACTCATCATGCGACTTTTAGGTCCCCAAATAGACGCGCCTATTTTATCTAAACGCGCCTTTTCAAGCGACCAAGCACCGAGGTAACAACCCACCGTAGACCGTACAATAAACCTATAAGTATTTTCACCACGTCGCGCCGTCGCTGGATCATCCGCGGTTCCTAAACGAACATGATGACCATAAACATGCTCTATCGAAAATGAACAATCATTACTAAACGCGAGCAACCATCGACCAAAAAACATGGCCACTTTATCCGACGTGCGATGCGTTAACTCATGGCCCACAATAGTCCCTCCAGCACCGATCATTACCGCAACAATCACACCCGACATTAATCCATCCAATAATGAAAATTCCGCATGATTTCCCATTACATTCCAACCCAGACTTTCCAAGCTTGCGCCAATGCTAAGCCAATCGCCAGGTGCAATCTGCCACATAAATGCGACTAAAATTAAAAGTAGTAATGGCAAATGCGCGTACATAAAAATATTCAGTAGAAAGGTAAATTGAGGATTAGAATCTTCCACCTCATCCCCCAGCAAGGCATCTCCCAATAGGATCACCAACAATCCAATGCCCATCAAATAGAACAACGCATCGCCACCATTTAAAATGGTCAATAACGCCATTAACATTGCAAATGGAAAAGCCATGTACCGCAGATAATAATTCATCGATTTACCTTCTATTTATTTTTGTTCGTAACCGTCATCTTTCAGACTTTCCTAGCGCCATTACAAAAAATGACCCAGGACTGCTGCAAGTCAACTGACTAAAAATAGAATAGAGAGGAAGCGTATAACTAACAAACGAAAAATATTTGATACTACGTGAATTTAATTAACCCAACGCAGTAATTGTAGAAGGCCTCGTAATCGGGTCTCACGGGCGCATTAGAAATAAAGTCAAAATAAAAACAAGCAGACCAGCAAGTCATCAGAAGCGTGAAGCAGCCGCGCTCAACAAGTCGTCTTTACGGCACTGTTTTTGAGGCACTATTTTTGAGGCAATCAACAACGGAAAAAGCGTCAGCTTGCTACGAAAAAACAGGCGGGTTGGGATAATTTTGGACGACATTAAAAAACAGATCTTTGACGTATATAAGTACTTCGTCGTCTTTCTGCTCAGGGCGATAAACCGCAAACACCCCCATATCAGACGTCACCACTTTCTTGATCGGCGCAATCAACGTGCGCGAATTGAGCTGATGAAGCACCAACGGAATATGCGCCATTAACACCCCCAAACCTTGCTCCGCGGCTCGAATGGCTGTGCCAGGCTCTTTGAACACCAACACATTAGGCGGCGAAAAGTCCTCCAACCCTTGATGCTTTGTCCACAATTTCCAACCTCGCAGGTCATCGTGAATATCAATCAACGTCAGGTTTAAAAAATCACTGCTAGAAGCCACCGGATTAGCCTTGATATAATTACGCGTACACACCGGCATAATCCACGTATCAATTACTTTTTCAACTTCAAGCTCAGGCCAATTTCCAGAACCGGCTCGAATCGCTAAATCAACATTTTCTTTGGCCAAATCCAGATTACGTATTTCGGTGTCAATCTGAAATTTAACTTCCGGAAATTTTTCTTTCGCCAGCGCAAGATAGGGCAAAATAAATTGTTCTGCGATGGAGCCAAGACACGTTAAGGTAAAAGTCCTCTGAATATGCCCATTGATAAATTTATTGGTGCCATGAATTAAGCGCTGCAACACCTCATCGACCAATGACAAGTATTCCTTTCCTGGCTCAGTCAGTTCCAAATCACGCGTCGAACGAATAAATAAAGCCGTGCCCAATAACTCTTCGAGAGATTTTATTTGGTGGCTTACCGCAGACGGCGTCAAATTTAATTCGCCCGCAGCTTGCTTAAAACTCAAACAGCGCGCCGCGACTCGGAATGTCTTTAATTGTGAGATACTGGGAATTAAATCAGACATATTATTGTTGTTAGCTTACTCTGCATAGAATCCAGGAATGTCGTTCCAGGCTTGTTAGGAATTATGTTAGAGAGGATTCAAGCTGAAAGCAAACCCTATTTACCTGACAGCCTAGTCTGGCCGCTGATGCGCAGAAACGAAACCTACCAGTCATCCGCTCGCCACTGCAAACAACAGCCCATTGATGCCAACAAAACAAGGACCTAGAAGAAATTAACCAACACCTTACGCTGGCGAATGAACCCCCACAGCAGCCCACGCCGCCGCTTCAAAGACACCGGAACACTCAAGCAAATCTTTGCCCTTACTGCCCCCCAACCAAACGCGCGCATAACTCTGTGCCGCCCCGATAATCAGCGATAAATACRACTCCCCARGCAAGGCCTGAATACGCCCCTCGGCGACTTTAGCGGTGATCCATTGGGACCAAATTAGAAAGTTTGCCTGATTGTCGGCCTCTAGCTGTTCCCTTAAAGGCGAATCCTTAAGCACACCGCCATTATGAAAAATAAATTTCGCCCACGCAGGGTTTTCCGACACCCAACCGACATAAACACGGACCATGGTTTTAATGCCTTGCTCAGCGCTCAAGCCTTGACCTAAAGCGGCATTAAGTCGCGCATTATGCTCACGAATACCTTCCAAATAAATGCTCGCAGCAATATGCTCCTTACTCTTAAAGTGATGATACAAGCTCCCTACGCTGGCCCCAGAGGCCTCACGAATCATCTCTATCGTGGAACTCTCAACACCGTGTTCAGCAAAACAATCCAACGCTGCCAACAAAATTTCTCGTTTTCGTTTATTCAATTGGTCTTGCAACCCCTTCCACGATAAATTACCCTCAGAACCTCAACTAGAATAATATTCTAGTTTGTACCCTAGAGCCAGTGTTCGTAACAGCCCCCTTTAGCAGGCGCAGACGAACACCTAAAAATACTAATTACTCATATTTAATCAATACGTTAACACTGTCACGCCATCTAAACCGGTGACATTGATAGATTAAAGCCAACGATCTGTATGAATCACAGGAGTGTCCTTCATGTCATTTATTAGCTTACGCGAAGAAAAAAACGTCTTTATCCTTACCCTTGACGACCCAGAAAATGACAACACGTTTAGCCCCGAAGTATTTGACGAGTATGATGCCATACTGGACGAAATTGAATCCAGCACGCATAACACCTCACTGCTGATCACCAGCAGCAGCCCCAAAACCTGGTGTAATGGCATCAATTTAAATTGGTTAATGGCCCACACGGCAGAAACCGACGCGTTTATTCACCGCCTGGATCAATTCCTACTGCGTGTCGCATTATTAAACCTGCCCACTGTAGGCAGCCTCGTCGGCAACACCTACGCAGGTGGCGCAATCTTCGCCTCAGCGCTGGATTTTCGATTTATGCGTGATGATCGTGGACGGTTTTGTTTTTCAGAAGTAGACATCAAACTCGCCTTTTCGACCACGATGATTGCCATTATCGAATTATTACCCAACCGACAAGCCCTCAACGAACTTGCGCTTACCGGCGTTAGAGTGGGCGGAGAGGAGTGCCTTGCGAAACAAATAGTCGATCGAACTTACCCCCAAGAAGAGCTGTTCGAAAAATCATTTGAATACGCGCAATTTCTAGCGGAAAAGGATCGCACCACCTATGGGTTGATTAAACACCGGCTGCGAAAAGAACTACTTACCATAAAAAGAGATTAAATTGATTTAAATTAAACTCGACCGCGCTCACTCTCTAGCGCGGTCGAGTTTACTCCNGGCATTACTTGATCAAGTAACCAGAGTTATACTTTTCAGCTCAAAAGCGCCTTAAAACTTATGCTCAAAGCCAAGACTCAAATAAGCCGCTCTTGGAACACTATCGCCTTCATCCAGCTCACCCTCGTCATCTTCATCACCGCCGATATCAATCGACTCTAAGGCCACCGCGAGATCGAGCGTTACCCCACCGAACAAGGTTAATCCAACACCGGCAAGGCTCAACTCAGAACCTACCAAATTTTTCCTATAGCCTAATCGCGCAGACGGCACCCAATAAGAATCCGAATAATAAGAAGCCGATGCAGACAACCATTGACTCTCATTACCAGAAAGACTTTCCACTTCATTTAAATCGAAACCGCTGGCCAAAACCCAATGCTTATTGCTCGAGGTCATCGCAGCCTCGACTGAAATCTGACTAGCCATTGTAAAGGTGTCCCTAAACTCAATCCCTCTACTGGTTTCCAGCGCCATCGCAAGTTCGCAATTGGCTAGGTCCGAACCCGTTCGTACTGCGCAATTACTACTAGGATCAGGGAAATCAAACTCAGGCTCATTAATATTTCTCCAAGTCATACCCAACTGATAATGCTCAGCCACCCAAAGCACGCCCAAATCCAAGCCAATGCTAGTAGAGTCAGCTTCGTTCGCTTCTGAGATATCCAGGATTGAATCGATCGCCTCATCATCGTCGTCATCTCCATCACTCTCGACTACCAAGCCTTCGAGCTGCGCAGCAATAGTCGCCTTATATACATTAAGGCTTCCACCCACCAATAGACGCCCCTTCAATCGATCCAAATGCAGTTTTTGAGCATCGTCCAATGCACTAAAGGGATTGCCAAAATCGTGACTGTAGCCCAACGTCGCACTCGCAAAGGTGCCATAAAAAACACTGAGTGCGGTATTAGTACTGGCCTCAAAATCCCCTCCATCGCCCAGTTGCGCTTCAATCGAATCGCCAATAATGCGCCCCCCAGCACTGACACTACCCAGCACGTCCAAAGACACGACGCCTTTTAAAAGCTCACTGCGAAAAACCAGCGGAAATCCCGGCGCATGCACTTCAGCGTCGAACATCAAGACAGGCTCATCACCTAAGCCAGTCAAAAACCCATTGAACTGATCAGCGATATCAACAATATCGTCCTCGGTAGCGCCCCCGAAACTCTCTATATCATCTAGCTCATCACTCAGCAGATTGTACTCATCAAGCACGTTATCAATATCCGCAAACTCAACCCCGAGCGCAAATCCACTGACGTAGCTCCAACGAAACGATTTCTTTTTATTTAACACTAACTGAGCAGCAGCCGGATTCGAATTAATGGACAGCAGCGTTTGAGCCGAAGAAACATTGCCTAACGTCAGTTGAGGTCCGGTCAACAAATTGGAGGATGCCATTGCTGACAATGAGGCTGCACTAATCATCGCCGCGGTCATTAACTTTACTACAGGGTATTTCACTAAATTTCTCCTTATCTTAGCCTCAAAAACTGTCAGAGCTGCATCACCGCTGGCGACAAGCCCGGTAACGCACTGTTATTCCGTGGGTCTCAAATGAACCCCTAACGCTAGATAAATTCTAGCCTACGGAATCCACATTCGCTGAGCATAGAAACGCCGCAGAGCACCCCTTATTCTCAACCCGCTATCCAGCAGTCATAAAAAGATATAAGCCACCCCAGCAGAGATCAACATAAGCGGACCTAGAACCCCAACCCATTCACACAAACGGCAATTAGATTACAAACACTTAGCGGTAAGTCCTCAGGCCTTGAGTAGCAGTACAGTAACTCATTCCCGATTATTTATACGCGATGAGTGGGCCACAAGGCTAGCGCCTAATGCGTCAGCAGGTCCGGCAATGTTTAAGGGGCAAGGTAAAAAATTGAACGAAAATGAAAATTGACACGGACAGCAGACAAGATCACAGACATAGTCGGCCTACTAACCAGCTAACCAGCTAACCAGCTGACTAAGCAGCCAACGTTTCATTACAGTAAAAGGGGGGACGTATAATAAGGAGGGAGTTCGAAATGACTAGCAGATCGCGTAGAACGAATTAATGTTTTAAAAGTTATGCATATAATATAAATCAAAAAAACGACAAACTCATCCCTAGACGAGYTTGTCGCGTACACGCTTTATTTCGATMTCAATTCTGAATRTCGAAATTKMGYTCTATTTCAACAAACTAATTTCATAGACAACTTCATTGGTCCTTGTTATCAAAAATCCTGACGTAACGGACACACCCCCAGAGAATCGAATAGGCCCTTCCTCAACAAAACTCACTGAACCTGTCACCCCAGCACGCGCCTCACTCAGCATCAAAACCCTACCAAAGGAAGAAACGAACACATCGAAAAATTCGTCGCCAAGCCTATCACCAGAGGTATAAATTCCGCCACCCAACACACTGTAACCAGAATCAGTCCAATACCGAATATGACTAGACGTAACATTCTCCGAAGTTTCTTCACCGCCATCCACTACATTAAGGCTCGAATCTCCGGTACTATGAAAAAAACAATCAATATCTTCGGCCGTATCATTCACTGTAACCACCCCAAACCCAGGATTAAAATCATCGGCCACTTTAATCATTGTTGTCACTCGTGTGGCGTTCACTTCTCGCGTCACCGTGTTCAAACCAACACTATATTCACTGAAATATTCAGTCATGTATTCGCTCATAGTGATTTTTTTGTTCGATTCGATCACCGCCATGACAGGAGCAACCAAGTCATCAATCACTGCGTTATTATCCTGATCGCCTTCAATTGTGAACGAGTTTCTACCGTCATCAAAAAAGTATTCATACCCATCAGAAGTTTCTGGATCGCCTGCACAGCTACTCATATATACGCTGTCATCATCAGGATTTTCTTTCAATGCGAATATTTCCACATACACTTTATCCCACGTACTGGTTGCGATCCTATCCCCGGACTCCCAAGACCCTACACCTTCAGTCTGAGTCACCGCGACCCACACACCATCCAAAGAATCATCAGCAACAGAAAAGTCCGTTGACTCTAGAGACGCAACGAACTTTTCAACCGGCCCCAACGGCAACGCCTCAGCGGCGGGGGCATCATCATCGCCGTCATCACGAGAACAAGCACTTACAGACACAGCAACGAACATAACAACAATCAATTTCAAATATTTATTTGGCACGCGGTTATTCCTACTTCTAATATGGAAAATAAAACCCAAGGCTAGATTCAACAACTTACAACGCGCACCAAACAACAAGCAAACAGCTTGCTACTGATAAGCATATAAAAACTCAATGACTACGAATTTTGAATTAAGCTAGGTCGAGCGAGAAAGCGCCGCAATCATAAAACTAACGATGGTTTCAAGGCAATCGGATGTTACGTTCCCATACAAGATAACAACCTCGTAAACGCACATCGATAAAAGCGTCATATAACTGTCACGTTCAAAAGAAGAAAAATCGAATAGAAACGACTAGAACAAGAAGACAAGAAGACAAGAAGACAAGAAGACAAGAAGACAAGAAGACAAGAAGACAAGAAGACAAGAANACWWSAMACTTCACACCAACAAAACCAAACGTTCAACAAAAAAACAAGCGCTCAACAAATTCCATTTTGTTTAAAAGCGCTTATCTCTCTACCAATCTAACTTTACTTAAAAGCGCGCCGTCAACCCAAGCGCTACGGCATTCTCATCTTCGTCTGAATCACCTAGATCCTCATGAGAGACCTCTACGGAAACGGCGACACGAGGTATAACAAAATACTCGAGTTCTAAGCCATAGTTTTCTAACACGGGAGAATCATCGGCGTCGAATCGACTTACTTCGATGCCAACGCCTAAGTTAATGCGGGGATAGTATGTCGCGGCCAACAAAACTTCGTTTGCGTCCTCTTCATCAAATATACTCACATTCGCAGACCAACTGATATGGCCGCCAGCAATTGAGTCAACACGTTTATACGCTAAGCCGAAAAAACTGGATTCAGCGTCTTCAAGAGTTAATGAAAATGGCTCTCCGAGAAATACAGTAGTTTCAACATTACCGTAACTCACTTGCACGCTGCGACTGTCCGAAAGAAACAACCCTACGGTCAGCTCGGTAGAAATGACTTCAGTAGCCACAATTAGACTTCCACCAGTCAGCGCCATGGTTTTCAAACCTTTCTCGTTCTCGTTAACCGTTCGAGATAAACCGAGAATAACTTTAGAACTAGGAATTACGTAGGTCAGTCCCGCAAACCGAACGTCCGCGTCAAGTGCAGCATCACCCGTGAGATTACTAAATTCATCTGGCTCGAATTCTTCATCGCCTTCTCCACGCCCAAGTCCTATAGCAAATGAAGACGATTGAGATAAAAAGGCCGCCTCTGCAAGGGGCCCTTTACTGCTATCAACAGGCGAAAAAAAGATTTCAGCGGTCAATAAGCCAGCATCTGATTCCAAAACATCAGATTCAGACGCACTACCAAGAACACTAAGCTGCACCCGGAAGTCCTCAGCCATAATCGCCTCAGAGACAAACAACCCGCACACGAATGGTATTAGAATTTTTCTCATCATTACTTCCACTTCTTACTATTGATATCTGATGGGTTTCACCTCAACTTCCCCCTAAGCGAGCCAAGTCGGGTCATAATTTTTGCGTGGGCAGCCTACCATAAAAGCCTTGCCATGCTCACAACCCATGGCGCATATACCCTGAACACCAACAGCCTTCCCCACCCCCTCACCTTCCCACCGATTCAGGGTCTAAATCACAATGCATACAGGCCCCTCACCCAAAGGCTTTAGACATCGCCTGCACTGGGTTATAATCCCCGACAAAATAAGGCTCCGTCCTTGAGATTGCCCTAACATCGCAGCTCAGGCCGCCATTCAATACAGCAGCCGTCGCCTATAGAGATCATACTCAAGCTACAGTCGCCCTCCGAGAAGTTATTGCCAAAGGTTTTCAATGCAAAATATCAACGACCTCATCGCCGATGAAATCAACGTCAAGTCTAGCCAAGTAGAAGCCGCTATTAAGCTCTTGGATGAAGGCTCAACTGTCCCGTTCATCTCGCGATATCGTAAGGAAGCCACGGGCGGTCTCACAGACACCGACCTGCGTACCCTAGAGGAGCGTCTATATTACCTACGAGAAATGGCTGAAAGGCGTACGACGATACTCAAAAGCATCGCCGAGCAAGACAAACTGACCCCGGCATTAGAAAAAGCCATTCAAGAAGCAGACACCAAAACCCGCCTCGAAGACTTRTAYCTTCCTTACAAACCTAAACGACGCACCAAAGGCCAATCCGCTAAAGAAGCCGGTTTAGAGCCATTGGCTGACCTGATATTCTCAGATCCCAGCGTTGATCCGAAGACTGAGGCCGAGAAGTACCTCAATCCAGAGAAAAAGATAGCCGACGTCAAAGCCGCCCTCGATGGTGCCAAGTACATATTAATGGAGCGGTTCTGCGAAAACGCTGAATTACTCGCCGAGCTACGACAGGAAATGTGGGAGCACGGGCTCGTCACCGCCAAGGTCCAAGAAGGCAAAGAAAAGGAAGGCGCGAAATTCCGAGATTACTTCGAGTTCAGCGAACAAGTTAAAAAGATCCCTTCACACCGTTCATTAGCGGTCTTCCGGGGTAGAAAAACCGGCATTTTACAACTCAAGCTTGAAATCAAAAGCGATGATTCAGATACTTGCCCCTGTCAGGGACTTATCGCCAAGCATGCCCAGGTCGAACATCAAGGCCGACCTGCAGATGATTGGCTAGCCGAAGTAGTTCGCTGGACATGGCGGGTTAAGTTAAGTGCGCAAATCGAAAATGATATCCTCGCGCAAATCCGCGATGAAGCCGAGCAAGAAGCCATTCGAGTCTTTGCCAAAAACCTAAAAGACTTGCTCATGGCCGCCCCGGCTGGACAACGCCCCACCCTAGCACTCGACCCTGGTTTAAGAACCGGCGTCAAAGTGGTCGCATTAGACGCCACTGGGCAGTTGATCTCTCATGATACGATTTTCCCCCACGCACCCAAAAAGAAATGGGATGAGTCCATCCAAACGCTTCATAAGCTTTGCGTCAAACACAAGATCGAGCTTATCAGCATCGGCAATGGCACGGCGTCACGCGAAACAGATCAATTAGTCAGCGATCTACTTAAACAACACGACGATCTAAACTTACAAAAAATCACGGTCAGCGAAGCCGGCGCGTCGATTTATTCGGCATCCGAATACGCCTCCCGTGAATTCCCAGACCTTGATGTATCCTTTCGAGGCGCGGCTTCCATAGGCCGACGCTTGCAAGACCCGCTCGCGGAACTGGTTAAAATCGAACCTAAAGCCATCGGGGTTGGACAATATCAACACGATGTCAGCCAAGTGAAACTGGCTCGCGGACTAGACTCCGTCGTAGAAGACTGCGTAAACGCCGTAGGGGTAGACGTTAATACGGCCTCTATCCCTCTGCTAAGCCGCGTCGCAGGCCTAAACAACACCATCGCCACTAACATCGTTCGATTCCGGGATAAAAATGGCTTGTTTAAATCTCGCYTAGCACTCAAAGAAGTGCCGCGTTTTGGTGAGCGAACCTTTGAGCAATCCGCAGGATTCTTGCGCATCGTCAATGGCGAAAACCCGCTCGACAGCTCTGGAGTCCATCCGGAAGCGTATTCCATCGTAGAAAAAATCAGCGCCAAKAATGATCGCAACATCGACTCATTAATCGCCAACGTAGARTTCTTAAAATCCATTAAGGCACAAGATTACGCAGACGAGAAATTCGGTATTCCCACCATCACCGACATCTTGGAAGAATTAGAAAAACCTGGCCGCGATCCTCGTCCGAGCTTCGCTGCGGTTAAATTCGACGACAATATTCACCATGTGAAAGACCTTAAACCCGGCATGCTACTCGAAGGCGTCATCACCAACGTAACTAACTTCGGTGCCTTCGTAGACGTCGGCGTACATCAAGACGGCCTTGTCCATATCTCGGTGATTTCGGATCAGTTTGTGAAGAACCCTGCCGACGTGGTCAAGACCGGTGACATCGTTAAAGTCAAGGTCATGGAAGTCGACGAAGACAGAAACCGTATCAGCCTAAGCATGCGCCTGAATGATAAGCCGGCGCCCAAAGCAAACAAAGGCGCTGGCGACCGGAACAATAATTCAGGGTCGAGAAATTCAGGATCAAGAGGCTCTCAAAACAATCAATCAAGATCCGGAGGCGGTGCTGGCCACAATCAAGCAGCCCCTAAATCCACATTGGCCGGCGCATTTGCAAACGCTAAACAACTTAAGCCCAAAAAGTAGCCCCAACTCACGCAATCACTTAGGCACSAATCAACGGCTGACATAGCAATCAGCCGTTTTTAGACATAACTCAAGCCGAAAAACTGTGTTTTTTGGTCACAAGCTCTTTAAATCGGCTGAGTTAGCCCCGATTAAGGTATTTATTTCGAAAACGGTTTTACGCATAATCCCAACGGACACTGAGATGATGCAAGCCACAGCCGCAAATTTAAGGACTGACCTTGACCCAACGTTATGCACGCCGCTTAAACGTACTAAGCGCCCCCAAAGCAGCTCAAACCCTTAAATCAATTAAAAGAGGCATTGAAAAAGAAAGCCTTCGAGTCACTCCTGCGGGCAAACTTTCTCAACAAGATCATCCTGCTGCGCTCGGGTCAGCATTGACTCATCCGTCTATTACCACCGATTATTCCGAAGCATTACTCGAGTTCATCACGCCCGCCTTTACTGACGAACAGGCCCCCCTTAAGTTCCTCGATCAAGTGCAACACTTTGTGTATGCCAATATTGACGACGAACTCCTTTGGGTCAACAGCATGCCTTGCTTGATGGAGACTGAAGAGCAGATCCGCATAGCCAATTATGGCTCATCCAATATTGGCCACATGAAAACTGTGTACCGAGAAGGCCTAGGCCTACGCTATGGTCGCCTCATGCAAACTATCGCAGGCATCCATTATAATTTCTCTTTCCCTGAATCCTTCTGGCAAGCCCTGCAAGACTCGGAACAAAACTCTGACTCACTGCAAGACTACATTTCAGAACAATATTTCGGCCTGATCCGAAACTTTCAGCTCTATAGCCCGCTGCTTAACTTTCTATTTGGGGCCTCCCCTGCGGTATGCGCCTCTTTTTTAAGGGGCAACRACCATCACAATTTAATCCCACTGAAATCTTCGCATACGCTGCATCGTCCGTATGCAACTTCGCTGCGCATGAGCGACTTGGGCTATCAGAATGACGCGCAATCCAACTTGAACATCTGCTACAACTCATTGGAAAACTACGTAAAAACACTCGACCATGCGATTCGAACCCCCTACCCACCCTATCAACAAATGGGCATCAAGGCAGGCGATCAATACCAGCAACTGAACGCCAACATTTTACAATTAGAAAATGAATACTATGGCAATATTCGCCCCAAGCGAGTCACACAGTCCGGCGAACGACCCACGCTCGCGCTACAACGTCACGGCGTGGAGTATGTCGAGTTTAGATGCACCGACCTGAACCCCTTTCAACCGCTGGGGATGGATCAAACGCAGATTCGCTTCTACGACATATTTGCGCTTTATTGTGCACTCAAAGAGTCCCCGTCCCTTAATGACGAATCGCTCAAACGCATCGCAGAGAATGCGCGTAATTCGGTGATGGAAGGCAGGGACCCCAAGCTGGTCATGCACACCGAACAAGGCGATCAAGTTTTTTCAGATTGGGCCAAAGAYYTGCTTAAGGACATGACTGCGGCGGCCGAATTACTCGATAGCAACAGCGATCAACGCCCTTATAGCGATGCACTSCAAGAGCAAATCAATAAAGTMGACGACCCCGARCTCACACCCTCCGCACAGGTGCTTAAGACTTTAAAAGATAACGATATTAATTTCTTCGAGTTCGCCATGAATCAGGCGAAACACGTCGCCCAACACTACAAGTCCACACCACTTCCGAAAGACCTGGAACTCAACTTTAAGTCGCTTTCGGAGCGATCAAAAGAAAGCCAACAGGAATTAGAACAGGCCAGCACCCAGCCTTTTGATCAGTTTATTGGCGATTACTTYAAATAARYGCGMAKGATSMACYCCACGGTTATTGTCCGTGCTACGACAYCGACGTCATTAGCACGAACAACGCCAAAGGCGGCGGYTMAASCCTATTTTTGAATAATGAAACTGGTAAACAATAAATTATCAATCGTCTCATTACCCAACTCCGACTTAAGCAGACTTTGTACCGTTTCTAACGCGTCCTGCCTTAGTTTCTCTTTGCCTTCCCGCGTCATCAAAGCCTCTTCAGTTTGTCGGCTGAACAACAATACTAAGTTATTACGAATAAACGGCAGGTGRTCCTCCACCATATCAGGAGARCTTTCGGCATTCAGGTGCACMGTAACGTCCGTTTTAAAAAACCGAAGTCGCCCTTTGCCGCCGTAATTAACAATAAAGGCCGGGTATAAATCGACATACAGGTTATCGACCCCCGGAGCCCCCTCAGCCCAAGTCAAATCACAAAGTACAAATAACCCCAGTATCCCCAACGCAATTTTTTTCATAAACACCTCACGAACAAAGCCGTCCACAGCCATCTCATTACACTCAATGAACCCGCAGACTTAAATAACTTAACGCTAAGCATAGACATAAATCATAAAGGCATAAATTTCAAAAACACGATTGACTGAAACGAACCCGACATCCTCCTAGTCCCCGCATCAATAGCCCCCGAATCAAACGCCGCCCACCCTTAGCCACAAAACCTAGTCATTTGAGGAAAACCAATCAATCTGACGCTTTCCCTTGCCTTGGGTCCGATATTTTAATAATTTCTAATGCATACTGCCCGAATCAACGCGCTAGACTTTCTGCGTAACCCGAACCCCTGGGCTCAATGCATTGATTAATGACACTAGCCCTTTGATCCAGCACATCAGAAAGATGCACGTTGATTAAAAATCAACTTACTCAATTCACTTACCTTTTGAGGCAACAATGATTCGTTTCGTCAACAGTCGGCTGATTTATGGCTTAGGCACCTTGTTTACCATCTTGGCAATGGCCTATGCACTTTATCTCGAGCACGTAAAAGGATTAGATCCTTGTCCACTTTGTATATTTCAGCGCCTCTGTGTGATTGCCATGGGAGTGACATTACTCATCGCCTTCATTCACAACTCAAAAGGAATCATGGAACGAATCTATACCGGCCTTTGCACACTGGCAGCCATTGGCGGCATTATCGTCGCCGGCAGACATTCGTGGTTACAACACCTGCCCGCCGACGAAGTGCCCGCCTGCGGACCCGGACTGGAGTACCTCATCGATGCATTTCCGTTAGCGGATATGTTTCGACTGGTGTTTACCGGCTCAGGGGAATGCGCCAGTATTGATTGGGAGTTTCTAGGGTTAACTCTGCCCGAATCCACCCTGCTGTTCTTCGTCGGTTACGCCATCGTCTTTAGTGCGTTGAGCCTATACCCTTGGTCTCGTATAGAACTGCGTTTACACAAAAGCCATTAAAATCTGCAATCGCTAGCCCTTTACTGATGAAGTACAGGGCTAGCGCCTCCTCCTCAAAACCCTAATAACCACTCGCTTATTCTAGGTTCGCCGTCATCACGGGGAAGCCTACCCGTCACTGTTATTGCTGTTTTTTATTAGCCTCTCCTGCGGCCTAAAGGTTGCTTATAAAATACCGATGCAGGCCTATACAACTTTTCATTATTTAAAATAGCGTTCTTACAAATTAATATTATGGCAAACGGCTAAAAATTGATTGCTTAAAAACCGCAACTTTTTTATCCTATTTGCAGTTGTAATTGAGTCACTACAGCCAAAAACATTCACTACACAACGCAATGTAAGGATATTTATACTGACAGTAATTGCTTTGATTTTTTAATCTTAAGAGCGATGCTGGGTCTCATTAGCTAAACTAAGTTATTAACAACCCAATTTTAAGGAATTTTCCGGCTATGGCTAATACTAAAAATGAATCGGCTAACGAACAATGGGATTGCGTCGAAAGTCTGTTAGAACGCTGGCTTATAGAGAGGCAGGATTTAATAACTCTTTATTGCAGGGTTAGCTCTAGTGTCAGCTTTTCCAAGGATTCTCATACGATAGAGCGACAACTTAAACATTTTTGTCAGCTTTTACTGGATTATATCTCTGCGGGGCACTTTGAAGTCTACGAAGAATTATTCAAAGAGGCTTATGCATTTCAAGACACGCAATGCTTAACCGCTCAATCTTTTTACGAAAAAGTGCAAGCGACCACAGATCAATCGCTGCAATTTAACGACAATGTCAATGAATGGGATTTCACCACCACAAAACTAGATAAGCTCTACACCAGTCTTTCCAAACTGGGTGAGTCCATCGAACTGCGTTTCGAATTCGAAGACAAACTCATCGACCAATTACATATTCGTCACAAAGGACAAGTCGCCTAATTTAGGAATTGATCAAGAACTAGACCTATCACCTTGAAACAGAACGTCAACATAGCCAAAAAAACACAGGGGCGTAAAGCGCTCTTTTATTCCCCTGTGCATTACCCCAATGTTGGGTCACACCGTCGCTAACACCCCCATCCCCTCGTACGACACGCCCATCCATTCTAATTGCTCCGTCTATATAGACACCTTAAATCGACAACGGTGTCTATCTAGTTTCACGAATCTAAAACATTACCCTAGCAACGTCTATTCCTCACCCCTCTCTCGGGCCAGCAAAACCACGTCACTAAATAATTTCATCTAAATTAACTGATTAGCCCGTCTAAAGCTGTCTCTGCAGTCTAAGCTTGTCACTGACGTAGAATAAAGTCCGCTATCCCATACTCCTATCCATCGCCAAGAAAACGGGGGTCGCTAGAAAGCGTATTACCACAGCACAAGCAGTCAAAGACGACTACAAAGCTAAAGACAATGAGCAAAGGAAGCGTTTAAATGTCTAACCCGCCCCCGCCCACACCATGTTTTTTACACCATCGTTTATGGGCTCATTAGATGGACAAATTTATCCGACCGCTTAAACACTTCAACACACGCCGTTTATTACTAGGCGGGCTACTTTTGGGAATGCTTAGCGCATGCTCTTCCGATGCCCCCGAAACCACGTCAACCCAAGCAACTCAGGGCATTTACACTGGATCAATATCCCGTAATGGCCAGTTCTCGGTCATCGGCTCGATAAACCATGGTGGCAGCTTATGGAACTTAAAAACCCAACAACGCGTATACGACTGGAATCATAAGTCAGGCGATTACAGCGATTTTGTTGCCACCGCGCTATCGCACGACGGAGCCATTGCGGTCACTGCCGACCGAAGACGGTTTGTATTTTGGGACACCGCCACTGGAGAATCCATTGGATTCTGGGCGGCCCCCGCTCAAGTTCGCGACGTGAGCCTATCCGGAGACGGTCGTTTCGCTTTAATCGGCCTCAACGACTACAGCGCACTTTACATTGACGTCAACGAAGGGCAAATCCTTAACAAATTCCACCACCAAGGCGCCATCGAAACGGTGAGTATTTCAGCCGACGGCACACTAGGMATCACAGGCTCCGTGGATCGAACCGCTATCTTGTGGGACCTTGCGGCCAACAAAGAATTACATCAGTGGCAGTTTAATAATACCGTCAACTTGGTCGCCATCTCCGCCATGGGAGATCGAGCCATGCTTTCCAGCCAACACGAAAAATTTCAAGTCTGGGACATCAAACAACAAAAATCGCTCATCGATCACGCCAATCGATCCGCAACGATTACCGCTGCCACGTTCATTCCGGGTCAAGATGCCATTTTAATTGGCAACTCCCTGCAACAAATCGAGCAATGGGATCTAACCAACAACAATAAAACCAAACGCTGGCAACTANCGGGGAAAAATATGTGGCGACCCGCTCGAGCAAAAATATATAGCATTGGCATTAGCGAGAATGCACAACGGTTTTACTCGATTACATCAGAAGGGGTGGTACAGGAATGGCAACTCTGAATTAGAGCCTCAAAACAACAAGGCTCCAACTCAGTCACGATGACAATAAAAATAAAACATGGACCTAAAACATAGACCTAAAATATGAACCTAGAACATAGACCTAGAACATAGACCTAAAGCCTATCCCTTAGACTTGATATCCACTAGYTCGATCGTGAAAATAAGCAATGAATTAGGCGTAATAGCCCCTTGGCCTCGCTCACCATAGGCCAATTTCGCAGGTATAAATAGCTCCCACTTAGCGCCTACCTTCATAAGCTGTAATGCTTCAGTCCAACCAGGAATGACGCGCGTTACGGGAAACTCGGTAGTTTGTCCCCGACTATAAGAGCTATCAAACTCTTGCCCATTGATTAATTCGCCTCGGTAATGCACCTCAACCGTATCCGTGGATTTAGGTCGCTCGCCCGTGCCTGCAGAGACAATTCGGTACTGTAAACCGCTATCGGTAACCAACACGCCGTCTTTCTTTGCATTAGCGGCAAGAAATTCTTTTTCTTCCGTTTGATTGCGCTCACCTATTTGCGCTGCTTCGGCACGTTTCTCTTCGATCTTTTTACGACGATATTCTTCGATAACAGAAGCCATCTCCTGCTTAGAAATCAACGATTGTTTACCGCGGTAGGCATCTTCCACCGCTTTAAGAAACACTTCAAAAGTAAGGTCTTCTAGCCCTTGACTGATTTTAACGCCAAAATCATAACCAATACTGTAACTAATCTTTTCCTGCTCAGTATTCAACTCAAGCGCCATTTCATCCGCTACGACTAGATTCGCACCCATACCGGCTGCAACGATCACCAAACTACTTAGAAATTTTTTCACAAATCCTCCTGTTTTTTACTCAAAAGCCAAAACACTCTTCTACCCAAACGAAAGTCATACCTAAATTACACCGCCACTACTGTGAAGAGGCCACCTTTCCGGCGGCAAAGAATAACGTGTTCAGGCCAGCATTACCATGAGCTTAGTTGTCATTTGTAATCACGCAAAACTCTTTCGAGGCAATAGGTTACGCTCCGTCACAGGCCATCAACTTTGGCCGTTAATCACATACTCCACAAGCCAAGCCTCTCTATAAAGGCGGCCGTTCTTGTCTATCCAAATAATTTACACGCCCCCACGACACTGAAAAAACACCCCCGTAATCAATCCAACGAAAACTGATAAAAACCTCATCGCAACCAACGGCTCATTTCCAAGGGTTAGGCCAACGCTGCCTTACTCATTCTCGGCACGTATCACCAAGGACTATCTATGGAGACTATCTACGGAGACTATCTATGGACATCCACAACAGCCCGCGGCAATTCCCTGCGAACAAAAACGTTCGCAATACCGGCTTTTTTATCTCACGCACGCAGTCTCGAAAGCCTTGCCCTAGCGCTTTATCATAAACAGGCCTTGAAATATAAATTCCAAAAAACTCTACAATTCGCCCTGAAGCAAAAAATATAAAATTTATATTTCTTAGGAAAATGTATTTTTCCTACAAACCAAATAGACCACTAGGACAAATAACCCGCTTTTTTCGACCGATTATCTGGTAATTGGTTTGAAAATTTTAATAGTCCATCTATTTGGATTAGAATCAACTAATAAAGAAGCATTACAGGTAGATATTGTATATTCACCTTGTATAATTGGCGCATAATCAATACCACCGATGAGGGCTGTTCAAATGGTTGCCGTAAAGAAAAAAGCTGCAAAAAAAACCACTCAACGCAAAGTGGCTAAAGCTACGACTGCAAAAGTTTCTATTACGAAAGTAATTGCTGCGATGGAAAGTGACATTTCCAAAATGCAGGCGAAACTAGAAAAAGTTTGCGCCAAAGAAATGTCTACTGCTAAAGCTGCCGTAGATAAAGCAGGTAAGAAAGTAGCAAAAGTCGCTGTTAAGCAAAAAGCAGCTAAAGCCAAAAAGGCAGCCGTCACCGCCAAGGTAAAAGCTAAAAAGACTCCTGCTAGCGAAAATCAATTGGTCAAAGCCGCTCAAGTACTCGACTCAGCCAATCAAGCCCTTTCTGAAGTACAAGGCGAATTAGGCTTAGCCAAAGATGCACTTTCAGGCTTAAAAGTAACCGTCGGAAAGGTTACCGCAATGGCCAGTGCCAGCAACAAAGTTGCTAAGCAATGGTCCAAGGAAGAAGAAGTACTAGAGAACGCGCGCGCTAAAAAAGCTGCCGCAGAAGAGAAGAAAGCCCAAGCAGCCGCTAAAAAAGCAGCGAAAGCCCAGGCCGCAGCAGACAAAAAAGCCGCTAAAATGAACGCCGCCGCAGAAAAGAAGGCCGCTAAAGCGAAAACCGCAGCCAGCAAAAAGGCTAGACCAGCAAAACCAGTTGTAAAAAAA
>NVVB01000065.1 GCA_002402085.1 Gammaproteobacteria bacterium
CTAAAGACGCCTTGGGAGCTTCTATATAGAAGCTCCCTTTTCAACACACATTATTCTCCTCCCTATCTACACCCTCTGCAATAATTAAACACTTCGCGATAACGCCTAAAAACAAACGCATCCTCTACCTTCCCGATGTCTAGCGCCCTCAATCCATATCAATATCAACAAATCGAATCAAACACCCTCAGCCCCACACTGCTATCACCTGCATTCCTTTTACATACTCAACGCGCCTAGCACCAACCCAATCAATCCACACCCTTTCACCACCATCACCCACCCACAAAAAAGGCCACTAATCACTTACGCAATTAGCAGCCTCTTTACTTCATTCTGTGAATCTAGCGTAGCCGGTTACATCCAGTTAAACCCAACTAAATCTAGCTAAACCGATCAATCCCTAACACTACTGACCCATCTAACAACCACTACGATTTCTTCGGTCTAACTATTCAACTATCTAGCTCAGCTATCAGTTCAACTATCTGATTCAAACTACCCAGCGCTCAATGCAATCATTGTAAGCGCCAGGTATCTTTCTTTTACGTACCGCTTAAGCCGCTTTGGCTTTGGCTTTGGTTTCAGCTTCTTCCTCAGGCGCTTCTTTCTCACCGCTGGCATAGCGATCAATCACTAGCAATACCGGCACAAAGAACAAGAAGTCCACGACCAGCGCCATGGCGATGGTCAACGCAGTCAACACACCCATGCTGGCATTCGGTTGGAAGTGAGAGAATGCCATCACACCGAAGTTGGCCGTTAGCAATACCGAGGTGAATACCAAGGCGACCCCAACATTACTAAAGGCGTAACGTACCGCACTTCTGGTGTCGTAATTGTATTCGCGCTTAGCACGCACGTATTTACTTAAGAAATGCACCGTGTCGTCCACTACGATACCAATCGTAATACTGGCCACAATCGCTGCGGGCAATCCAACTTGCCCTACGAAGAAGCCCCAAATACCAAATGCCATGGCAGCCGGTAGTAAGTTCGGCAACAAGCTTAGAAGGCCGTATTTAAAGGATTTCAATGCGAAGATCAGCAAGGCAGACACTAACAACAGTGCCATTACAGTCCCGGTAATCATGCTTTGAATATTCTTCAGCGCTAAGCTTCCGAAAAGTAGGTCTAACCCGGTGCCAGTGGTTTTCATGTATTGAGGGRAGTTTTGATCAATCCACTCAGAACATGACTTCTCTAGATCAATCACTTGCTGAGAGTTCAGGTTAGTGGCGACTACCGATACCAAGGATTTCATTTTATCCATAGTAATTTGGTTATCGATTCCCAAACCAGCAGGCAATGACATTTCATACAGCAACGTGTACTGCGAAATAAGATCGCGTTGATTAGGAATATTGTAATACGCCTCATCCGCTTGATGCATGTCGCGGTTAAGTCGTTTTACGATATCAGAATAAGTACTTACCGAAACAACATTCGGTTGCTGCTTGGCCCATATAGCAAACTCATTAAGCTTTTGCTGATAAACCGGATCCATCACCCCTTGTTCAAGGTCTGGATTCGCAGGGATAGAGAAATCAAGTCGGTTCATACCGGTTAATTCCCGCATCATAAAGTCGTTGGCGCGTCGTACTTCAAAGCTCTCATCAAAGTACTCATTCCAAACGTCATTGAGTTCGTTATTACTCACATAAGAGGCAACCACTACAATAATAACGGCCATTCCCCAAAACAATGCTTTCTCGAACCGAATCACTAGGTCGCCAAAACCTTCCATCATTCGATGAGTAAAGCCTTTCACTGGCTTGTACTCTTTATCAGGGCAAACCATTACCAGTGCAGGCATTAATACCACTGATAAGCCAAACGCGATCATCACGCCAATCGCCACCATATTACCCATGTCATGGAATGGAGGGGATTCAGAGAAGTTAAGACACAAGAAACCCACTGCGGTAGTAGAGCTAGTAAGGAAAACCGGCTGCATATTGACACGAAGACTTTCGAACATGGCGTCATAACGTACTTTACCCGTACGACGTTCCTGCAGATAACCCACCAGTATATGGACCGAATTGGCCACCGCCAGGGTTAGGATCATTGCGGGTGCAGCCCCTACCATAGGAGAGAAAACAATTCCTGACCAAGTGCCTAAGCCAACACCACTGGTAATCGAAAATACCATTAATACAATAGTGATGACGGTTAATGAAACGCTTCGCAACATCAACAACAACAGAATAACCACCAAACCAAAGCCAATCGGCATGGTGAACAGCATTTCATTTTTAGTCGCTTGTTGAGCGGTGTACGAAAACGGCACAGTCCCAGTCATGTAAAACTCAATGTCTGGATACTCAGCGCGATACTGGTCTCGCAATTTTTCTGCGTACTGAACCACCTCGGCGGCTTCTTTATTCTGGTCTTCCATAAAGACCCGAACAAAAATACCAGTTACATGGCCCTTCGAAGAAATGAGTGCGTTTTGTAACGCCGGCTCGCTCATGACCACGTCTTTCAGTGTGGCTACTTTTTCGTCGCTGAATTTCAGTGCATCTTCCACCAAATACTCAACAAACATCTCATCGCCAATCACCGTGCTGTGCTGGAAATTAGCCAACGAATCAACKCGRGTTGAAAAAGGAGTCAACCATGCATCWKMMRTMWRYYWYTYSATGMYMYGKRRMRWKYMSCRTRWARRYASATTGTCATCTTTAGGATGGACAATAAAAGAAACCATCTCGTTACCCGCATAGTCCCCTTCTATCTCAAGGAACTGTTGAAACAGCGGGTTATCGTCGCCAAAAAATGCTCGCGGGTCACCATCGTTTTGGAAATTCTTTAAACCAGTGGAAGAACCGATCACTATCAACATGCATATAAATATTGCTTGCCAGGGATGATCAAGAACCCATTTCTGAAATGCTAAACTCATTTTTTCATACCGCCGTAATTCTTATTACTGTCCTAATTCTAAATACTGCCGTGACAGAACAGGGCTAATTTAAACGTAACCCACCAGGGGTCATTCTCAAGGGCGCAAGTGTACAGAAGCTCAACCCGTAAGTCATTATCCTGTCGAGCTCAAATAAACCTACGCAAGGGGCCGCTAGCTTACTAATAACTAAAGCAATTAGCGTATAGGCGGGCTCTTAACCGCGCCTTAACGACGCACCGTAACGCAACGTAACACATGATAAATAACCCGTGACTGAAGCTTACATAACCAACCAAGAATATGCCGGGCCGACGTAAGCGCTTGAGGTTTCGATCCTTTTACGGTATTAATTTAGCCTTACACGCTATAATGCCAGTCTATTTAATTGAATTCGCCAAACCAATAATATCGAGCTTTTAGACCATGGAAAGCCACCAAGCGTATTAGACGTTGAGCAAGAGTAATGAGCAGCAAAGATAAAGACCTATTTATAGAGGCCATGCAAGGCGTAAAAAAGCTGCCCAATGGCGCCGCAAGAAACATTAAACCCAAGCGTTTGCCGTGTATCGCTCAACGTGCCCGCCAAAAAGCCGCCTTAAATCACCGTGCCGAAAACGTTTTACTCAGCGACGAGCCCATGCAGCAACTGGCTCCCAACGACATCATGGAGGGCAAATCAGAGGGCGTACAACAAAGTCTATTTCGAAAGCTACAGCAAGGTAAGCTACCCCAGCAGGCGCAACTGGACTTGCATCAACGCACCGTCAAAGAAGCCCGCATCGATCTGTTAGATTTTATTGATGATTGCCTTCGCTACGATTTACGCTCCGTAATCATTACCCATGGCAAAGGCGAACGTAGCCGAACACCTGCACGCATCAAAAGCTTTGTTAATCAATGGTTGCAGGAATCAGCGCAAGTGCTGGCTTATCACAGCGCGCAAAAACGCCATGGCGGCAGTGGTGCGGYGTATGTCCTATTAAAAAGAAATAAAAATAAACAACAGCAGCAACAAGATAAATACCGCTAACCCCCCCTGCTATTCGCGTCGATTCATTACACGCCTAACCGCGCAAACTCGCGGCTAATCGATGTCACTATTGATGTCGCTATCAATGCCACTATCAATATGACTATCACTGTCACTGTCACTACCGCTAGCAATTTATCCGGCTCACGATACACTTCACGTTCCCTTTTCTATGGATAAGAGAAACCATAATGACATCACTGCCTCAAAAATTAATCGCCCTAAGCTTCGCGCTACTATGCGGCCCACTCTACGCAGAAATACAATCCCAAGAAATCACCTACAACGCCGGCGACACCCAACTCAAGGGTTACTTAGCCTGGGATGACAGCTCTAATGAAAAACGCCCCGGCGTATTGGTTGTGCATGAATGGTGGGGGCATAACGGCTACGCGCAAAAACGTGCCCGCATGTTAGCAAAATCAGGTTATATCGCGTTCGCTTTAGACATGTACGGCGCGGGCAAAAACACCCAACACCCCAAAGAAGCACAGGCAATGATGAGCCAGGTCATCAAAAATATGCCCCTGGCCGAACAACGTTTTAAAGCCGCACAAAAAATCCTTACCGAGCACCCGCTACACCAAGCCAACAAGACCGCCGCCATTGGCTATTGCTTCGGCGGCGCAATGGTCTTACACATGGCGCGTCAAGGCATGCCTTTAGCGGGGGTGGCTAGCTTTCACGGCAGCCTTGGCACACAAGTAGGCGCTCAACCGGGCTCCATCAAAAGCAAAGTATTAGTACTTCATGGCGCCGACGACCCCTTTGTAAGCGACGCGCAAATTCAATCATTCAAACAAGAAATGAAAACTGCTCAAGCCGATTTCGAATTCATTAGTTACCCGAATGCAAAACACAGCTTCACCAATCCCGAGGCCGACCGACTTGGCCAAGAGTTTGGTCTACCTCTGGCGTATAGCCAAGAGGCGGATCAACAGTCGTGGATAAAAATGCAGGCATTCTTGTCGGAGATATTTTAACGCAACGACACACATTCGAATTCACACGGCTATCAGCCTAACGCTTGTGCTATAGATCATTAGGCCGATAGTCGTTTGAGTGACTGAAAGAATCAATAGAAAAAAAGACACGAAGAGGCAAAAGAACAAACGCGTTACTTTTTAATTGAGATCCACATTGCCTCAGCGTACGCAAGACACTCCCCCTGCAAAGAGCTAATCGCTGAATACCCAGCCACTTTACGCCCTTGACCAGGCTGCGCCCACGCGTGCACGATCAAGCCCTCTTGACGCGTAATCGGCTTTAGCCGCCGCACTGTTAACATCCCCAACACCATCGGTACCAGCGCTTGGTTCTCAGCATATTCCAAGGCAGCAAAAGCAGTGGGGCAATCGAGCGCAGCCCAAACGAACGGCGTCATTAATTGACCACTCGGGTCATAGCATTCGTCCTTGGGCTGCCAAAAAGACGCCACTGAATCGAAACCCTGATCATTTTTCACCGGTCCAGGAAAGATCCCAAGGCCGTCGTTAAGTCTTTCAGGCCCGCAGACAAAACACCCCGGAAAAGCATGATCCACAAAACCGTGGCATTGCTGATGCGCTTGCTGAACCGACTCAAGCGAGGCAATATCTGGCACCTCTATTTGCAAGTCATGAGCCCACGCTTCGGCCACCAGCCCCTCGCCCGCCAATAAGCGCCAGGTGTCACCCTCGCGCTGAACCGTTAACGGCGTATTAAGCGGCGTCGGCGCCTTAAGCTTAATGCGCACCGAATCGCCCCCCACATAAGTCGCTAAACAACCACTGACATACCCACCGTTGGCGCAATCGGGCGGACCGCAATAGCGATCAGAAACAGTAATGGTATTGTCCAAGCGACCGCCTTTTACCGCCGCGCCGTCCTTTGCTTTGTCTTTCACAAGCCTGCTCTCCACGATTTTTTTCTTCAAACCTGCATTACACAATACAGACTCACCACCACACCGGACTTTGATATTCTATGTATCACTTTATACAGCGTTCTATCTATTTATTGAGCGCGCTTTAAAGGTTCAGAAGCGCTCCCGCTTGAACCTGCGCCAAAGAATACACGCCGCTGTCCAAAACCCACCCCGTGACGAGGGCCGCAGGCGTGACATCAAAGGCGGGGTTATACGCCCGCGCTTGCTCGGGGGCCCACTGCAACTCGCCGAAACCTCCCTTCACGCCCTTAACTTCCCACTCGTCTCGCTGCTCAATGGGAATGTCTTGGCCGGTAGCACAATCGCAATCCAGTGTTGTAATCGGGCCCACCACATAAAAAGGCACGTTATGATGACGCGCCAATACGGCCAAGCTGTAAGTACCAATTTTATTGGCAAAATCGCCATTCGCAGCAATTCGGTCCGTGCCTACAAATATTTTATCTACTTGGCCCTGGGCCATTAAACTCGCCACCATATTGTCACAAATGATTTGATAGGGAATGCCCGCTTGCTGCATTTCCCAAGCAGTAAGCCGTCCGCCTTGTAACAGTGGCCGGGTTTCACTGACCCAGACTTCAATCTTTTTTCCTTGTCGCCACGACTCAGTCATCACACCAATCGCAGTCCCCACCCCCACCGTGGCCAAGCTACCCGCATTGCAGTGMGTTAAAACCCGGTCGCCTTCGCKTACCAATTCACTGCCAAGACGCGCCATGTTTTGACATAGTTCAACGTCTTCTTCGAACAAACTGATCGCCTCAGCAATCATTCGGCCCCGCCAATCCTCAACCTCTACAAGGTTTTGCATACGAGTCATGCAATACGTTAAATTAACCGCCGTAGGGCGCGCTTTCGCAAGGCTCAAAATCCCCGCGACCACGTCATCTTGGGAAAGGTTCTGCCAACACAAGCGAGCCACCATCAAACTCGCTGCAACGCCTATTAAGGGCGCACCTCGCACTTGCAACGTCTGAATAGCCTCCACCATGTCTTCAACGACATTACATTCTCGCCAAACTTGCTCTTGTGGCAATTGACGCTGATCCAAAATCCATAATCGTTGTTGCTCAAGCTTAATACCTGTTGCCCGCAAATCTCGCATCTACCTTAACCCTTCAACCTGTATCATTCATGTGATCGCTAAGGGCGCTCGATACTGACCACCGCCCCCGAAAGACCTATTATTACTTAGCCCCTACTGCGCTTCAATTGCACTGACAAATATTTCCCTTTAAGATAATAAACGCCTTCTATTGATCATCAAGACCCACACCGCTGAGCCATCCAAAACCATGCATTCYGATCCTGCTTTTGAACTTTTACTGCCTAACCTGCGCGTAAACTCTGGCCCAAGCCTTTGGGTCATCGACGAAAACATCACGCCCTATTTGTCCTCCCTGTTCGCGACGGCTGACGCCTTAGCCGGCGATTTGCATGTTCTAAGTAATCGTTATGACATTTTTTTGCATTTTAAATCCCTCGGCATCCCTTCAAGTTTTAATGATTTCGATTTTGATGCACTGGCCCTGCCTCACTTTAATCATATCTATTACCGTATATCGAAAGAAAAACCCGTGGTGCATCGCATCATCAATCAAGCCCTTGCGCATTTAGCACCCGAAGGCGAACTCTATTTGGCGGGCGCAAAACAAGAGGGGATTCAGTCGTACCTGACCAACTCCGCTAAAATAACGTCCTGCGCACTGAGTAAAACACGAGGYAAGCAACAAACCTGCTTGGGCGTTCTGAGYCTGCCCAACGAGATCCAGGTTATCGAGTCAGATAATCAATTAGAAGATAAAAACTACACCCAAAGCCGTGAAATAGTTCAAACCCCTCAGTTCAACCTACACAGCAAACCGGGCGTGTTTTGTTGGGATCGCCTGGACCCAGGCAGTTTATTTTTAAGCCAGCACTTCGAAGCATTTCTAGCACAAGAACCCTCTCTCCCCAACTCATGCTTAGACTTAGGCTGCGGTTACGGGTTTCTCGCAGCAACCGCTCACCACCATAAAATCAAGGGAATTGTCGCCACTGACAACAACGCGGCCGCACTACATGCCTGCCAATTAAATTTCGATTTAAACAACATTCCAGGCCAGGTCATTGCAGCAGACTGTGGACAGTCAATTAAACAACAGTTTGATTTAGTACTCTGCAACCCGCCGTTTCATCACGGCTTCAAAACCGACCCAGCCCTGACGCAGAAGTTTCTTAGCAATGCCGCGCGCTTAACCGCGAAAGGCGGCCAAGCCCTGTTTGTGGTCAATCAGTTTATTAGCATTGAAAACTTAGCCCGCAAACACTTTAATAAATACACCGAGCTGGCCAACGACAACAGTTTCAAATTAGTCGTTCTCGAATAAAGCAGTACAACAAGCGAAGCCTTGCAGGCGCGCACTTATCGCTTAGGCCTTCACTAACTCAGGTAATTCCGGGTATTTCCTAAACGCAGCGATTTGTTCACGCACCACGGAGTCACTACGATTATCTTTGTCTACGGCAAAGGCGCGCCATTCACAATAGCTGCTAGTAAACTCAATCGTCGAGTATCCGTAATCCAAACTATTAAAATAACGGATRTGAGGATTAGTCACGCGAACCGTGCCGTTACTGATCGCCTCCACCAAGTTCTCCACCGTTTCCCTGGGATTTTCACTCAAGATTAAGCCGCCCAAATTAGAGGACGTCACCGCAGGCGTCATAAATTCAACGCCAGGGGATTCAGGGCCAATCACTCTCGATTTAGTATTGTAATCTTGCCGCAAATGAGACGCCATGGTTGAGTGTAAATCGCCGGTCACTACGACAAAATTTTCCACGCCATGATCCAGAACGTATTGCGCCAAAAGCGCCCGTTCGAATTCATAGCCATCCCAAGCATCAACACTGAAAGGCAGCTGTACTAACTGTTTAATAAAAAGGCCCAGCCGGCCCATAAACACTTGGTTGCCTAAAAGCTTCCATTGCTGGGTAGAATTAGACAAGCCATCCAATAACCATTCACGCTGCTCCATCCCGTACAAGCTTTGCTCTTCAGAGCTCACTTCAGGGCAAGACTTACCGACACGATCCCGAGACGATTCTCCGCACGGGTGAGACGTACGATAGGTACGCGTATCGGTCATAAACAACTGCACTAAGTTACCGAATTTAAATTCACGATAGACCTGCTGCGCGTCATGGGGATGACTGGCGTTTAAATCAAAACCGACACGAGTGGGCACATACTCCGCCCAGGCACGCTGTGCATCTAGTTTAAGCTGGCGAAGCAATTCCGCGTCATTATTGAATTCAGGATCTAAAGTATACGGATGATCGGGAGCGCCTAAAGTATCGCGCTCATAATCCCAATAACAATCGTTAGCCGTTTCATGGTCATCCGTAGTGATGATCCAAGTGTGAGTCTCCATTGCTAATTGCAGGGACGGATCACTGTAAGCGGTCCGGTATATTTTACGAAAATCGTCCAACCCTAAGGACACGACTCCGCCGCTCGGCAAGTCAATAAGTCGCTCATCAAAAGGCAGCGATTGGAAACTAGGGTCACCCACTGTTTCGTAGATAAAATCCCCTAGATGAATCACAAAATCAATGGAGGCATCTTCGGCTATATGACGCAAAGCACCGTAGAAACCATTGGTGTAATCTTGGCAGGTTAATAATGCGAATTTAACACGGGCCAAAGCCTCATCTTCCGCGGGCGCAGTACGGCAACGGCCCACTCGACTGGCCGTATTGTTATAAACAAAGCGGTAAAAATAACGTGTCCCGGCTTCGAGTTGATTGTCGAGATCAATATGAACCGTGTAATCATTAAGGCTGCTGATTTGTATCGCTTCAACTTCACCCTCAACGACTAGACTACCATTCAGGAAACTACTATCGCGGGACACTTGAAAAAACAAGGACTCGCCAGGAAGAAGGGCCGTTTCAGCAACGCGGGTCCAAAGTATTACCCCTGACTCAGTCGGGTCCCCCGAACCAATGGAGTATTCAAACACCTCAGGAGAATTAAAGGTCAACGCCTGGGTATTAAAAAGCGCACTGTCACCCACAACCTGCTGATCAATTTCGGCGCTAGGGTTCTGAACATCACCGCCACACGCACTCAAAAGATAAGGTGTCGATAAGCCCACCGCCATATAACCAAAAAACTGCCGTCTACTTTTAGATTCCATAAGCCCTCCTTATACAACTCCCTAAATGGGTAACCTATCCGCTACCGAAGAGTGAGATTGGAGTCACCTTACCTTGATTTGCTTTTGAAGCCAAACCGATATCAATCCGCTAAGCGTCCACTGCACCAACGAATTAACTCAAATACCTGACCCAGCACAAAAAAGGCGCCTTATCGGGCGCCTATGAATACTGACTCAAATCTTTCCACCCTATTTAGGGCGGGTGAACAAGCTGTCTTCGACAATGCCACAGATAATATGCCCCACCAGAATATGGCATTCTTGGATTCGAGGCGTATGGCCCGAAGGRATATTGATCACATGTTCAGCCAATTCCTGTACTTCGCCGCCATCACCGGCAAAAGCAGCAGTCACTACGCCTAGCTCTTTCGCGCGCTTGAGAGCATGAAGAATGTTAGGTGAATTACCGGATGTGGTAATACCGATAAAGACATCGCCCGGCTTACTATTGGCTTCAACCTGACGCGTAAACACGCGCTCGTAACCGTAATCATTGCCAATCGCTGTCAACATAGACGAATCGGTGGTGATRGCAATGGCCGGTAAACCCGGTCGATCAAACTCAAAACGACTGACAAATTCAGCAGCGATATGCTGAGCATCCGCAGCACTGCCACCATTTCCGGCCAGAATGACTTTATTGCCGTGATTAAACGCATTCACACAGGCATTGGATAGATCGAGTATGCGCTGCATTAACGCCTCGTCTTCCAACAATTTTTGCTTTACCGCAATTGAATCAACCACTCGTTCTTTGATGTAATTTAAATCARTYTYYWTCNAMARMCWYMTACTTTAAGTTTTTTTCATTCAGCAGCGGTGCGCTGAACGGTTAAAATCTATTGCTTAGCCATCTTCACAAACCCACCAAAACTCCTGGTAGAATGCCCTCGCACACTACCCGGCTTAGCGCTCTCAGTCCAATAAGCCATTGGACAAGTACTCAATCATCAACTAATAAGAAAGCATACTAAAGTAAGGCACCGTTACAAAGAAAGGCAGCAATCATGTTAGAGGACTTTAAAACTAAAGGCTACATTGCCGGCGGAATCATCACCAACAAAAGGAATGAATGCATAGACTTAGCCATCATGCCTGCCATTGTCCGAACGTTACTCGTCACCGACGGCACGGTCACTAAGACGCTCGAAGCCTATTTCTGGGAACCCATCGTAATCACCCCACTCGGGCAACAAGTCGAACCGCTTCAAGAAGACCTAGAAGGCATGGATCGTAAAAAGGGCGACGAAATTTTACGCCGTAATGTCAGTATCAGCGGTGAATCGTCCAGCGACATCTACGCCTATGCGACCTCAATCATCAACTTAAACGCCCTGCCCAGCGATGTTTGCGAACAATTAGTACACGGTAAAATTGGCATTGGCGAATTACTAAGAGACAAAGGCCTAGAGACTTACCGACAAGTGATCGACATTTACCGAGAGATCAACGAAGAAGTACTGCCCGGCAGCCCCTGCACTTACTGTGGCGAGCTGATTTGCAGAACGTACCACATCCACCTGAACCACGCCCCGGTAATCCAGGTGACCGAGAAATTCCCTCTGCGACTCTATCAAAAGTGATGTAGGCAAATTCACTACGGAACAGCACGCACCCTCAATTTAGCCGCCTAAGCGTCTGGCCTTACACTCAAAGACTGGCCAGATCACCTTTGGTTTCCAACCACGCCCTGCGATCCGCCGAGCGTTTTTTGGCCAACAACATGTCCATGGTTTCAAACGTTTCCTCATCAGAATCCAATACCAGCTGCACCAGTTTACGGGTATCTTCCGCCATGGTGGTTTCTCGCAACTGCAAAGGGTTCATCTCACCCAAGCCTTTAAAGCGCGTGACCTGAATTTTGGCATTCTTTTTCTTTGCCAGCATGCGATCAATCACGCCATCTTTTTCGGCCTCATCCAAGGCATAAACCACTTCTTTGCCTGCATCAATTCGATACAAAGGCGGCATGGCCACGTAAATATGCCCTCCTAACACCAAGGGCTTAAAGTGCCTTACAAATAGTGCGCATAACAGGGTCGCAATATGCAGCCCATCGGAATCCGCATCCGCGAGAATACAGACTTTATCGTAACGCAGGCCTTCCAGATCACTCGAACCGGGATCTACGCCCACGGCCACGGCGATATCGTGTACTTCTTGAGAAGCCAAAACATCCGCAGAATCAACTTCCCAGGTATTGAGTATCTTACCTCTTAAGGGCATGACCGCCTGAAACTGACGATCCCGCGCTTGCTTGGCCGACCCGCCCGCAGAGTCCCCTTCCACCAAAAAGAGTTCCGCACGACTGGCGTCTTGGTTGGAACAATCCGCTAACTTGCCCGGCAACGCAGGGCCGCTGGTTATTTTCTTACGGGCCACCTTTTTGCTGGCTTTCAAGCGAGTCTGAGCCGCATTGATCACCATCTCYGCRATCATTTCTGCTTCTGCGGTGTGCTGATTCAGCCATAAACTAAAGGCATCTTTCGCCACGCCAGAAACAAAAGGCGCACATTGACGTGAGGACAAACGTTCTTTGGTTTGCCCAGAAAACTGTGGATCAAGCATTTTGACCGAAAGCACGTAAGTACATCGATCCCAAATATCGTCCGGTGCCAACTTAACACCACGCGGCAACAAGTTTCGGAATTCACAAAATTCACGCACCGCTTCCAGCAAGCCCGAGCGTAAACCATTCACATGGGTTCCGCCTTGGGCCGTGGGAATCAGGTTCACGTAACTTTCACTGATTAACTCGCCCCCTTCAGGCAACCATTGCACCGCCCAACTGGCCGCTTCATCATTACTTTGGAAGTCGCCCATAAAAGGCTCTGCCGGTAACGTCGTGTAGCCCCGAGTCGACTCACTTAAATAATCCTTGAGGCCGTCTTCGTAATACCAGCGGTTGGTTTCACCACTTTGCTCATCATGAAAGATGACTTCCAATCCTGGGCACAACACGGCTTTCGCTTTTAGTACATGGCTTAATCGCAACACCGAAATCTTTGCCGAATCGAAGTACTTCGGGTCAGCAAGAAAGCGTATTTCAGTCCCTGTTTGCTTCTTCTTACATTCACCAATGATTTCAAGCTCAGTCACTCGCTCGCCATCAATAAAGCCCATTCGATAAACTTTGGCGTTACGTTTTACGGTCACTTCCAAACGCTTCGATAATGCGTTCACCACTGACACGCCCACGCCGTGCAACCCCCCAGAGAACTGGTAGTTTTTATTGGAGAATTTACCACCAGCGTGCAGTCGCGTCAGAATAAGCTCTAAACCCGAGACGCCTTCTTCCGGGTGAATATCAATAGGCATGCCTCGGCCATCATCACAGACCGTTAAAGAACCGTCTTTAAACAAGGTGATTTCGATTTTCTTGGCATGCCCTGCGAGCGCCTCGTCGACACTGTTATCAATCACTTCTTGAGCCATGTGATTGGGTCGGCTGGTGTCGGTATACATACCAGGCCGGCGACGAACTGGATCCAAACCACTTAAAACTTCAATGGATTCAGCGTTATAAGTATCTGCACTCATGCGTTTAAGCTACTCCTACAAAAAATTCAGTAATCTAACTGCTTAGCAGCCGCGGCTTGAAGCCTGCCAACTGCCAACTACTTGGAAATCTATTATTCGCCTACAGAGCCGAGCTCCTGCCTGCAAAAAATGCCATGATCGAGGGAATGTGATTAATAAACCCATCAAAGCCGTGGCAACCACCACTTTCTATAAGCTGCGTACAATCGCCATATTTTAGTACTGCCGCGCGGTAATCCAATGTTTCATCCGCAGTTTGCACCATTAATAAATAATCCGCGGCTAGTTTCAAGCGATCCACGCGATATTCTTTCAATATTGCTGCATGTTGCGCGGTCAAAATATAACGCTCGCCAGTATGGACATTGGTATTCTCGCCCAAATAGCGATTCAAAGTAACATAAGGCTCGACTGACGGGTTAATTAACGCAATAGCAGCCTGAAATTGCTCAGCTAAATAGGCGCCATAATACCCACCCAATGAACTGCCTACGATAAATACCCGCCGGTTCCCAAACCGAGCCACTAATTCTTCCATGCACTGCACTAACAATTGCATGGCTTGCTGTGGATCAAAAGGCAGCTCAGGGGCAAAGAAAGCATCCTCCCGGCCACACTCGCGTAAATAATCCCGCATCAAATTGGCTTTGTAAGCTTGAGGCGAACTATTAAACCCATGGATATAAATCAGCCCAAACGGCTCAGTGAACATACTACCTCTCATTGATCGACATCTCCGCCGCCCGTTAACGTTCATTACGGATATTAATAGAAGGCATTACGCCTAGACAGCAAAGTGCTCGAATCAATACTACCAGCCCTAACTAAAGTCACTGCACAGTACTTGCGGGAGGGCGGTATTCTGGAGAAGTTTATTGAAAAAAGRAAGTAACAGGAAAGAAGGCAATCGATCRCCAGACAATACGCAAYGATCAAGACCTTGATCATTGAAATRTAGTCGCARGGTGAGCACCCAAGGAGTCATGATTAGGATCTAGCAGGCGGTCTAGCGTTCACTACAGCCATCAATAACCTTTAACAGAATAGTCCACTTCAAACTCCACGCCCTCGACCCGGCACACTTCCGTCTCAAGCTGACCGTCCTCATGACACTTAATCCACCGATACCCCGGCGCTAAGGTGTCCACACTAAACTCTTTGCTATTGGGCTTAAACTGAACACAAGTCGAAGGCGAAGACATAAGCCTGACCCCATTGCGCTCTTGGTCCATTTCCTGATGAACGTGCCCCCAAACAACGCCYCGGACATTGGCGTAGCGATCAATGCGATCAAAAAATTGATCAGCATTGCCCACCATCTGTTGATCTAACCACTCACATCCAGTTTCAATCACTTGATGATGCAGTGCAATCAGCACATGTTGTTCCTTAAACTCTTCTAATTTCGCGTCAAGAAACGCCAACTCAGAATCCGCCAAATAACCCGGCACCGCATCGTCGACACTGGAATTCAATAAAATAAAACCCCAATTACCGCGACTCAACGCACACGGGCTCATCCGCCCCACGTCCCCCAAGTCTTTTTGAAAAGCAGCAAATTGATCGTGATTACCTTCCAACCAATAAGTAGGTCTCTGTATGTCGCTGACAAGCTCGTTAAAACGCTGATAGGATTTCAACGAGCCATCCTGGGAAATATCCCCAGTGGCGAACACTAAATCGACAAGGCTCGCGTCGACTTGCTCAATCACGCGCTGCAAACTTTGATCAGTATTAAGCCCCAGTAACTTTCCGTCCTGGCTTTCAAACAGATGACTATCAGTCACTTGCAGAATATTGATCGATTGTTTTATTGATTTTGCTTCGCTCAACAACAGGCTCCGAACAGAAAATTCAGCTTTAAACAGGCATTTTCATTATAGTTAGATATTTTAATAGGATAGCGCATATAGAGTCGCCGTTTTTTAGCCTTATTGGAAGACTGTTCACACTCCAGCCCTATTTCCCCACACCATTTGATCAAATCCATCCAATCAAAGCTTACATAGGCAAGAACGAGCCCACAACAGCCATTTCAACACCCAGCCTTACCTAATCAATACCGAACCACTACGTGCTCGGGTTGGAAGTAATACTATCCATGGGATTATCCAATACCTGTCCGACTCGTAGGCAGTAATTCAGCCACTCGCCTAAGAACTGGTTTAGCTGGGCTTTCTCATCACGCTGGAACATTTTTCGGTTTGGGTATTCATAACTGGGTTTAATTCGCCCTTGTTTCTGAAAACTTAACACTTCAGCCATACGTGCGTCATGATACAAACGGATACTCATGGTGGACTCTTGAAGCCACGCTTCAGACTCAAGGTCTTGATCCTCTGGTGATAAATCAGAGTGGGCATGATTGGTTTGGGTAATCGTAATGGTGGTCGTGTATTTACAACGCTCAGTGACTGAAATATTGATATAGCCAAACGTCTGCTGCAAAGGCGCCAAACCAAAATCCAGCTCATCATCATCCTGGATGTCAGGCATCAATTTAAGCAACAGCCGGTAATTAGCTTCACACCGAACGATAAACCCGGATAGATCGGGCGTGTGCCGTGCTCGGTTTAACATAACCCCTTGTTTATTGGCCTCGTTGATCACTGCCATTTAAAAAATTCCGGTAGAACTCCGAATTACAAATACAAGCGCCGCGTCGCTTACCTGTTGATTAACATACCAACCTATTGTTTTTAATATTTAATTGCCTGAAATCAACAATAGGATTTAAGGACTACAATCTAGTTAATTCTAGCCATTGCAAAGCGATAATAGTAGCGGCATTGTTCACATAGCCCTGTCGCATCAACTCAACGGTCTGTTTTCGAGGGTAAACCTTCACACGGATGTCCTCGCCTTCCTCTGCCAAGCCATGAATCCCTTCTGCTCGACTCGCATCGACGTGCCCACAGAATAACACCAATCGTTCATCACTGGCGCCAGGGCTGGGGTAATAGTCGCAGATCTGAACTAAGTCAGTGACCTCCAAACCCGCCTCTTCTTGGGTTTCGCGCCTCACTAGCGCCTCAAAATCTTCGCCGGGCTCCACCACGCCTGCAACCAATTCCAGCATCCACGGCCCACTCGGGTCGCCAATGGCGCCGGCTCTGAATTGTTCAATTAAGACCACTTCGTCTCGTTTTGGGTCGTATAGCAGCACCGCCGCCGCAGGCGACCGCACCACTAACTCTCGGCGCAAGCTGGGGCTCCAGCCGCCCTCATACAATTTATGACGCACCTGGAACGACTTTAAGGTGATAAAGCCTTGATAATGGATTTCTTCCTGCTCAATTTCAAAATCCTGCGAAGAAAAGCTAATGTCCTTGTCCACTTTTTTAACCCTTCAATACGATTTCAAAATAGTAGGCGGCATCAAACATTCCATGCCGCCTCAATACCCCTATACCCCTACACCCCTATACCTTGGAGTAGATTTCAGCGCCTTGACGCTTAAACTCTTCTGACTTTTCGCTCATACCTTCATCCTTGGTTAACGGAATTCGCTTAAGATCATCCTTTGCTGCGTAATCGCGCACTTCTTGAGAGATTTTCATTGAGCAAAACTTAGGCCCGCACATTGAGCAAAAGTGAGCCACTTTATGCGCTTCTTTCGGCAAGGTTTCATCATGATAAGCACGCGCAGTGTCCGGGTCTAAACCAATATTAAACTGGTCCTCCCAACGAAACTCAAATCGCGCCTTTGACATGGCATCGTCACGCACTTGCGCCAACGGATGCCCCTTGGCTAAATCAGCCGCATGGGCTGCGATCTTATACGTAATCAAGCCTTGCTTAACATCGGCTTTATTCGGTAAACCAAGATGTTCTTTGGGCGTCACATAACACAACATGGCGGTTCCGAACCAACCAATCATGGCCGCGCCGATACCGGACGTAAAATGATCATAACCTGGAGCGATATCAGTGGTTAGCGGCCCTAACGTATAAAAAGGCGCTTCGTTGCAAACCTCTAACTGTTTCTCCATGTTTTCTTTAATTAAGTGCATGGGCACATGACCCGGCCCTTCCACCATGGTCTGAATATCATGCTGCCAAGCAACCTTGGTCAATTCACCCAAGGTTTCCAGCTCAGCAAATTGCGCCTCATCATTGGCGTCAGCAATAGAGCCTGGACGTAACCCGTCACCTAAGGAAAAGGTCACATCATACGCCGCCATGATTTCGCAAATATCTTCGAAATGGGTATAGAGGAAATTCTCTTGGTGATGCGCCAAACACCACTTCGCCATAATCGACCCRCCTCGGGAAACAATACCCGTCATGCGGTTCGCGGTCATAGGCACGTAACGCAACAATACGCCGGCATGGATCGTGAAATAATCCACGCCTTGCTCAGCTTGTTCAATTAAAGTGTCCCGGTAAATTTCCCACGTTAACTCTTCAGCGACGCCATCAACTCGCTCCAAGGCCTGATAGATAGGCACCGTACCAATAGGCACTGGCGAGTTACGGACAATCCATTCACGGGTTTCATGAATATTTTTACCCGTGGATAAATCCATTACATTATCTGCGCCCCAACGAGTCGCCCAGGTCATTTTCTCCACTTCTTCCTCAATGGAGGAGCCCAAAGCAGAGTTACCAATATTGGCGTTTACCTTCACTAAAAAATTACGGCCAATAATCTGGGGTTCAAGTTCGAGGTGATTAATATTGGCCGGCATCACTGCACGCCCCATAGCAATTTCATCACGTACAAACTCAGGGGTTACGGTCGCAGGAATAGCCGCACCGAAACTGTTTCCGCCTTGCATGCGGCCATACCGATTCTTGTCCTCTTTAGCTTGCAACAATGCATCGTCTCGATACGCACTCTCTCGGATCGCAACATATTCCATTTCTGGAGTAATGATGCCTTGTTTGGCGTAATGCATTTGCGACACATTACGGCCTGCTTTTGCACGTAATGGTTTTTTAAGGTGCGAGAAACGCAAACTTGCTAAGCTATCATCCGCTAATCGTTCACGGGCATAACTGGAACTCACTTGATCTAAGGTTTCGCTGTCGCCCCGGCAGTCCACCCACGCTTTACGAATAGGTAACAGGCCTTTTCGAATATCAACCGTTTGATCTTCATCGCAGTAGGGCCCAGAGGTATCGTAAACAAATACCGGAGGGTTTTTCTCACGGCCTTTATCAGTCACTGTATCGGTTAAAGTGATTTTCCGCACGGGAACTCGAATGTCATCACGACTGCCCTGTAAATATATTTTTTTAGAGCTAGGAAAAGGCTGAACGGATTCTTGAGAAATTGAGGCCGTTTCGCTTAAGGGGCTTTCAGGAGTAACTTTCATGTATAGATTCGCCGTAGGAATTCGTGCGTGAAGGACTTATTGTAGACGCTCAATATAAGCTTTGAATTACACAACCGCAATAGTTCAGCCCTCAATACTCCGAGATCTAATCCCATAATATTTATAACGAATAAGGCGAAACTAACAAGCCACGCATCGAATAGGCGATGACAATGACGTAAACACCCCGATAGGCTCAGCGATCCATCAAGGCTTTAATTTCATTTAACTGCCGGTTTAACGCGCCTTTATTCTCATTCAACACGTCCATGCCGCGACTGGCTTGGTCTCGCGCTAACTCAGGATCGGTAAAAAAACTCAAACACAGCGAGGCTAAATCTTTTGCACTCCCCGCAACAGCCAGGCCTTTACGCTGCAATAACATTTCAGTGATGGCTTGAAAATTAAACGTATGCGGACCGGTTATGGTGGGCACCCCTAGCGCAATAGGCTCGAGTACATTATGCCCCCCRRTNWGSCAMYWAKMWMMYCMCCANNVMSWSGATATNWGMAKMSKYSAWYWANMRSTWAYWWYKYRCSYRTKGNTNGYYRYYYWWCAARWCMTKKTRCTRWTCACTCACCACGGCACCCGTACTGCGACGAACATACCCACAATCACGCGCCTGAAGCAGGCTAGCCACCGACTCAAAGCGCTCAGGATGACGCGGCACTAGAATCAGCAAGGCACTACTTTCAACCCGCCTTATGGATTCAAAGGCATCAAGAATTAAAGCGTCTTCGCCGTCATGCGTGCTCGCTGCGATCAAACAAGGTCGATGACTCCATTGCTGGCGCAACGTTTCAGCGTCAGCGCGAATACGAGGCTCAATCGCTATATCGAATTTAATACTCCCGGTCACTAAGAGGCGATCTTTCGGAAGCCCCAGATCAATAAAACGCTGCCCCTCAATTTCCGTTTGTACTAATACCCGATCGATCTCGGCCAACATGCGACTCGACAAAGCCCGCACTCGACCATAGCCTTTTGCCGATGACGCAGAAAGCCGTGCATTACTCACGACCACGGGAATATTACGACGGTGACATTGATGAATAAGGTTGGGCCACAATTCGGTTTCCATTACGACGCATACTTGCGGCCCAATGCGCCCTATAAACCGCGCCAATGCCCAGGGAATATCGTAAGGAAGGTATTGATGGTAAACATCATCAGCAAATAGCGCCTTAACGCGATCAGAGCCGGTCGGCGTCATCGTCGTTACAACAATCGAAGCGTCCGGAAAACTGCGCTGTAACTGACGAATCAAAGACTCTGCAGCATTCACCTCACCGACCGAAACAGCGTGCACCCAAATACTGTTACGCATCATCTTCGGCACAGACAAACCAATACGCTCAAGCCAACGCTTGCGGTAAGCGGGCGACTTTCGTCCTCGGCGGTATAAGTTAAAAAACACCACGGGCAATAACAAGGTAAACAGCAAGGTATACAGAAATCGAGCCACACGCTCTCCCAAATCAAAACTTGAGCACTGCCACTGAGATGCCAACCGACCCTGGCATTGCCACAATACTAAACCATTTCAAGCACTAGCCGCCCATTCTAACACAGCCCCTCGATCCATCGACGTACTCGCCCCACCCTCAAGATCCTAGCCCTGACAATTATTTCTAACTTGGTATAATCCATTCAGCGACGACATCAGTCAGTGGTCATGGCTTTTTACCCGTGCAAAAGCATATCCCTCCCTACACACCCTTAAAGCAGGATATTTAGTGCAACGATACGACGTAGACATTGTTATTTTTGGTGGTGGGATTGCCGGCTTATGGTGCTTAAATAGACTTCGCTGCGCCGGTTTTCACGCGATCCTACTGGAAACCAACGCACTCGGCTCGGGTCAAACCATTCACTCCCAAGGCATGATTCACGGCGGTGTAAAATATGCCTTGGACGGTGTRTTTGGTAAAGCMGCCTCTGCGATCGCAGCGATGCCGCCCATTTGGGAAGCCTGCATCGAAGGTCATGGAGAGATTGATTTAAGCGCAACCCGAATCCTCTCGCGCGACTATTTGATGTGGTCTCAAGGCAACCTGCTATCCAAGACCACCGCCTTTTTTGCCAGCAAACTGATTCGCAGCCGCATCGAGCCACTCGCCAAAGATCGCTACCCCAGTGCCTTTCAGGCAACTCAATTTAGTGGGCACGTGTACCAGATGAACGACCTGGTATTAGAATCTCACTCATTAATCACCGAGCTGGCGAAGCCACACAGCGAGTGGATTTACAAAATAGAAGCGCCTATTCGTTTTCAAACCAGTCAAAGCCAGGCCTCCGACCTCGAAAGCATACAGATCGGAGAAGTAAGCATTCACGCAAAACATTGGCTACTCGCCGCTGGCGCAGGCAATCAAGCATTACACAAGCAACTCCACTCAGATCTGGGAACTGCAACCGAATTCCCGGCCATGCAAACTCGCCCGCTCCACCAAGTAATGGTCAAGCACTCTCATGGCCACAGCCTTTTTGCTCATTGCGTGGGGCTTGGCGAAAAGCCTCGACTCACGATTACCAGCCACCCCTGTAGCGACGGAAAAATGGTTTGGTATCTTGGCGGTGCACTGGCGGAAAACGGGGTTCCTCTCAGCGAAGCACAACAAATCAGCGCGACTCAACGCGAGCTCAACGAACTCTTCCCGTGGTTGGATTTCTCTTCTGCCGAATACCAAACCCTACGCATTGATCGCGCCGAACCTAGCCAAAAAGCAGGCAACAAGCCGGATAACGCGTACTTTTCCAGCCAACAAAATATTTCAACCGCCTGGCCAACCAAGCTCACGCTGGCCCCCGATTTAGCTCAGAAACTCATGGATCGACTCCATCACGTTAAACTAAATCCACAAGCACAGCTTCACCAAAYCCCCCTACCACTGAAGCCAGCCGCTATTGCCGCGCCTATTTGGGAGCAATCATTCAAATGACCCTTACGCCCAAACCGCCTGCGAAATCATCAGCCGCTCAATCGTCATCTGCTACATCACTAGGACAATTGCCTACCCGTCGCCTGGGTAGCACTGACATTCATCTGTCAGTGTTAGGCCTGGGCACGGTTAAATTTGGTAGAGACCAGCAAGTTAAATACCCTCAGCCCTTCAAAATCCCTTCGGATTCAGAAGTGCTCAAGCTTCTAAGCCAAGCACAAGATCTAGGGATCAATTACCTGGATACCGCCCCCGCTTACGGAGAGTCCGAAGTAAGGTTAGGCAAGTTGCTCAAAGGCAATCGCCAAAACTGGCTAATCGCCAGTAAAGTGGGGGAAGAGTTTGTCGATGGGCAATCTCATTACGACTTTACCCCTGAACACATCCAATTCAGTGTCGAGCGCAGCTTAAAACGCCTCAACACCGATTATTTGGATTTGATGCTAATCCATTCCGACGGCTCTGATCTCGATATTTTGAATCGTTTAGGTAGCTTGGATAAATTGCTGCAGCTCAAAGATCAAGGACTGATCCGAGCCATCGGCATGTCCACGAAGACTATTGCCGGAGGCAAACTAGCAGCAGAAAAGTCTGACGCCATCATGGTCACGTATAACTTAAAAGAAACTACAGAATCAGAGGTCATCACGSATGCTCAAAACCATGACTGCGCGGTAATTATTAAAAAAGCCTTTGCCAGCGGGCACTTGACCTTAAGCACCGATCAGCCTCGAAACAAACACCACGCGCCCCAAAACCTCGCCCAACAGAGCATCGATTTTATATTCCAGCAACTGGGAGTCACCAGTGCCGTAGTGGGCACTATCAACCCCAAACATCTCGACAGCAACGTTCAGGCCGCTATTAACGCCTTAAGCTCTAAGCCTTAARCCTTAAACCTTAAGCCTTAAACCTTAGCGCTTAAGAGTCAATTCACCGAGCCAATTCACCGAGCCCTAAACCGAATCTTACGCAGAATTGTAAACGCAACGCCTACTCAGCATCTTGCCCTTTAATTTTTTCTACGATGGCGGTCGTAGAGCAATCATCGACCACCCCCAACACTTTCACCACGCCACCGTATTCTTTCACTAATTCACCGCCCACCACTTCACTAATGCGGTAATCGCCCCCTTTCACCAGGACGTCAGGCTTAAGCTCAGTTAATAAGTTAACCGGCGTATCCTCGGTGAAGGACAGCACCCAATCCACTGATCCCAACCCAGCCAATACAGCCATACGACGATCTACTGGGTTAATAGGCCGACCCGAGCCTTTGATTCTACGAATGGATTCATCGCCATTGACCGCCACCACAAGGCGATCACCTTCTGCTTTGGCTTGCTCCAAGTACTCCACATGTCCGGCATGAATAATATCAAAACAACCATTGGTAAATACGATTTTCTCGCCATGAGCGCGAGCATCCTCAATCATTACCTGCAACTGCTGCTTGGAAAGCACGCCTCGCTCAGCCCCTAACTCGCGCTGGATCACCCGTCGCAATTCCGGCGCACTGACTACCGCAGTGCCCAACTTACCCACCACAATACCGGCAGCCAAATTAGCGATGGCCACCGATTCCGCAAGCGGCTCACCGGCTGCAAACGCCGCAGCAAGCACTGAAATCACTGTATCGCCCGCACCAGTGACATCAAATACTTCCCGAGCTCGCGCTGGCAAATGCAGCTCAGATTCATTAGCCCGAATAAGCGTCATGCCGTGTTCACCGCGAGTAACAAGCAATGCCTCGATATCCAACTCTTTTAGCAAGGCATGTCCTTTAGCCACCAAACTGGTTTCATCCGCACAAGGCCCCACCACTGCTTCAAACTCATTCAGGTTAGGGGTCAGTAGGTAGGCCCCTCGATATTTCGAGAAATCAGTGCCTTTGGGGTCAGCCAAAACCTTCTTGCCTTTGGCGCGTGCCAGCTCAATTAACTTAGCCGGGTTTTTCAAGGTGCCTTTATGGTAATCCGAGAAAATAACCACACTGCAATCCGATAATCTCTGCTCAAACAATTCGGCAACGGCTTGCTCGCTACAGTCGGTAAAGCCTTCCTCAAAATCCATGCGGATAAGCTGTTGATTTCGGCTCATCACGCGCAGCTTGGTAATCGTTTTATTATGCTCAGACGACTGAAAGTCACACGTCACACCTGCGGCAGATAAGCTGCTCTTTAATGTATCCGCAGCCTCATCTTGGCCAGTCACCGCCACCAAGCCTACTCGGGCACCCAGCGCAGAAAGGTTAAGCGCTACGTTCCCTGCGCCACCCACTCGGTTCTCAATTTGATCCACCTTAACCACAGGCACCGGGGCTTCAGGCGAGATCCTAGTAGTCGGCCCATACCAATATTGATCAAGCATTAGATCGCCAACCACCAATACGGCTGCTTGATTAAACGTTGGCATGGATAACTTCATGATTTCATTCCGGCATTTTGTGAATAAACGGCCTTTAGTTTACCATACGTTTTTCTAATCGTAGATTTAAAGGAAATACCCCCRSCATGCGTGTTTTACTCGATTCTSAGCTCGAAGAGATACTGGCATCCGCCCAAATMCTGTACGGCGACAAAAGTAAGCCTCAGTTGATTGTCGACGCCTCAGGCATGGCCTATAAATTTTTCCATCCACCCAAGAAACTGATTTCCTCAAAAACCTTTCGCCCACCCGCCAAACGCTTTATAAAAAATGCGCTGGAACTGAATAAACGCGGTATTAATGCACCCATAGTCGAGGAAACCCTTCGTGGAGAGCACAGTAAGTGCTTAATTTTAAAGTACGCAAAATTAGACGGTATCGATTACCGCGAAAAAATCAGCATTGGTCACCCCGCCCCCTTAGATTCCCTGCCCAGCATTTGCGCTGACCTGCATCGTAAAGGGGTTTACTTTCGAGCCATTCACCTTGGCAATATACTTCATCAGCCAAATGGGCAGTACGCATTAATAGATATTAGCGACTGCCAACTTTCTCGAGGAACCCTTGGAGCTTATAAACGAGCACGAAATATCGCTCACCTAATAACGTATAGCAAAGACAAAACTGCCTTCAATCAATACTCCACCCCCCAGTTTATTGAGGACTATTTATGTGCGTCAGGGCTTCACCCCTTAAAACAAATCCTCTTCAAACGGCTGCTCGGCACCAAGGGTATTCAGCTAGCAATGTAAAATAAGAGGGATACTGATAGAATCTTTCGTACCCGAGCACCGCCAACACTATCAACTACATCAACTACTCTAGCCCGCTATAATTCGATTTATGCAAAACAAGCCCCAGCAGACAAGACTTCCACTATCTAAATTCTGGCCCACCCGAATAGGACTGCTGAGCCTATGGCTTATCACCCGCCTTCCCTTCAGCGTACAACTGCTTGCTGGAAGGCTTATAGGTAATATATTATTTCTTCTTGCTAAAGACCGCCGAATGATTGCCGACACCAATCTGCGCTTATGTTTCCCCCAACTATCAGACCAAGAACACAAGCAGTTACTTAAAGCGACGTTTCAAGAAAATGGCATTGGACTCATTGAAACAGGCATGAGCTGGTGGATTAACCCAGAGCAGTTTCGACACCGAGTTACTATTCGTGGCTTAGAGCACTACCATGAAGCCAAAGCAAAAGGGCGAGGCCTAGTACTACTCGGAGCTCACCATACCACGCTAGACTTGGCGGGAAGCCTTTTGTCACTCTATATTGATGACATCTCACCCATTTATCGAAAAAGTAAAAATCCTGCTTTTGACCATATAATGCTAAAAGGACGCAAACGCCGGTTTTCTGAAATGATAGAGCGCAGTGATGTTCGTGGAATTTTTAATGCGCTTAAGGACAACCGAACCATTTGGTACGCAGTTGATCAGGACTACGGCAAAAAACATTCGGTGTTTGCCCCCTTTTTTGGCACCATGGCCGCCACGATAAAAACAACAAGCCGAATAGCCAAACGAAATAACTCGTCAGTCTTACTGTTTAGCCACTATCGAAACGATGATCATTCTTACACCCTAGAGATCACTCCAACAACTCAAAAAATACCCAGCAACGGTGAATCTACAGATGCGTGCATCGTTAACGCCATGGTTGAAGCGGCAGTATTAAAAAAACCCGAACAGTACATGTGGGTGCATCGACGCTTCAAAACCCGCCCAGAAGGTGAAACAGCTTTTTACCCCAAAAGAAAGAAGCGCAAACGTACTCGAGACTTGTAGCGCTCCTATAACTACATTTACCTCCTCCTCACAGCCGAGACTAAACCAAATAAAGCCCTATCGTTAGCAACGATCAAAAAAACCTATTCAATAAGTAAACGGCACATTTATGGACGACAAACTCCACCAAGAAAGAGTTCTTTTCTATGGCCTAACCGCAGCCGTTAGCATAGGGCTTTTTTTCCTACACACTCTCACCGATCAAGGCGTTTTAAATGACGATGGAATTAATTACATCTATGCCGCTCACTCAGTCTTCGAAGGCAATATTGCATTAGCAAAAGAGTATCGACCCGAGTTTCTATTTTACGGCCAAATTTCCTTAATCTCTCAAACACTTGGCCTTGAGATTAAAACAAGTGCCTACCTCCTTAGCTTAGTCTGGCAAGTTATATTAGCTCTCGGATTTATCGCGATCATTCGAAGCTTTGATAAGTCACGCCATACTCAATGGATAGGCCTGCTCGTATTCGCTAGCTTGGCCAGCCTTAATGATGTACGACCTCACATCATTCGAGGCTTTGGGTTTTGGGCATTACAGCTTTGGGCAATCTGGGCAGCCATAGAGTTCTCCACTACAAGGGCTTGGCGCTTTATGTGCCTATGGCTGATTTTAAGTATCATTTCAGTATTTTATCGTGCAGAAGGCATTGCTTATTTAATTTTAATACCCGCCACATTTCTTTTAACTCGTTTTTTTTCTGTCAAGCAAAGAATACAGTTTACTTGCACGCTCGCAATCACCGCATTCGTCTTTGTATTCGCTATTGACGTTTTATATTACGACAATCAAAACAAAATCGATCACACATCTTCAATCACAGTTTCGCCCCTGAATAAATGGCAAATAGAAAAAGACAAGCTCTTTCATGCTGTCGACCTTTTTGATCAACTCAAGAAAAGCATCGCACCTATCTTGCCGTCAAAATGGGCCGCTCGAAACGTAAACGACCTTATTTTAGGCGGGCTAATTTTTCATCTATTTATTACTATTTTAAAGACGACCAATATACCGCTTCTTATTTTCTCCCTAGCCAACAAATCACCCCCCCTCCCAAAAAGACAACCCCAGCAATTCATACTCTATTGCTACGCCTGTGCAGGCATAATCATTGGCCTTTCCGCTGTATTTACCAAGTATTTCGTAAGTACAAGATACGTCATGCTAACAGCCCTAATCCTATGCATACCTATTACATTGCTTTTAAGTCGGACCTATCTACGAGCCACCAAAATCCAGGGCGCACGCTTCATTTTTTGGAAGTCAGCCTTAGTAATAATTTCTCTTACCGCAATCTTATACCCAACACTGAAAACCAATGATAAAAAGCTCTACATCCAACAATCCGGCCAATGGGTTAAAGCCAATATACATGACGGCCAGGGCATCTATTTTAATGACAAGAAAGTAGCGTTCTACAATAGCGACTATAGCAACAGAAGCTTCAACAACCATTATTCAGATATAGACTACATATTTAAACAAGGGTTTCAATATGCTGTATTACATAACCGGACGACCAAGCAAACAAACCCCATCTCATTCGACCGAAACATAACTCAAATAAAGTCATTCTCTAACAAACAAGGG
>NVVB01000066.1 GCA_002402085.1 Gammaproteobacteria bacterium
ACGCCGCATTAGTAGGTCACCTTTTTCAACACTATCAATATCACCAAGTTCATGCATATCAAGCGTACCATCTTCACGTTTCTGAGGTGTTAGCACACGATCCTGCAAAGGTATCACTAGGTATTCAAACGATGACTCTGTACCTTCTCCGGTTGGGCTCCCTTTAGCGATAACCTCAGCAAAACTAACACCCGGTTGCTCTTTTTTTGCGCGGTCGTGAAAAGCTCGGATTGCATCTTTATCGATGCCTTTTACCACACCAATATCTTTGAGCTGCTTAACAATGCTCGCTAGGCTGTCATCGATATCGATTCCCACTACTTCATTACGAGGAATCATAATGTCATCGACGGATATCTTCTCTAGATCCAATATGCTCAAAAGCATTCGCTGATGCTCGCTGGGCATGCGTGCGCCTGCTTCGTAGACCACTGTCCTAAGCTCTTCTGGACTTAGCCCTTGATGGGAGCCACTGCGTTTCACTCGTAACAGCCAAAGTAAACTATTACTGATACTGTTGACTAACCACACCAAGGGGTAAAATATTTTTAGTAGTGGGATTAATACGTACGAGGCCGGGTAGGCGATCCGTTCAGGGTGCAGTACAGCCAGAGTTTTGGGGGTGACTTCGGCGAAGATCAAAATCACCAGCGTTAATATTGCTGTACCCCAAGCGATGCCGCTATCGCCGAGTAATCGTAGGGCGATAACGGTGGTAATGGACGAGGCGAGAATGTTGACGAAATTGTTGCCGATTAAAATAACGCCAATCAAACGGTCAGGGCGTTTTAATAATGCTTCAATGCGTTGCGCTGGTTTTTTGCCACTTTGAGCGCGGTGCCGTAAGCGATATCGATTTAACGACATCATGCCGGTTTCTGAGCTAGAGAAAAAGCCTGAGAGTATGATGAGAAAGAAAAGTGTGGTACCGAGCGCGGTTAGGGATACTTCGTTCAACTAGGGGGAGCCTGTTTAGCTGTTAGTGTAATGACTTTTAGTCTTCTGTGGTTCGCTTGTCAAGAGGCGAAGGCTGTATTGCCATAGTTCGGGCGCATGCGCATGGTTAAGCGCTGGGCCAATTCAATTTATGTTTAGGCGTTGATAATAACAATGTGTCGTGTCTGCCCTTAGGGTTTGCGTCTAATTAGGCCAAAATAACTTCTATAACAAACTTGCTACCAAAGTAAGCCATCATAAGAAGTAAAAAACCTACCAGCGTCCATCGAATGGCCAAAGTGCCGCGCCACCCTAAAAAGTACCGGCCTATTAATAAGCCTACGAATACCACCCAGGCCAGTATGCTGAGTATGGATTTATGGACTAGATGCTGCGCGAAAATATCATCTAAGAAGATGAGTCCACTCAGGATCGATGCACTAAGCAGGAATACCCCGGCCCAAAGCATTTCAAACAGTAAATGTTCCATGGTTTGAAGTGGTGGTAACAGTTTCACCAGGCCGCTGGTTTGTTTGCGTTTGAGTCGATAGTCTTGCATGGCAAGTAAGATCGCTTGCCCGCCGGCTACGGTTAAAACACTGTAGGCAAAAATAGAAAGAATGATATGTACCAATATTTCATTGGAGATTTGGACCGGGGCCGATTGTGTTGAAAGGCTAAGTGATGCAATAAGGCTTACGATGGCGACAGGAAATGAAAGAAGTGCTAAGTTTTCTACCGGGCGATAAAGGCAGGCAGCCAACGTTAGAAAGGCTGTCAGGCAACCAAACAATGAGCCAATCCTGTAAAAACCGAAATTAAACCCTTCGGCGCTGCTTAGTGTGGTTGCGCTGCTGTAAGTGTGAAAAATGATCGCGCCAATGCTGAGAATGAAGAAAATCGACTTGTTCACCGCTTGGCCTTTATGAATATGCCACGCTAAGTGTCCGGTCGCGGAGAAATATAAGGTGATTGAGAGTAAACTGATGGAAACAGAGGTCATAGATTTGAGTCCTTATCAAAGCAGGGCAAAGTTTGGCATAAGGAGAAGGTGATGAAAAGATTTCCGCGCAGGATATTCAGTCGCTATAATCAGGCCAAGTTACGTATTGTGGACGAGATCATGTGAATAAGTGATTTCATCCGCGTTTGAGACCGACATTTTGCAGCAATGTTCACAACAATGCTTGATTAAGATGGGGAAAGGCTGAAAATTTAGTCAATGTTTAGAGGCAACGCTGAATGAGGCGTCTAAGAATTGTACTTTCTGGCTTTTCAGAAAAGCCTGCTTAACGTGCTGGGCACTGTGGAATCGTGCATTATTTGTCATTTCAGGCGCAGATAAGCGATGGACCCTGATTATTCGTCGGGTCGCGGCTTAATCATTAATCAAGTCTTGGCCAAGCAGATTGCAGTCATAGGCTCAAACAGATAAATAGAACGAGTAAAACTAAAAGTAGTGGGAACCGAATATGTTTGAAAACCTCTCCGATCGATTATCGCAATCGCTTCGCAATGTTACAGGCCGGGGCAAGTTAACCGAAGAAAACATCCAAGAGACGTTACGCGAAGTACGCATGGCGTTGCTTGAGGCGGATGTTGCGCTGCTTGTTGTTAAGGAGTTTGTTGAGAAGGTTAAAGTTCGCGCAATGGGCGAAGAGGTATTAAAGAGCCTTAGCCCAGGTCAGGCGTTTGTTAAAATTGTTAATGACGAACTGATTGCTGTGATGGGGGAAGCTTTTTCTGGCCTGAACCTGGCCGTGAAGCCGCCGGCAGTGATCTTGCTGGCAGGCTTGCAAGGAGCCGGTAAAACTACAACCGTTGCTAAATTGGCGAAGTGGTTGCAGGAGACTGAGAAGAAAAAGGTTCAGGTGGTCAGTGTCGACGTTTATCGACCTGCGGCGATTAAACAGCTTGAAACCTTAGCCGGTGAAGTCGGCACCAACTTCTTCCCGAGTACGATTGAACAAAAGCCCATTGATATCGCTCTGGCTGCGATACAAGATGCGCGGACTAAATTCTATGATGTGGTGATTGTCGATACTGCGGGTCGTTTACATGTCGATAACGACATGATGGCCGAGATATCTGACTTGCATAAGGCCATTAAGCCGGCTGAAACCTTGTTTGTGGTTGATGCGATGACCGGGCAAGATGCGGCCAACACCGCCAAAGCCTTTGGTGATGCATTGCCGTTAACGGGCGTGGTCTTGACCAAGGCCGATGGTGATGCACGGGGTGGTGCGGCGCTTTCGGTAAGAATGATCACCGGTAAGCCGATTAAGTTCTTAGGGGTCGGTGAGAAAGTCGACGGTTTAGAGCCTTTCCATCCCGATCGGATGGCGTCCCGAATCTTAGGCATGGGTGATGTACTCACCTTAGTAGAAGAAGCCGAGCGCAAACTTGATAAAACCAAAGCGGATCGTTTAGCGAAGAAAATTCGCAAAGGCAAGACCTTTGATTTGAGCGATCTGAAAGACCAGTTCCAGCARATGCGTAATATGGGCGGCATGTCCTCCATGCTCGAGAAGATGCCGGGTATGGGCAATATGGCCGATGCCGCGAAAGATGAGGTTCATGACAAACAATTAATGCAGATGGAAGCTATAATTGATTCCATGACGCCCCATGAGCGACGATTCCCTGATGTCATCAATGGGTCCAGGAAGCGTCGTGTTGCTTCGGGTTCAGGCACTCAGATCCAAGACGTCAACCGCTTGCTGAAGCAACATAAGCAAATGGCTAAGATGATGAAAAAAATGGGTAAAAAAGGCGGCATGGCCCGAATGATGCGTGGTATGCGTGGCAATGCAGCGGGCGGAATGCCTCCCGGTGGAATGCCTCGCTAGCGCCTGTTTTCGTTGTTTGTTTTGGCGCGTTAAAGGGGCTAAAAGTAAAAGCTACGCTTTACTTTGATATGTGGCGGATTTTTCCGTACAATACACGCCCCTTGCAGGACGGTATCGATTTCCTGTTTAGGATTGAATTAAAGTGACGTGGCTAAATGCCTTACTGCTCTCCGATACTGCTTTTCAAGTAATGTTGGTAGGGCGAGGTGAAGCGGCGGATTAGATGGGCATGTTAATAGTAGGCTTATGGTTTAGTCCGCTAACATGCTTATTAATAAAGAGTTTTTATAGATTTTTTTATAGTTATAGATAGGAATAGTTCAGTATGGTAACCATTCGTTTGTCTCGTGGCGGCGCTAAAAAACGCCCTTTTTATCATGTTGTAGTGGCTGACAGTCGTCGTGCTCGTGATGGTCGTTCCATCGAGCGAGTTGGCTTGTTCAACCCAATGGCAAAAGGCCAAGAAGAGCGCCTAAGACTAGACTCTGATCGTATCGATTATTGGATGTCTCAAGGCGCACAACCTTCTGAGCGTGTTGCTCAGTTGATTAAGTCTTCTAAAACAGAAGCTGTTGCAAGTTAATTAATGCCTGATCAAGAGTTACTTGTTCCCCCTGTCGAACGCGTTATGGTGGGGGCAGTAGGGAAGGTGTTTGGCCTAAAGGGATGGGTGAAAATCCATTCTCACACTCAGCCCGATACTAATCTGTTTCAGTATCGGCCTTGGTGGTTGCATCGCAACGGGCAATGGCAACAACATAAGGTCGTCAGCCATAAAAGTCATGGCAAGGGCTTCATTGCTCAGCTTGACGGTTATGATGACCCCGACAAGGCGCAAACCTTGGTTGGGTATGAAATACACGTCGCCAGAACATTATTGCCGGCGTTGTCTGAAGGCGAGTTCTATTGGGCGGACCTTGAAGGACTGACGGTGGTAACGCAAAACGGCGTTGACCTGGGCAAGGTGCATCAATTGCTTGAAACTGGCGCAAATGATGTGCTGGATGTTCGGCATAGTGCCTCTAGTGTTGACCAAGAAGATCGCTTGATTCCTTATTTAGAGGAGCAGGTGATTAAGAAGGTTGACCTTGATCTGCAGACTATTGTGGTGGATTGGGACCCTGAGTTTTAATCGGCCTTACTGTATTGGAGGCGTAGATTGGAATTTTGGGTAGGCGTTGTTTCCTTGTTCCCAGAGATGTTTGGTTCAGTCACTGATTACGGGGTGACTGGCAGGGCGGTGAAAAATGGTGTTTTAGCGGTTGAACATTTCAACCCTAGAGATCACACCCTTGATAAACATCGCACCGTGGATGCTCGCCCTTACGGCGGAGGTCCCGGTATGGTGATGATGGCCGAGCCATTGTCCAAGGCGATTCAGGCGGCCCGTGCTGCTGCGTCTAAAGGCTCGAGTACAGAATTCTCAACTTCAGCGGCTTCGGCCAATGACTTGAGTGAAACAGGTGTGAACCCAAATGATCAGGGTGAAGCGCCGGTTAAAGTCGTTTATTTGTCTCCTCAAGGGAGGCCTTTAACGCAACAGATTTTGAAGCAACTGTCCCAGGAAAAGCGACTTATATTGCTAGCCGGGCGGTATGAAGGGATTGATGAACGACTGATCGCATCAGAGGTGGATGAAGAAATCTCCATCGGTGATTATGTGATTAGTGGGGGTGAATTAGCGGCAATGGTCGTAATCGACGGCCTTGCGCGATTGTTACCCGGAGTCTTGGGGCATGAGTTGTCTGCTCAACAAGACTCGTTTGAAGACGACTTGCTGGATTGTCCGCACTATACGCGACCAGAACGATATCAAGACAGTGAGGTGCCTGAAGTGTTGTTAAGTGGGCATCATGAGAAAATTAGGCGTTGGCGCCTAAAGCAGTCATTGGGGCGTACCTGGTTAAGGCGGCCTGACTTGCTAGAAGACAAAGAATTGAACAAAGAGCAACGTGCGTTGCTGCAAGAGTTTAAACAGGAATTCCGGTCTTAATGGCCGAAAGTCGCTCCAAGTAGAACGTGAGGCTTGGAGTGATCTAGATGAATTTATTTGAGTTGAGTTTAGAAAAGGTTTTAGGAGATAGGATATGAGTGGTAAGAATAAAATTATTCAAGCGATTGAGACAGCTCAGCTAAAAACTGATTTGCCAGAATTTAGTCCTGGGGACACTGTAGTTGTTCAGGTTAAAGTGAAAGAAGGCACGCGTGAAAGATTGCAGGCCTATGAAGGCGTTATACTTGCGATTCGTAACAGAGGCTTAAACTCTTCTTTTACCGTTCGAAAGATTTCTCACGGTATTGGTGTTGAGCGTGTATTCCAAACGCATAGCCCGATTGTTGACAGCATAACTATTAAGCGTCGTGGTGACGTGAAGCGCGCCAAGTTGTACTACTTGCGTGAGCGTTCAGGTCGTTCTGCACGAATCAAAGAAAAATTGGTTAGCAAATAATTTAATTATTTGCATAACGACTCTGTTTTGCACTGCTAGGCTGAAAAGCCGGTGGTTTAGAATAGAAATTGAACGGAGGGCATTGCCCTCCGTTTTTTTTGCCTGAATATTTAGCTTTCTTGAGCGAAGGTTTTATTTTGCAGAACAAGAGCTATATTTTGCAGAGTGCCTGTGGGTATATTGGCGCTTGATTTGTAAGGGAACCTTTAGCAACCGTATCGATCTATAGTAAGGGTGGCGGTTAATGAGTTTAGTGATTATTTATTTTCGGTATTGACGAATTCTAGTGTGGAGGGTTTATGTTTAAGAGAATCAGTGTACTTGCGTTTGCTTTGATGGCTTGCGTCAGTGGTGGCAGCTTATTGGCGATGGACTCCGATGGAGGCAAACAGCAAATGCAGGTCAAGGCAGCTGTTGAAGCTAGCATTCGCAATAGCCTACGAAAAGCGCTACCGGCTAAAGTTGTGATCACTAAAATTGCGCCTTCGTCGATGTCTGGGATGTATAACGTCGAGCTTAACGGCAGTGAATTAATCTTTGTCAGTGGTGATGGGCGCTTTATATTTGATGGGGCAATGCTTGAAATGACGGGCTCTAAAGTAGTGAATTTAGGGGATGAATTTTACGCGACGGGGCGACAAGAGTCGTTGGCGTCAGTGCCTGATCAAGAAATGATAATCTTCCCTGCGCAAGGCGAGGCAAAAGGCGTGGTGTACGCATTTACCGATGTGGATTGCGGCTACTGCAAAAAATTCCATCAAGAAATTCCGCGTTTATCTGCCTTAGGGGTTGAAGTGCGTTACCTTGCTTGGCCTCGTTCGGGCCCCAATGACGCATCGGGAACGTATCAGAAAATGAAAAAGGTCTGGTGTAGTAAGGACCGTAAAGCGGCTATGACTGCGGCTAAAACGGGTCAAGCGTTGGACGCTGAGGCGCCTGGTTGCCAAACCCCTATTGGCTCTCATTTTGCCTTGGGGCAGAAATTAGGGATTCGCGGTACACCCGCTCTATTTTTAGGCGACGGTCGTAAAGTCGGTGGTTATCGCAGTGCCAATGAGCTTGCGGGTGAACTTAATATTACCCTTAAGTAATGCGACTAAGGGCGCTTTGTGAGCAAGGCGTCCTTATTGAAGGCTGCGAACCCTAAGCCTGCCTCCGTATCGGCAACAAAACAATTAAAAACGCAGCTCCCGTAATTTCCACCAAGTCCTGCCCATCCCCCTCGCTTTACACTCACTTCTAAACACTAGAACGTTGGTTCTAAATCCTAAGTTATAAATTGGCACGTCTCACTAGCCAATACTGCAATTAAAGTGATTCCAAAAGGCACCGTAAACTTGTCGAGCACATAAGCGATTGGCGTCTTACGATCTGGCCTATGCTGACATTATGCGCGGTAATTATACGGTGCTTTAGGTTTTGCGGAGCAGAAAGGCGATTGGCTTGGTCATGGCGCTTTACAGGCGTTCGAAACCTTATAAAATGCGTTGGTTTGAATCCATTCGGCGGCCTTTGAGCAGTTATAGACCGTTGTATGGTAGGAATTTAATGAATTACGGCTTAAAGATACGAAAGTAGCTGTGTTACCTGGAATTGGGTTCGGCGAGTACGGCGATGATAGTGTAAGATTCGCACTGATCGAAAATGAGCATCGTATTCGTCAAGCATTGCGGGGCAGTCGTAGGCTTATGAAACAAGCAGAATTATAGGGGATGACGTTGAAACCAGTAAAAGTGGGGATCCTTGGTTTAGGAACCGTAGGCAGTAGTGTATTTAACCTGCTGAATGACAATGCGATAGAAATTGCTCGTCGAGTTGGACGTACCATTGAAGTAGCGCATATTGGCGCGCGACGGGATCACCCTGATTGCGATATGAGTAGCGTGACGGTGTCCAGAGACCTAATGGATGTGCTGGACGATGACAGTATTGATATCGTAGTCGAGCTGATTGGCGGCACCACGCTGGCGTTGGAATTAGTGCTAAARGCCATTGCCAAAGGCAAGCACGTAGTTACCGCCAATAAGGCCCTGATTGCAGAGTACGGCAATGAAATATTTGCTGCGGCTCAACAACAAGGCGTTACTGTCACGTTTGAAGCGGCTGTAGCCGGTGGTATTCCGATTATTAAATCCATCCGYGAAGGCTTATCGGCCAACCACATTGAATGGGTCGCTGGCATCATCAATGGCACTGGTAATTTCATTCTGACCGAAATGCGTGATAAAGGCCGAGACTTCGCCGATGTATTGGCTGAAGCGCAAGCCCTAGGGTATGCCGAAGCGGACCCTACTTTTGACGTGGAAGGTATCGATGCTGCGCATAAATTAGCCATCTTGGGTTCAGTCGCCTTTGGTGTGCCTTTGCAGTTCCCCAAAGTGTTTACGGAAGGCATTAGTGAAATCACGCCTCAGGATGTTGAGTACGCGGCAGAGTTTGGATATCAGATTAAGCATTTAGGCATTACCCGTAAAGTAGACGCGGGCGTTGAATTGCGGGTGCATCCTACTTTAATCCCGTCCAGCCGCATCATCGCCAACGTCGATGGCGTAATGAATGCCGTCTTGGTGAAAAGTGATAAAGTAGGCGCGACACTTTATTATGGCCCTGGTGCTGGCGGCAACCCTACTGCGTCGGCTGTGGTTGCCGATGTTGTGGACGTAGCGCGGGTATTAACCGCTGACCCAACCAATCGAGTGCCACACTTGGCGTTCCAGCCGGATGCTTTGGCGGAAACCCCAATTCTAAGCATGGAAGAAGTTGAGACCAGCTACTACTTACGTTTAGCRGCAGAAGATAAATCGGGTGTATTGGCKGATGTGACCAGTATCTTGAGCAAAAAAGGCATTAGTATTCAAGCCGTCATGCAGAAAGARCCCGCGAAAGATCAAACGGCCGTGCCCGTGGTGATTCTGACTCATACCGTCGTTGAAAAAGAAATGAATGCTGCCTTGCTTGAAATCGAAGCCTTGCCTGCCATTAGCGGAAAAGTAGTGCGCATTCGTATGGAACAATTAGACGAATGACGGTGGATAGTATTGTTCGTCAACGGTAAAATTCAGGTACTCGGAGGACAGGCCTTCTATGCTGAAGGTAGGGTCTTAAATTGAGGCGCATGCTTCCGAGTCATTCAGTGAGAATAAAACGATCAGAGCAAGTTGGATAGATTTATGTCATTAGGTAATCGTTACGCAGGGTTAATCAATAAATACCGAGATTTTTTGCCGGTCAATGATGCCACTCGCATCATCACCTTAACAGAGGGCAATACCCCTCTGATTCGTCTGCAAAACATCCCTGACTTGTTGAAAAAAGACGTTAATATTTACGTTAAATTCGAAGGTTTAAACCCCACTGGCTCGTTCAAAGACCGAGGCATGACCATGGCTGTGACTAAAGCCGTGGAAGAAGGCAGCAATGCGATTATTTGCGCCTCAACGGGTAACACTTCTGCCGCCGCTGCCGCCTACGCCGCACGCGCCGGAATCAAAGCGTTCGTACTGATCCCAGAAGGCAAAATTGCCATGGGTAAATTGGCTCAAGCCATGATGTACGGTGCAGACATTATCCAGATTAAAGGCAATTTTGACCGTGGCCTCGAGTTAGTTAAAGAGGTGGCGAAAGAAGCCCCCGTGACTATTGTCAACTCCATTAATCCTTACCGTCTACAAGGCCAAAAAACAGCGGCTTTCGAAATCATCGAGCAGCTAGGCCGTGCCCCTGATTACCACTGTTTGCCAGTTGGCAACGCGGGTAATATCACTGCGCATTGGATGGGTTACTCCGAATTTAAAGCCGAAGGCCTTTCGACTAAAACCCCTCACATGGTTGGTTTTCAAGCCGCCGGTGCGGCTCCCTTCCTAAGAGGGGAGATGGTTGATGACCCCGAAACAGTGGCTACTGCCATTCGTATCGGTCACCCTCAGTCTTGGAAACAAGCGTGGGCCGCTGAGAAAGAATCCAAGGGTTGGTTTGACGAGTTGCAGGATGATGAAATCCTTGCGGCACAAAAGCTACTGGCACAAAGAGAAGGCATCTTCTGTGAGCCTGCGTCTGCTGCCTCCATTGGCGGCGCCATGCGGGATATTAAGAGCGGTAAGATTCCTGAAGGCAGCACGATTGTCTGTACCCTTACCGGTAACGGGTTAAAAGACCCCGATACAGCCATTAGTCAATGTGGCGACGGTGGCATGAAAACCATCGACGCTAAACTAGACGGCGTTAAAAAGGCCATTCTAGAAGGTTTAGACAAGTAAGCCGATTAACAAAAAAGCCTACCTCCTGAATTAATATTTTGGGTTGTTTGGCTGAATAAACCGCTCTATAAGAACCGGCGTAATTGAATAAATTACGCCGGTTCTTTGCTTTAGGCATGTATTTTTTAATGAGCAGTGTTGCTAGCCCACACACTGCTAAATAGGCTGCGAACTTAAAGTAATCCGCTGCCATCTCCCTTTATGACGATTTGAGTCTACCAAGCCCATGAATAAAAAAATTAAACGTCGTCTAATCAGTCCCAGCGAGCAATTGTTGTTCTCCGAGCAAGTGCATCCCCTAATGCAGCGCGTGTATGCACACCGGGGATTTTTGGAAGATCATCAAGTTGATACTGAACTATCAAAAATGTTGTCGCCTCACGGGCTTAAAGGCATGACCGAGGCGGTGGAGATACTTGCTAACGCACTTGCCGAACAACAAAAAATCGTCATCGTCGGAGATTTCGACGCTGATGGCGCGACCAGCACCACCCTGGCGGTATTAGCGTTAACCGCCATGGGCGCTAATGAGGTGGAATACCTAGTGCCGAATCGATTTGAGTTTGGCTATGGCTTATCACCTGAAATAGTCGACGTTGCCAGCCAGATGAAGCCGCACTTAATCGTCACCGTAGACAATGGCATCTCCAGCGTAGARGGCGTRGCCAAAGCCAAATCCCTAGGCATCAATGTCATCATCACTGATCACCATCTACCCGGCGACCAAGGCCCAGCGGCCGACGCCATTGTGAATCCTAATCAACACGGCTGTGAMTTCGAAAGCAAATCATTGGCAGGCGTAGGGGTAATCTTTTACGTCATGGTAGCCTTGAGAGCCGAGCTAGATAAAAGGCAGTGGTTTTCCAGCAACGGCATTGCCAAACCGAACCTCGCCAGTTTCTTAGATTTAGTCGCCTTAGGCACCGTCGCCGATGTAGTGCCGCTGGATCAAAATAATCGCGTGTTAGTTCAGCAAGGTTTGAAACGTATTCGCGCAGGGCAGTGCCGCCCAGGAATTCGTGCGTTATTGGAAATAGCCGGTAAAGACATTAAATCAATTGTATCCAGTGATATGGGCTTTATCGTCGGGCCACGGTTAAACGCGGCCGGGCGCCTCGAYGATATGTCCCACGGCATCGAAGCCTTACTCACCACCAGTGACAGCGTGGCACGAGATTACGCCCAAGAATTAGACGGTATGAATAAAGACCGCCGTTCAATTGAGCAATCCATGCAGCAGCAAGCGATTAAGCAACTAGACCAATTAGACTTAGAAAAGTGTGATTATTTCGGTTTAAGCTTATTTGAAAAAGATTGGCATCAGGGCGTGGTGGGGATATTAGCCTCCCGCGTTAAAGACAAGCTACACCGGCCAGTGATTGCCTTCGCACCGGCTAAATTAGACATCGGTGAGGACATCGATGACGATGCCGAAATCAAAGGCTCGGGCCGTAGCATTCTAGGCTTTCACTTGCGTGATGCACTCGATGCCGTGGCAACGCGGAACCCTGGCTTGATTAATAAGTTCGGCGGTCACGCCATGGCTGCAGGTCTAACCATTCGCTGCGGGCAATTTGAACAATTCCGWGAGGCCTTTGATGAAGAGGTGAAACGTCATTTAAARCAAGACGATTTACAAGGCGTAGTCTGGTCCGATGGCGAACTCACTGCTGATGAAATAAACATGCCCGTAGCGAACCTAATTCGCAGCAGCGGCCCTTGGGGTCAAGCATTCCCCGAACCAATTTTCGACGGCGTCTTTACCTTGGTTAAACAACGTATCGTCGGAGAGAAGCATTTGAAACTAGTGCTCGGCTTGCCCGGCAGTAAACAGATCGTGGATGCCATCGCGTTTAATGTAGATACTGAGGTCTGGCCGAACACTAAGGCTGACCAAGTACGGCTTGCGTACCAACTGGATATTAATGAGTTCCGAGGGCGACGGTCAGTGCAGTTATTGGTSCAGCATTTGGAGCCTTGTGCTTAGGTGTTTGTTTGGCGGTTTAGGTGTTTTGAGTTGAGAAGGGTGGTGATTAGGTGTGCTGTGTAGGGTTTTAATTTAGCTGGGTTATTGTTTTTCGTTGGGGTGGAGGTTCAGTGAAATAGCGCACTGCCGGCAAAGAGCGCGCGGACATTAGGATAAAATGCTATATTTTCGAGTGGATTTTATGAATAAAATCAAAACCATTGTGATAATAGCAATGTGTAGTTTTAGTTGCTCTGCTCTTACTGAGAATCAATCTTCCGTGCCTATACCTGTAGCGAGTGAAAATGATTTGATATATTGCTTTTCGCTTTACAAGATAGCGGCATCCGCAATCGACTACAAAGCTCAAGGGAAAACAAAAGCTGAAATGCTCGCGCGGTTACCTCTTAGAAGCGTAATAGAGGCTAGCCCAGGGCTTAACGGTAAAAAGCTTGTGGCTTTATCAATGCACGATATTATTAGTGATATATATGATCACGAAACCCTACCAATGTCAGTTTATGCCCCGTATGCATCAGAGAAGTGTTACCGAAGGGGCACGAATAAAACTAATGTAGAATATGCTAAAGTTCGTCCTAAGTTGCTAGCTTGCAGTAAGCTAGCTGAGTCTAAGCATGTTGAATGCGCAATAAAGTCGGCAAATGGTAGGTGAGGGTTAAAAATATAATCGGGTAGCCGAGGGGAGGTCTTAGAGATATCCATTTTAATTTTTTAATATATAAACCTTCTTAATTGGTTAACTAGTCTCAAGCCATAAATTAAAAATAATTCGAGCAAAGTCTAATCAGAATATAAGGTTAAGGATGGTTTTATAATGACTCGTACCCGTAAAGAGTTGGTCACCGTAAAGCTTGGCTAGTCGATCGAAACAAGTTTCTAGCATCGGTGTTCTCCATTGATATTTGTGCGTACGCGATTGTGAGTAATCTTTACCATTTGGTTCTTAATATTAATCAAGAAGAAGTAAATGCATAGTCTGAGGACGAATTGATTGAGCGCTTTTATGCGCCCGATAAGCGAGTCTCTAAGCCAAACAAAGTGCAAAAGAAGCTGCTTAAAGACTAAAACGACTACGGCCCAGGCAAGGGAGGGAGGAAGCGTAAATCGTTAAATGGAAGTTGCCATGCGCCTTTGACAAAAGGGTTTCCCTTTACTCAGTAGGATTATTTTTACTTGGTGAATTTGACCGTAAAAATGGTGTGTAATGATAAACGTGGCGCCAGTGACGAAAGTTTTCCTTCGATACTAAGTCGCTTAGGAATTGATGCGGAGAGTTGGATTGACTCTGTTTGCTTCTTTAGAGAGGTGTCAGGCAAGGGTGAGTGAAGATCGGTTAAAGCAGGAGAGTCCAATGCCGTAATTGGGATGGGGGTAGTGTAAAGGTGCGTCTTTGAAGTTGTACGGTTAGGGTGTTGTTTATTGGGATTGGGGCGAATCGTTGTTTTTAGAAAATAAGATGGATGCTTTAATATTTTTTCCCCAATGTTTTTTTATTAGGCGGCGCACTGATATGGGCGCTAGGCTTTAGACCTGAGGAACCATCTATCGTGTGGCTCAAATACTTCGTCCGAGTTTTAGTTATGGTTGCTCTTTTGGGCGTGGGGCTAATGGTCTGGTTGGATACCATTATATATCCCGCTAAGCTGAGTGATTTCTCTCCTACTGTATTCGAAGACCGAGAGTTGAACCCTTTTTTTCACTCTTCTGAAGGGGAATTATATTTTTCAAGGTCCATCGAAGATCGTGCTTCGCCTATCTACGAAGGGGCGTTCAATGACGTAATTGTGTCCCCAGACAACACAATGTGTATAGTGGTGACAGATTGGAATATAATTCTAGTCGACACTTCAGGCGCGCGCGATAGGACTATTGTAAACGTAAGGCCTGTTGGTCAAAACCCTAAGCCGATTGGTGAAGCGTTTTATAGAAATCAAGGGCTTCAGTGGTCTTCAGATTCAAAACGAATTTACTTAATCAAAGATGAATACTATGAAACAAATGGTTCGCAGCTTTTTTCTGATAAAGCGAAATTGTATTACTTCGATTTAACAAGAAATGAGCTTGTAATGGCTGTGCCAAAATTTAAGGCTTATAAATATTTCCTGGGTGTGGATGACAATATATATTTCTGGAAGGCCGAGGAATCAGGAGGGATGAATCTTGTCGGGTATAGCAAGAAGGCCGGCACCAATTTGATGGGCAGGGACCGCGTTGATCAATTAGAAGAAAGTGGGGAGGTGTTTTTTAGTTTTTCGAGAAGCATGATCCAAGAAGAAGTGCTTAATCAACTGAAAGTTAGAGTTGCCCATGACCCTGAAAATGTAAAGCAACAGTTGTTGTATATTGAGGATGACCTATTGTTAATGACCGAAGAAGGGATGGGGATTAAAGGTCAAGATTTTGGGCTGAGTGTGGAATCCTATCGCGCTAATTTCACGCCAGGCGGAAAATACCTGCTGCTAGATTTGTATACAAAAGAATATGAAGGACAAATACTGGTGGATTTAGAGTTGCATCGTTATAAAATTATTCTTACAAAGAGCATCATATATCATCAGTTAAATACGTTTAATTTTCCTGGCTGGAGGATTTACGAATGGGGTGTTGGAATGGAGGTTCTTAACAAAGAATTCCAGGCGGGCTCGTTAGGCCGTCATTAATTGTTTCTGGAGCTTTCGTCAGCTTTGCTGGGTCGTTTAATTAGACGTTGAGGTTGTAGAGGCGCTTCAAAAAGATGTTAATGCCAGGGTAACGTAGTTCTGTTTTTAGTAAAGCAGGAGAATACTGTCTGAGCTCTAATCTGTTATGGTTCGCCACCAAAACACTAAAGCGCAGCCACTTCAATTTGGCAGCGATTAGCCCGCCTGCATTCATTTTTCAAGCGCGCTTAGAGGTTGAGTTCGCATGATCGCTAGCGTGAAATACAGTGATGCATGGCAATATCCTCAGTGAGCGCGTCGCGTACTCGCGGCTAAGTCGTGGTTTCGCCACAACTCAGCCGGTTACGAAGAGGTGTTATTTCAATTAAGGAGGATCATGAGTGCAACAAGAAATAGATGATTACGTGGCAATGAATATTAGTGGTAAGGTTTTGGAGTTGTGCGAAAAATACTACGACGACCGTGTATTAATGCTCAATAATGGCGTTGTATTTGCTAGGTCGATGAGAGAATCCTACGACAAACAAAAAGGTTTTGTTGGTTCGGTCAAAGAGTTTGATATCAAGCTTGTTTCGTCAGAAATCAAGAGCAACCTCGTAGAGCTTACCTTTCTATACAAAATGACTGGGCACGACTTAAAAGTAAACGAATTTATAGGCAAGCATGTTCAGACATGGCAGTTTGGAAAAATTGTCCGTGAAGAATATGTGTCCATAAATTCGTAGCGGAAAGGGAAGTAACACCAGGCTAAAGAATTCGGTTGGCTGAACGTGCTCGCAGGTATTTTGCATCTGAGGGCTAATTTTTTCGCGAAAGCCGTCATAGAAAACAGCATAGCAAGCAGCAAAAAGTAACGCTGCGGGCCGCGGGGTGTTTTTTTAGAAGAGATATGGTCGAGCTTGGGCGTCATATGGTGCTCGTATTTTTATTGAAGGCTGACGCAGAAAAGAGCATCATGGCAGCGGGTCAAAGCTTACGCACTATTGCTCAAAAACCRTGTCTTCACGCGCTATTTAGTAGTCGGAGTACTTTATGAAACAGATTATTTTACTTTTAATGCTTCTTGCCTCATTCCCTACGCAGGCATTGACCTATACCAAGGAGTTTTCAGAGGCAGAGTTGCAGGCACAAATTGAAGCCATGATGCCGTTGGTGAAAACCAAGTATTTTATAACCATTGAAATCAGTAATCCGATCTTGGACCTTGTAGCATTAACCAATGAGCTTTCTATCTCGGCCGATGTAGCCGCACTCGCTAACGGTAGTACGCTGGGGAAGGGTAGTCTGCAGTTAAAGGGGACACTCCGTTATGATCCCGATCAAGGTGCTTTTTATCTTAATAATGCAACCATTGTTAAGATGACTATTGAAGGGGTTGCGGAACAGTATCAGAAGAGCATCAAGCAGTTATCCCAAGTTGCTGTAACCGAGGCGCTCCAGCAAGTGCCGGTGTACCAGTTTAACGAGGGTTTAAAGCAGCAGTTTGCCAAATCGGTATTGAAATCCGTTCAAGTTAAAGACGAAAAATTACTGATTGAACTGAGTCTACTTTAATGTCAGGGATTGTCCTCGTAGGTAGAAACCCTTGCGAACACGGATTTAAATTAGGCATTAACAGTTAAGAGCTATTGGTTCCTATTAAAGCCCAAGCGCTTTCCTTCGCAATCGGGTGTCGAGGGGATCTAGCCTTAGGGCCCGGCAACGCCCTGCATCCTGTACGGCTAGGCGTATCTACACAGAGCGTCCTTCTAATGGCTGCGCCCCTGCTTCAGCTCTCAATTGAATCGCGCCTGTAAAGATCGGCTGCATCTAATAATGATGCATTACGCATCGCTTCAATATTTGTCTGCTTATGACTCCAAGTATGAGAGAATGGTCATTTATACGGAGCTTCCTAGTGATTTTGGGGGGGTAATTATCTGTTGACCTTATAGGGAATGTAATGAGAAAGCTTGCCATATTAACTGTATTATTCATGTCATTTAATGTGAGTGCTGGAATTTATACGGATGATCTTTCGCGGTGTCTAGTCGATAAGACCACGGCTAAAGACAAGGATGTATTTGTTAAATGGATGTTTACTGCATTGTCGCATCACCCATTAGTAGAAAAGGACGTTTCTCTTTCAGCCGAAGCAGTTGACGAAGCAAACAAAAATATGGCGGAATTGATGGTCGGCATGCTGACGGTTCGATGTTTGGATGCTGCAAAAAACGCAATTAAGTATGAAGGGCAAGCATCTATCCAATCTTCATTTTCCGTATTTGGTCAAGTCGCTGGTCAAGAGTTAATGGGGAACCCGAAGGTAGCCGAAAGCCTTTCTGGATTTGATAAGCATCTAGATTCAGACTTATTTAATCGTAGGCTTGGGATTAAATAAATTAACAAGGTTAGGTCTCCAGGATTTAAGTCGAGGCTAAAACGATTCGTTAATTTTCAAGTTAGATTTGGATGTTAAGCGACGTAGTATTCTAGGTTGTTCAGTTTAATGTTGTCTCTTATGTCTGCATACTTTCAATATCTAATGGGTGTCCTTAGAAGTTGAGTTCTCGTTGTATGTAGTCTCTCGTGCAGCCGGAAAAGAGCGAGGGGCAATAGAATAATATGTTTTGTTTTTTATGTAGGGGGAAGTTTAGTGTCAGAATTATATCAAGATTATTTGGTTTATATCGATGAGCATGAATTAGAATGTTATTCGAAGTTCAAGCGAATAGCCTGGCTCTTATTAAGGACCACATTCCCAATTGTTTTGTTTTATAGACTGTCTAGCCATGAGTTCAGGCTAATTAAATATATGGCTATTCCAGTATATAAAATAATTCGCATTATATCTGGCGTGCAAATCCATAGAAGTGCAGTTATAGGCAAAGGCTTATTTTTGCCTCATTTTGGTACAATTGTATTAAATAGAAAAGCAACTTATGGCGATTTTTTGACAATTTACCATGGTGTAACTGTGGGAGCAAAAGGAAACGCAAGTAATGACCTCAGATGTCCTGTTATTGGTGATAATGTTCGTTTGTCCACTGGCTCAATAATACTTGGTGACGTATCTATTGGCGATAACGTAACAGTTGGGGCAGGAGCTGTCGTGGTTAAAAATGTTCCGTCAGGTACTATTGTTGTTGGTAATCCAGCAAAAGCTTTAGTTCGAAGTGAATTTCAATTGGGCAATGGTTAAGTCTGAGCTAATTAGGTAGTTTTACTATAATTTTGAATGATTAGCTGCCTTGAGAGGTTAATGATTTTTTTGTGTATTTAGACTGCGGTGGGGTTTTGCGTATAAATTGTTTGTTTTTGGCTGTCCTGTGGGGGTTGTCAGGTTGCTCAAGTATTATGAATGAACCTCAGCGCCCGATTTTTATTCAAAGCTCACCCCCGGGGGCTGAATTTGAAATTACCAATAAAAAAGGTCTTCCTGTACATGAAGGTAGGACGCCTGAATGGGTCATACTTGATTCATCCGATGGTTATTTTAGTGGTGAGCATTACGATATATTGTTTAAAAGTGGCGATATAATGCTGGGCCAAGCGGCGTTAAAAAGTAAGGTTAGCCGTTGGTATTTTGCCAATCTCTTGTTCGCTCAGGCTGGTGTCGCGGCAATGATTGTGTTCGATCCTTTGACAGGAGGAATGTTTCGTCTACCGAATACGTTGAACGTGTCCTTAGATGTGGGCGCGCTTGAAGGCGACATGCCTGTTTCAAAACCTGGGGAGGTGGTTAGCAGGAAGGCCTTCAGTGGGCCAAGTAATTACGTAGCATTGCCTAAAAGTAATTGGTATATATCGGCTGAGTATGGCGCCGAGCACATTGACGTTAGTAGTGATTTTAGTTCAAGGAGGGATGTTGAAGGCTCTGTGCTCAATTTGGGTGGTGCGGTGGGTTATCGTTTTGATAGTAATGTAGTCGTTCAGGTTGGTTTTGTTGTCTCGTTTAATCCAGGTTTATTTAGTGAGTCTGATCGTTATAGCTTGGAAAGGGTCGATTCTGTGGTCGGCTATGCATTTGATTTTGGGCGCTTGAGCGTCGTTCCGCAACTGGGGGTAAGTGCTTGGGACTTTTCACTGGACGAAGGAGCGTTTTTAAACTCTGGTGATGCGGAAATGCTCCGGGATCAAGGGAAAGATATTTTTGGACGATTAAACGTGGAGTATCTTTTTTTTAAAGGTATTGCCAGCTATATGAATTTACAACATGCTAGTTATGATTTCGGTAAGTCAACATCGGTTAACCTTGGTTTGAAGCTTAAGTTATAAGTGTGTAATATTTTTTGTCATTTAGTTTTGGGTCGGGGTGCTTGAGGTTAACTGCTTTTATTTGGCATCTTCGGGTCGCGCTGCATTTTATTCTGAGGTGCACCACTCCAGTCGCGAATTCAACTTCTAAATGCAGGATTTTTTTAGCCCCAAAACACCTCGTTGGACGTTTTGTAGTGTGATATCTTAGGACGCCGATGGGTATTTTTTTTAATGACTTTGTTTGGCTTTTTAAAAGTGATTAATTTAAAGTTGTAACTTTTTGTAACTTTTTGTAAGTTCTCTCCTTAGAATAGCATTGGTTTTTTAATCTGCCCTCGAGAAGAAGTGTAAGGCCTTTTCCTTCTTTATTTTTGGAATGAATATCCTATTTTTTTCACTAGGTTTTTCATGATGCTAAAATCCGACTTATTTTTAAGATCGTGTGTTAAAAATTAAGTATTTTTAACAAGAGGGTAAGTTAAGAGAAGCCCCTATCTTGAAGCGGTCTGTCTGCAAGGTCTGAAAAATGGCTCTCTTCAAATGCAGTGTTCTGATCGAAGAAGTCATCCCTCGCAGGTTTTTTAGTAAAAAATAATAACCCCCTGACTTTATTGACGTATCAATACTTCGTCTCAATCGAATCTAAAATATTTCGGCAGTCTAACTGCTCGGTTACCCCTCATTCATAAAAATTTGGCTATGTGTGTTAATATTACATACGCTACCAACTGTGGTGTATGTCGCGTTGAGAGTAAGGCAGTGTATTATAAGTTGTTGTAATACAGTTGAAATATAGCGGGATCTTGTTGGCGAGTCGCCTACATTAGTTCCTACTATAAGCGGCGTTATGCTTAAAAGTCACATTTCGGAGTAATCAGAGTATTTATGATCCACCCAATTATTGAAGACCTTCTTTGGAGGCACACCACAAAAAAATACGATGCGAGCAGGAAGATTTCTCAAGAGGATCTTGATGTAATTTTTGAAGCAATGCGTCTTTCTGCGTCATCTATTAATTCGCAACCATGGAAGTTTGTAGTTATTGAGAGTAGTGAGGCAAAGGAGCGTATGAGTAAAACTTTTGCCCAGAAACATCAATACAACCAGCCTCATATATTTGATAGCTCGCAAATCATTCTGTTTGCTCATAATTCACATTACACACGAGATGATTACGCTAAAGTTGTGGATAAAGGCATTAAGGACAAACGAGTCAGTCAACATGAACGCGAGAGTGCCTTTGGGGTCTTTACGTTTGCTGAGCTTAATACCGACGAAACTGGAAATACAAGTAGTTGGACAAAAGCACAAACCTATATTGCCCTTGGAAACACGTTGCATACGTTAGCCAGGCTTAGAATTGATTGCACCCCTATGGAAGGAATTGATGCTGACCTAGTAAATGAAGAGTTTAAGGTTGAGCTGGATGGCTATCAGTGCGATGTGGCTTTAGCTATTGGGTATCATCACCCGCAGGAAGACTATAACGAAAAGCTCCCAAAATCTCGGCTCAGCTTAGATAGTGTTTTAGTGCGTATATAGGGATAAGAGCAAAACGAAGACATTTGAAAAAAAGTATATGAGGGCACCCGTTTTAAATTGATTTCTGTTGTATTCTGAACTCAATATTTCATGGTTGTCCTCAGTTGTATCCACAACAATCCGTACAAATGGCATCGAAAAAAACGGTCGTTGAACATGGCGGGTGCAATTTAAATGAAGAGCCATTTGAGCTGGCTCGAGTAGGAATGTACCGTTCTCAATCTTTTTCAAAAAACCTAGCTCAATCAATGGAATCGTATACCGTTTTGGTTCGCGAATTCTGCTTCCAAGTGCATCGCTTTATTTTCGCATATGCCTAATAGGGTCAAAGGGTTCTGACTTGGTTGACTGATTGTGGGGCGCAAATATTGCATCGGGCCGTGTCAATATGGAAACGTAAAGTAGGCTTAAGAACCCGGCAAAAGCTGAGTCGCGCCCTGCGACACAGCGTTACGGGTCTATTGGTCCCTCGTCTTTATTGTGGTTTGTAGTTGGGTCGCTCAATTGAGTTTTCTTATTGCATTACGCAGCACGTTCTTTGGTGGATGGGGCTAAGCTTTTTATGCGCTCAGCGGGATTTTTAGACGACAGTTTTGATTCTTTTCTTCCATAATAGACCGCCAGCAAGGCAGGAAGAAAAAACATATCGCTAAGCCAGGCAAAGAATAAGCACACAACCAGAAAGGCCCCTAGGATAGCATTGGGAACAAAGGTGCTTGTAGAAAACAAAATCACGCCGGTGGCGATAAAGCTTAGTGAGGTTGCAGAGATCGCCCAGCCGACGTAGTCGAACGTTTTGTTGATTGCGTCTTCGGTGCTCATAGTTGATTTCGCATCTCTAAATTTCATTATATAGTGGATAGAATCGTCCATTACAATGCCTAATACTATGCTGAAGGCCATGCAGGTGGCTTGGTTGATTTCACCGTAAAGGAGAGCCCAGAGGCCGAAAAGAAAGAGGAAGGGGGTTACATTGGGGATCAACGAAAATAACCCCCATTTCACAGAACGAAAGGCCAGGATCATAAATAAAGTGATCAATAACATGGCAATTCCCGCACCAATCATTGATCCGTAAACGGTTTTTTCGGAAAGCTCAGCGAAAATAATATCGCGGCCCGATATTTTTATTTCGATGTTCTGTTGATCCCACCATAATTGGATTTCATCTTGTAAAAGTAACAGCGCTTGATTACTTCGGTCTTCCATAAACACGGTAAGCAAGGTTTGCGAACGGTCTTGAGAAATAAATTCCGAACTGCTTTGGCCTGCAAGTAGCGATAATTCGAAGACGGTTAGTAGTTGACTGTACTCCTCACGGGTTTGCGGTAGCTTGGTCGAATTCGATTGGTTATCCCATACGCCTTTCGTTTCCCGAATTATGTCGTTTATTGTAAACGTACTAACAACAAAGGGCTTTAATTTAATCCAATGTTCAAACTGTTCAATGGCCAAAAACATTGCAGGAGAATTAATGGATTGTCCGTCTCTCGACATAACATCAATGGTTAATTGGTTGTCTGAGGTAAAGTCATCCTGAATAGTTTCAATCGCTTTATCCAGGTCGGTGTCAGCCATAAAATAATTATGAATATCTTCGTCCACTTTGTTTAGTGGGATTAGCGCAGCTGATAAGAGAATAAAGGCGGTAAATACCGCTAAGATTTGTTTTGGCCTCCTGGCCACTATCCGTTTTGTAAATGACACTAACGGCGGGATGGGAGAGATCTTTGATTGAGCTTGGGGGCCAGCCCATTGTAAGAACATCGTTGGAATTATAATAGAGGAGAAATAACCTATTGTAATACCTACCAATGCAATTTTAGCAAATAATACAAAAGGTGGGGAACCGGTCACTAGCAATGTAATTAGGCCCACACTGGTGGTTAATGTAGTAAAAAAAATGGGGGCCAGGTTGACTCGTATGGCTTCCTTTATCGCCTCTTCTTTTGGGGTAGATTTGGCTATTTCCACCATGTAAGTGCCGCCGAAATGCATGCAATCGACCACTGTTAATATAAACACAAGCAGGGTTCCCATGACTGCAGTTTGATCTAAGGTCACCGGCAACCAACCAAATATACCGGCAGTAGCCGCTATGGTAAGCCCGCAGGCAGTGAGTCCGGCAACTAAAATATAGGGAGAAAAAATCCAAGCAACAATAAACGAGACTAGAAAAACAGCAAGAGGAAATGTTAATAGACTAAAGTGATAGAATTCGGTTAATAAACCATGGTCAAACGCTGCCGTTCCACCTAAATACACGTCAAGGTCTGGGTGCTGTTGTTTTAATTTTATTGCTATTTCTTCTGCGGCATTCATCAGCTCTGTAACGCTTTGGTATCGTGGTTCTGGTAAATCAACTTGCGCTAATACAATTACCCCCGTGCCATTGTCTGCAAWTAAGCGGCCTCTTAACTGTGCTTGAATCTCAATGTAGTCGTTCACGCCTTTTAGGCCGCCGGCTTCTTGAGCCCAGTCACCTAGAAATTTATTGTTGATAAAATCCTCTTCGGGGAAGGGCTTTTGAAAGGATGTCAGCGAACGTACATAGCGTACATAAGGCAGGGTATTGACCAGCGCGTCTGCGGATTGAATGGTATTGATATAGTTTGGAGTGATGACTTTGTTATTGGATTGTTTTAGATATAAAACCAAGGTTTCCCCTTGCTCGTATTGCTCAAGGATGTCGTCAAAGGTAGTGATTAAGGGGCTTTCTTTGGGGAAAAATGCTCTGAAATCTGAATTAAATTCAATATGTATGACCCCGGAAAATGCGGTAACGCCACTTAATACGATGACAAAAAATAGTGGCTTGATATAGCGATAAATCCATTCTGATACATGCTTTGAAAATGACACGAATGACTACTCCTTGTAAATAGAATGACACGTGAACGTCGATGTTAAGTCGGCCATCACTTTTAGGCCGTTGGTGCATTTTAGGATGAAGTGGTATAGTCGTAAATTACACAATACCAAACATTATATGTTTATATTTGCACAAACCTAGGCCGTCGAATAAAACAGGTTTCAGTTCAAAGCGAGCGTTTAGAAGCTAGGTAGGGGTCGAAGGATTAGAGTGTTTGTATTTGACTGAAGGGATTTAGGTCGTTGAAAGATTGGGAAAATCTACGTTATTTCATGTCTGTGGCTCGCCAAGGAACCTTAACTGGCGCCGCTAAGGAGCTAGGGGTAAGCCATTCCACTGTTTTGCGACGGATTGAGCAGTTCGAGCGTGCTCTGGGGACCACCCTGTTTAAGAAGTTGCAGCGAGGTTACGAACTTAGCCACGCTGGAGAGCAATTGTTTACCAATAGCAAAGGCATTGAAGGAAATATTGATAAAGTCCTGAGCCAGGTTTCCGGGCAGTATGACGTAGTGGCCGGCAAACTACGTATCTCCCAGCCGGAAGTGGGGTTAGTTAATATGCATCCGGTGTATGCGGAGTACGCCAGATTGCATCCTGAAATCACCTTTGAAATTTACAGTACAATCGAAATGCATAACCTCAGTCAGCAAGAAGTAGATATTGCATTGCGTTTTTACCCCGTTTCCGCTGCACCGCCTGACTTGTTGGTGGGTCGTTGTTTAGGCGCTATTAGCACGCGGGTTTATGCGTCTCGGGCTTACATTGATGGGCTAAAAAAAGATCATACCCTGCACGATTACAGTTGGATTTCATGGATGACTGAGAGAGGCTCGGCGGAAGGTTGGTTGCGGGACAATGTCATTAATCCCCGCATAGTACTGCGCACCGATTCGGTTCTGGATGTCCTTGGTGCCGTACGAAATGACATGGGGGCCGCTATATTACCTACCCACGAAGGAGATCGCTATCCGGAGCTAATCCCGCTGTTGAACAACAAGATAGTGTTTGACAATAGGTTGTGGTTATTGACCCACAGGGACTTGCGTAATAGTGAACGTGTGATGAGTTTTATACGCTTTGTTGGGGAAAAACTTGTTCTTGAATGAATGTTGAGGGGGTGAATCGATGTATGAATGCTTGTTGTGGGATACTTGCTATTCAGTTGAGTGCTTAACGAATTCAAGAGTACGCATTTAAATTTGTTGCCAACTTTTATTCAATATTAAATGGCTGTCCCCAGTTGTACCCATCTTCAGCGGTACCTCCTTGGCGCACTGGATGCCCTAAGTTGTTTTGGGGGTAAGTTTATCGTGCTTTTATATAACCCCTGCTCGATAATAAAAATATCTGATGAGTAATCGTGTTGGTTAAGCCTGAATTAATCAGGTGATTTTACTATGAGTAAAAAATTATTAGCGGCCTTAAAAGGTTGATGCTTCTTTGATGTAGGTCGGCTGGGGTGAAATGTTGCGTATAAATTATTTGTTTTTGGCTGTTTTGTGGGGGTTGTCAGGCTGCTCAAGTATTATGAATAAGTCTCAGCATCCGGTTTTTATTCAAAGCTCACCCTCGGGGGCTGATTTCGAAATTGCCAATAAAAAGGGYCTCCCTGTACATGAAGGTAGGACGCCTGAATGGGTCCTACTTGATTCATCCGATGGTTATTTTAGTGGCGAGCATTACGATATATTGTTTAAAAGTGGCGATATAACGCTGGGCCAAGCTGCGCTAAAAAGTAAGGTTAGCCGTTGGTATTTTGCCAATCTATTGTTCGCTGAGGTTGGTGTCGCGGCAATGCTTGTGTTGGACCCTTTGACCGGGAGAATGTTTCGTTTACCGGATACGTTGAATGTGCCTTTAGATGTGAGCGCGCTTGAGGGTGGCTTGCCTGATTCAAAATCTAGGGGGAAGGTTAGCAGAAAGACCGTTAGTGGGCCAGTCAGTTACGTGCCTTTCCCTAAAAGTAATTGGTATATATTGGCTGAGTCTGGCGGCGGGCAAATCGGCGTTAATAACGATTTTGATTCAGGTCGGGATGTTGATGTTTCTGTGGTTAATTTTGGTGGTGCGGTGGGCTATCGTTTTGAGAGCAATGTAGTCGCTCAGGTTGGTTTTGAGATTTCGGTTAGTCCAGATTTATTTGGTTCGTTTGATAGTTATAGCTTGGGCAGGATTGATCCGGTAGTCGGCTATGCATTTGATTTTGGACGCTTGAGCGTCATCCCGCAATTGGGGGTAAGTGCTTGGTACTTTTCAGTGAAAGAAGGAGCGTTTTTAAACCCTGGTGAAGAGGAAACGTTCGGTGATGAAGGCCAAGATATTTTTGGACGATTAAACGTGGAGTATCTTTTTTCACGTGATATTGGCGGCTATATTTCTTTTCAAAATTCTAGTTATGATTTCGGTAGGTCAAAATCGATTAACCTTGGTTTGAAACTTAAAATATAAGCGCACAAAATATTTAATTTAATTGGATCGTGGGTGCTAAAAGTTAACTTCTTTAATTTTGCACCTTTCAGCTCTACTGCATTTAATTCTTCGGTGCATCACTCCTTTTGATAGGTACACTAAAGGGAATTTATGGACAACCAGGTGTTGTCAATATGCTTCTGGCAATAGAGTGCTTGCGGATGATTAAGTGCAGGCGCTTTAAACCGCTCAATTCTCAGGTGCGGCACTCCTTTTAAGATACACTCCTGCATTCAATATTTAATGGCTGTTTCCGGCGGTGCTTCTGATTCCATTTTATATTGGGTGCCCCCAGGTGTATCTCTATTTATGGCATGCAGTATTGTTTTTGGTGGTTTTTGGGCAGGTCTGGTCTGTTTTTACGCTGACCCTGTTAGCTGTAATTAAGTGATCGATTGAATTAACCTCGCCTAGTGACCCTTAACCCACGCCAATCCTTCTTGGTTTTGCTTCGCGTAATCTGACAACCGTGGATTCATAATTCATACCCGCACTGCTGTGAATACGTTTTCGGTGCGGGCCCGATAAAATCGGCTTTAGGTTGCGGTATACTAGAGATAACAAATCAACGCGTTGCCCTCCCTGCGTGGGCTCAATCAGCTGGCGTGTCTGGGTGTCAAGCTGTTGATACTACGCAGGATTGTAGTTGGGTATAGCGTTTCAGTACCACGTATTAATCAAGTTTGGATGTTTGAATGGAATTGGATTGGAAGATTAAAAAGAGCGAGTCAGCGCATTCACCGATGACTTTAGATAAAGGCCTGTATACGATTTACCTTGCTGAATTTGCGGAAACTGCTGAACAGCCGTTAAAGCTGGCGATAGAGGCGTGTATAACGAAAGGCATCGACACTATATCCCGTAATGTGTCGGATGATTCTCTATACCTTTTCTTTGAGTGGGATATGGTTGATTCCATATTAACGATTGTGGTTACCGATGATACCAAAAAAATAGACGCTAGGACGGTCACTAAGTGCTACTTTTCTGCGGTGGATAAAGAGATTAAGGCGCTTGACCCCAAGGACGAAGGGCTTTACCAGCAAGCTACTGAAGAGTATTCAGCCAAGATACGCTATTGGATTAGAGACTTTCTCACCACTGACAGCGCCTATCTAAACTACGCGCTTGTCGCGGCTTATCACGATAGCACTCGGGAGCAGTCGCAGTTGTTGTAGTTGTGGTTGTAGTTGTAGTTGTAGTTGTAGTTGTAGTTGTAGTGGCGGTTTGGTTGATTGAGACAATAAGTGGCTTCGAAGCGTATCGCTAACTTTTCTCATGCACCCGATTAATCGTGTGTAGAAATGTCTCGACCGATTGACCGCCTGGAATGACCCATGCAAACAGCATGTTATTTGCCACCTTTGGGTTATTTTTGCCTCTTTGGTTTTTCACCCAGCCCTT
>NVVB01000067.1 GCA_002402085.1 Gammaproteobacteria bacterium
CAGGGCTTGATTGGCCGTTATAGACTGATCAACAGGTCGATTAAACGTGCAGGTCCTTTTCTTCAAAGTGCATGTCTAATTCTTTAATTTTCCGCGTTAAGGTGTTGCGCCCCCAGCCTAATAACGTCGCTGCATCTCGGCGTCTGCCGGCGGTATGTTGGAGCGCGGTTTCGATCAGAATACGTTCGAAGGTGGGCACTACTTCATCCAGTAAGCGCGTGTTGCCTTTGCTGAGTTCCAGGTTGGCCCAATTTCTTAASGCTTGCTCCCAGCTTTGATTTTGATTGSTGGACTCGCCATCGGATTGAGATTGTAGCTCTGTCGGCAGGTCGGTGATGTGGATGYCATGCCCTGAGGCCATCACGGTCAGCCAGCGACAGGTATTCTCAAGTTGCCGCACATTGCCCGGCCAGGCTAAGTTCGACAGGAAGGTCGCGGTTTCTGGCAGCAAGTGTTTCGGGTCMGTATTCATTTCCTTGGCGGCAGAGGCTAGAAAGTGATTCGCTAGCTGAGGGATGTCTTCTTGGCGTTCTGAGAGCTTTGGGATTTGAATGCGTATGACGTTGAGGCGGTGAAATAAATCTTCTCTAAAGCGCCCTTCTTTGACGAGCTTGTCTAGGTTTTGATGGGTCGCGGTGATGATGCGGACGTTGACGAGTACGGATGTGTGGCCTCCGACGCGGTAAAATTCACCGTCGGCGAGCACTCTAAGGAGGCGTGTTTGGGTTTCAATGGGCATGTCGCCAATCTCGTCCAAGAATAGTGTGCCGCCATTGGCTTGCTCGAACCGTCCTCTGCGCAGGGTATTGGCGCCAGTGAAGGCGCCTTTTTCGTGACCAAATAATTCAGATTCAATCAGGTCTTTAGGAATTGCAGCCATATTGAGCGCAATAAAGGGATGTTCTGAGCGGGTGCTGTGTCGATGTAGGGCATGGGCGACGAGCTCTTTACCGGTTCCGGATTCGCCGTTGATCAATACCGTAATATTGGATTGAGAGAGGCGCCCGATAGCGCGAAATACTTCTTGCATGGCGGGGGCTTCGCCAATGATCTCTGAGGTAATGGAGGGCAAGGAAGGTTCTTTCTGTTGCTGTTGTTTTTCTCTGCGGTGATCGATGGCCCGCTTCACGAGAGCGGCGGCTTCTTCGACGTCGAACGGTTTAGGCAGATACTCAAACGCCCCGCCGCGATAGGAGGAGACTGCGGAGTCCAAATCGGAGTGTGCGGTGATGACGATCACGGGGATTTCAGGGTGCTCAGCGTGGATCTTATCCAGAAGTTCGAGGCCATTAATGCCGGGCATACGAATGTCGGTAATAATAGTGTCTGGCTGGCTGTGTTTAAGTTTCGCCAGCGCGGAAAGGCCTTCCTCAAAGCAAGTGGCGGTGTAGCCATGTTGCGTGAGGGTTTTTTCGAGTACCCAGCGAATAGATTTATCGTCATCAATGATCCAGACATTGTTTTGCGTTGGGCTTGCCCCGAGGTTTCGAGGCTTGCTGTGGTCATCGGTGTTGTCAGGAGTTGCCTGGTTGGTGGGGTGGCCTATGCTGTGGGTCATGAATTACTCCAGGGGTAAAATAATACTAAATCGGGTGAGCCCAGGTTCGCTGTCGTACTCAATTAAGCCATGGTGTTGGTTTACGATGGACTGGGCGATCGATAGCCCAATGCCATTGCCATTGGCGCGCCCACTGATCATGGGGAAGAATATTGCGTCTTGTAATTCCTCCGTGATGCCGGGGCCATTGTCGATAATCTCAATGCATGCAGCGATGCGGTGGCGGGTTCCGCCGATGGTGAAGTTTCGTATTACACGTGTGCGAAATATGATTTTAGGGGCGGTTTGGGTTTGGTCTTCAGTCAGTGCTTGATAAGCATTTTGAGCAATGTTGAGTGTGCTTTGTATTAATTGATCTTTGATGCCGCTGATGTCTGGCAAACTAACATCGTAATCGCGCTCGATTACGATGGTGGCTGGTGCGCTGGCTAGGATGATGGTGCGCACGCGTTCCAACACTTCGTGAATGTTGAGCGGTTCAATTTTCTGGGTGGTATTGGGCCCCAGCATTTGATCCACCAGGTTACACAGCCGATCCGTTTCTTGGATGATAACCTGGGTGTATTCTTTGATGTCGTCTGGAAAATTCATCTCTAAAAGCTGAGCTGCGCCTCTGATCCCGCCTAAGGGATTCTTTACTTCGTGGGCGATGCCGCGAATCAGTTGCCGGTTGGTGTGCTGGTGATGCAGCTGCGCGTCGTCTTTTGAAATGCGCATGATCCGGTCTAACTCCCTAAACTCAATCAATAATTTAGGGTTTTGGTCATCGTCGACGATGGGCGAGACGGAATAATCCGCACGCACACTTCTTAATCGGTTGAATCGAAGTAATGCTTCTCGTTTGATGTAACCCACTTGGCTTTCAAGGACGTCCTGTATGGGGTCTAGGTCCTTTGGGTCCTGGAAAATACAGTCCGCAGCCAATTGGTTGTGGACTTGGCGAGCGCTGACGCCAAATAACGCTTCGCAGGCCGGGTTCAAGTATTGAATCCGAAGCGTCTGATCAAGCATTAAAATAGCCGTCGATAGCCCGTCAACAATATTTTTGTAGTCTGTCCAAAGGGTCATTGAAAGATCTGTTTACGTATTAATCAAGTAAATGAAACAAGATAAGTGCAATAAATAAGCCAACTAAAGGAGTAAAAAATAACCAATATCAAGGGCTTATGCTTACTATTTGATCTTGCTAGCAGGGCTGGCGAAGCGTGGCAGGAGGGCTCATTGTTGCTTGCCTTTAGTGTGCACTGTAGTGGTGCATTGGCAGCTTGTAAAGTAGCTTTACGTTATTTAACGAGTTCTTTGTGTGCGGTGGAGGCTGGAGAATTTATGCAGGTGGACGGTAACTTTTGCAGTGCTTTGTATTAACTGGCTTTCTTTATCAAACACCTTGGCATGSACGGTGTGAGTACCACGATCGATGCCGCTTAAAGAAAATTGCGTGCCATTGGCAGCACTCGGACTTTGGGAGCCATCAAGAAATAATTGCAGGCTGTGGCTCTTTTTTAGTGCTGGCTGAATGGCTAGCGAGACCTGAAAGGCACCATTGTTGTCTCGTAATGTTTGCTCATTGCTGGGGCTGGCGATTTCGAACGTGGTGTATCGGAAGGTCTTGGGATCGGCTTTGGCGGCGGTCGGCGCGGGAGGAGTAGGGAAATTGATTATGGGCAGTTCTTTTAGCTCGATTTTGGTGGATTCTTTCGAGGGGCTATCACTGAATACGACATTGCCGTGTTGGTCGAGGTGTTTGTAGATTTCTGACCACGCTGTTAATGGCAACAAAAACACCGCTATGGCGAGTGTCGGAAGGACTTGTTTGAGTCGCGATGTAAGCTGTAATTTAGTTCGAGTCATGGTTAATGGGTGGTGCGTGGGTTAGTGCATGAGATAGTGGCGTTGGCGGTCAGGTCTTGCGTTAATGGGACGTGTGCTGCCTCGGAGTTCACTACAGTTCCACAGCTAGGCTCATAAATATAGGTCTTGAGTGGGCAAATGGGAATATAAACTGAAGTTTGAGACCAAGTTGGTGAGTTTGTCTCCTTATAGTTTCGAGCGGGAGTCTTGGGCTGCGTGCTTAGGGGTGAAAGAATTATAGGCGAAAAAAAAGCCCCCTTAAAAAGAGAGCTTTTTTTCTACCGCCGGTTGTGCCGGCGGTGATACTTCTTTACCGGCATGTGCTACAGGCTATTACAGACTGTAGTACATTGAGAACTCAACAGGGTGAGTTGCTTGGTTTAGAAGGTCTACTTCTTCTTGCTTAAGCACGATGAATGCATCGATCATGTCGTCAGTGAAAACGCCACCTTCCGTTAAGAAAGCACGATCTTCATCAAGCGCCGCTAGGGCTTCGCCAAGGCTTCCACACACGGTTGGGATCTCAGCCATCTCTTCAGGAGGAAGGTCATAGAGATCTTTATCGCTTGCTTCACCTGGGTGAATCTTGTTTTTGATCCCGTCAAGGCCAGCCATTAGCATTGCTGAGAATGCTAAGTATGGGTTAGCTGTGGGGTCAGGGAAACGTACTTCGATACGACGCGCTTTAGCGTTAGGTACGTGAGGAATACGAATGGACGCTGAACGGTTACGGGCTGAGTAAGCCAATAATACAGGGGCTTCGAATCCAGGCACTAGACGCTTGTAAGAGTTGGTTGAAGCATTAGCAAAAGCGTTGATGGCTCTAGCATGCTTGATGATTCCACCAATGTAGAACAATGCATCTTCAGATAGGCCTGCGTACTCGTCACCAGCGAAAATGTTTACGCCATCTTTAGAGATGGATTGGTGACAATGCATGCCATTACCGTTATCGCCAACAAGCGGCTTAGGCATGAACGTTGCTGTTTTGCCATAGGCGTGAGCGACGTTATGAACACAGTACTTAAGCACTTGTACTTCGTCTGCTTTAGTGACTAGTGTGTTGAAACGAGTACCGATTTCGTTTTGACATGCGGTGCCAACTTCGTGATGGTGAACTTCGATTTCTAAGCCCATAGACTCCATCGCGCCACACATTGCGCCACGAAGGTCGTGTGCTGAATCGACTGGAGGTACTGGGAAGTAACCGCCTTTGATACCAGGACGGTGACCTGTGTTGCCGCCTTCGAAGCTTAAAGAAGAGGCCCAAGCGGCTTCTTCTGAAGAGATCGCGTAGCTTGCGCCACTGATGTCGGCAGACCATTTAACGTCGTCAAATACGAAAAACTCAGGTTCTGGACCGAAATAAACGGTATCGCCAACTCCTGTAGATTTCAGGTAGTTTTCAGCACGCTTAGCAACAGAGCGAGGATCACGCTCGTAGCCTTGCATTGTAGTAGGTTCAACAACGTCACAACGGATGATCAATGTGGCTTCGTCGGTGAAGGGGTCAACAACAGCAGATGTGTCGTCAGGCATAAGAATCATGTCGGATTCGTTGATGCCTTTCCAACCAGCGATGGATGAACCGTCAAACATTTTTCCGATTTCGAAAAACTCGTCGTTTACTTCCCCTAGAGGGATTGTGACGTGTTGTTCTTTTCCGCGTGTGTCGGTGAAGCGTAAATCGATCCACCTGATTTCGTTCTCTTTGATAAGTGCATAAGTCTTTTCGGACATTGTTTTGGTTCCTCCAAATGCGGGCTTTTTGCTAATTTGTATGCTGCGTAAAATTAATCGATTAGGGTGTTATGAACCGTGGTCGGTTGGCAATAAATATTCAACTAAGTACGTCGGCCGAGGCTGCATGTTTTAGTTGAACTTATCAATACGCTGGCAGCGAAAGTAGCGCGACAGGTTGTGCTTAAATTCAGCGCAAAATATATGTCATTGCGACGGCGCTGGGAAGCCCCTAAAGGCAATCTTTTTGCGGTCTTGATGAAATGATGCACTGTAGTGGTGTGTAAACGGACAAAATCGCTCTTTATTGGGGCCAATGCCCGGAGCGATAATTAAAATAGAGCGGCGAAGAGATAATATAAAGACGGGCGACAGCTGTAAATTACTAGGCCTTATAGAACCTGACTGATTTGAGTGGGGCTTAATAGGCGGGACAATGAAGTCTTACCGGACCGCGGAGAGCCGATCCGGTGCGTTTGAGGACTCGCTGTCAACGGCTAGTCTTCGCCTACTTCAATCTCGATGATGTATTCATTGTCTTCTTCCACCATAGAAAGCACGGTATGGCCGTTGATCCTGCACCAGGATGGGATGTCTTGTTTGACGCCAGGGTCAGTGGACACAACTTCGAGGACATCGCCTTGTTGCAGGGTCTTTATCATGTTCTGGGTTTTGATCACCGGCATGGGGCACAGCAAGCGTTTGGCGTCTAGGTGATGTTTGCTCATACGTGCCACTCATTTTTGAGGTCTTGAGGAGGTAAAGGAATGACCTCGTGCTCGGTGCAAACRCCGTCTTTAGCGCGAATTTCTACACTGACCGTGTCAGCGCTATGGCCTTGACTATAGCGGGCAGCAATACGAGCCGCGAACTGTAAGTCGTCCTTTGTGGGGGWGCCATCGATAAGGGTCAAGGGGCCGCCGTGACTGGTGATCTTGATAGATATGAATTCTTTGCGGTAACCGGTCAGGAAGTTGTTCTCGCCTTCTTCTCGACCCACGATCATTTTGTAGTGCGGCTCTGGACGTAGATGACGGCCTACTTTAAGCAGCATAATGTCGTCTAGCTCGTATTTCTTTTCACCACGGGCCTGCCATAAGTCGGCGAGTTTTTTGGAGTAGCTTTCGTCGGTGAGGAAGCAGCAACCGCCTGCGGGTTGGGCGTAATCTTCAAAACCAAACTCTTTCGCTAAAGCCATTTGTGGTTTGCGGTTACGACCGCTGAAGCCATAGAGCTTTTCTCGATCTAGCCAGCCTTCTTTTTCAGGGCGTGTGGGGGGTAAGTTTTTGGCGCATAAGGGCCGGACTAGCAGGTCATCGGAACCTGACTCCCTAGCGATGATGGGCATGGTTTCTTTACGCTGGGACTTGGGCCGTTGCCCAATGACTTCGCCGGTAATAATGAAGTCGAAGCCGCTCTGGTCGGCCATTTCCCGTACGCGGTTAAGCATGAGTTGCGCTTTAGAGACCATAAAGATTTTACAGTCCAGGCACGGGTTGAGGTTGGCGCCGTAGCCGTGCTGGGGGTTGATAACGATGTCTTTGTATTCTTCCGAAATATCTTCGATATGGAGTTTGATGCCCAGCTGCTCGGCAGACCATAAGGCATTGTTTCGCTTGTTTTTATCTTTATGTTTTTTACGAATGGCGTGGGTATGCCCTTCAACGCAAAACCCGGTATAAAAATTAACCGCCTCCACTAGGATGCCTTGTTCTTGAATTACCCTAACGGCTAAAAGGGAGTCTAAACCACCGGACAAAAGGGCGATGGCTTTACGTTGAATGGTCATTTAACTTACCTAGTGAGGCTACTGTGAAGCGGTTGAAAAATTTAAGCCGGCTATTGTATACGATTTGAACGTCGGCCCAAACCCTTGTGTGATAGATCGCCTGCTGTGGGGGGAGAATGAGTGGTGAGGCTAGCGCCATGTTGGGTTGCCTATTGTGAGAATAGGATATATTCCCGAGAAGCAAGAGGGTTGACTGACGGGGTGAGGCGAGGCTTGGGGGAGGGGAAGTTCATCGTAACAATTATTTTGTAGCACAGTAGGGTGTTCACGCAACATTTCATGGAGCAATTTAAACCTCGTAATCTAAGAATATTGGCCAGATTTATCTAGACTTAAAAATAGGGAGTTTAATAGGATGTTGATTCGACGGTTGCTGGTGTCATTCATGGATTGATTGCCTTGGGGGTTTGCCAGGGTTGTCGAGGCAGAATGTAGCGAACGCATTCAACGGTCCGTTAAGTAGTTAATTTGCAGGAAGCATGTATGAAACGAGTGCGTATCATCTCGGCTACGCGTTATTCTGAGTTGCATTTTCGGCGCTACAGTAAGTTGGGGGTCGCGCTGCAGAAGATCTCGTATGATCCCAATATCTGTATTTCAATCCTCTATCAAAATTGTATGCCCAATGGTGTTGGTTTAGCTGAGTTGTTTAATCAGTACCTGCATCCTCAGTACGAAAAGGAAATTCTGCTATTCGTACATGATGACGTGTATATCGATGATTTCTTTCTGTCATTTCGGCTCAATGAGGCCATCGCGCGCTATGATGTGATTGGCGTGGCGGGCAACCGTACGTTACCCAGCCCGGAAATTTCTTGGGTTTTAGATCGGAATTTGGCGGATGGTTTCTATTGGCAGGCCAAGGAAAAGCTCAGCGGCGCAGTGGCTCATTTTAATAGCGCTGGTGAGCGGGTTTCGCAGTATGGGGATGTGCCCAGCGATTGCCGATTAATTGATGGTTGCTTTATGGCGGTTAACGCGGAGCGAGTGTTGGCTTCGGGCGCGCGATTTGATAAGCAGTTTAAATTTCATTTTTATGATTTGGATTTTTGTAGAACCTGCGACCAGAATGGACTGAAAATTGGTACCTGGCCCATTGCGGTGACCCATGACAGTGGCGGGGCATTCGGGTCCGAGGCCTGGGAGCATGCCTGTAAAGATTACTTTGCAAAATGGTATCCGGATCAACCTGTGCCGCATTTTTCGGATGCTGAGCAGACTGCCCCGAGTTCGATTCCCGAAAGCAGCGGTCAATGTGGGGTCAGTGAGCAACGTAGTGCGGTCAATTCAAATGCGAGCATTACCAATCCAAATTTTGGGCCGATCTCAGGCTAAGAAAGGCTTAGTCAGTGCCTTGCAAGCCGCCCGCTTAGTGGACCGCTATGAATCAGAATGGCCGAAATGAATGGCTTGTAGAAGAAGCCTGTGTCGAGGCTTAATCACTTGAATAACGAGGGCGATAATAAAAGGCCTAATTTAATCCTCTTTAATGGTTTAGCTTATATACTTTAGTCCTAAAGGACAGTAAGGAAGCTAGGCCCTGCACTATGAGTAACGTTCGTTATACAGTGATCGTTTGCAGCAACAGTGTTCAAGCGGGTGACCTTGCTTGGCTGAAGGCCTTGGTAAACCATAAGGTTGAGGTAATTGTTGAGGATTACAGCGATTGCGATTGTCCAGGRCGGGCATTTAACCGAGCGGTTGCGAAAGCGTCGGGGCAATATTGTTGTTTTGTCGATCCAAATCTACGGATGGAGGGGCATAATTGGCTAACTAGTCTGGCAAATACCCTCGATCATCAGGTATACAGCCTGCTTGGACTACGGGGCAGTAATCATTTTGATCAATCCGATGTCAATTTATATTGCGCCCAACAAAAAAACAAACAGGCCTCCCCGCAGATTCTATTAGATTCGTTATTGTTATTTGCTGAAACACGTTTTTTTAAAAACATACCGTTTGATAATAATTTTCAGGCCAGTGTGACCACGCTTGCGTTCGAGCTTTCGTTGCGGGCTTATTTATTTCATAGCAAGCACATTGGCCTGTGGCAAGGCATTGTATGGCCAAAGAGCATGTGCTACGAATTTGAATTACCGCGCAATGAACGACGCTATTTACAACGCTACTACGGGGGCTTTATCCCCCTGGATAATGTCAAAGCCGAGTGCTGGTCGCAAAATCGAGCGGCGATTCAATTGTTTGATCAGCGCGTACTGGGGATCTTAGGCAAACGTTTGACCTCGAATAAGATCAGTGGTCTGTGGCGCCTTAATCACGAAATTGAAGTAGAAGACCCCAGCGGGGAACGCATTGAGCTGAGCACCTATCTTGACGAGGAGCCCGTTTCGAATGTGCGATGCTATTTTGTAATGGGGGTGGGCAATGGCAAAGAGATCAATACGCTGCTTGCTAATAATGATATTCATTTACTGGTCATTGAGCCCGAAGTGATTTTGATTCGCTTTCTGTTAATGTATTTTAATTGGAGTGATGCAATACGCACAGGCCGATTAAAAATAATGCCGGTGTTTCTTGGCGTGCCTGGGGTAGGGGAAGTGTCGCTTTTAGAATGCGTGGAATTGCTCCAGCGCACTAAGATAATTAAAGACAATTTGGTTTCGTTTTTAACCACAGGTTCAACTCAATTAAATCAAGAATTCTTCGATCAGCTTCGGTTGGGCGTGTCTGGCAGTCAGCGGGCGCTGGAGGCGTCGCAACATTGGCAATCGCCCAAGGTGCCCGAGTATGAGGTGACGGTAATCAGTCCTTACTGTTCAATTTTTAATGATGTCGCCAGTGCCTTTAAGCGTTTAGGTTTTCGGACGCGCTTGCTTGTGGTGCCGCACGAGTCGGGAGGCAGTAGCTTCGACGGTTGGTTGAAGTTAATGAAGCCATTGGTGGAGTCTCCCAGTGAGATCAATATTTTTAGAAATAGGTGTTTGTTAGAATCTGAGCGAGGTTGTGATTATTTTAACAAGGAAGCGCTATTGCCTGGGCAGTTAGTCAGTTGGTGGTGGGATGTGCCTAATATTGCCAGCCGTGTGGACTTTAATGATCCTATTCGTCAGCGCCCTGCCTTGGCGTTTGCCCAAGATGTGTTAGGGTTTTTGCCCCCGGGATCGCAATGGTTGCCTGCAGGGGCGCGCTATCAGTTTTGTGAAAAGGAATATGATCTAAAGCCCGAGCAAGAGTATTTGTTTGAGATCAGTTTCGTAGGCCAGAGTCGCGTTGAGGTGGTTCAGCACAATTTAGTTATTTTGGGCGGYGCATTAACCAAATTTTTTGGATCAAAATATAAATCATTTTCCAATGATTTAGTAAAAATTAAAGGCATTCGAAATGTGTACGAATACCTGCTTCGCTACCAACCTGAATTGGAATCAATCTTTAATGAATTAAACGCGTCCATGCCGGCACAGGTTTATTACTTGAATTACTTATTACAAATGAGCGTTACGGGTTTGTTTCGTTTGTCGGCCATTGAAGCGTTGATTGGCGAAAATATACCCGTGCAGGTGTTTGGTGATACCTCTTGGGTGTCGAGTGGTATTGTGCCTGAAACTCAATACGGTGGGGTGTTAGAGCCGGTTCAGTTATTGCAGCTCTTTAACCAATCGCGAATTAACTTAAATTTAAATTTCATGCAGGTGTCGTCAACGGTAAACCCCAAAGTAATTGATATTTGTGCCAGTGGTAATGTCGCCTTGACCGATGCGAAGCCAGAGATTACCAAGCTCTACCCTGATCCGGCGTGCCGACCATTTTTGTTTGATTCCATTGACGGTTTGTTGGATCGTATTTTCGAGTTGCGTGATTTCAATTTAACTGATTATCGCACTGCGATTGGAGACTATACCCGCGCGCATCATAGTTTGGCTCAGCGGGTTGAGTGGATCGTGGATTATTTAAATATGATTCCTAAATCCACTGCAARGCCGAAAATTCAAAGCATTTAGACAGTTTGAGAAGTAGTGCTGAAAATCCATTTTTATGGTTCTATAGAGGATTGATGTTGCTATGGCTACTGAACCCTTTGCGCTAGATCGAAAAAGTATCGTTGATGATAATTTTACTCGCCGTGTTAAGAGTAAAGATTTTCCGGCATTGAAATCTGCGCCGGACTTTACGTCGTGTAAATTAAGTCGGGATCTTTGGGCGGACTTATTTGAATCGCAATTGCTGAGTCGGCAATTGGATTTTGTTGCTCGAGATTTAAAGGAAAAAAAGAATTCCTTTTATACCATCGGTAGCAGTGGTCACGAAGGTAATGCGGTGTTGGGGCATTATTTTTCTTTGCAAGACACGGCCTTTTTACACTATCGAAGCGGCGCCTTTATGGCGCAGCGCAGTAAGAAATGCAAAGACGTTAATTTTATTCGTGATTGTCTATTGTCGTTAATGGCGTCTGATCAGGACCCTATTGCGGCGGGACGTCATAAGGTTTGGGGTAGTGTTGCACTGAACGTGCCCCCTCAAACCAGTACCATTGCCTCGCATCTGCCTAAGGCGCTGGGCTATGCCTACAGCACGGTATTGGATAAAACAAAAAAGCAGTCGCCAGGGGCGGGCCAAGATCAAAAAGCGCCGGTAGTCTTGTGTTCGTTTGGCGATGCATCATTCAATCACTCCACATCACAAGGCGCGTTKAATGGTGCGCAATACTTGGCGTATTGCAAGGTGCCGTTGCCTCTGATTTTTGTTTGTGAAGATAATGGTATTGGTATATCCGTACCGACACCGGGGCGTTGGATTGAAGATAATGTCAAACAACGTACGCACCTGCATTATGTGGCCGCAGACGGCCTCAATATGGCGGACGTGTATCGCGCGTGTGAGCAGGCCGAGCATTTTGCGCGGGCTAAACAGCAGCCGGTGTTCTTGCATCTAAAAACGGTTCGCTTGATGGGGCATGCGGGCAGTGATATCGAAAGTGTCTATCGGTCCCATGAAGATATTTTGGCAGGCGAAGCCAATGACCCGTTATTGCATTCAGCGCGATTGCTTTATGAATCGAATTACTTGTCGATTGATGAAATTCTAACGTGTTATCAGCGTGTTCATGAGGACGTGTATGGTCAGGCGGAGTCATTAATCGGACAGCAATGTTTGACCTCGAAGGAGTTGATTCAAGAAAGTTTATTTCAGCGGGTTGCCACGAAAGACGTGCCTTGTGTTGCCGATCAAGCGGCGCGAGAAAAATGTTTTGCCGCGAACTTTAAAAAAATTGCCACGCAAAGAACGTTGGCGCAACAGATCAACACCGCATTGACGGATTTAATGCTGCAATATGATTCGATCGTGGTGTACGGGGAAGACGTGGCTGTAAAGGGCGGGGTCTATCATGTGACGGCCGATTTACAAAAACGGTTTGGGCCGGGCCGGGTGATTGATAGCTTTTTAGATGAGACCTCGCTTTTAGGCATGGCCATTGGCATGGGCATGCAAAATCGAATTCCTATTCCAGAAATACAATTCCTTGCGTATACYCACAACGCCATTGATCAGCTGCGAGGTGAAGCGGCGACCTTATCATTTTTTTCCAACGGCCAATTTCAAAACCCAATGGTGATTCGCATTGCGGCGATGGCGTATCAAAAGGGTTTTGGTGGGCATTTCCATAATGAAAATGCGATCGCATTTTTACGGGAGATTCCGGGCATTATTATTGCGTGTCCGTCCAATGGCGAGGATGCGGTCAGAATGTTGCGCAGCTGTGTAGCGCAAGCCCATTGCTTTGGTCGCGTGGTGGTGTTTCTAGAACCTATTGCCTTGTATTCGGTAAAAGATTTAATGGTGCCTGAGGATCATCTATGGCTAGGGGATTATCCCGCGCTTGAGCAAACAGTGCCGTTGGATGAGGTGGCTGTGTATGGTGAAGGGGAAGATTTGTTGATCATAAGCTACGGCAATGGCTATTACTTAAGTCGMCARGCRGARCAARTGTTATTGAATGAACATCAAGTGGCTTGCACGGTAATGGATTTGCGTTGGTTAGCGCCTTTGGCCATGGATGGGATTATGGAGCAAGTCCAATTTTTTGATAAGGTCTTAATCGTCGATGAGTGTCGCAAAACAGGCTCTATTAGTGAGGAAATATTCACTCGAATCAGTGAAGTGATTGAGCGACCCATTTCATTAAAACGGCTCACCGCAGAAGATTGTTTTATTACCTTAGGTGATTCTTGGCAGCACCTGCTGCCTAGTAAAGGCGATATCATTACTACCGTACTGGATATGCTGGATTGTTCTAAAGGTTAGAATATCGTTATTAAGCCAGGTAACGATCGATATAAAGCGTACTTAGTGCGATAAATATCATTCCAAAGATCAAAATGAAGCGAGTCATAATACATTTCTTACAACGCTTTTTGGGTGATGGCGCGGGGTTGCTGGTATTGATCATAGTGGTTTATGTGGGCTGTGAAATATCTAATGTAAAATGGATGATTTAGGATTAGATTAGGTATAGATCAGATTTAAAGCGCTGTATATTTTGAGGGGGGGCAATATGCCGAGACGCATTGTAATCCAATCATGCTAATCACAATGCGCCGAGTGGCGGGTATCAATGGGTGCTGTTTTTTGATTGATTGATTAATTGTTTGCTTGTTATTTATTGCTTGTCTAGTGAGTGCTTAGCCATGAGATTCCACTCCCTGCCAATACTTCGCCTCCAGTTCTTTCTTAGGTAATTTGCCGGCTAAGTTACGCGGCAGTTGTTCTACGAATTCGACAATCTTGGGTATTTTAAAACCGTACAATCCTTCGTCCTTACAATGCTTAATAATATCTTCAGGCAATAGGCTTTCGCCCGGTTTAAGTTGAATGACTGCGGCGGGTATTTCGCCTAGATCTTTGTGAGGGGCTCTGACTACTGCGACATCCAATACCGCGGAATGCGTCTTAATGGTGTTTTCGATCTCGTTGGGAAATAGGTTGACGCCGCCTGAAATAATCATCTCTTTTACCCGTGAGGTAAGGTACAGGTATTGGTTTTCGTCGACGTAGCCAATGAGCCCGTCGTCATACCAGAGTTGTCCTTCGATTTCGATAAAACATTTACGCATGTCTTGTTCACTGACGCCGGCGTATTGCAGTCCGTAGACCATTGGTGTGCGCACTAAAATTTTTCCTTCACCGCCTTGTTTGACCCATTGCTTTTTTTCTTCATCATAAATTTGGCAATCGCAGCCGCGAATTTTCCCGACGCTTTGATAACGTTTAGGGTCTTCTTGATAATCTTCGGGCACAAGCAACGTAATGAAGCCTGTTTCAGAGGCTGCGTAATATTCGTAGAAGACATCGCCTGGATTACCTTGTTGTCTAAATAATGCATTAATATCTTTTTTAACTTTAGGCGGGCAAGGGGCTGCGGCGCAAATCATACTGCGCATGGTGGATAAATCGTATTTACTTTGGATTTCCTCAGGCAACGCGAGTACGCGCTCAAGCATGGTAGGCGCGACAAAGGTCCAGTTAATACGGTGGTCTTGAATGTGCTTTAGAAAACTCTCCGCAGAGAATTTACGCATAGGCACCACCGTGCCGCCTACGAAAAAAGGCAACACCGCAAGTTGTACGCCGGCATGATACAGCGGGCCGGGAATTAAGCTGCGCAAATTCTTTGAGATGGGGTCTTTGACGTCACCGAGTCTGTACCAGTGCAACATGGTCAGCTGCATAATAGACAAACGCGCGATATCTTCTTTACTGGCCCCGCGTCGATCTTCGCTGTCTTCACTGCCGAGTTTGTCTCGGTCAATGTTCATGAATTTAGGCGTGCCCGTAGTGCCACCGCTGAAGGGTTTGGGGGCCATGTCAAGTTTTCCGGCAGGCAATGTGGGCGAGGCTTGTTGTAATAATTCTTCGTAGTCAAGCATGCCCTCAGGCGTTTGCTCAGCACCGACAATAATAAAATGTTCCACCCCGGGGAGTTGATCTTTGATTTGTTGAATGGCTTGCAAATAGTCGAGATCAAACAACAGTACTCTGGCTTTAGAGATATTAATGCAGTGGACTAATTCGTCGGGTTTTAAATGCCAGTTCAACATTGGCATATGAATGCCAGTCAGCGTGCCTGCGCCCATGGCTTCGAACCAGGTGGTGCCGTTATTCAAAAGTTCGGCAAAGCCATCTCCTGGTTTTAACCCTAGAGTATGTAGGCTGTCGGCGAGWCGTAATACGCGATCGCGGTACTCTGCAAAGCTTAAGGTCTCATTGTCGACAATGATGGCTTCTTGATCCCCTAAGGTTTCCCAGTAGGAAAGTAAAAACTGTCGTCCTAATTCGGGTCGTTTTAATCGACTGCGTAGCAGTGTTTTGCTCAGTGTGCGGGCTAAATTTTTGAGGCCTATTTGGCGTACGGGGGCGAGTAATGCGCTACGCGCGTGAGGGTTGCGACGTAATTCTTTGATAGCAGACATGGTGGCTCTCCAAGGTGTTCCGGGTCGAATAAAACGCGAAAGCAAAGTGGCCCGGAGGATTTATTATTTTTATGATGACTGTGGATGCATCTGGTTTTGGATCGTGTTGATAACTTAAAGCGGGATTGAAATAGCGCCGCTCTTTGATACACCAATACATTAAAGAGAATGATTATGGTTGTTGCAGTATTTAATATAAAGCGTTTGACGGGTTATAAGTGGCCAAGTGGCCAAGTGGCATAAGATTCCGAATGTAAAATTATGCTAAGAACGAGGTAAGCGGTGCTTTTAATTAGTAAATAGACATCGATAAACCGGCCGCGAGGGTCATGCCAAGTTCGTGGCATTTGTCTAAATACTCTTGGGTGACTTCGCCTTTGCAAATAACCGGGTCGATTACTTGCTTTAATGGGTAGCCCTTGGCAATGCGTTGAATGTTATAGACCGCGCCCGAGCCATCGTTCTCACAGCTAATGAAAATCCCATACGGTTTATTAAAGAATTTATTCTGCGCGGGGTAATAGGTTCGGTCGAGAAAATCTTTAACGGCACCTGACATGTAACCAAAATTCTCAGGGCTGCCTATTATGATGCCGTCACTCCACAGCAGGTCGTCAAGGTCGGCCTCTAGGGCGCGCTTAAAGCGAATCTCCACTTCTTCGACTTCTTGTGCGCCGCGGAGTACTTGGTGGGCCATTTGCTCCGTATTGCCAGTTTGTGAATGATAGATAATAAGTAGCTTTGCATCGGGCATTGGCGGGTAGGGTACCTAGTGGCTATTTAATGGCGTTTAGACTGGGGTGATTGATTGATTGAGTCATATAGGTGGCAAATATTATCAATCAATCTCTAATACTAGCAAGTGCTTRCTGCTMACWAGCGYTAACGAACAATTAGGCGGGSGATAGYAATCAAAGRCTTATTCGCTTTGGCCMAGTGCSCYCSYTGYWTKKGGGCAATRATYGACTCRRAGMMGGYKGGCTYATYAAKGTANAAAAACTAAAGGCTTTKACTCTGTCGCCGTTATCTAGCAGATAACGTTGATGGGGTGCGGTCTATGAATAAGGTCAGTTGGGGCGGATTAGCGGTCGCTGTTGTGGTCTGTGTGTTGATGGGTTGTTCTGATTCAAGCAGTGATAAAGGCTCTAATGCCGCAGGGGGAAACGCATCGGTCCAGGAGCTTGTTTCCGAAGATAGCCATAGCGAAAACCCCAATATTGTGCCGAATCGAGGCATGGCACCGGCCTTACAACGGTTTACGGACCACTTTGATACTCATTTCGATGAGTTGCAGTTGGCTGAACTCAATGTCGACTTGTCTGGATTATGGTTGATGATCAGTGAAGGGGAGGTGGTCAAAAACTTCCGTCCTGGGGATGGTAATGGGGTGGGGGAGGGCGTGGGCAGTGTCACTCGGACGTTCACCTCCTATAAGTTATTTAGCCTTGATATGGTTCACCCGGATGCGGTGCTATTTACCGAAGAGGCTTTGGCTGCGTTACCGCCTACGGCTTACGTAAATTTATGTACTCAGTCCCAAGCGCGATACATCTATGACGAAGTAGTGCCCAGAGATGACTTGGGCATCTGCGCCGCCATTGGCTTGCCTGTGGAGGCGGTGCCTGAAGAGGCGGTTGTAGAGGAGGCTGTAGAGATCAATCTGCCGGCGGTGGATTCGGATTTCTTACCGGTGTTTCCCTTCGCGTTGAATCAGGCGGGCACGGGCTTTACTATTCCTGCGGATCATTTAATCTATCGGTCCCGTAATACCGCCCCAGTACAAGTAGCGATCGAGTCTAATTCGAGGTTGAATTTTGGTGAGGTAGTGAGTGAGTGGGATAAGGTCTCGCGTAATGGTGTGTGCGAGACTAATCGAGTCACCATGAATACCGTAGCCGTTAAATTTCGTGCGGAGATGAGACGCCCAGTGGGCACGCTGTCGGTGGATAACGTCGTGTCGTTGATCAATTGCCTAGATTACAACGATGGCACTCTGGCGGCAGAGTATACCCAGGGCGGGGTCTTGGAGACTCTTGAGGGCAGCTATTTTGATATTGGTATGTTGAATATCACTAACAGCTACCGAGGCTTTGGCCTGGAAGCCATTTATATTGAAGATGAATTATATTTTGATGTGGCGATTAGCAATAATGGCTTTCTTCACTTTGATGACGGCGATGTTTCGGCACAGTATTTCATYGAAGAAAACGGYCCGATTAACTTTGAAGGGGARCTTCAGACCGTTAATCCAAAGACYGATACRCGYTTGATCATCAACTACGTATTGAATCTACTGCCTTTATAARTCCCACCATGSAAGATTGAGTGGTGCATCTTCAAGAGTGATCATTTGCCCCGGAGTAGGGAGCAGCAAAGACACTTGTTCTTGTTCGCTCAATTCAAGCAAACGCTTCCCAGGCGCATCCCAGCTGTGTAATGCCAAATTAAAGGTGGCCCAATGAACCGGGTATAAGTGTTGCGCGCCTAACATCTTGAATGCTTTGACGGCATTGTCGGGGCCTAAGTGGACATTGGACCAGAATTCGTTGAATGCACCGACTTCTAGGAAGGCAATATCAAAGGGTCCATAGCGATCGCCTATGTCTTGGAAGTGGGGCGATAGCCCCGTATCACCACTGAAGTACACCTTATGTTGCGGACCTTGGAGCACCCAGGACGACCAAAGCGTTTTATTGCGGTCAAGTATCGCGCGGCCTGAAAAGTGGCGTGCCGGGGTGTTAACCAATGTGAACTTTTCAGACACAGCATGTTCTTCCCACCACCCCATTTCAACAATTGCGTTGGGTTTTACGCCCCACACTTCGAGGTGCGCGCCGATTCCCAAAGGCACGTAAAAGGTGGTGCCYGTTTTGGCAAGCAGTCGTATGCTTTGTTCATCCAGGTGGTCGTAATGATCATGTGAAATAATCACGCCATCGATGGGCGGGAGGCGCTCAGGGTCAATGGTTAAAGGAAAAAAACGTCGTGGTCCGAGAAAGCCAATGGGGGAGCATCGATCGCTGAATATAGGGTCTGTAATAAAGCGCAGACCATCAATTTCAACGATTAAGGTAGAATGACCCAGCCAGGTGACCGACAACTCATCACCTGATAATGGCTTATACCAATTCGGGTCGGTCTCTACGGTGGTGACGGTTTGATCGGGTTCGCGCTGCTCGCCGCCGAACGCATAAGCCCAGGCTAGTTTTGGGAAGTTATAGCTGTTGGCGATGGGGGTGGCCAAGGTATTGATGAATTTAGAGCCATTATAATTAGGGGCTTGTTGAATCTTTGCCAGTCGATCCCCGGTAGCGCTGCCACCAAAGCTGTCGAGGAATGACGCCGATAAGCTGAGCGCTAAAATTAATATAGCCGCTAAGGACAGTATTTTTTTGGATGTACGCATAGGACGCATAGTGAAACCTTTAGACTGCGTAAAAATTGGCATTATGAATACAGGCCAGTTTACCCGAAACCTTGTTATTATTCTGTAGCCAATAAGATCAACGGCTGAGCCCGATTAGAGCTGAAAACAATTGAAAGCCAGAGGAAACCAAACCATGTGCGGACGAATGAACATCACTGACGACCCGGCAGTTCGATGGTTGTGGGACTACTTTCAATTACCATTTCAAATAAACTCCAATGCAGAGTTATGCCCGAGTCAGGAGGTCGCCACTCTAGTATGGGGCAATGACCAGCTGCAACAGCGCAATAGTACCTGGGGCATCCAGCCCAGTTGGTCGAAGAAGTTGATTATCAATGCCCAAAGCGAGACGGTGCACAGCAAGAAAACGTTCAAAGCCGCATTTGTACAGCAGCGTTGTCTAATTCCCTGCAATGGCTGGTATGAATGGCGTGATGAGGGAGGAGCGCGCAAGCAGAAATACTATTTCAGTCATGCCGATGGCCTTCCGTTTCTAATGGCGGGGGTCTACTTTAATGTGGGCACGCAATCCCAGCTTGTGACTCTCACTACGAAGCCTAACCAAGCGTGCGGGGAAATACACAAACGCATGCCAGTATTGATTAATCCTGAGCAAGTAAAGCAATGGTTTGGCTTGAATGCTGAGGATGTGCGAAAAATGTTATTGGCGAATGCTGGGGATAAAATCAAAATTGACGCGTGTTAGAAGCGCCGCGAAGCCGTATTAAAGAAATAGCTGAAAACAATGTTCACTCATGATTAGGATTAACAATAACCTTATGCAAGCACTATCATCTCAAAAAATAGCGTGTCCCTACTGCGGGGAAAATATAAGCGTGTTAATTGACTGTTCCGTACCTGATCAGGAGTATATAGAAGACTGTCAGGTATGCTGCCGTCCGATCGACTTTAATGTCAGTGTCGATGAAGACGGCGTGCCAAATGTCTTTGTGTGTGGCGAAAATGACTAAAGAGGATTGAATTGTTTCAGCCAACAATGATTGATGTTATCAATGTGCGACAGTAACTTCAGATTATAAAAATACATCCTGAGCGCTTTATGCGATTGATTGGCTTACGCGAACCGATGGCGCGACGTCGCTATTGGCCGGCTGTTCAATGGCGATGGAATGGCGTTTTACAAAATCACCCACCACCTGATTGGTTTCAGGCACTTGGAACAACCCGCGATGAATTCCCGCGAAGGGCTTGCCAGGCGCAGGGCTATTAAATAAAGCCTGAAGTTTTGCTCGGCCTTTGCGCGAGAGTCCATCGTAGCGGAAGTAGTTAAACTCCACTGGGACGCGTATGTTTTGGTTGGGGTTTTTGGGGGTGGCCTGCTGGAGTGCATTGTGGAGGTAGGAGCCGTCAATCCAGTCCAATGCGGTGAAAACGTTTCTAGGCACTTGGTCATGCCCAGCATGGCGAGTTATTTTGGCAAGTTTCTTTTCGTTTTTGAAAACTCTCAAAATAATTTTAACGAAAATAGTGTCATAGCCTGAGACATACGGGCCGATTAGAAAGACCCCTGCAAGCGGTAGGTTTTTTTGCTCTTGAGAGGCCAACAGTAATGCGGCGGTGACGATTACTGCGCCGGCGCTTAGGCCGATCATAATGCCGCCGGGTTGTTGATTTAGGCAAATATATTTTAGATCATCAATGACCGTATCCATATCCAATAAGCCACAGACCCCGTTGTGTTGAAAGTGAGCTTCGTAGACGATGCCCGTACCCATATTGTTAAGTAAGTGAGCAATTAAATCTTCCCCGTACTCCCCGCGCACAGGATCAAACACGCCAGGATTTAAAAATACTGATGAGTACGTGGTCGTACCTAATGGCTTGGTTAAGGTGCTCTCAATAAGATAAAGGCCTTTAAGGGGCCTGTTACCCCAATGGGTGAGATAGCGGCTTGTGATTCCAGGTAGGTCGCGTTTATGAATAAAGTCCATTGTAGTTTTGTTATTTCCTTATGGCTTGGGGTAAGGGCGGGTGACGAAAGGTAACTAATAAATTATTTTTATAATTAACTACAGTACATCACGATAACTCGCACCATGAGTTTCAGCCAGAAATTTAACCGCTAGCTGGATCACACTTCGAGAAATTATAAATCAGACATAAACTATAACCGAATACAAACGAGGATGTCGAGGGTATCTAGCGACGCTTATTTATCGTGTGGCTTGTATTGCATGGTAATAATGCCAATTAATAGGGTTGACCATTGGTCATCTAAATTATTTTGAGTAAAAACAGTAATGGCCCATGCGAGTAAAGTAAATGCAATGGGTCGATTGATACGTTTGGTAACGTTTGGCTACCTAAGGAAGTGAGGTGGTAAAAATGGAATCTAAGAGTTACAAAAAATGTGCTTAATAATTTACTGTGCTTACGCACCTTTACCCCCTGGGTCATATTGGAAGGAAGGCCTAAGGGGAGCGAAAGTCATGAGTCGTTCGGTTGTTGATTAATGGCGACTAACGATTACTGAGGTACTAATAGCGTATCTAGTTCTAGCTGAGGGGTATTACAAGCTACTCCGCAAAAGCATTCCTATCTGGCGCGGGAATGCAGTCTCTCGTTATTGTTGGCAAAAGGTGTATGATTTAGAGTCACGTTGACGCTTCTAGAAGAAATATAGCGAGTAATAGGAAATTCAGTTCGCTTAACAATAAAACTATGCGCTGGATTGTTTTTACTGGGAACAGGTTGCCAGCCTGTAATGATCGATGCGATCTGCCTGATCGGCCGTTATGTGCGTGAATTGAATCGGCGCATGAACTTACCAATGCGTTAAGGGGCAGCAAAGTATTAACCTTAATAAAAGGAATTTATCATGGTGGATTTTACTAATCTTGAACGTATCTGTTTGCCCGAAATTACCAGTGCATTGGGTAATCCATTACCAGCGATTTCGCTCAGCGTCTTGGTGGCAGGCAGTGGGCCGACCATTGTGCTGGCCCATGGGTTTCCTGAATTGGCTTTTTCGTGGCGGCATCAGGCCGAGAATTTAATCGCCGCAGGCTATACGGTGATTATTCCTGATCAGCGGGGTTATGGCGATTCGGATGCGCCGGAAAACGTCGAAGACTATAGCTTGGAGTATTTAACTGCGGACTTGGTGCGGTTGCTGGATTATTTTAATATTGAAAAAGCGACGTTTGTAGGGCATGACTGGGGAGGTGTTGTGACCTGGGCGATGCCGGTGATTTATCCTGAGCGAACTCAAGCCGTAGTCGGGGTTAATATGCCCTATACGCCAGCCATTGGTTTGGATATTCTCAGGCGGTTGTTTAAAAAGGAAGAAGACCTTTACATGCTTTGGTTTCAACAACGTGATATACCCGAGCAGGTCATGGACCCTTATGTCGAAAAACTATTTAATGTGATGATGCGTAGGCCTGGCTCTTTTAACAAGTCGAAGGCAGTCAAAGAAAAAACAGTAAAGCCAATGCTCACCGGCGGCGGAAAAGCCAATCCTTTTATCAATATAAAGGAAGTCAGTGATCCTGGCTTAGGGTTCTTAACGCAAGCAGAAACTGATTTCTACGTGGCGGGCTTTCGTGATAATGGCTTTCGAGGGCCGATTAATTGGTACCGAAATATTGACCGAAACAGTAAAGAGTTTGAATCGGTCGGTCGCGAAAAATTAACCTTGCCGTGCTTAATGGTCACGGCCCAACTCGACGCGGCGTTGCCACCGGCCATGGCCGCAGCCATGCCGTCTATGTGCAGTGATTTAGAAATGCATAATATTGAAGATTGCGGACACTGGACTCAGGCAGAAAAGCCGGAGCAGTTAAATAAATTACTCATTGAGTGGTTTGCGAAGAAAGTTAAGCCATAGTAAATAGGGTAGTAGTTACAAGAGCGATAGTTAAAAATGACTGTGGCTGAATTAATCTATCTTGATAGGGTTTAGGTTGCCGGTTGGGATGGGTTGTATTGTCTTTTGCCCGACGTATGCCGGGCAATTGGGCTAATCGTTGATTTAAAATTTAAAAYGAAGCCATGCCGCCATCGGCTACGACTAATGTACCATTGACCATGCGCGATTCATTGCTTAATAAAAATAAAGCCACTTGCGCAATCTCTTTCGGCTGACCTACACCGAATGGATAACGCTTGGCCGTACGTGCGGCTAATGATTCTGAGCTTTCTCCTGGATCGGGCAATTCCCCAAAGCGTACTTTCACACGATCGGTGAGGATTATGCCAGGACAAATAGCATTGACCCTAATTAGGTCTTTGCAATAGCTCGCAGCAAGTGATTGTGTCAGTGCAACGATGGCACCCTTGGCGGCCGAATAGACGTGCATGGCGTTGCCACGAAGTGCTGCGGTTGACGACATGTTCACCACTGCGCCACCGCCTGCTTTAATGATCTCAGGGATGACATGGCGGCTTGGAAAGAGCGTGCCTTTTATATCTAGGGCGAGCGTATGGTCGATAACCCAGGGGTCAATTTTAGTGATAGGGCCGTCTTCGGGCACGGAACCACCTGCGCAGTTGTAAAGCAGGTCAATCTTCCCGTAACGCTCGATGGCGGCGTCAACTGAGGATTTCACGCTGTCTTCTTCGGTGACGTTGGTTTCCACAAAGAAAGCTTCGCCACCGCCGCTTTCGACTAAGGCTTCGGTTTCGTTGCCTAGATCGCGATTAAAATCGGCAATAATTACCTGCGCGCCTTCCTGGGAAAATAATTTGGCKGCCTCTCGGCCGATGCCTGTTCCGGCACCGGTRATGTAGACCACCTTRTTTTTTAATCTACTCATGACGTTCCTCTCCTGTAAAGCAGTGGGTATGGCTAGTTAAATCTTCTAGCCGTTAATAAATTAATACTGCGATGGGTCCAGCCTGTAATGTCATGTTGATGGCATGTCAGCTATCGGGTTTATTTTTATAATTTGAGTGTGCCTCTTTGATGTATCGAAGGGCCCTTTAGTTAGCCTTTAAAGTGTAAGTCACTTTCAAGGCTGCGATTTCAATTTATTTCAGATTCATTTGTGGTCATTTATTTTCATATCAGTATTCTCAGTTTACGCGCTCGACGTTAGGCTTTGAATGGCTATTATTGACAGATTGGTAATCGAAGGTATTGGCCTGGATGCGTGAGGCGCGCAATGAAGATGATGCGCACTGTTGTGGGGATCGATAAATTTATATTACTTCATAAATCACTATCGGCGCTGATTTGCGCAATCTTTTTGAATGCAAAAATAAATGACCTTGCTCTGTCATCGTTATTTCGGTGCGCGAAGTTTATTTCCGTTGTGCAAAAGCCATCGTTCGCGCGAATTTGTGGGAGCAGGAAGCATTGGTAGATCGAAGCATTATGCCTAGCTTGGTTAAGATATTGATGGATCAAATGCATCCGGGGCAATCGAAGGGAAAAATTGGTGAGCTTGAACAGACTATAGCGCATCGTTTGCAAGCGACGCTGTATTGATGATGGAGTCTGAGTGTCAGCGAGTTCGTTGAAATAAGAATCGGTAGGCTCGACTGTAATGTTAGATTGCAAAAGGAAAGTGACTGGAATAGGTCGTTTGATTATTTTCAAAATAGCGTCGACTCGTGATGCGCGCCGAGAAAATTTATCGGTTCTATAAGGGTGAGTATGGACAATCTCTCACAAATATTTAGGGCAATAACTATTGAATTAAATTTGTTTGGTCCTTCCTGCTTCCAGTGGTTGAAATTTTTAGACGTGTGTATAGATAATAAATTAATGCGTTTATTTTTTCGCTTGAAATGTTGGGCTTTAAGGAGTTTGTAGGCGTAAAGCTGTGGTAAGGAGACTCGTTGGTCGATCAGTATATCAAGGGGTTTGTTTGTGAAATATTTACTATTTTTTTTGAATAAAAAATAAACGATGCACAACGTCGTTGTACACTGCTTCACCAGATGTTTTTACACTGGAAATAAATTATTTTCATAATGATAGCTTCATCACTTGCTTGTAAGTCATGTAGGTTAGATGGATAATGCGTTTTTTTTTAATYAAGGACAGAAGTATGACTAATCGGACTTATGGTGGTATAGCGGTTGTTTCGCTCGCAGGCTTGCTGGGCGCTTGTGGCGGTGATGACAGTAGTAGCGGCGGGCAACCGCCTCTTCCGGAGCCGTTAACATATCAAGAAATAGTTTCTTCTTATGTAAACAGTGATTTTTCTGCCACGGGAGATTCATTGGATGGCGTTTGGGTTTTAGTTTCGACTAGCGAGTCTACCGGGGTTCCAGAGTCCGATTTTGATGAAACAGAAACTGACGTAAACATAGTCACCACTATATTATCTATGCGTGAGTCCGATGATGGTGATTCGGTTAGCYTAATGGCTTGTGCAGCGGGTGTTGAGGAATCAGGTTCTGGCAGCAGATTTTTCCCAAGGCGTGGGTCAGATGGTTTTACTGCGGATATAGAACTGAACGATGCGGATGAAAACTCAATTCTAGATTTTGATGAGAGTGACGTTAACGGCGTCTTTGTTTCGCCAACGACGATCATTGTTGTAACGAATGGCGGCGAACTAGGTGAAGGTGAGCTAAGCTTTGGTGCTTTTGCGACATTCATTAAGCTCTCGGATACGTATACGGACTCCATTGGTACGGTTTCAATCGATGGTGAAGAGAGAGACACTGCGTGTTTGGCTTTTGGGCGGAGTGATAGGCTAAATGAAGTGAGCGATGAAGGTGAGATCTTTAACTTCGAACAAGAAGTTTTATCCATCGAATTTTCGGAAGGTGATTTCCTCGAAGGGTTAATCAGTGGTTCTGTTAATGGGCCTGGAGATTTTGATGACTTTTTTGAGGCGGATCTTACCTTTCCTCAGCTAGTGGCATCGGATAACGAAGGCTTACTCACTGTTGTTGATCAAGGCCCGTTCGATTTCTCCGGCAGTGCGCAAATTGAAATTCCTGAAGAAGACGTTGTATCGATTGAGTTTGATATTAGCTTAGATAGATTTTTAAATTAGGTTCTTGATCTAAGCTGTTTTATTTTGTAGGCCAATCAAACCGTAGGGAATGTGGTTTGATTGGTTTAAAGCCGGCCGAAAAATAAAATTAATGGCTTCAATGTTGGTTGGTAACGAAAATAATTGCTTCGATATCAAGCTTGTCGTTACCCTCTCCCATAGATTTCTTCAGTAGTCTTGCTGGCAGTTCCTCTTATTCATATCTTTTCTTAATCTAGATAGTCATTGTATAGATAGGGGCATCCACGGCCGTATTTTGAGAAATGTACTGGCGGTCAATTTTTCTTTTGAGTTGTCGGCTACTAAATGCGATGCAGGGCTTCTAGCCTTTATTCGCTAGGTACCTTTGGGGAAACTATATTCGTGAACAAAGGCTATTATTTTTTCTGGGTGTGTTTAATTTTATGTAATCCTTTTTCCTGGAATATTTATTTCCGAAATTAATTTTAATTTTGCGCAAATTTTACTTGGGTATTTCGAGTCTTGTTGTTCGTGTGCGTGGGGTTTGGGTATTGAGGATGTTGAAAGTGCTCTGTGATCGATAATATCGACGAACGAGTGAATCAAGGAGTAAGTATGAAGTATAAGGGATTTAAGTTTTTGATGGTTGCTTTATTAGCCGTTACATTGGGTGCTTGTGGAGGCGATAGTGGCGGCGATAGTGGCGGCGGTAATGCTGGATTATCTAGCAGTGATGATGGCAGTGAAATTGAAGAGGCCGATTTTTATGTAGGAAGTTATTCAATTGGAGACCGAACACGTGCATTCTTAAAAGTGCAGGATGGATGCGATTATAAATGTACCTATTGTACTATACCATTGGCCCGAGGTATTTGTAGAAGTGATACATTGAGTAATGTTTTAAAAAATGCCAAAGAAATATCCGAACAAAATATTAAAGAGATTGTATTGACAGGCGTTAATATTGGAGACTATGGAAAGGGAGAGTTT
>NVVB01000068.1 GCA_002402085.1 Gammaproteobacteria bacterium
TTATTACCACTGATCGTGGCGATCGAATGAAAGCCAAATACGTGGCCATGGCCAATGGTCCGCTKAATCGYCCCAAGTTRCCKGGMATACCYGGCATYAATGAKTTTAAAGGCTACACCTTTCACACCAGYCGATGGGATTACGAGTACACCGGGGGTGACTCCAGTGGCGGTCTAGAAAACTTAAAAGACAAACGGGTGGGGATTATTGGCACGGGTGCCACCGGTATTCAGTGTATTCCGCATTTAGGCGAGTGGGCGAAAGAATTATTTGTCTTTCAGCGGACTCCGTCCTCAGTGGATGTGCGTAATAATGCAGAGACTGATCCCAAGTGGGCTGAAAGTCTAGAACCCGGTTGGCACCAAAATAGAATGGACAATTTTAATATTCTAGTCAGTGGTGGTGATCAAGAGGAAGATTTAGTGAATGATGGTTGGACCGACATCATGCGTTCGTTAACCGGTACGGCGGCGAAAACGGCCAGTAAGAAATTAGGACGCCGTTTAACCAAAGCTGAGCGCGGCGAATTAATGGAACTGTCTGATTATCGTAAAATGAATCAAGTACGCGCGCGCGCCGAAGCGCTCGTGGACGACCCGAACGTAGCCGATGCATTAAAACCTTGGTACCGCCAATTTTGTAAACGTCCGTGTTTTCATGATGAATACTTGCAGACTTACAACCGTCCAGGTGTCTCGTTAATAGACACCCACGGCAAAGGCGTTGAACGACTGACTGAAAAGGGCGTCATCGCTAATGGCAAAGAGTATGAGTTGGATTGCTTGATATTTGCCACCGGTTTTGAAGTGGGCACGGCTTACACACGACGATCCGGGTACGACATTATCGGGCGAGGCGGTAAGAAACTCAGTGAATACTGGGGCGATGGCTTGCGTAGTTTTCATGGTTTGCAAAGTAATGGCTTTCCTAACTGTTTCTTTATGGGCTTTACCCAAACAGCGGTTACTGCCAACGTCCCGCACGCCCTCAATGAACAGGCCAAACACATCGCTTATATCCTCGATGAATTGCGTAAACGCGGCAAAGATACCGTCGAAGCCTCCTTAGACGCAGAGCAAAGCTACGTGGATGAAATACGCAAGCTGTCTAAAATTGGCGCGAAATTTTACGCCGAATGTACCCCAGGGTATTACAACAGTGAAGGCAAAGAAGACAATAAAGACGGCTTCTTTTCGGACATGTACGGTGCAGGCCCGATTATATTCTTTATGTTGCTTGAACAATGGCGTAGCAACGGCGAGATGAAAGGCCTTGAAATCAGTTAATCGTGTACTCGAAGCGTAGTCGGGAAGCATTCGAAAAGCATTTCCATGGTTAGCGAATCGTGATTCGTCAATCAGGGAAATGCTTTTCATTGATCCCGTGACCCTCTGAATTTATGTCAGCACTACACTCCATAATAATAAAATGAGGTCGGCATTGAAATGAGATTTGGATTATCTGAAGAGCAAAAAATGTTGGGCGACATGCTTAACAAATATTTGGACGCTAACTTAACTCTAGAAGACATTAGGATTTCCGCTCAACAAAGCATTCACCACAATCCTGATATTTGGCAGGGCCTAATCGATCAGGGCACACTGGGGATTATAATCCCAGAAGAATACGGCGGCGCTGGCTTAAGCATGCTGCACGCGGAGGTGGTGTCAGAACTCTTGGGCCGACGCATCGTCCCCGTCTCGTATTTGGGCCATGCCATACTCGCGCCCTTGGCGATTCAGCACGCCGGTACGCCCGCACAAGCAGGGCGTATGCTGCCGGAAATAGCCTCCGGGGATGTGACCTACGGCATCGCATTAACCGATGTCGTCGCTAATCGAGAAAATGCCTGCTTAACCATTAAATCCGACAGAGTTAGTGGCGACGCTACGTTTGTAATCGGTGGGGAAACCGCTGATAAATTAGTGCTCGCAAGTCCGGGTACGTTAATCGTCGTGGAACGCAATGCACCGGGCGTGGAAGTGGAAGTATTGACCACGGTGGATAAAACCAGAGACTTTTCAGTGGTGCATCTAAATGATGCGCCTTGTGAAGTGCTCGGTGGCGTAGGCAGCTCAGAGCAAGCCATTGAGACGGTGCTAAACGCAGCGCGCATTCACATCGCCGCCGATACCTTAGGGGCCGTGGATGCCATGTTTGAACAGGCGCTTGAGTACTCGCGTACGCGGGAGCAATTTGATCGCCCGATTGGTTCGTTTCAATCCATTAAACATATTCTCGCTGAGATGGTCACCGACATCGAGCCTTGTCGGTCGTTGATTTGGTACGCAGCTTACGCCTTTGACGAAGTGCCTGAAGAGGCCACCCTAATCGCCTGCCATGCCAAAGCCCATATGGCGGAAGTAGCCAAGCACGTTAATCGTGCCACCACAGAAATGCACGGCGGCATGGGCTTTACGGATTTGCTGGGCTTACATTTTTGGTTCAAGCGAATCGAAGTCAATCGACAGCTACTTGGTGGCCCGGAAGTSAGTCGGCATTACGCGGCGGTTTCCCAAGGGTGGGCCACGGGGGGGATTTCTTCCGTTACTAATCCTGCCGCTACTAGTGCTTCTACAGCAAGTCATTCTACAAAAAGCTCAGCCGTTTAAAGGAGAAAAATAATGGAGTTGAAATTTGGTTCTGAGTATGACGAATTTCGGGCTGAGGTACGTGAGTTTTGCAATACCATCGGCAAAAAGACCCAACGCAGCGCCATGCGCTTAGGGGAGCATCGCCCCACCCAAGAAGTCTTGGATTGGCAAGCCACGCTAATCGAACACGGCTACGCTGCGCGAACCATTCCTAAACAATACGGAGGCTTTGGTGCCGCGCCAGATATTGTACAAAGTCTAATAATCTCCGAAGAATTCGTACGCTCCGGCACGCGCGGAGGCATACAAAACCAAGGCATTTCAATGCTAGTGCCAACCTTGCTTGAAGTGGGCACTGAAGCGCAGCGCGAGAAATACATACGCGCCACTATCTTTGGCGACATCGTATGGTGCCAAGGCTACTCAGAGCCTGGATCGGGCAGTGATCTAGCCAGCCTAAAAACCAAGGCCGTGGTCGAAGGCGAACACTTTATTGTTAATGGCCAAAAGGTCTGGACCAGCTCCGCACAATACTCCGATATGTGTTTTATCCTCGTGCGCACCGAACCCGACGCGCCCAAGCATCGCGGCATTAGTTATTTATTAATGCCCATGGATGAACCGGGGATTGAAGTGCGCCCGCTAATGACCATGACCGGTGAAGCGTTTTTTAATGAATTGTTTTTATCCGATGTAAAAATCCCAGTCAGCAATATAGTAGGCAAACGAGGCGAGGGCTGGCACGTTGCCAACGTAACGCTTAAATACGAGCGCGGCATGATTGCAAACCCAGGGGCGTCTGCGTCAGGCATTCGAGGCCTTGCGGAGTTAATGGAAGAGGAAACTATTTCAGGCGTACGAGCCATCGATTTACCTGTCTATCGCGATCGCCTTCTCAAACTACAAGGCCGCTCGTTGGCCAACAAATACCATGGCCTGCGCTTACTCTCCAATAGCATCAATCAAGAATCCACAGGCGTAGAAGGCCTCACCGTTAAATTGTCAGCGACTTACCTCTCCTATGACATTCACTCCTTAGCGCTGGATGTGCTGGGTGAGTTCGGCACCCTGTATGACAACAGCGCCTATCAACGCCATAAAGATTGGATGCGTCAATACATGAGCACCTTTATGGGCATCATCGGTGGCGGTACAGCGCAGATACAAAAAAATGTGATTAGCGAACGTGGACTCGGGTTGCCGAGAGAGCCCTTGGTTAAACTCGACAGCAATGGTTGGGATCTTTTGAAGAAAAAATAAATCTAAAATCTAAAACCTAAAATCTAAAATCAAAATTTAACGCGGTAAGTTAAAGGCAGACACTAAGTCGAACTTAAACGCTCAATCATAATTGGAAGGTAAACCATGACTGGAAAACTTACACCGGAACTCGTAGGACAAACGTTCGAACCCACCACCGTGTCTTGGACCGATAGAGATGTCATGCTTTATGCGCTGGGCGTAGGCTGCCACCCCAAAGACGACCTTGATTTTGTTTACGAAGGTCGTGGCCCGAAAGTATTACCCACCTACGGGGTCATCGCAGGCATGAAAGCCATGGGCAGTATTAACAAATACGTAAAGCTGCCCATCGCCCGCATGCTACACGGTGAACAAGGCATTACCCTGCATCGAGCCATCCCTTCCTCAGGTGAATTCATCTTAGAAGGGCGTATCTCAGAAGTCTGGGACAAAGGCGAAGGCAAGGCCGCCGTCATAGGCGTGACCGCAGACTGCTCCGACAAAAATGGCTTACTGTTCTCCACACACTCAACACTCTTTATGATCGGTGGCGGAGGCTTTGGCGGCGAAAGAGGGCCGTCCACAAGCAAACTCAACCTCCCCCCCAGCAAAGCACCCGACCATGAAATCACCTATTCCATACGCTCAGACCAAGGCGCACTGTATCGCCTCAGCGGAGACCGAGTGGCATTACACATAGACCCTGCCTTTGCACAGAAAGCCGGCTACGACAAACCCTTTGCCCATGGCTTGTGTACCTTTGGATTTGTCGGGCGAGCAGCATTGGCGAGTGTATGTGGTGGCGAGCCCGAGCGCATGAAATCGTTTAGTGGACGCTTTGCAGACCGCGTTGAATTTGAAGACGATGTGATTAGTAAAATCTGGGTGGTAGAACCTGGAGTGGCGATTGTGCAGGCTGAAAATCAGAGCGGCACGGTAGTGATTTCTCAGGCTCGGGTTGAGTTTGAGGTTTAGKTTTTNGGGGGAGGGTNTTTTTSATWWRNTAWWGNGTGTTTTWKTWWTTNGATRTTNTAWRYTNAWTKWYWNTGKAWWNTRTTTTKAKNTSGWTKNGNTMATKRSAGNAWTSYTWMTRWWTWSRTTSNGKTKTWRTRTRKWNNTNTTTYGGTKWKAWWWWATYKCTNGKTGARKNNTGTTWMRTNTTTANKWKGGAYTRYWTRNGYTWTTKAATKKNARTSYKGTWAKWRTTTWWKKTSMGANAGWTTNTTGTTTTWAKTYNGWGWRYGGAWAWTRWRMKWATNTAKKYAYGMGSASRRANGRTGANNAAGCSWRKWSAKTKWKTTRTGKNNTTRAWWRRYKKKYTKKYKRWYACATGTTGGAATAAGTCATAGGCTATGTGGAATCGTTTGATATTATAGCTATACGTTAATCGGCGATGGTGCGGGTATGTTTGGTCTGGTAGTTCGCTGTGTCAGGTGTGCTCACATTCGGTTGACGAAGAAGTACTGTTACGGGTGAAATTAATACTTTGATGAATGATTAGGTCGAAAAAATGGTAAATTATATTAAAGGGCATATTGGAATAATATCGTTGGTTGTGATTTCTTTTGTTATTGGTGTCGCCGGCGGTGTTACGACTCAAGAAAATGAAAAAGGCATCTATATCTCGATCAATTATCCTGATGGAGCTAGATTTCTTACATTGGGGAAAAATATCCAGACTGTGAATGGTTTGGATTTTGATGAGTTGCCGGCTAATCAGGTTGTTGATTTTATTTCAAAGATTAAGGCGTTGGATGCGGAATCTGATTTTGGTAGTAAGGTGCGGGAGCTGGCAAATAATGGCAGTGGGCCATTCGCTCCAATTTCTATAAATCTTGATGTTCATTTGGTTGTTGATGACCCGTACGTTAAGGGGCCGGTTGCGAAGGTTTGTTTGAATTCTAAGATTTTGGGAAACGCCCTGGTTGCTTACGAATGGGCTGACGCGAATAATGTGCCAAAAAGAGTGTTAATGGATATCCATCCAGTGCGAAAAGAGCAAAGTTGTAATACTACCGACTCTAATCGATACAGTCTTTGGCTAGATAGAGGGTATGCCGAAAATGAGCTAGGAATATTGGCTGGAAATGGAGAGACACTGTCCATCAAAGCAAATATGATAGTCTCTATTCTATCAATATAGGAGAGTTTAGTTATGAATAAAATTGCTGTTATTATATGCTTGTCCTTTGCAAGCGTCACAGTGAGCGCTGATTGTTTGTATAATGGATATCTTTATCCAACAGGCGCAGTGATAGGCGGATTAACTTGCCAAGCGGACGGGACGTGGGGATAAGGCATAAGGGGGCAGTCTCAYCATACAGTAAACTAAAATCCCCGTATCATAATGCCCATGCCGAGACCCCAATGAATAGAATATGAAGGCGCGTTTCATCATGTCATGAATCGCGGCGGTGACAGACAAGTTATCTTCCGTGATGCTACTGATTTCGAAAGGTTCCTTGAGATCCTTCCGAGGCTAGAGAAGTCCATCAGGGGGGCTTTCACGCTTATTGCCCAATGATTAATCACTATCATTTATTGATTGAGACGCCTAAAGCTAATCTGAGCCGGGTAATGAAGCATGTGAATGGGCTCTATACTCCGCGATATAGTCGTAGGCATAAAAAAAGGCGGCGCGTTGTTTCGAGGCCGTTATAAATCAGTGTTGGTGGACGAAGATGCCAATTTACTGCAGCTTAGTCGATACATTCATTGAAACCCCATAGAAGTTAAAAGACCCACTATTCAGGCCTTAAGTGATTACCCGTGGTCCAGCTATCCTGTGTACGTGGGAAAAGGTAAGGCTGCGAAGTGGTTGGCGCGTCATAAGACTTACGCAATGTTAGGGCATCGCCATCGGTATAAGGGGGATGCTGATTATGTCGGATTGGGAGTCGACGAGGATATAAAACGTTTTTACAGCAAGGAAGCGTTGTGTCGGTGCTGGGGGATAAAGAGTTCAACGTAGAGCGCAATGATGCGCTGAACCTCGATAAGCTGCGATCTGCGCTAGAAGATAAACACGCGTTGAGCGAAGTGTTGGCCAAAAAAAGTTGACCACTACAAATACGTTAAGTCGAGTACGGAAAGAAGTTGTGGGCGGGCGGTAGGCGCAGGAAATAAAGAGGCTTGAAAGAAGTTTGTTTATGGTTAAATGAGCCTGACCTCATGCCCTTGGTAGTGCCAACGGACCCCGTAATGGCTGATGTTTTAGAAAGGAAACGCCCAAAAACTACGCCAAACTGCTCCGCCGTTGTGCAAGGCTTTAGCCGTCATGAGGAAATATGCGAGATTTTAGTGAGTTTAGAAAATCCTTAGAAGCTATTGATCACTATGTCTACGCATTGTGTGAAATTAAAGAAGACAAAAGAATTCCATTTTACATTGGTAAAGGCGTTAAAGATCGCTGCTTAAAACACCTTAAAGAGCAAGGTGATTCCTCAAAGCAAGAGGCTATTCAAAAGCTTTTATCCAAAGACCGTTTAGGTATAGATATACTTCGGCATGGAATTAAAACGGATCAATCTGCAAGGTTAATTGAAGCCACATGCATTGACTTGCTCGGTATTGGGGAGTTGACAAATAAGGTTAGAGGTAGTGGTTCTGAAATGGGAAGGGCTACCATTGAAGAGATTCACAACTTGCAGTCTGGTGAATTAATAGAAATTGATACTGAACATCAAGGTTTGGCGTTCCTGCTAAATGCTACATATAAATCTGGCATGTCGGAAATCGAATTATTTGAGGCTACTAGTGGAGTGTGGAAAAATATCCCAAGAGATGAGTCAATTAATTTTGCTTACGCTACTTATGGTGGGCTAATCAAAGAGGTATATCAAATCCATAGTTGGGTATTAGCAGGCACTCAACAGTATTTTACTCGTAATTTTGAATCGCGAAACATTAGTCAGCGTTGGGAGTTCGTGGGTAGAAAAGCACCACAAGAGATTCGATTAAAGTATCGAGGTAAAGTGATAAAGAAGGAACGTAGTTTTGGAAATCCATTCGTGAAAGTTGGGTTTTAAGACTCAGACTAACAAGCTGTTGAAGCCGCTCTCAGGCTCACTGGGACTGGGTACACTGCGTTCCGTCAGGCCTTTACCATACAGTTAAGGTGCAAAACAGATAGAAAAGAATCTGAGCTACTTAAAGCACTACCCCTTGGACGAGATATGAGCAGAGTAGTAGAAAATTGGTTCGGTGAAGAGTTTAATGCGCTGGACCCGCTTCTTCAGGATCTTCATCGTAATGGTGGGGTATTAATGGGGAAGGTTGATATTCAGTACGGCGACGGCCTGGCGAAATTTATCGGGAAAAAGTTAGCTCCTAAATTGGGCCTGCCTTTAACTGATGGCGAGCATGAGTTAAAGGTCACTATTTCTCACTCAATAGATTCGTTGGTCTGGAGTAGGTTATTTAATAATGATCATGAGATGACCTCCATCTTTAAACCCCATGGGAAGCAACCAGAAGGGTACTGGAGTGAAACTACAGGAAAGTTATCGCTTGAGCTTGGTGTGGATGTTTACGAGGGTGGATGGTATTGGGTGCAACGAAAGGTTAAGTTCTTGGGGATACCACTGCCTCTTTTTCTCTTCCCTTCCTCTAAAGCTTACAAAAAGATAGAAGATGGACAATACCTATTTTCTGTTGTCTTCTCGCTTCCGGTGCTGGGGAAGTTAGTGGGTTATTCAGGCGCGTTAAAAAAACAATGAGTTAAGGGGTGTTTTTTCGATGCGAGAAAAATTGTTTTTACTTACTTTAATGTTTTCGATTCAGGCTTCTACTCAATCGGCTCGCTGTGAGAAAGCACCTAAGGGATCAGCCACAGTATTCCCCGGTCGGACATGCTATAGCGGCTATTGATGGTAAGCTTTGGATGGCTGATAACAGCGCTGGCTTTCAACGGTATTCGTYCAACGTCGCCTTTCACCCGTTAGTTCATGCCCTCACTGGGCGTACACAAAACGCATGTTATCCGGCTGGTTTGAAATTATCCGTAAATGCGAACATTTGGCACAAACATATGATTAGGCACGCAGAGATAGGGGATCTACCGATAATCAAATCATTCGATCCGTTTTCAGGTGATCGAAATGAAGATGTTGAGGAAAAAAGAGTTTTTGTATACTTGGACGGTGGCCTAGTCTGCGGTTATATATCCATGGCCAGAGGCGGTTTGCTTGGGCGGCCTTATATACAGTACCTTGCAATAAACGGCAGCTTTCAAAGAAAGGGATTTGGCTCTAAACTTTTAGACTATGTCGAAAAAACATATCGCGCAGAGCGGTTATTTATCTCCACTGAAAGTGAGAACGTTGGTATGCAGAATTTGCTGGCGAAGAGGGCTTATAGTTCGGCGGGAGAAATCTCTGGGGCTAATCTAAATGGTACTAATGAGCTGTATTTTTTCAAGGGGCCGCTGCCTCGCAAGACAAGTGACCCGACGTCGTAAGCGTGGATTCTTTTGGCGTTTGGCAAACGAACTACAGCATGGAAGCAATTTAAGGAAGAGAGCATGTCAGAASAGAACAAAAAKCTCGTTCAGCGCCTWTTTGATGAAGTTTGGAATCAAGGCGACATTGATAAGATTGAAGAAATCTATAGTGAGGATTTTGTGGCGTTCTACTCGCCGCCTATTGATTTTGGTTCAGGTTTGAAAGGGCTGCGAGCTATAGTGACTCAGATGCGTAATACATTTCCAGATTACCATGAAAAAGTTGAGGAGCTAATTGCAGAAGGTAATAAGGTGGTCGCTCGGTTCGTCGTGGAAGGAGCTCATAAAGGCCCACTTGGAGATATTCCGCCAACGGGCAAGTCGGTTTGTTTTGAAGAGGTTGCTATATTCCGCATCGACGGTGGAAAAATAGTTGAGCAAAGAGGCTTTCCGGATGTAATGAAGATGTTTCGGCAGTTAGGGTTATCCTAAATAGAAGCCGGAAAAGCGCTAACTCATCGGATAGAAAAATTTAAGTCACGCCAGCGAATCAGTGGGCAGCCACTTTAATTCCGTACAATACTCGACACCAACCTACGAGCCGAGTGTTTGGTAGGTTGCGCGCGCCCCAGTCTGAATAACATCTGCACCGTGTCGCTGTCGGCAATGTTGTAGTGTTGCTTGAACGTTTTTTGCAGCGGCAACATGTCTTCATACTCCTGTAGGATCTGRCTCATCGGGTGCTGCGCYAAGCCCATTGCGGTGGTTTGTAAGTTGATCCGGCAATAGTCTTGGCCAATTTTGAGCTGATCAATCCGTTGATTATCTTTAGTTGTTAACCAGGCAAAGGTAGCCGTCGACTGTGTTTGGCTTTGAGCCATATCGACCGCTTGGTTACCAAAGTCAGTCGAGTCTTTTTCGGTTTTTTCACGAGAGAGGAAAAAGGTTTCCGCAACCATTTTCTTAAGGCCGCTTACGCCGCTTTGAGCAATACCAAAACCGTCTCGGTATTTTTCGACCTCCTCATCGTTAAAACGAAACATCGCGATGGTTTCATTRTCCCGTGCTTGATTKTGRGTYTCGATTCTCATSGCTTCCGTCAACCATTGACTTAATYGTGTTTGRTCCTGTGGMGAGGATTTAAKCACCARWTCYRCATTGCTGGTTTGTTGGATAAATTGCATTAACCCTTGCTGCTCAGCCGTAGTCAATGGCGCGTGACCGTARTCACGTTTATTACTATGCCTATCCAGCAACTGGCTAAAGAGTGGATCAACCGGTGTACGTGCATTTTCTGCCAGTGTGACTTGAGCAACGGGTTTGCTCTGTAATTCGCGATTACCGTACTGGCCTTGGGGGAAATAGTCGATATTCGCCTGATACCCTAAACCCGATGCGGCGATACTGGCGACTTCTAAAAAGGTCCCTTGGCCTATATGTATTTGCCGGTGGTAGGGGTCAGTGTGGGGTAGCAGGCGCTCTGGATCTACATAGAGTTCGAAGCTTAAGGGGCCGGTAAGCTTCACAATCCAAGGCTGTTTGTTGTGAGGGTTTGGCGCAAGAATGGCGAAGGCGATGACCTTYAAGCGGATATCTTCCARGGCGGCATCCGGGCCATCCCARCCAAACAACTCTGGCTCTGGCGCTGACTCACAGCCGCTCAAGGTAGCACTCAGTACCGTGGCGCYGGCTCCAAGGCCTACTAACTGAATAAAGTTTCTACGTTTCATTTGGCACCCCTTTATTTTGATAATAGACACTCAGTGAATTCGCGGGTCTTTGCGCAAGACTATTGCATTCCATGGAATGTTAATTAATACTACGTCCCAAGTAATGTCTGTGCAAGGTTTTGTTGTGCGGTTACATCGAATAAACAGCTAAGAAGAGATTGGGATAATTGAAGAAGCGTATCCRGCAGGAATATCGAGTGATTYTATTGCTTGGCATTATTGAACAGCTCAAAGCGACTCGCGAGGAAAAACTGTTTGCCGAGCTGGAAATTAACGCGTCACAATTTGCCGTGCTGAACCACTTTACCCATACGCCAGAGCGACAATGGACGGTGAGTGAACTTTGCAGTGTGATGGAGATGAACCAGCCAGGCATTACCAAGATTGTGCAGCGCCTGAACGAAATGAAACTGCTGGCGACTACCGCTGACAAAAAAGACGCGCGTAAAAAAAAGCTGCGCATCACAACAAAGGGCCTCGAATACTGTGAATATACCGTGTCGTTATTGATGCCTGAYATTCATCAAATGTTGGCGGACTGGCCGGATGATGAGCTGGCTGATTTCTCTCAGCATTTAGATAAACTCAAAGGCTGGCTGGATGATCATCGGGAGACGGTGATATTACCGAAGCAATAAGCGTTGCAAACAAAAGGTCAAAGGGCGCACGGTTACCGCTAACTTATCACGAAGGATTTAATCAAAGGCGATTTAATGATTCCTAAATCAGCAATATTAAGAATAGCTAGACCTACCGATAACTTGGCTAAGGTATCGGATATGTACGTAAAAGGTTTAGGCTTTAGCCTGCTTGGAACTTTTGAAGGTCACAATGGATTTGATGGATCAATTATCGGGCATGCGCATCACAACTACCATTTAGAGTTTACGCATCACAAAGGAACAACAGTAGGGCGAGCGCCGACGTTAGATAATCTATTGGTATTCTATTTCACCGATAACGRAGACTGGGAAARCTGCTGTAAACAAATGCTTGATGCAGGCTTTCAGCGCGTTGAATCTTACAATGATTACTGGGACGTTGATGGCGTTACCTTTGAAGATATAGATGGCTATCGCGTGGTGCTTCAAAACCAGGAATGGGAAGAGTAATCGGKTATCGCGCAGCAGTRARTRGTRGTGCTCCGCCATTGCCTATAAAGGCTYGARAWCGTGAACCWAGTCGTTGAYGGTGTTGCCANTGGCGGAGGTGTCGAGCCGAGATTAGTCTTGGCTTGAGRAGCGTTAATCAGCTTTAACTGGGGTTTCTAAGCCCAGACAATAGAGCCAATTTAAATTGCAACTTGTTCTAATTCAGAAAATAGCGCGACTGCTCTCTTTTCTGAATTGAACGGTCTTGAGGGTGAGAAGTAAATGCTTGAATTTAAAAGGCTTTATGTGGTCTTGGGTTGGTTGGGTAAGGTTTTCTGTGAGCGGAGAAAGAGAGCAGTCGTGCTCTTTTTGGGTAAAGTGATGTTTAGATGGGAATTATAAGCGGCTGATAGCATGAAGGTTAAAAAACAAGTTTAAAATGTTGGGAGTGAAACTGTGCGCCCTGGGCAAAAGGAGCCCGGGCATTAAATAACCTGTTACAAGTTTCTAGCAAGCTTGCTCGGTACTCCATAATGGTATATTTTCTATACCATGAATAGCTTTGAATTTGATCATAATAAAAGCTTATCTAACTTAGATAAGCATGGCATTGATTTCATTGATGCCCAATCTATCTGGCAAGATCCTGATTTTATTGAAATTACGGCCAAATCAACAGGTGAACCACGGTCGCTGGTTATTGGTATGGTCAATGGAAGGTACTGGTCTGCTGTTACAACCTATCGTGAGCCGAATATCAGATTTATCTCTGTTCGCCGCTCACGCAATGCTGAGGTCGCAATATATGAAAGCTAAAGAGTTCGATAAAAAATTTGATGATGATGCTTCGGATATCATTGATAACTTAGACTTATCTACAGCGAAGCGTCCTAATCGCTTGCAGAAAAGGGTCAATGTCGATTTCCCTATATGGATGATTGATTCACTTGATCGCGAAGCTTCTCGTTTAGGAGTTACGCGTCAGTCAATCATCAAAGTCTGGCTAGCAGAAAGATTGGAGCATTCAACGTTTAACAAACATCAGCGCCAGACTCAGTAAACTGTAAGACCTGTTTAGGCTTGATCATTCAACAGGCCCCAGACTTACATATGTAAGAAGACCCACGGATATTGATACCACTGAATTGAACTGGACTCTTATGGTTATTTCAAATGGTAAAGGGGTATCTCTTTCAACATAAGAACGAATAGAGATAACGCCTATACCCCGTTTGAGGGGTATGAAATAGGAGGCACGATAACTATATCGAAGAGAGGCACGCAAGTTTTATCGGGAGCTTCCGAAGCGCTTAAAGAAATTTAATCTTGAAGTGGCGCCTGAGAAAACCCACCTWAAACGATTCAGCCGATTTAAACCTGGGAAGCAGAGAAATTTTCAATTTCTAGGATTTGAATTCTACTGGGACAAAGWCTTGAAAGGAGAGTCAAGACTAAGGCGACGAACGTCAGGTAAGAAGCATAAATCCATACGGCAAGAGTTCTATATCTGGATAAAACAAAACCGCTCGAAGCGGTTGAATTTGTTTATGCCAGCATTAAAGCGCAAGTTAATGGGCTTTAGAAATTACTTCGCCTTGCCTGACAATAGCCGGAGTGTAAGCGATATCTATGATTTCGTATTGCACAGTCTATACAAATGGCTCAATAGGCGCAGCCAGAAGAAGAGTTTTAACTGGCTCGGATTTAATGATGTGTTACGACATTTCCAAATAGAACCGTTACGGGTGTCAAAGCGCCATGTGACGGTTGATTGGTATTGAGGGTTCGTGCATTACACGAGCAAAGATATAATTGACGAGCCGGATGCGATAGTTTCGCACGTCCAGATCTGTGTGGGGGCGGTCAGGCAACTGGTCGTTCTACCATGACTGTTTCAAATTGAACCTAAAGAGTTGCTGCCGGTCTTAGAGTTTCCCTAAATTTACAAGGATAGAAATTCAATGTTACGACCATGTTTTTTTTACGCAGTTTTCATGTTTCTAGTAGGCTGTAGCACGATTCCTCCTGTTCAAAAAGGGCAGACTCTTTCCGAATACCTAGAAGCTATTAATTTCTCAGGGTCGGTTCTTGTAAGCCGTAACAATGAAATTATTCATTCTTCAGGACACGGATTTGCAAGTAAGGAAAAGCTCATCCCTAACACACCAGAAACACAATTCTATATTGCCTCTTTGACCAAGCAATTTACTGCTCTGGCAATTATGCAACTGCAAGAGCAGAAGCTGTTAAATATCAATGACTCTATCATAAATTACTTGCCTGAYTTTCCTGATGGCTCTGAGATAACGATTAAGCACTTATTGACTTATTCGGCCGGCTTATACGATTTCACTGATGAGTGGGCTAACATAAAGGAGTTGGACCTATCGACACAGGATATCGTTGATATATTTAAACAGAAGCCACTAGATTTCGAGCCTGGTTCAAAAGTTAGGTATTCAAGTTCCGGGTATATATTAGCTGGATTAATCATAGAAAAAGTATCAGGTATGAGTTACGCCAATTACATAGAATCTCAAATATTTTACCCACTTAGTATGATTCGTAGCAGCTACAGATATTCGGTTAACGATAGTTTATCTAAGGCAGTTGGTTACAAAAAAGGCGCTCCCCAACAATCAGTGAATATGTTAATCCCCTACGCTGCCGGATCACTTACATCATCTGTTACAGATTTGTACTTATGGGATCAGTCTTTTTATGAGTCAACCTTGGTTAGGAGAAGCAGCCTGGAGGATATATTCCAAAATGATAGAAGTAGTTTAGGAACAGGCTTTGGTGAAGGTAATTTTAAGGTAGTTATGGGGCTGGGTTGGGGTATATATGAAACAAAATTGGGGCCAGAGTACTCACATACTGGAGGGGTTGATGGGTTTTCTGCTGTTATATCAAGGTATCCTAAGAGCAAAGCACTAATAGTCATCTTGAGTAACGAAGATAGAGTAAATGTAAATAAGTTAAAAAACAGAATTTCAGAATTGATCCTAACCAAAGAAAAAACATAACAAAAAGAAGCGCGGCGACCAATCAACGCAGCGTTTTTTCTGGTTGTTCAAAATGCCAAATTGTGGCAAAAATATTATAGCCTCGTGATGCGTTGCATGGCGCGTGTTCTTAGCGTTATGCTCCACCACGAAATTAATTCACTCGTCATTAGCCATACAGTCTTCTGATTTCATAAGGAATGAGAATCATCAAAAAACTAGAAATTAAATTAATACTTAAAATGTTAAGTATTGTACTTTGTACAAACTCATTCGCAGAAACAAATCACTTACCACTAGTTCCTCTGCCTAGCGTAATAGATTATACCAACGGTAATGGGTGGTCTGGCGGCGTAGGGTTTAAAGTAGAATCGGCGGCGGCATTTTATGGCTCTAATCACTATGAAATATATATCAAGCCAGAAGGAGCGGTACAGTGGAGGAATGGTGACAACATTATTTTCTGGGAGGGATTTGACCTTAATTATACCGAGCTTGGGTGGAGAGGCCTTATTAAAGAGAAATGGCTTTTGGAAGTTGGAGCACGGCACGAAATAGTTATTCCATCTAGTCGTAGTGAGAAAGCAGGTATAGATCAATTGACTCATCGAGGCTCTCATATCCTTGGTTTTTTTGAAACTAAGTATTCCATAGGTAATGGATGGGAAAACTGGGTTTCTGGTCGTTTCATGGGTGGGTCTAATAAGTATGGCTGGCAGGCTAAAGTCGAAGCAGGCCACTCTTTTGGTCGCAGGTTAGATAATAATGGAGTAGAGGTGATACTCTTCTCAATTTTTGGAAATAAAGACAATCTGAATAATTACTTTGGGGTTTCTGAATTTGACTCCACTGCATCGGGCCTACAGCCAATTAATCTAGAAGGAGGATATCGCTCTTCTGGATTGAATATAATTTACCGTCAGAGTATGAGTAAACACATCCAAATAATAGCAAAAGCTGGCATTGAATTGTATAGCGGTGAAATTGAAAAAAGTGATCTTGTAGGTGATGCATCTGAAACTAGCGCAGAAATATCGGTAGTTTGGGCGTTTTAGTTAAATCTAAAGTAGGAAATAACATGAAATATTTTTTAATAAGCATCGCCATACCAAACATGAAGGACAAAACAAAAGTAAACAAAAGTTAAGGGCATCCATTTAAATGTCTCGAGTTGAGCTGATGTATCGGCATACTACGTGGCTGTCCCAATATTGTGTTCATCGGTTATCGCGCAGCAGTGAGTGGTAGTGCTGCGTCATTGCCTATAGATGTCCGAAAGCGTGAGCCAAGTCGTTGACGGCGTTGCCATGGCGGACGCATCGAGCYGAGTTTGGTCTTGGCTTGAGAGGCGTTAATCAGCTCTAACTGGGGTTTCTATGCCCAGACAATAGAGCCAATTTAAATTGCAACTTGTTTTAATTCAGCAAATAGCGCGACTGCTCTCTTTGCTGAATAGAACGGTCTTGAGGATGAGAAGTAAATACTTGAATTTAAAAGGCTTTAATGTAGTCTTGGGTTTGTTWGGCAAAGTGTTCTGTGAGCGGAGGATAGTATGAAGGTTAAAAAACATGCTTAAAATGTTGGAAATGAAACTGCGCGCTTTGTGTAAAAGGAGCGCGGGCATTAGAATAACCGGTTATGTAATTGCCARCTAAGGAGCATAAATGCCTGGAAAAGTATGGGAATACGATGATGGAAAGATTTGCATCGAGTTTAAAAATAGATGGAAACTTACTCCTAGTATACCTTCTGAGGAAACTCTATCGATAGATGGCGAAGTTCTTAGCTCTGTTCGAAAAAGTGTAAAGGACGGATTTAAAAATAATGTCGTAAGCGAGCATAAGGTCTACGTTGAAAAAGGTGGTAAGTCGTACGACATATTAGTTAAGTTGGGTAGCAAATGGCCTGGAATACTCACAGGTTGCCATATTTATGTGAATGGTGAATTAGTGGGTGGTGATGCTAAATCAAAATTAATATTTACATAGCAAGCGGTTCCAGTGGACAGCCATAAGCGCCCGTCTGTTAAAAACACAGGCAATCACTTCTGTCTGCAACTGAGTCGAGCGTTAAAATTCATACAAATTACTAAAGGAGAGTGTCATGGAAATGGAAGATTTATATTTTGCACCAGAAGACCTATTTAGGCTAGGCAATTCAACAGGCCCAAGATTTGAAAATGTAAGAAGACCTAAAGATATTGATACAGTTGAACTAAACGGAATTCTTATGGTGATTTCAAACGGTAAAGGAGTTTCTCTTTCAACAAAATCCAGAATAGAGAAAACGCCTATGTCTGGCTGGGTGTGGAAAATTACTAGAGGTACGCCGATGCCTCTGGGTTTAAAATTGATTAATGACCGAGAAGGACATTACAGCATTTGTCCATTGGCGAACATGCCACTAGATGAGTTTAAAGGGCTATTGTCAAAGCTGGCAATAAAGTGTCAAAAAGTTTTTAAAAAGCAGGTGGTGTAATGACCGCAATAAGAGAAATAGAAATTTCAGCTATCGACTCCGAAGCACGAATAATCCTAGAGTCACTTCATCGTGAAATGGAGCGTCTTAAAGCAATTAATGCTAACTCAGATGATGAGGATGAAGCCGCTGATGCAGGAAACGATTATCTAGAAGTGTCTAGCCTTTATGACAAGGTTAAAGGGGTTGCAGTGCCTACGTTTGGAAATCAAATCACTAATTTTAGTAATGAATACATCTAATTTTAACAAGTGGTTTAACCTGATTTCATAATGCTTTCTTCTTTTGAACTTTCGAAAAAAAGAAGTCAGCATTAGTCCGCAGGTGAGCTAAGCGTTCTAGGCGTAGTGATGAAGAATACTGAGAGAGTTTATTCGGAAAATCCAAATGGCGCGTGGCTCGGTGTTGTTAAGTGGAGCCCAGTTAAGTCAGTATGGTTTTTATCAAATTTAGTTATCACGCTATTTGTAGCACCATTATACTTGTCGTTTTCCGCCTTATTGGTGTTTTTAGTGTTAACTGGGGTCACTCTTTGTTTTGGCCACTCTTTGGGTATGTACAGGCTGCTAATTCATCGTTCATATGAGTGTCCGCTATGGCTGGAATACCTTTTTGTCTATGCAGGTGTGCTGGTCGGCATGGCAGGCCCGATTGGTATGGTAAAGCAACACGATTTGAGGGATTGGGCTCAGAGGCAAACTAAGTGTCATGATTTCTTGCTCCATGGGGCCAATATCCTTAAAGATGGATGGTGGCAACTAAACTGCGACCTTCGTCTTGTTGACCCACCAACTTTCAACATAGAGCGGCGTATCGCTGGCAGTTTCTTCTACCGATTGATGGAGTCAACGTGGCTACTTCAGCAGTTAATATTGGCATTTCCTCTTTTTTGGTTAGGCGGCATTAGTTGGGTTATTTGGGGTATTTCAGTTCGGGTTGTTATTTCTATTGGTGGGCATTGGTTGGTTGGCTACTTTGCGCACAATCAGGGAGAGCGCACTTGGAAAGTAGAGGGGGCAGCCGTTCAAGGGCATAATATACGAGTGGCAGGTTTGCTTTCTATGGGTGAAGCTTGGCACAACAATCACCATGCATATCCTGGTTCAGCAATGTTGGGGCTCTACAAAGACGAGCCAGACCCTGGTTGGTGGGTTTTAAACGCCTTGTATAACTTAGGTGTTGTTAAAAATATTAGGCTACCGGAGCAACTTCCTGAAAGAGCTGAGCTTGTAGTTGAGGCCAGTAATACGAACCATCGTGTAAAGCGTGTGCCTGAAGGCTGTGAGGTTGCAAATTTCATCAAAAGAACCCGTTAACAAGCGTAAGTACTCGAAACAATTTTTCACGTGCTACGAATTGTCCGGTGTCGCGAGCGTTAATTTATAAGGCTCCCACTTTAATGTCATTACGAGGGATCAGTTAAGGCTTAAGAGCTCTCCTTCAAGGAAGAGCGCCTAGTTTATTGGCGCAAGGAGCTAAAAGTGGAAATGTTTGATAAGCAGAGGTCAGTTGAACCTCTCCCCAATTTATTTTTAACGACGCCCCAGAAATGACTGAAAATTTGTCTACGAGCACTTGTAGTAGCTACAGTGAGGGCCGTATGTGTTATTTTAGGCTTGATCGTTATGTTAGTGCTAAGGCCCGTGATTGTGGCTGTTGGCCTTCTAAATTTTGAATTCATTAAGAGGTAAATTAAATGCTCCGCTTTTTTCGTATAACCAGTGTTTTGGAGGGGATATCTTACTTGGCGATATTGAGCATTACGTTGGGGGTCGTGAGTCGAGATTTCGTTTCTCTAGTTGGGATGGTTCATGGCGTGCTATTTTTGCTTTACTTTGTGTTATCGATGTCGGTTTCCGAGCAGCAGCGTTGGACGCTGAAAATATGGTTGCCGTTGTTATTCGCTTCCGTTGTGCCGTTTGCCTTTATTTTGGTAGAGATGTTTCTGCGGCGATCTATAAACGCTGAGAAGAAGGCGCAGTCAGTTGAGCGCTAAGGTTGTAGTCTTTTGGTAAATACTTGTGGATATCCACTTCGCGCACCAGTGAGCGATTGTGTCGCTTAGCCGCCTATAAAGGCCCGAAGGCGTGAACCAAGTCGTTGACGGCGTTGCCCATGCGGACGCATGGAGCGGAGATTAGTCTTGGCTTGAGTGGCGTTAATCAGCTCTGGCTGGGGTTTCTAAGTCCAGAAAGTAGAGCCAATTTAAAATGCAGCTTATTCTAATCCAGCAAATAGCGCGATTGCTCTCTTTTTTGGATTGAATGGTCTTGAAGGTTGGTCACAAGCACTTGAATTTAAATGCTTTAATGTAGTGTTAGGCTTGTTAGGCAAAGTGTTCTATGAGCGGAGAAAGAGAGCAGTTGCGCTCTTTCTGGATAAGGCGAGGTTTAGAGGTGCAATGTAAGCGGCTGATAGTATGAAGGTTAAAAATCACGTTTAAATATTGGAAGTGTGACTGTGCGCCCGGGGCAAAAGGAGCGCGGGCATTAGAATAACCGGTTAAGCCCAAGGAGAAATTAGATGCTACTCGAAATATTAATTATATTTATAGGCTGCTTTATTCTTGAAAGAATATTCGTAGGGTGGAAATTGCCTAGAGTAAAAACTTGGCCTCTTAGAGTCGTAATAATAAATGCCTTTCAGCTAGGTATCGTTGTTCTTGCTGGCATCACTTGGGAAAAATGGCTTTTTTCATTGTCTATCTTCAATTTATCCGGTTTTGTCTCGCCGGTATTAGGTGGTTGTATTGCATACTTCATAGCAACCTTCGTCTTTTATTGGTGGCACAGGTGGCGCCATGAATTCGATTTTCTTTGGGTAGCATTCCATCAAATACATCATAGCCCTCAACGATTAGAAGTWATTACATCATTTTATAAACACCCTGGAGAAATGATAGTAAATTCAATCTTAGGAAGCTTGCTTGTATATACTTTACTTGGGCTGTCACTAGAGGCCGGTGTTATTTATACATTTTTCACTGCAATTGGTGAGTTCTTCTATCACACAAATGTTAAAACTCCTCGCTGGGTAGGTTATATTTTTCAGCGTCCTGAAATGCACCGTATACATCATCAAACTGATCGGCATAAAAATAATTATGGCGATATAGTATGGTGGGATATGATCTTTGGGACATACGAAAACCCAAAAAAATGGGTTCATACTTGCGGTTTTACTCCAGAGCGCGAGGAGAGATTAATTGATATGATTACATACAATGATGTGCATAAATAGGTATAACAAGAAAAGTCTGTCGGATGGTACAGGGCGTAGCTTTTGTAGTTAGTAAAAAATAATGTCGACACTTGTGTCGGATTTAAGTCGGATTTATTTAGGTCTTTTCAGTCAGAGGAGTCTCAGGTTAATTCCGATTGCTATGGTACAGAGTTAGCATGATGACTCTCGAGTGAGCTTGCTACGAGAGGTGTAGAAACGACTAATTCAGATTTTGAAAGTTAGGGCCGATTTGTTGGTTTTTTCGTAAATGATGACGAGTGCTGGCTGTGTTGTAGTAATATTGATGGCATAAAAAATCAATGGCGAATATATCTCAACTTTAAAGCCAAAAGCATACTTGGTCGCAATATAGCGCCGGTAGAGTTAGCTACACCGTTGATAAATACTTGCTGAAGCGCTGCCGGACGCTAATCACGTATCAAATATAGTTTGGAGTAGTGGGATTGATTAACAATGTTGAGCTTCGGAAGCATCAATGAATATGAGAGACGATTTCGTAGATATTTATACAAGTATTAAGGTGTCTGAAAAGGAATTTCTTCTCGAATTCATGTTTCAGCTAACAATAATAGGGCGTCAGTTGCACTCCGAGCTAAAGGCAGAGCCTCTGTYATCTGCATYAAAGCAAATCARCGAAATCAATCATCGMGTTTTAAATAGGATTAAAGGCATRGATGGTTCTGATTCTTTCTTCAACAAGGAGTACTTAATGAAAATGGTACCGCACCATGTAGGTCTTGCACCAGAAATCGATGATGGGGTTGTTTATGCGGCTAAGAAAGCTTATGCCAAGAGCTATGCTTAACAAGTTGTTTTAATTTTTTCCGGCCACTAAGGGGTGGCCTCCACTGAACGTCGAAAAAGGCGCTCCGCTTTTGAGTGCGGCGTTGGCAGCCTCAATAAAAACACAGATTTGAAAGTAATAGCTATGGCGAAGAAGATTAAAAACAACAGTGACTGGTTTCTTGCTGATATAGTCGAACGAGCGGAGATGGTAGGTCGTGATAAAACCAACCCAAATCGACGGTGCCTTACCTGGACAAATACAGTATTAATTCAGGCCCCGTCAATCGAAGAAGCATATGACAGAGCAATAAGAATTGGCAGAGAGAACTATTCAATGAGGTATAAGGCTGCCTCGGGTGAAACATGCATCTGGAAAGTACTTGGCTTATCTTCCCTTGTGCCTATATATGAAGACATTGAAGACGGCGCTGAAATAGGATTTACTGATGAAGGCTTCATTGCCGCTAGAACCAGTGAGAGCTTGGTCAAGACTAAGAGGGAATTACTATCAAAATGAAAATAGTGCTAATAAGGCAAGGTTGCATTGGGTGCAAAGAATGACGAATAAGGGAGCGTTGGTATTCTTCTGCGGGAAAATGGGTGCAGGGAAGTCAGTCTAAGTAAAGTAAATTGCTGGCGACCTAAAAGCTATTCTTCTTTCTGAAGACGAAAGGCTTGCGGTTATCTTTCCTGAATAAGGGGCATGCGCTATAAGCTTTAGGAGAGTTATGAAAGCTTTCTTGCGGTAATTGTTCGAATCGTGGTGGTTCTTTGTATTTTTGTTGCCATGTAGTTAATTGTTTCATATAAATTGGGTAGGGATAGTAGGTGGGACAAACCGGCAGCTATTTACAGTGATGCTTATATAGAGCCAAAGCGAGCAGTTTTTTTACGTCGAGTAGCGGGTATATTGGTAAAGGGTCCTATGGTGGTATGTTGAAGATTTGTGCTCACAAAGTGGGGCTTTATTTAACCGCAATGTTTCTATTTGGATTTAGTCACAAACGATTATTAATGCCAGGGACCGAGAGTTCTATGCTTAACGAAGAGTAGGCGTTAGTTTCGCGTCAATGGCCTATGTTTTTAAACGTATTGGCAGCACCGTTTACGCGACAGTCTTATATGAGAATCGAACTACATGAGTTACCGAATTAAAATACTGTGATTCTTCGGGGTGATGATTTTAATACGTTTGTTCCGATTACGGTATCAATAAAGTCATAGGCTGTGTATGTCAGTCTATAACACGCGCGCGATTATCGGCGCTACGCAAAAAACACACGAGAGCTAGTAAAAATGGAGCTAATTACACTAATAATTGTTATCACTGTATTCCTTTGTGTTTTTACAATGGAGGTGATAGCCCCTGCGTCAAGAAATCATTGTGATAAGCGCTGGATGTTTTTGGCTTCAGGGATTAGCCTTTTTCAATCGGTTACTACTATTGGTGCGGGACTTATTTTTGTAGAAACATTTGAAAATATTTCGCTATTTGGATTCGGCGATCTAAATGTTCTCGTGCAGGGTGTATGTGGTTTTATGTTAACTAGCTTTGTTGCTTATTGGTGGCATAGGGCGATGCATAAGTTTGATGTTTTATGGCGTGTGTTTCATCAATTACATCATAGTCCTCGGCGTATTGAAGCTCTAACATCCTTCTACATGCATCCATTTGACGGCATAGCGGCTACATTTTTAAACGCTTTGTGCTGTTATCTAATCTTAGGGTTAAACGCCTACGGTACGGCTTTAAGTCTTATTTTCGCTGCTCTGTATAATATCTTTATACATGCAGATTTAAAAACTCCTCGTTGGTTAGGATTTGTAATTCAGCGGCCTGAAATGCACCGAGTTCACCACAAGTATATGCATCATGCTCAAAATTACGGTGTTTCATTCTGGGATCTAATGTTTGGAACTTTTAGTAACCCCAAGGAGTATATTCAAGACGTGGGCTTCGATGAAATTCGAGAGAATCGTATCTATGATATGTTGCGAACGAGGGATGTATACAAAAGTAGCCCAGACAAGTATGACTGACTACAAGAGTGAAGAATACTGGCGCGTTTGGGGCTGGGCATACAGAGCCGTACTTGAGTCAGTGTGTGGTGAGCCTTTTCAAAACAATGGTGAGCTAGGGCGTGGGTTGCACAGCGAAATGTCGAAGGATTTTTGGTATCAATAGCGGCGCGACGGAAAGGGAAGCCATTTACTTTTGTTGGTAGTTGAAGCACCTGTCGTGGCAAGGATCTGCTACAGAGCGATCAAAGAGCCGCGTAGAGTCGAGATTAGTCTTAGCTTGAGTAGCGTTGATCAGGCCTAGCTTGGGTTTCTATATCCAGAAAATACGGCTATTTTAAAATGCAAGCTGTTCTAATCCAGCAAATAGCGCGACTGCTCTCGTTCCCGAATTGAATGATCTTGAAAATGAGATGTAAATACCTGAATTTAAGGGGTTTTAATGTAGTCTTGGGCTTATTAGGCGAAGTGTTCTATGAGCGGAGAAAGAGAGCAGTTGCGCTCTTTCTGGGTAAGGTGGTGTTTAGATATGCAATGTAGGTAGTTGATTGTATGAACTTATAAAAAATATGTTTAAAATGACGAAAGTGAAACAACGCGCTCCGGGCAAAAGGAGCGCGGGCATTAGAACAAACTGTTATGCACTAAAGGGAGTTAAATTTGAGTTACTTAATCGCATCAATATTGCTTGTATCAATTTTATTAGCAAACGTAGTATTTGTAGTTTGGTCATGCTTAGAGTTTAAAAAAGATTGGCCAATAATCTCAGATGCATGGGGTAAAACGGAAGCCTTTGAAAAGCGCCTTCTATATATGGGGTTATCTTTATTTGTTTTTATTCCAGCATTAAAAGAACATCCTGCTTCGTCATGGTATATATCAAAAGTAATAATCGAGATTCTTCCAGCTATGGCTGGCAGCTTGTTTGTTGCAGGCATTCTTGCATTTATGCGGCAAGTACATGAGGCTAGGTTAGAGATAAATGCATAACAAGCGCATGTTGTCGGAATGGTTTTCCGCTGCGCTCCAAACCAACCGCAAATGCGGGCGTTAAAGCTCAATATGAAAAATACTGATGAACTGTTAATTGAAACAGGAAGCTGGCTTTACGCAGGTTCGGTTGAATGTATCGTACATCTAGTTGAGCGAAATGTAGCTTATGGCTCTGGTGATTCCGAAGACCCTATTGAAGTTCGAGAAGATAGAGATGGGGTATTTTATTACCTTAAAATGTCTGATCCTACGGCACCTGGAAAATTTAGCACTGAGTCAGGCGCATTTGAAAGTATTGAGAAAGCAAAGGGATATGCAGGTAAAGTATGTTCAGAGTTAGTATGGAAGTGAATCAAGCTTTAACAAGGTGCTGTTGCGGATCGTCGCTTCGCTTCGCTCCTCCCACAAAGCTCGACGTTATAAGCCTAGGAGCTAATTGTGAAATTTGAACAGCTACCTTTGCACGATGCTATTCTTGGCTTGATTGATATAGGTTGGGATGAGGCATCTGTAAAACTTAATCTGCATGCATTCATTGAAATATCGAAGCCTGCTTTACCTTACCAATTGGAATTTAGTGGAGTTACTAATTTTAGCTGCACTAGAGACAATGAATGGGGRCCATCCAACTCGGTRYTKGAAGTTAATATGGTMGATGACGAGTAYCAATTGCAGATGCAAAGTGGYGATRAAATATTAATAAAAGCAGATGGCTTTGAATTTAAATACAGCGGCTTATWACAAKWYKMKGMAMRGCRWWWYGSCYMMWMWGMYKSSCWSCWYYGTMMRTSSYRTRCGCACGCCCATTAGCTAAAGCGTTACGAATAATAAATAAGAGGAAATGCTATGAAAAAATCTTCCTTTTAGCTCTGTGCATTTCTGTATCAGCTTGTTTAGATAGAGAAGAGCCTATAACTAAAACCGGACTTACTAGAGGTCAGGCAATGGAACTTGCTGTGAAGAATGTCAAAGGCGAAGCTTCTGACGAAGACCTAAAAGAACATGGCCTTTCAGTGGGTAAGCCAATTTCAGGTGAAGCAGCAAAAGAAATGTTGTTGCAAGAACTTGACGCTCTTGAGTAACAAGAAATAATAATAAACATATAATTGTCACGTGTCGTACCAATGGTGTCATGGGGACCGTCAAAATCTCCGGCCGAAAAGACAACCTCCACTGTTGTCAACAGCAAACCTTGGCGTTATGCAGCCTGTCGGGAAGTGCATTGAATAAGCTAAGAAAGGACTACTAGCGACAGACTTGTTCCCTGGAGGAAGAAGGGGGTATTTATAGCCGGCATCATATTTAGTCTAGTTTATTTAATTTTATTATTACCTACAAAACGCCCGTGTCAGACCTAGAGGCTACTTTGTGGCTATTACAGCACCTTGTCGGCATTGCACTTATACAGGTAATCGCTCAAATATCGCTACGCTGGTACATCTTAAAAACTATCCCGAACCCTTAGTGTCACAATAGTTGTCGTGTCTCCTATTTCATCCCCCTCAAACAGGGCTTAGGAGATTGAAGCATGAAACGTTATT
>NVVB01000069.1 GCA_002402085.1 Gammaproteobacteria bacterium
CCCCATTTCAGATCATCTTTTACGTAGTTCTCAAACTCCTTAATAATCGAATTAACATCTCCTACTTCACTAAAATGTCTTTCCCTAAAAGATTCAGGTAGCTTCAAATTTGACCCAATAATATTTTCTGCAATAACAGAAGTATCAACTAATCTTCGATCCCCTTTCAAAGAATAAGCTTCCGAATCGTCAGGCCAAGTGGCTATAGCCGACTCAAGCCCGCCGTTATCATTGGGAAAATAGATCGCACCACGAATAATGCCTGCAATGGCTCGACACTGCCAGGTCAGCCATTGTTCGGCCAAATCTCCAGGCAGCCTACTTTGCGAGGCGCTGAAACCTTCTGCATTGACCGCGGGTGATTTGTTGGACACGGAATCTGACGCACTTTGGTTTGCGCTCTGACCTAAGCCCTGGTCAACGCTGGATTGATCACTATGTTTTCCTTTGTGATTTGAATTTTGCTTCACTGGCATCCTTAATTCAGCTTGAGCGTTTCTAGACTCTTAATCTATTCCGCTCAGTACTTCAGCTATCTTGTACGCCCCAGTCCCCCACGCTACCCCGAACCGATATCACGAGGGGTGATAGTCTTGCTTCGTATCATGGATTTTCGAAGCCATTSCATTCAAACTACCAGGCACATCCACTGAGTACTCTTTCTTATACTGTACTCAATTTGTTCTTATACTGTACCCAATTTGTTTCACAGGTCATGCATCAAGTTATTATTTTCATCGACCAGGTCTAAACTTAATAGTAAATTATGTGCGCGAGATTTGAATTTCGAACACTAGCGCCGATGATCGTTGCGAATTGCTGTCGACATTTTATTCACTAATAAGTTGATATCAATGGGCTTAGCCAAACAATCTGACACGCCTGCGCCCCGGTAACCTTCCAACTCACTCTCTGACCCTAACACTGCGATTACTGGTAGATGCTTTAAGCGAGATTGCCCACGTATTTTCTCAACGGCCTCAATCCCATTCATACTCGGGGATTGACTGTCCATTAACACAAGATCTGGACAAGCCTGATCAGACAATTTCTGTAGCGCTTCTGCGCCATCTTGAGCCACCACYACATCSAGCCCAAAGGGCTCTAAGGCCGCCATTAAGGTAAAAACCTCACGAATATCACCGTCCACCAGAAGAATTCTTTTACTCATTAAATCAACACACGCTTCCACCACACGCTTATCCGGTTTATCTAGCATTAGCTGCGCGTCGTCACATACAGCAACTTTCGCCTTACTCGAGGTATTCTCTGTGGGGGTTATGGCATCACGCAAACCCTGCGGGTCGACTTGATTCTTTACCTCTGCTTGATGCTGTACTTGTGCCACTTCATTTGAAGCAACATTCTCTATTTGAACAGCATCACTCTGATTGGTACTCGCTGAAGATTCACTTTGCCATTGCCTGGGCAGGCTAACGGAAAAGCAACTGCCCTTTTGAACCTCGGAGGTTAATTTAATCTTTCCCTGTAAGAGCGACACCATATTACGAGTCAAATTAAGCCCCAAGCCTGCACCGCTCTCTTTACCCGTCAAACTACCTTTCTGTTCAAGGCCATCCGCGAGCTTCTGTCTATGTTGCGCGCTCATGCCCATGCCAGTATCGATTACACTGATTTGAATTCTATCGCCGGTCAATAACTTCACCTCAGTCCTGACCGAGCCTTTGCGAGTAAACTTTACGGCATTTGAAATAAGGATACGAATCACCTGACTAAGCCTGACTTTATCCGTTTCAATCAGCTCGGGAACGTCCTCATCAACCGTGAATTCTATTTTAATATTTTTACTGTCCGCAAGATCCCCCAGATCACGGATACAACTTTTGACTACGGCCCTCACATTCGACTCGCCGACTTCGGCCGAGATCATCCCCGCCTCGACTCGGGCCAAGTCCATAATGTCATCTATTAAACGTAATAATTGATTACCACTGCGATGAATCATTTCGGCTGATTTAATCTGTCTTTCAGAAAGGGTGTTTTGGCCCTTTTTAGTGAACATCTTCGACAACACTAGAATGGAGTTCAAAGGTGATCGTAACTCATGGCCCATATGAGAAATAAAACCAGTCTTCTCCGCACCCGCCGCCTCAAGTAATTCCTGGGTTCGAGTAAGCTCCGCATCGCGTAGCACCTGTTCACTGACATCGTGTACCACTACCATGGAATTTTGATCGTCGATCAAATAACGCTTCAATGTAAAGTAAAGTGTTTCGCCACCCGAACTAACGACCTTAAGGGGGGCGTCAATAATCGTCTCACTATCAAACACCTCAAGCCCATTCACGYGTTTTTGAATACTCTCCATTAAGGCGTTTTCTGGGCGCAGACCATCCGGTCCACAATGCAACAAACCAAAATCGAACGCTTGCGCCGCCCACGCCAATGGCTCCAAAGATTGAGCTATGTTTTGGGATACCACGCTATACTCCTTCCCCTACCAATCAATTTTACGGACATTTCCTGTCATCTATTATTTTCTGTCCCTTTAGTAGGTTTAGGCGATTGGCTATGCTATGTCAAAATGGCCCCGCCCCACTGATACACGCCTTATAACATTCCTCAATACCGATCCACGGTACTAGACAAAGCAAACCTCCGAATCAATCCTTCAGCAAGGAGAATCAATAGATCTACGCTATCCTTATTAGAGGCAATTGTTTCTGATTGACTTATATGTTTTTGGAATAGTATTTGAATGCACTATAACGAAGGCCAGCCAAATTTAAGTAACGTGCTTATCGTAGATGATCGCGTAGAAAACCTGCAAGCTGCGGATGAGATCTTGGCCACCCTAGAGAACGTTAACTTAGTGCATGCACAAAGTGGCGAAGAAGCCTTAGAGAAGGCACTCAAGCAACGCTTTGCCGTTGTCTTACTCGACGTCAATATGCCAGGCATGGACGGCTATGAAGTCGCACGACTAATGTCCAACAACCCACATACTAAATATCTGCCCATCGTTATGATTACCGCCTTAGGTCAATCCAACGAAGAAGCGCTAAAAGCCTACGCCGCAGGTGCAGTGGATTACTTAATCAAACCCATTCAACCAGAAATACTAGTCAACAAAATAAAACAGTTTGTCGAACTTTATTTCGCCAACGAGAGCGTAAATCAATCGTTGATAGAAATCTCTAATCTGAAAGAAGATAGGGATATCATCCTCAACGCTGCTGGGGAAGGAATCATAGAGATTGATGACCAAGGCTACCTTCATTTTGCCAACAAGAAAGCCTTGGAGTTATTAAATTGTGATCACGATACTGCACTAAGAAATCATTTTGATCATTGGTTTAGCTTYAAAAGCAAACCCAAYTATTTTACCATTCTTAAAAAATCTCTGAAAGAAGTAGGAACGGACCTTCGTTGCCGCCTTAATGCATTAACAGAGGATGGTAACTCCGTCCCAATTGAAGCCATTTGCACATCAACACACAACACAACCACCTCAAGTGTTGGCATTATCATGATTTTCCAGGACATCACCGATCGCACCAACATGGAAAATCGACTTTTGCACCTCGCCAACTACGATCACTTAACCGGATTAACCAACAGGGCCTACTTTCAAGAAAATTTATCTCGCGCCATCGCTCGATCCAAACGTTTTAATACTACGGCCGTGTTGTTAATGATTGACTTAGACCGTTTTAAGCAAATCAATGATACGTTGGGTCACGACGTCGGCGATGCGTTATTACAAGCTGTCGCCAATCGGCTTCAAACATGCGTCAGGAGCAGCGACGTAATTACGCGCCTCGGCGGGGATGAATTTGCAGTCATCGCTGAAGATCTCACCAACCCAGAACAAGAAGGTAGATCGCTAGCGGACAAGATGGTCACTGAACTCGCTAAACCTTATGATATTAAAATAGGCTCTCAAGGCATCAAACAACTGGTTGTCGAGTGTAGCATTGGTATGAGTTTTAGTCAGAATGGCAGTATGGATGCCACGACAATTTATAAATCTGCCGACATTGCCCTTTATGAAGCGAAAAATGCAGGACGTAATACCTATAAGTTATTCGCTAAAAAAATGTCCGAAAGTACCAAACAGCACGCGTCAATCGAAAACAAACTTCGCAAAGCGATTGAACATGATCACCTAACCCTACACTTCCAACCACAAGTCTCGTTATCGCTCAAGCGTGTCACAGGGTTTGAGTCATTACTACGTTGGATCCCCAAATCACCTTCGCATACGCCTATTTCACCCGCAGTATTTATTCCTATTGCAGAACAATCCAGGCTTATTCACAAGCTAGGCGATTTCGTTTTGCATCAAGCCTGCAAGCAACTCGAAATATGGCAGCATAGCTTAGCAAAACAGGATATAACGCTTTCAGTTAACTTGTCCGCTAAGCAATTAAACGTGCCTAACTTTATCGAAGTAATTGATAGGATTACACAACAATATCAGTTCAACAACAATGACTTAGTCTTCGAGATCACAGAGACTGCCGTTCTTGAACACGGCGATTACTCCATAGCCACGCTTGAAAAAATAAAGCAGCGCGGTTTTGGCTTAGCACTGGATGATTTCGGTACGGGGTATTCCTCGCTTAGTTATTTACAAAAATTACCGGTGGATTATCTAAAGATTGATCGTTGTTTTATTCAAAAAATGAATCAAGATCCCAAAAACTTTGCCTTAGTGGAAGCCATCATGGCAATCGCTTCCACTTTTTCTTTAGACGTTATCGCTGAAGGCGTAGAAGAATATGCGGAACTAAAAAGCCTAACAACCCTTCATTGCGATAAGATTCAAGGCTACTACTTCAGCCGCCCGATCCCAGCCGCAGACACAGAAAAAATCATTATTACAATCGAAGAGTACTTTCAACAAAACCCCTTAGCTACAATTTCGCCTTCTCAATCCACACAATCGCTAACGAGTAAGCACTAAGCTTCAATCAATAGCACTTAAAACAGTTGGCTTATACACTCGCCCCTAAACCAGGAGGCTTAGGTTTTTTAGGCAACGGTGGCGTTGTAATCTCAGTTGAGGTTGAGCCTTCATTGATACCAGTGGCTTCTGATAAATAGTCAGAGAATATAACGTCTAAACGCTGCTGAGCCGCATTGAGCTGGTCAATAAGCGATGGAATGCGTTCTAAATCACGTTTTTTTGCCGTGAGCTCCAGTGTGACTACAATTTTTAGCATTTTCTCACAACTCAAGTTTGCAAGCACACCTTTAATACTGTGCGCAATACGATAGGTATCATCCCATGCAGAGGCACTAATCGAATAATTCAACGCAGTCATTTGAGCAGGAATATCATCAAAATATAAAGCAATGATACGGCGTAGTTTTTCCTCTTTGCCTTTCATTCTTTCGAGTATCGCCAATTTATTCCAATCTAAATCACCCGACACCTCCTGACCGACTCCGTCATCAGCATTCGTAGCCACTGTTGTTTCATTTCCGCCGGCAGCACGGTCTTTATTAGCATCGGGGGCTTGCCTTAAACTGGTTTCGTCGCGCTGATCTATACCTTTTTGATCTATACCGCCCTGAACGATACCTTTCTGACCTATACCGCCCTGAATGATAGAGTCGCCGCTGTCACCAACGCCACTCATTAATGTCAGGTCAGCACTATTATCTGCTAACAACCACTTCCGGAGTACTGACTCCAAACTATTTGCATCAATTGGCTTGGATATGTAGTCACTCATACCCGCAGCAAGGCATTTTGCTTCATCTCCCTTCATCACGTTTGCAGTGACCGCAATAATTGGAATATTCTGACTTTGCTGCCCTGCTTGGCCTTGCCGTATACGCCGGCTGGCTTCATAACCGTCCATTACGGGCATTTGGCAGTCCATAAAGATCAACGTATAGGGGTTTTCTATTGGTGTATTGGCGAGCATGTCCATCGCCTCCTTACCATCACCCGCCATGTCAGCGGACAGATTTAGGCCTTCAAGCACACCCAATGCCACTTGCTGGTTAATTTGATTGTCTTCCACCAATAGTAGGCGCGTTTGCGCTGGCCATAAACCACGTCGTTCAGCTGCATCCTGATCTGAATTACCGAGCACCGCGTCAACGCAATCATTCTCATAGTATAAGGATCTGAGATAATGTCGCGTCACTAATGGGCTGGCTTGCTGAAATGCCTCTCCTTCACTAACCACAACCGACAACGCATTGAATAAATCCACTGTGGTCGCAGGCTTGGGAAAATAGGCTTGAAAGCCTAAATTTGCAAATTTTCGTGCGTCGCCTCGATGCCCCATGGAGGTCATCATAATAAGTTTCATTGAGCGACAACGGTCGTCGGCTCGAATCAGGCGTCCCAATTCGGCCCCATTTACAACGGGCATACGCATATCTAAAAAGGCGGCATCGTACAGTGCTTCATCGCCTTTTTTAAGGCGCTCATAAATCATCGCCAATGCAGTAAAACCTTCGTTAGCCTCTTCTACCATTGAGCCCCATCGCTCCAACTGACTTTTAAGTACCTTACAGTTGGTATAGTTATCATCCACAATAAGCAATTTTAAATTACTCATATCTACTTTGGGGACTACTTGCTGAGAGCTTTGGCATATTCGTAACGCAATGGAAAAATAAAAACTACTGCCTGATCCAAACGTACTGTGCACTGAAATACTACCGCCCATAAGCTCGCACAGACGTTTAACAATGGACAAACCCAAGCCAGTGCCGCCATATTGACGGGTCGTTGATGCATCCACCTGAGTAAACTGATCAAATAAGATATCTTTTTTATCGAGGCTGATACCGATTCCGGTATCTAATACACTGCAAGTAAACACATAGCCAGACGTCCCCGAAGGGCGCAACCCCGCGCGTATAACTATCTCACCGCTTTTCGTAAACTTGATGGCATTACTCACCAAATTAGTCAGAATTTGCCTCAGCCTGCCGGGGTCACCCATAACCATCGATTGATTAATCATGGTTATATCGAGGATTAATTCTAGGCCTTTTTCCTGCGCCCTCAACGCCATGGTTTCTACAAAATCACCCAACATGTCTCGTAAATTAAAGCTCAACTCTTCTAGGTCGAGTTTGCCCGCTTCAACCTTTGAAAAATCCAATATATCATTAATTAGCGTTAATAAAGACTGCGCACTGGATTGAGCCACTTCGGCTTTATGGCGTTGATCTGCATTTAAATTTGAATTTAATAACAAACCCAACATACCCAATACGCCATTCATGGGGGTACGAATTTCGTGACTCATGCTCGCAAGAAACTCACTCTTGGCTAACGCCGCCGTTTCTGCGGCTTCCTTAGCATCAAGGATTTCCTTCTCATCGAGTTTATGCTGAGTGATATCCCGAAAACTCCATACTCGGCCTTGTGGCTTGCCTGCAATAATCATCGGCTTTGATTCTCGCTCAATGATCCTGCCATCACGAAATTCAAGGGTATCAAATGCTATCGCCGTTAAATCTTTTTTTAGCGTATTCACGTCGTTAACAAATTGTGTGGGATAGACCAACTGTTCTTTCACAAACTCTATCAATTCATCCGCATTCCCTGCAGCTATGAGCACATGCGGAATATTCCACAGCTGAGCAAATCGATTATTAGATTGAATCACAACGCTATTTTCGTCAGTAACAATAATACCGTTATCACTCGATTCCAATGTCGCTTCCAACCACGACAATGCAGTCTGACGAGCAAACTCCGCTTCTTTTCGTTGCGTAATATCAGTTCGAATCGCCACGTAACTGTTTGGTTTGCCATTCCTCATAACAGGCACAATGGTAGTGTCTACCCAATACAGGTCGCCATTTTTTGCTTTATTACATAACTCCCCCTGCCATACTTCACCCCCGCAAATAGAGACAAACACCGATTCCCAGAAAGCGGTACTGTGAAAACCAGAATTAAGGATGCGGTGATTACTACCAATCAACTCGTCTTTTGAATAACCACTCAATTGAATGAAAATTTCATTAACTGAAGTAATCGTGCCATGCAAGTCAGTGAGCGAAACCGATACATGTTGATCAAGTGCAAAATGTTGGTCCTCCAATTCCGCCAGCGCTTTGCGAGTAAGAAGATGACTTTCTTCCACGACGCGATGTCGCAGTAAGCGTTTGGTGATACGATGATTAAAGGATTCTGCAAGACTAACGAATTCAGAGTAACCTCTGACCGTCACACGCTGGGCCAACAAGCCTTGCGATTCGGCACAATTAGCAGCGACTAGATCCTGGACTGGCTGACTAATTCGACGAGCGAGCAAGAGAGAAAATACACTGGCAAAAATACCAACAAAGATCACTATCCAACCCGCATCGACTAGATAACCGTTGGCCAATGTAAACACTTTTTGTCTCTCGACTTCACTCACCAAAACCCAATTAACATTAGCAATCCGTATTCGATACAGCTCTCCCAAGACATGAGATTTATTCTTAGACTCATCCAAACGTTCGAGTTTATATCGCCCCAAGTCGCGATTTCCCTCCAAAAACAATTGTTCATTTAATAGCGTTTGAGGCGGCAACAAGGATTTTCTAAGGCGCTCCTCTTTACTTGCAAGCGCACTACTACGTAATAGTTTATCCTCCCCGATCAAGGCATAACGAATCGTATTTTCGAGTAACGCTCCCTCACGTCCAACACCCGCTGTTGTGACGTTATTTCGTATGGCTCCCTCTCCCGTTACTCGCGCCCTCGAAAACCCTTTGTCACTATAATTCGCTTTTGAGCGACCTTTATTTTCTATACTGAGTAATTTCGCAATTTCAGTCTCATTCACTTTAATCGCCAACACCCCCAGTGGATGCCCGACACTATCCATCATCGGGGCGACTAGGAAACCGACTACATCCCCTCCCTCGTACTGAAAATCCGAAAATCGTGCTTGACCCGTTCGCAAACTCACTTTTACGGCCTTCGCAAAGCCGCTGTCAGATAAATCGTCATCGAACAAGTTGCTGGCTAATTCGCTGCCCTGGTGACGACTGAATAAAACATTACCACTTAGGTCAATAAGAAATAGATCTGCGATGTATTCATACTCTTGGCTAAAACTAAGCAAGTTACGCTGTCCAGTCGACACCGTCTTAGCCCAAGCTTGGCTTTGTGTATAATTCGCCACATGACTATTACTATCGGATAAACCCTGGGATAGCGCTTTGAGAAACTGCGTATTACCATCACTTCGCGCTTGAATATTAAGGTCTTTGAATCGATCATCAAACCAACGCTGAATCATTCGGCCATTAAATTGCGAAGATTGATGCAACCTATCTTGCGACGCTAGAATTAATTTTTTTTGCGTCTGAACAAAACCGCCCCACGCCACAATAGATAATGGCACCAAGGCAACCAATAAAAACCATACTACAAGCATCACTCTAAAGGAGTGCGCTTTGCGTTGAAGTAACGCCAAAAAGCTCGCTAAGCGTGGCTTAGCCAACTCGGGATTTTGGGAAGGAGCAGTCACAAGGTAACGATTCCATCAATGAACGGTTATTGATCCAGCCAAACCTGGCTTGTCTTATTAAGGTTAGAACAAGATGACTCTTGCTTCACGCTTGTTCATAAAGGAGATTTATAGATTTCAAGGAAGCATTGATCCGATAGATTATTCGGACTCAAGGAGATTATTTTTTAGATCCATTCGTATTGATTAAGCGGTTATTCGATAGCGAGTCTAAATCTAGGATAATTTATTTGAATTTCAGTTCGTCTCAAGTAAACCGGTTAGCGGTATAAAGAACAGCGGTCAGTTTTCAGAAAATAACGCCCCGTTAAGCCAACCAACAATACAGCAACGCCAACGATGCTTCCTATTAAATGGGATTCAACTAATACATTACCACCAATAAATTGAGCCATATCATCGAGATAATAGGAAGATTGTTCCCAGATTAATTTTCCCGTCAAACCCACTAGCAGCACGGCATTCACCACCCGGTCTCGCTTAAAATCCAATACTGCCCCCACAACAATGACGCCATGAAGAATGCCTGACAAGCCCACATAATGGTGTACGTGCGGAGTAACGATGAACAACATCGCTCCCTCTATCGCCGACCCCAGAAGCAATAAGCCGAACCACCATGATATCGTTAACGAGCGTAGAAAAAGCCCGACCATAAGCACTAAACCTAAAAGGTTTACCCACAAGTGGTTCCAGCTTAAATGGCAAAAGTTGCCCGTTAACAACCGCCACCATTCACCGGCTTCAATTGCAGAGCGATTAAAGCGAAATAGTTCGGTACTCGTAGGATCAGCTAACTGTAGCAAGATTGCTAACATCGCCGCCAGCAAGGGAATACTTAATTGCTTCCAGTGTAAGGAATGAAAAATAATACAAGAACCACTTTTAAGATTAAGAACGTTTCGTTCAGGGTATAAAATGAAAGAGAGGACGCACAGGAAGCAAAACACACGACCAATAAGCACACTATCTATAAGCGCTCCCTCACCGCTGAGCTTAACCATAACGCTTAACAATGCAGGGCGTCCTCTCTTTCGTTCACTACTTACTACTTACTACTTACTAATTACTAATTACAGCTTACTGATGATTTACTTCGGTTGACTCATTACTTACCTACCGACTTAACCATATGCCTTAATTCACTTGTTTTTCCGCCCCATCCCAAAATGGCTTTCTAAGCTCTGACTTAAGGATTTTTCCTGCACCACTCACCGGTAGAGGCCCTAAATCAAACGACACTGATTTAGGCACTTTATAATTTGCGATTAACTCGCTGCAGTGACTTCTAATCTCTTKCTCGGTTAACTCCTGGGATTCCTTAAGCACCACGACTGCATGCACCGCTTCTCCCCATTCACCATGAGGAATTCCGATTACCGCGCACTCTAAGACCATTGAGTGTTGATAAATGGCGTTTTCTACCTCAGTAGAGTAAACATTCTCCCCGCCAGTCACAATCATATCTTTGCTGCGATCAACAATAAATACGAAGCCCTCTTCATCCATATAGCCCAAATCTTCAGTATGCATCCAACCATTGCGCAGTGCTTTGAGGGTAATCTCAGGTTGCTTCCAATAGCCTCGCATTACCATGGGCCCGCGCGCAATAATTTCGCCTACCTGACCTCGCTGCATTTCGATATCGTCTGCATCCACCACCTTAAGTTCCACGGACAATGCAGCACAACCGACTGAATTTAGCTTGCCAGATAAAGGGCCTTCCAATACATGATATTCGGTGTCTAAATACGTCAGCAATGGCGCAGTTTCGGTCATGCCATAGCCTTGAGCAAATAAGCAATTGGGCAGGACTTTCATGGCTTTTTTGAGTAGTGCAATAGGCATTGGAGAGGCCCCATACATAATCTTCTCCAAGGATGATAAATCGTAGTCTTCTAATTGAGGGAAGTTCACAACAAGATTAATCATCGTAGGCACAAGTAGGCAGTTGCTAATTCGGTTTTCGCCAATAGTCTCCAAGACCACCTTTGGGTCGAACTTAGGTACAAAGGAATGYTCCCCTCCGACTAAGGTAATGGCAAAGGTCGAGGCACAATCAGCCAAATGAAACATCGGCGCGGCATGTAAGTAGGAGGAATTCTTGTTGATCTTCTGAGCCGCTACAATATTGGTCGCATTACAAATCAAGTTGTCATGGGTCAACATGACCCCTTTGGAGCGCCCAGTGGTGCCGCCAGTATAAAACAACCCAGCCACATCATCGCCACCTCGACCCGAATCAGGGATCGCAGAAGCGGCGTTTATCGCCGCTTCATATGCAATCGTATTCGGCGGCGGAGTCCCATCGCCAATATAAATAATGGTCTTAACCGAATCCATTCCGCCTTCCAAACTAGGCAACATTTGGGCAAAAGTTTCATCCACTATTAATATTTTTGCTTCCGCGTCATTAAGCGTGAATAATATTTCCGGCACGGCTAAGCGAATATTAATCGGGACGATGATTCCGCCTGCCCAAGGCACGCCGAAAAAGCTCTCTAAATAACTATCGCTATTGAGGGACAAAATAGCCGTACGGTCCCCGACTTCCAACCCTAAGGATTGTAGCGCCCCGGCTAGCTTCTGTATTCGATCACGGAATTCTAAATAAGTACGTTGATTCTGGCCAAAATTCGTAGCAATTCCCTGCGGGTTTACCTGCACTGCTCGATTGACACACTGGCTTAAATACATAGTATCCTTCCCATTGATTAAGCAATACCCGTAGCAATAAATTTACACGCTCATCAACGTCATGATGCCGTCATTATTTACAGCCTTGGGGTCTATGTTTATTGTTATTTCGGCACGTCTAAACGGACAGCACCCAGCTTAAAACACTCTTCCCACGGGATCAACTCTATCTGTAGAGGCATACTGAAATCAAGATTGGGGCAAAGAGAGGTGAGTATAAAAAGGAAATATTACAGGCTATGATTGGAACCAAGAAACAGGCCCAATAAAGTCATATCAGGCCAACATACTGTTCTTTTAAGCGTAAAAAGAGCTACACGAGTTACTGGCCTGAAGAACGCCGCTCATTCTCGCCTAATTGCGGCAAGGTCTCGTTATTGGTTTCGTTATTGGTTTCGTTATTAGCATTGCTATTCATATCGGTATTGAAATCGGTATCGGTATTGGCTTGGTATAGCGCCAGTATTTCAGGAGGCACGCCCTGTCCCGGCCTGGAATAATCACAAACACCGTCGGGAAAGACTTGCTTCAATTCATCCAGGTACGGACTCATATCAATGGGCTGATACAAGCGCTTCGCAAACGCCTCATCAATGGGTTGTAATTGGCATTTAAACACATCACCTGTAATCGTCGCGCCAGCCACCCCTCGTGGTGTACTGTACGCTGGGAATTGTTTAAGACAAGCCCCTGAAGGCCGCTGATTCCAATCACCATCCCATACCTGCGCGCCTGCGGCAATCACTTCACCGTCCTCATCCATACACTGATCCTGCAAGCTACTAGGTCGATTATCCACAACACTTTTGCCTGGGTGTTGCTTAATGTTTGCCATCCATTGATCCAACGCCTCCAAGGCATCAGGCACCGGGTCATAAGGCTTGCGAGTCACCCATACGACTTGATTGTCTGCGTGGCCATTAAACCGTTGTAGTCGACGTCGGGTATTAAAGGAAGCCCTTAAATGATGCATATCAGCTTCATCCTCCAGGTAGTGACGTACATCCAAAATAGGGATATCTACCTTACCGATAAATACCACGCCTGCTCGGTAGGCTCCATTCATCGCCTTTTTATCACCGGCTCGCCGAGGCGCAGGGCCCCCCTGGGCTCTTTCGAGTTGCATATTTTGGTGGGACCACGGCGAAAAGTGTTCCGCATCGGAGCTTTTATCAACAAACCAAAAGCGTTCAGAATCAAAATCTTGAGCCTCTTTCCAACTGCCTACTTTAGTATTTAAATCAATGAAGTGCTCCGGGGATAGAAAGCCTCCCGTGAGTGCGCTTAACCCGTACTGCACACCGACATTATCCCAAGTAACCCGTGCATAACCGTGCTCATCAACGCCGTAATATTGCTTTAAATCTTGCCAATGGGTCCATCGAATCTGTTTATAGATTTCTTCAGAGTAGCGCTTCTTATGGTGATAGAACTTCGGATTCAAAACCAATGGCGTCAATCCGCGCCACCCATTAACACACTCAGTGACCCCAGAATCAAACGCTGGCCATTGGCCCGACACTAATTGCGATAAATCCCTTAAACGAGTGAATTTATTGCTGCCATTACTAATAGCGTTCATGCCCTCGACCCAACGCCGATTCAGCCAGTTTTTCCAAATAGGATTATTTTGATCGGTCACATCGAAGTAGTATTCAAGCAGTTCGCAATCCAAGACATAGGTCGTCTGTGTAACCATATCAGCGTAGGAATAAAGAGGGATAATGGCGTCGAGCGCGGTGGGATTATTTTGGGCGATTAAATATTGTTGTATAGCCCCGCCTGAGCCTCCCACTCCTACGGTATATTCGGGTTCCCCGTACAGCGCAACGAATTGGCGCTTTACTCTTAGCAGCGTTTCTTCAGCCAACCAAGGGTTATAGTGGTTAGAGGTCTGATTGCCGCTTGAATAAGCGATGGCGTATCCGTTTTTCAGTTCCTTGTGACGACGTTTCAAGAGACTGCTAGGGATCACCCGCCCTTGAGTATGGCCGATGCCCACTCCGCCTCGAAATTGATACACTAGGCGCTGATTCCAATATTGTGTATCAGGCTTAGCAAGCTCACTTTGGCCATCACTTAACGCGGCAATCACATACACAAACCGATTAATGGTGCCTGCCTCAACACGTACGATAAACGCTGTCTTTTGGTCATTCACTTCAATCGTTTCAATGTCTGAGCGCTCAACTGTTTCATCCAGCAGATAAAATTTATTGGTATCTTTCAAATTATAATAATACCAAGCCTGGGTTTTTAGCGAGCAATCTTTGCTGTATCCCAGAGTAGAATAATCCCCATTAGAATCTGTTACTAAATTACTTAAAAAACCTGGCTTTTTATTTTCCTTCTCGTCCTCCTCGTTATCAAAAACCATTTCTTGATAAACAGGCATGCCTTCCCCTTGCTGATTATCCACTAAGGGCTGACCTAGCTTAGATTCAATCGTGCGGCACAAGAACGGGTATTGCTTAGGCCCTGTAAAATACGGTTCAACCGGACCAACACCACCAATAGGGATAGGGTATTGGAACAAGTCATCGGGGCGGGAAATCAACGAGGGGTGTAACCCTTTGTACGGGCCATTGCTATGCTGGTCATCGTAGCCTGCTGGCAACCCCACCACTTTGGGGTAGCCCTGATACTTATCATTCGACACGTAATGATCTAGAACTAACTCAGTTCCTAAAAACGCTACTATCAATATTAATGCAATGCTTAATAATACAATTCGCATATTAATACCGTGTTATTTCACTTATTTATTCTATTCGTATTGTGAGGCGTAGCTCACATGCAAACCCTTAAATCTAATCCACTTATGTAGATCATTTTCTAGGCATCTTTTATCACTACAGATTAATCCATAGCAAAAAAACACCTGCACATCCTCTAACAATGGCCTTACCCTATCCAGCCTACAGGAAATCCAAACCAGCTTAGCCAGTATAGCTCTAGAATTTACGGAAAATTTCAATTGCGTTACAAAGACCCAACCCAGTGCTTATTACGGCGCACTCATGCTCACTCAAKAACAAATAACAAAAGCTCATTAAGCATTTGTTATTTATAGAAGTAACTCGGGGCATCGCCTCTCACTCAAGTGAATGCGGGCCACTCTACTTATGATTAACTTGGTTTATTTTTACTGGTTTATTGAAGGAGCGCAAATTGCACATTGAGGATCGGGACGCACCGCCACTTTGCGCCAGTCTAAAGTACGCGCATCTAAAATAAGCAGTTGRGCRGATAGCGCGGAGTAGAACTCCGTAAGCAGCTTCAAGGTTTCTAACGCCATGATCGAACCGATAATACCGACCACCGGTGCCATAATACCGTTTTCCGAACAGGATAGGTTTTCGTCCTCAAGCTCACCAAATAAACAGCTGTAACACGGTGAAGGAGACTCATCGTGACATGGATTATAAATAAACACCTGTCCCGCCATTTGTATAGCCGCCCCAGACACTAAAGGCGTTTTTGTTTCCACACATAAACGGTTAATTAATCGCCTRCTCGCAAAGTTGTCCGTGCCATCCAACACCACATCAGCCTCCACGACCTGTTGCCTAAGCGACGCTTCTGATAACTGATGGGGAATAACCTGTACATCAAGGGAGGGATTAATATTTAAAATGCTTTCCCGTGCAGAATCTACTTTGTACTGCTCAATATCATTGTTGCCGTGACAGATTTGCCGTTGTAAATTGCTAAGCTCGACTTTATCGTGATCATTTAATACTAAGCGACCCACACCTGACGCGGCTAAATACAAGCTCGCAGGACAACCTAAGCCCCCCAAACCAATTACAAGCACTCGACTGGATAGCGCTTTTTCTTGGCACGTAACATCCCATTCGGACAACATAATTTGTCGGCTGTAACGCAGCAGTTGATCATCATTCATGGCAGGTCTTCTTAACTGTGTTTTTTTGTTGATTTTTTAGGGCTTATTTTTTAGGGCTTTTTTTAGGACTAAGTTTAAGGTTGGTTTTTAGACTTAAGCGACTTATACGCTTACTCCATAGCCACAGTATCTGAACGCCGCCCCAAGCTACAGCGATCATGGCCGGCCAAATCCTGGCAAGTCTCTACCGCATCAAAACCATATTGCTCGAATAAATCCCGCACCCCTGGGCCTTGCTGAAAGCCATGTTCTAACATCAACCAACCTCCAGGCACCAAATAACCCGAGGCGCCAGCAATGATAGATTCTAAATCAGCAAAGCCCTGATGGGCAGAAATCAGCGCTTGTCTTGGCTCAGAACTGGCCACCTGTGCAGACAGGTGCTCATCATCCGCAGCAATATACGGCGGGTTAGCAACAATGGCGTCAAAGCTTACCGGTTTCTCAGGATGGGATTCACTCGCCAAGCTAACGTCAGTACGGTCCTGTAATGACAGGGCACTTACTACCTCAGGAGACAGTGCCTCATACCAGGCTCCCAATGAAAACATCACATTGCCTGCGTCTAACAATTGCGCATTTTCCCGCGCCTTGCTCAGCGCTTTAGCACTAATATCAGTAGCCCAGACATTCCAAAGACTGCACTGTTTCGCCAACGTAATGGCAATTGCACCACTGCCTGTGCCTAAATCGAGGATATTCAGGGCGTCTTGATCAGACAGGCGTTGCAATACTAATTCGATTAACAGCTCAGTTTCTGGCCGAGGAATTAAAGTATGTTCATCGACATTAAAGCGATAATCCCAAAAATCTTTATAGCCCAGCAAGTACGCAACCGGCTGCCCTGCCGCACGTCGACCAATGAATTGCTCAAACTCACGTTGGCACGTTAACGATACTTCGCGCTCAGGCCAAGTCCGTAAATACACTGACTCTCGCTCTAACACATGCGCCAGCAAAACAGAGGCGTCTAGCTCAGGACTGCAAGAGCTAGCAAGAAGTGCCTGGGCACCTTGCTCCAACAGCGCTTTAATACAAGCCACTGAATGATTCCTTTATAGGGTTACAGTAAATAATCTTGGCAGCCCCTATGCGGGAGCCTTTTGGTATCCCCGGGCTGAGCATTGAATGCCCGAAAGCACAAGGGACTTAAGCGAGACCCGCACCYTNATAAAGTGCGGGGGCTGRWCTATTGTTCCGACATTGACGCAAGAAGATCCGCTTGGTGCTCATTGATTAGCGGGGTAATAATATCGTTCAAATCACCTTCCATGACTTCCGCTAATTTATACAGCGTTAAATTAATACGATGGTCGGTCACTCGGCCTTGGGAATAATTGTACGTCCGAATTCTCTCCGATCTATCCCCGCTACCCACCAAACTTTTACGCTGCTGAGCAATCTCATCATTCTGCTTTTCCTGCGCACTGGACAGCAATCTAGCTTGCAATAATGACATAGCGCGCGCTTTATTCTTATGCTGAGAACGCTCGTCCTGACACTCCACCACGACCCCGGTAGGCAGATGAGTAAGACGAATCGCCGAATCAGTTTTGTTAACATGCTGACCACCGGCCCCGGAGGCGCGAAAAGTATCCACTCGAAGATCCGATTTCTTGATCTCAATTTCATCCACAGATTGCACTTCCGGCATGACCGCTACAGTGCATGCAGAGGTATGTACACGGCCTTGGGATTCAGTTTCTGGCACTCGCTGAACACGGTGGGTGCCTGATTCAAATTTGAGCTTTGAATACACATCCGTACCACTGACGCGGCAAACCACTTCTTTATACCCACCATGATCACCGAAGTTTTCATTGACCACTTCAATTCGCCAGCCAGTGCCTTCAATGTAGCGGCTGTACATACGGAATAGATCCCCGGCAAATATCGCGGCTTCGTCGCCACCGGTACCCGCACGGATCTCTAAAAACACATTATTAGTGTCATTGGGATCACGAGGTAACATCAAGATCTGTAAATCTGATTCTAAACCATCTCTCAATTTAATGGCGTTACGTCGTTCTTCAGCGCCCATTTCGCGCATTTCTGGGTCATCGTCTTTGAGCAAGCTTTCAGCTTCTTCGAAATCACTCAATGCACTCAAATAGGCGTTGTAGCATTCCACTACAGGCTCTATTTCTGCGTATTCTTTCGAATATTGGCGAAATAAATCTTGCTTTGAAATCACCTCAGCATCGCTGAGCAGCGCCGCAAGCTCTTCAAAGCGGTCGTTAAGCCGATCTAATTTTAATCGTATCGATTCATTCATAATGACTTACAAATATCTCTATTAAATTTTATCTTTACCTTAGACGCTTCCATTGAGCGCCCTAGGTTCATTGCGATGAAATCGGCTTAGTGTCCATTTTTTAGACTACGCTAGCCGCTTCACGCTTAATACTTGTGACCTACAATCTAAAAACTACAACCTAAAACCTAAAACCTAAAACCCAAAAACCTAAAAACCTAAAAACTACAACTAATGACTTGTTGGAAATCACGTGCTTAACCAGCACCTTTTGAACCAAGACCGAATTAATCTATACCGAACAAATGCTTTGCCCAAGTAAGTAAATCATTACGCCCTTCCACACTGGCTTTTTTCAAGTTCACGGAGGGTTCATGCATTATTTTATTGGCAAAGTTATTCGAAAATCGGCGCAACACTTCCTCTGCGTCCCCGCCCTTTTGTAATTGAGCCACGGCTTTAGCTAATTCTGCTTGTCTAATTTGATTCACTCGATCACGATAAAGCTTCAAGGTATCCACGCCTTCAAACTCTTTTAAGCGATCCATAAACTCCGCACTACGCAAATCAATAATTTGCTCAGCTTGGCTCGCCGCTCGCTCTCGCGCTTGCATATTTTCCTCAATAACACCCTGCAGATCATCAATCGTATAAAGGTACGCATCCGCCAAATCTGCAACTTGGGGCTCGATATCCCGAGGCACCGCAATATCCACTAAAAATATAGGCCGATGTTTACGCTTTTTTAATGCCTCTTCAATGGCTCCTTTGCCCAATATAGGTAACGGGCTTGCCGTACAAGAAACAATGATATCAGCCGCAGGTAAGTGTTCTGCTAAATCTTCCAACAACACAGCCTGACCGTTAAATTGCTCAGCCACCGAGCGGGCACGTTGCAAGGTACGATTGGCAACAATCATGTGTTTGATGCCATTATCCGAGAAATGCCGTGCTACCAGCTCGACCATCTCTCCAGCACCGATCAAAAGTACAGTATTGGTATGTAAATCGGAGAAAATGCGCTTCGCTAACGAAACCGCCGCATAAGCAACTGATACAGGATTCGAACCAATCTCGGTATCGGTACGTACTTGTTTAGCCACGGAGAAGGCATGCTGAAACATACGGCTTAAGTCTGGCCCAAGCGTTTTTTGTTGTTCGGCGTGCGAATAGGCCGTCTTTAACTGCCCAAGGATCTGAGGCTCACCCAAGACCATTGAATCAAGCCCACTGGCAACACGAAGAATATGCCGTACTGCCTGATCATCCCAATGCTCGTACGCGCAACCTGTCAAATCAGCTAAAGGTAGCTGATGGTACTCGCCTAACCACGACAGCACTTCACCACTGTCACGCCGCGAGGTGGAGCAATATAGTTCAGTACGATTGCAAGTCGACAAAATAGCCAGCTCATTCAACGACGAACAGTTCATCGCCTGCCCGAGCGCATCTAACAAGCTATTAGGATCAAATGCGATCCGCTCTCGCAACTCCACAGGCGCAGTACGATGGTTGATGCCCAACGCTAATAAACCCATCGTCAAATTCAATGCCTCCCATCCGCGCCAATCAAGTTCACGCTTTACTTAGTCACACTATTTACGTCGTTGATACATCGTTGTTACATTGTTCAACACAGTCCACTTTAGCTCAAGCGTGAAGCCCTGCAACACCCCCCACATCAACTAAAATCAAGTCGTTAATGAAGCGGTTGGCGAGCTGCTCTTTTGCCAGGACACAGCGCCATATCGCGCCGGGCGGTAATTATACACAAAATATAGCCAAACCTAACGCAAACCACTGGCAATTTTGCCTACATAAGGTATTAATTAAGCACCCGTAAATGCATACCGAAACCAAAACCTAGGCGCTTCTTGGACACTTCGTAGCTCTAGCAGTTTGAGTATACTAAAATAACAAGACTGGATATTTTTCAGCGCTTTAGGTATTTTCGCTATGTGCGTCAAGCAAAAACAAAGGAATGCTAGCCTTCTCAACCGTTTACGCTTATAAATTCAATCTGGTGATCGACCACTACACTTTAACTAGAGCTACTACACCTAAACATGAAGTTATTTAAGCCCGTATTACTAATTTGTGCTGCCTACGCCATGCTCAGCGCCTGTGCCACTCAAGACAGTCATGGACCTAGCGATTCAGCCTCAATGACCAATGAATCTAGTGCCGACAAATTACAACCCAAAAATACAACAAAATCAGACCTTGCGCCGCCAATCATCGTCAACTCCAAGGCTGAGCAAGCAATCCCCGCCCGTCCATTTACACCGGAAACCTTATACGCACTACTGGTGGCCGAGCTTGCAGTACAACGCAACCGCTTAGACGTGACATTAGGCCAATATACTCAGCAGGCTCATATTACCCGCGATACCGGCGTTGTCTCCCGAGCCAACCGCATTGCCAAATTCATGAACGCCAAACAAGCCACATTGGATACGGCTCTACTCTGGCTAGAAATTGAACCCGATTCCATCGAAGCCCACCAAACAGCCGCAGCTACTTTAATCAACTTTGGGCGTTACAACGATGCGCTAGAGCACATTGACCACCTTTTAACCCAGAAAGTAGCCGTGAATTTCGATTATCTAGTCAATAGCGCCAGGCAATTAAATGCGGACAAAAAACTAGCCTTAAGCGTCGAATTCAAAAAGCTCACAGCGAAACACCCTAACCACCCCAAGAGCTGGTTCACCTATGCGATCTTAATGCAACTCACGGGCAATCTTGAGCAAGCACTGTCCGCCACAGAAAAATCATTAGCGCTCAACCCTGAATACGTGTCTGCAAAAATCACCAAAGGCAAGCTCTTAGCATCCACCCAAAAACCCTCAGAAGGCCTCAAATACCTGGCCCGCTCAGTTAAACGCCACCCCGAACACGTGCGCCTCAGGGTAGTCTATGCGCAACAATTAATCAGCTCAGGTGAAATCACCAAAGCACAAAAAGAATTCGCTTTTTTAGTCAAGCAATCGCCTCAAGATGGCAACCTTATCCTTTCCCTGTCTTTGCTCTACCTAAAAGAAGATCTCGTTGACGAAGCCGAACTTTACCTGAAAAAATTGCTTCCCCTGAATCAACGCGTAGACGAAGCGAATTTCCACTTAGCACGAATTTATCAACGTAAAGACAATCCTGAGCTAGCACTTAAGCATCTAGATCGCATTCAATCAGGCTCTTTGTTACTTAACGCTAGAATTCAAACAGCGTCGATTTTATTCAGCCAAGGAGACATTGAAGGCGGTCGTGCCAGTCTAGCCAACGACCGCGCGCTGATGCCTCAAGATGAAGTACAGCTTTACTTATCCGAAAGCGACCTGCTGGCAAAACAAGGCCTTTATACCGAAGCATTATCGGTAATCAACTTTGCCTTAGAGCAACATCCAGAAAACAACACCATTCTATATAGTCGCGCCATGGTCAGCGAAAAATTAGGCCGTATTGATCAGCTAGAAATAGATTTACGCAACATCATCTCTGAAGAGCCCAACAATGCCGCCGCATTAAACGCGCTTGGCTACACACTTGCCGACCGCACCAACCGTCACGCTGAAGCCCTTCAGTACATTACACAAGCGATGGCGCTAACCCCAGGCGACCCAGCAATCATAGACAGTATGGGCTGGGTTCAATACCGTTTAGGCAATCTCGATGAAGCCATTAAACTGCTTCGAGAGGCCATTGTATTACTCCCTGACCCAGAAGTAGCTGCGCATTTAGGGGAAGTATTATGGGTCGCGGGACAGCAAGAAGAAGCAACACGCATCTGGACAGAAGCACTCGAAAACAAAAAAGACAGTAAAATACTTAAACAAGTAATGAATAAATTTATTCCTTAAGCGTTCCTCAAGATGCGGGCTTCACCGACTTAGAAATTCACAAGTGAAGTTCGCTCTCAAATAAGCGCTTGACCATAAAGACCTGCCGCCTCAATGAATCAAAAAACATACGCTTACCCCGGGTTAACCCAGCTCAGTGCTCGCCCCATTCTCTTGCTTTTACTGGCCTGCACACTCTGCGCCTGCGCCTCACAACCACAGACTGAGCGGCTCATAGGCCCCTCCGAACAATGGATTAAACAATCCGAACAACTGCGCCACCAACGACATTGGCGCCTACAGGGGCGCATTGGCATTCGTCTCCCGGATCAAGCCCACAGCGCCTCAATTCGCTGGCAGCAATCCGATCAACAAGTCGATATATTACTTACAGGCCCCCTAGGACAAGGCAGCGTGCGGATTAAAGGCGACGACCAATGGATTGAAATATTCGAAGGTAGAAACGGCGCCTCAAACTCAGGCGAGCCGAACCAACTTTTGCGTCAACAACTCGGCTACACCCTGCCTCTGGGACAGCTCAGCCAATGGTGTTTGGGGTTAATAGAGAACCACTCCGCCAAAAAGCCATTCACCACCAATCTACTTTATGACGCCAGCGGTTTCCCCCTAAGCTTTCGCACCGAACACTGGGCCGTAGCCTATCAACGCTGGAAGCCTATTCAGGGATCACTGCCTAGCCAGAACTATACCTTGCCCCATAAGATTGTAATTCAATCCAATGATGTGAAAATCACCTTAGCGATTAAGCATTGGGAAATTCCCGTCAAAAGCAGCACCTAACCTCATTTTTGTTGCGCCAACTATTGTGAAGCACTATGACACCGCAGCCCAACACCTCTTTGCACCTCCCCTCGCCTGCAAAACTCAATTTGTTTTTGCACGTATTGGGGCGCCGCAACGATGGCTACCACAATCTACAAACCCTATTCCAATTCCTAGATTACTCCGATGAAATGGTTTTCACTGCGACCGATCAACCGGACATTTCATTGACCACCGTCTTTCCAGGCTTAGCATCACAAGACAATTTAATTTATAAGGCCGCCGTCGCGCTGCAGCAACATACCGACTGCCAACAAGGTGCGGTTATCAGTATTGAGAAAAAATTACCCATGGGTGGAGGCTTAGGCGGCGGTTCCTCAAACGCCGCCACGACGTTATTGGGGCTCAACAAACTATGGAAGACGCACTGCTCCATCGAAGAACTTTCAAAAATCGGMGTTATTTTAGGGGCTGACGTACCGGTCTTTATTCAAGGACAATCCGCCTGGGCCGAGGGCATTGGCGAACAACTTAAGCCAGTAAAAGTCCCCGAACCGTGGTTTTTAGTGCTCACTCCAAATTGCCATGTCGATACAGGAGAAATATTTAGAAATAAACATTTGACAAGGGACACCTCACCGATCAGAATAGCGGCCTTCTTAACCAAGGGAGGAAAAAACGATTTACAAGACGTTGTCTGTAATCGTTACCCTGAAGTAAGAAGAGCCTTGAATTTACTTGGTAAATTTGGGGACGCTAAGATGACCGGTAGCGGGTCATGTGTGTTCTGCAGCTTTAATAGCGAGACAGAAGCACAAAATGTGTACCATCAAATTCAGCATGAATTTAATGGGTTTATTGCCAAAGGACATAATTTTTCAATTACCCATCGGGCACTTGAAAAATTAAATGAAAATGATATTTAAAGAATTTTCGTCTAAGCTGGCAGTACACGACACAAACAATTTGGATTAATGGGCTGTCGCCAAGCGGTAAGGCACAAGGTTTTGATCCTTGCATGCGGAGGTTCGAATCCTCCCAGCCCAGCCATATTCCCGTAAAGAACACTTTATACGATCCATCCGCGCGAAAGCGCTGGCCAATGGATTACGTCAAACAGCTGGTCACCCACATTATATAGCGTAAGGTAATTCACCGTGTCTAAGTTAGTAGTTTTTGCAGGCAACGCAAATCCAGAGCTAGCGCAAAAAGTCGCTAATCAATTAAGAATCCCCCTAGGTAACGCAATCATCGATCGCTTCAGCGATGGTGAGATTCGTGTTGAGATCAATGAAAACGTTCGCGGTAAAGACGTCTTCATCCTCCAGTCCACTTGCGCACCTACCAATGACAACCTGATGGAACTGGCGATTATGGCGGATGCCCTACGCCGCTCCTCCGCAGGTCGACTCACCGCAGTAATCCCCTACTTTGGCTACGCTCGCCAAGATCGTCGTGTTCGATCTGCCCGTGTAGCGATCACCGCCAAAGTAGTTGCCGATTTTATCGGCTCGGTCGGCATTGACCGTGTACTCACTGTTGATTTGCACGCAGATCAAATCCAGGGATTCTTTGATATTCCGGTAGACAATGTGTACGGCTCTCCCGTGTTATTAAAAGATATCCAACAACAGAACTACCAAAACATCGTCGTAGTTTCTCCTGATGTGGGTGGCGTAGTGCGCGCCAGAGCGTTTGCCAAACAATTAAATGACGCTGACCTTGCGATTATCGACAAACGACGTCCGCAAGCTAATCAAGCGCAAGTCATGCATATCATCGGCGAAGTTGAAGACCGAGTGTGCATTATCGTAGATGACATGGTGGACACCGCCGGCACACTTTGCAAAGCCGCCGAAGCACTTAAAGAGCACGGCGCAAGCAAAGTAGTTGCCTACTGTACCCACCCCGTATTATCAGGCAATGCACTAAAGAATATTAACGGCTCAAAAATTGACGAAATAGTCGTCACTGACACCATCCCATTGAGCAAAGAAGCAAAAAACTGCTCAAAAATAAGACAGCTGACCATGTCCAACGTACTTGCAGAGACAGTCAGACGCATTAACCACGAAGAATCCTTAAGCGCAATGTTTGAAAGGCCTTACAGTCAGTAAACAGTGCGCTGCAATCCCATCCCTCAAAGCAGTCGCTGAAAAGGGATTATACAAACCGTATCGGTGAAGCCTGGTCGCGGGCCACTGACTACCATCATTCGGAGAGACATTATGTCCAATGAATTCGAAATTAACGCTGAATTGCGTACAGACTTAGGGAAAGGTTCGAGCCGCCGCCTACGTCGCCTAGAAAATAAAGTGCCAGCCGTAGTTTATGGCACAGATCAAGAGCCCGTTTCTATTTCTATTCTTGAAAAAGAAATCAACAAATCTTTGATGAATGAGGCGTTCTTCTCCCATATATTGACACTTAATGTCGCTGGAGAAGCTCAACAAGTAGTACTTAAAGACCTTCAAAGACACCCTGCAAAAGAAACCGTTTTACACGCAGATTTTCTACGGGTTGATGNCAATCATAAGATTCATATGACGGTCCCACTTCACTTCATCAATGAAGATACATCCAAAGCGGTTAAGTTAGAAGGCRGCGTGGTTTCTCATCAAATGTCCAACGTTGAAGTCACCTGTATGCCTAAAGACCTACCTGAGTTTATCGAGGTAGACCTTGCAGACTTAGAGCTAGGACAAATCGTTCATTTAAGTGACCTTAAATTATCCGAAGGCGTTGAAATCCTTGCCCTTATTCACGGCGATGATTACGACACTGCTGTTGTAACTGTCAACAAGCCTAAGGGCATTAACGAAGATGAAGCAGCAGGCGAAGCAGCCGGCGAAGCAACAGACGCTGAAGCAAGCGAATAGAGCTTTCTCTAGTTGAGTGAAATCAAGCTAATTGTGGGCCTGGGAA
>NVVB01000004.1 GCA_002402085.1 Gammaproteobacteria bacterium
AGTCGGGAAGGTCGTAAGCCGTGTGTGTAAATAGAGCCCTGTTGAGTATCACGAGTAAAAGTGGTGCCGCTATCGCCCAGCAGATATGGAGCAGTATCGGGTTTGTGTCCTTATTAAAGCGATTAATCACCACTGACGCGAGCAGATAATTTCCGTAGGTGAATCCCCAGGTTAAAATGCCGAATAGCAATAGGTACTGTAGGACCGCGATACTCGCAAAGGAAAAGATGAAGTGGCTTAAGGATAAATTAAGCAGTACACCGCCATTGAGGTGGCCTACTATATGGTCGCCAATGGTATAGAGGCCCAATGAATGCACAAAAATAAAAAATAATAGATAAAGGTAATACATCGGTACCCCTAGGATAAGTCATCGAGTTACTAGGTTTAACTTTCTAGGTCAAAACTCCCAGGTCTACGGCTCGATAGAGGGGGGTGTTTAAGATCCCTTGGACAATGCGCTGGATTATACTCAGTCACTATCGGGAATACTTCTTGCCGAGTCTCATTTAAGCGGGATATCTTTTTGCCGAGGGCTGCGGTAAGTCTGTGCTGTAGTTGTGTATAGGAAAGGTCAGCGGTCACGCCATTAAGGCGTAGGCTAGCCAGCACCCACGATCGTGTAGTTCATTGATCGTGTAGTTTATTTAGATAACGGTGCACGATACACCCTATGTATATTGACTACACATTTAGGCCTATCGGCACCGACTTTCACGCTATACAACCCAACAGTCTATATCTCAGCAGCCAGTCTGGCGGCTTGGTCAATGGCGCGCTTGGCATCAAGCTCCATGGCTTTGTCTGCGCCGCCGACTAAGTGCACGGATGCCCCTGCGTCTTGCAGTTCGGCCAGTAAGGCGCGTTGAGGTTCTTGGCCGGCACAAATAATAATATTATCCACGTCAAGGCAGCGCGCTTCGTCGTTGAGGACAATGTGTAGGCCTTGCTCATCAACGCCTTTGTATTCCACTCCGTTGATCATGTGTACGCCTTTTTTAGCGAGGTTGGCGCGATGAATCCAGCCGGTGGTTTTACCTAAGCCGGCGCCGACTTTGCTGGTTTTACGTTGCAGTAAAGAGATCTCGCGAGTAGAAGGCTCTATGACCGGCTCGATTCCGCTGATGCCGCCGCGTGCTTGCAGGGTAGTGTCGATTCCCCACTCTTTCATAAAGGCCATTTTATCAAGGCTGGCGTTTATTTTGCCGTGGGCTAGGTATTCTGCGATATCAAAGCCAATGCCTCCAGCCCCGATGATGGCGACCTTTTTGCCTACGGGTTTTTTGTGCAGGATGACGTCGATGTAGGACAATACTTTGGCGTGATCAATGCCGGGGATGTCTAATGCGCGGGGCGTGATGCCGGTGGCTAAGATGATTTCGTCGTAGTGTTGATTTAATAAGGTCTCGGCGCTGACTTGGGTATTTAAATGCACGTCGATGTTGAATTTGTCTAATTGGGCTTGATAGTAGTTGAGGGTTTCTTGGAACTCTTCTTTACCAGGGACTTGTTTGGCAATGTTGAATTGGCCGCCGATTTTATCGCCTGCATCAAAGAGGCTGACGCTATGACCGCGCTCGGCGGCAACAACGGCAAAGGATAAGCCTGCGGGGCCTGCACCGATGACCGCGATTTTTTTGCTGTGTTGAGTTGGGGTATAGACTAGTTCAGTTTCGTGGCAGGCTTGTGGATTAACCAGGCAGGATGAGCGACGTCCCATAAAGGTGTGGTCCAGGCAGGCTTGGTTGCAGCCGATACAAATGTTGATTTGCTTGCGTAAGCCCTGGCGTGCTTTGTTTACAAACTCCGGGTCGGCGAGCATGGGGCGGGCCATGGAGACTAAATCGGCTTCACCTTCTGCAATGATTTGTTCTGCGACTTCGGGGGTGTTGATGCGGTTGCTGCTGCACACCGGGATAGAGACTTCTTTTTTCAATTTACCGGTCACCCAAGAAAATGCGCCTCGGGGTACGGAAGTAGCGATAGTGGGGATGCGGGCTTCATGCCAGCCGATGCCGGTGCTGATAATAGACGCGCCGGCGGCTTCGACGCCTTTAGCGAGTGCGACTACCTCGTCCCAAGTACTGCCGTCGGGGACTAGATCAAGCATTGATAATCGGTAGGAGATAATAAACTTGGGGCCTACGCGTGCTCGAATACGTCGAACAATTTCCAGTGGGAAACGCATTCTGCTTTCGTAATCACCGCCCCATTGATCGTCACGATTGTTGGCGCGAGTGGCGAGGAATTGATTGATTAAGTAGCCTTCGGAACCCATGACTTCTACGCCGTCGTAGCCTGCGTACTGAGCCAGTGCGGCGGTATTCACAAAGCCTTCGATTTCGTCATCGACTTCTTGGGTTGATAACGGGTGGGGCGGAAACGGGTAGATGGGGGACTTAATGTCAGACGCGCCGATGGCTTGAGGATGGTAGGCTTGGCGACCGGCGTTAAGCATTTGTAATGCGATTAGGCCGCCTTCTTGGTGTACCCGTTGGGTCACTATTTTGTGTTTGTCTGCGTCCTGTTCGGTGAGTACGGCAGCCGATCCTGGCCCTAATACGCCGCGCGCCGAGGTGCCAAAGCCCCCGGTGATTATAAGTCCAACGCCTCCCTTGGCACGGGCCGCAAAGAATTCGGCCATTTTCTCTAAGCCTTCATGCGCCTCTTCTAGCCCAGTGTGCATAGAACCCATAATGACACGGCTGCGAAGTTGGGTATATCCTAGGTCTAAGGGTTGGAGCATGTGTTCATAGGGCTGAGTGGTCGACATAATTCGGTGTCCTGTGTGAGGCGGCAATACTTGTTTTGTTTAACTTACCTTAGATAACAAATGGTTACTGAGATTTAAGGCAGGTTTCTATTGTGTTTAAATAAAACCCGGAGTCATAAAGTGGCTCATTAATGATCATAATGTACTGATTCAAACCGATTGCCTCAATAGCTTAAGTGAACACTTTGCTAACCCATCTGTACAGATGGGTAGGGTTTAGTTACTGTACGTTGGATACTGACGTTGGTTTATAAACAACAGATATAAAAATAATCGATAACGCTGGCGTGAAGGTGAGCGAGTTTGAAAAATAAAATTGGTGATGTCTCCAGTACCTACATTAACTCTTTAATTGTAGCGGGTGAGTCTCTGGGCGTAGATCGGGGCTTTATTTTACGTGAGAATAACTTGTCAGAGCAGGGCTTGAATGACCCCGACTGCCGCCTTAGTTTGGTGGCCTTGATGAAGGTCGGCCAGAGTATTATCCATAGTGTTCAAGAACCTGCATTGGGCTTGATTGCCGGCAGTCAGTCGGTGCTGACGGCACTGGGGTACCCTGGCTTGTTGGCGATGAACGCGTCTTGTTTAGGGCAGGCGATTGCGGTGCTGAATCGGTTCGAGCCGTTGGCCAGCCGTTGTAATCGCGGTCAGTCCAGCCTTAATAGTCAATTGGTGAAGCCTCGGTTAAATTTTTATTCCATTGCCCCGTATAACGAGTACAACTTATTTGTGGTCGATCGAGTGATCTGCGGCTGGTACCAAATGATGCGTTGGTTAACCGAGCAAGATGATTTAGTGGCCTGCGTATATTTTGAATTTGAAGCGCCAGCGTATGCCCATGAGTACGCGCGTTTTTTTCAATGCCCGGTGGTGTTTGGGGCGCAATGCAATGCAATCGAACTCGAAGCGCAGGCGCTTGAGGCCCCGGTGATTTATCACAATCCGCATCTCTATCAATCTTTACTACTGACCTGTGAGCAACGGCTTGAGGCCATTTCTCAAACCGAAACCATTGGCCAACAGGTGCAGAAGGTTTTAGGGACTCTGTTGCACCAGGGCAGTCCTACATTAGCCGAGGTTGCGGAACAACTGGCGGTGCCGTCTTGGACTCTAAGGCGTCGCTTAGCAGAGCAAGGCTTGTCGTTCCAGGAGATATTGGAAGAGTTGCGCAAGGATCTCGCCATTAATTACGTGAAAAACCCCAAGCTATCCTTAGGGGAGATTGCTTATTCCATGGGGTTTTCCAATGCCAGTGCGTTTCAGCGGGCTTTTAAACGCTGGACTGGAATGACTGCGGGGGATTTTCGTAAAGGATTGTGAGTCGAATAGAGAGTTACTTGGAGGTGGGGGCTTCCGTGTGAACGTTGTCCGAGGCCTTAATGTGGGCCTTTTTTTGAGCGTAAAATACAGCGCCTGTCATACTCGTGAGGACGCTGCATTCGTAACGGTATAGGTTACGGTAAAGANTACGGTAAAAGTTACTGTGCAAGTTACTGTGCAAGTTTCGATTTAAGCAACCGTTTAGTTTTTACAAAACTCAGCAATACTACTGGCCGTGTCCTTGCTAATGTCAGGGCAGCACATGGGGAATATTTCTGTGCCGTGAATGGTGCCCATGACTTGGCGGCAGCGGGCGGATACTTTGGCTTCGAGTAGTAAGCGATAAAAGTTAATGCCTTCATCCCTAAGTGGATCGCATTCGTTGACGCTAATCATGGTTTGAGGAAAGCCTTTGACGTCGTCGAGGCTAGCGAAGCGTGGCCAAGCAAATGGATTTTGTTTTTCTAATTCTTCAATGCCATACGCCATGGCGCCGACGTTGTTGTGCAAGTCCAATAAGATGCCATTGTTTTCCGTGGACGAGGCACTTTCTGGGTACGGCCAAATGCCTGAGATATAGGGACACAACGCGTACAGGCCTTTGACTAATCCGGCATTGCCTTCTGCGGTGAGACGAAGGCCGGTGGCTAAGGTGAGGTTGCCGCCGCCACTCTCGCCGGCGATGATTATTTTATCGGCATCGATATTAAGCCGTTGGCTGTTCTCGACTAACCATTTCACACCACTGACGCAGTCATTCAGGCCGGCAGGGTAAGGCGCGACTTCTTCGGCTGAGGAGGCCACGGCGGCGTTGCGGAAATCCACCATGGCCACTGCGACSCCTTGCTGGGCGATAATTTTGCCCCAGGCGCGGTAGTTGCCGTCATAGCAAGACATGAATTGCATGCCGCCGCCATGGATGTAATACACGCAGGGCACTGTTTCGTCGGTGACGGGGCGAATAAATTGAATTTTGATGGTGTTGCCATCGGGAGCGGAGATGAATTCCTTATCGGATATTTCCAGGCCGGTAGAGGGGGCTATTTCTTCTGTGTCACAGAACTCCATAAACTTTTGCATCGCTTCTCGTGCGGCGATGGCTTTCTCTGAATTCATAGACGCCAATACTTGCTCTCTGCTTTCGACGTCTTTTGGCGGAGGCGGGTTCATCGCGCCGAATATTGTTTTTATACGGGGGTCAATTCTTGGGTCTTCGACTAGTTTGTTGCTTGACATAAATGCTCCTGACTATCTTAGAGGTTGACTRYATTTTATTTTTTTAGAATGAGTAGATTACGCAGGCTCAAGTTCAGGGCTGGTACTTTGACTCAGCTCCTTGACCCAACCGTCCTCAAGAGGAACCATAAAGTGCATGGTGACTACGCGCGAGTGAATCTTCCATTGATCGCCTACCTTACGGTACACATCATCGTAATAGCCGGCCCCCATCATGCTTTTTTCATCTTGGACGCCGCGAATTTCTACGTAGCAGGTGCCGGTAGCAGATTCGTCGCTGTCTAAATTGATGACGTGATTATGAATAAAAGGACGCGGGGTTAAGTTGTTTAGGGCTTTTTTATAAAGTTTGAGCAGTGCAGGATGACCAATGACCGGACGCTTGCCCATGTTGATCCAGCCATCTTCGGTAAAGAGATCAACAATACCGGGGATGTCTTGTTGCCAAACGTAGTGACAATATAAGTTGGGTAAATCTCGAATGGCTTCACGATCTAGTAATTGCTGAATGAGAGTGTCGGCGCTCATGATAATGCCTCCTTGTTATTATCTTTTTTTATTGGCTTTATTTTGTTTTAAATTTTAGTAGTGATTTATATTCGAAATTCTATTATTTATTAATTTCGGGTTSGTTAGTCTTCGTTTTAGCGTRTGTTTTTCTTGGTTACATGACTAAGACTACTCGRCCAATGACTTCACGCGCTTGGATCATGCGAAGGGCCTCATGGGCGTTTTCTAGTGGGATTTCGGCACACACAAAGGGATTGATTTTGCCTTGCTCGGCCCAGTCGTCCACCATAGCAATGTTYTCKYGRCCYTTTACTTTATCTCGACGGCCGTATTCACCGGCTCTCACGCCGACAATGGAAAAGCCTTTAATTAATGGCATATTGACCGGTGCGGTGGGGATGCGTCCTGAGGTGAAACCGACTACGAGCAGACGGCCATTCCAGGCGATGCAACGTATGGATTCATCAAAGACATCGCCTCCTACAGGGTCGTAAATCACATCGGCGCCTTGTTGATCGGTGAGTTCTTTTACTTTCAGGCGGAAGCCTTTTTTGAAATCCGTGCCGTAGTTGATGATATGGTCTGCGCCGTATTCTTTGACGATTTCCAGTTTTTTATCGGAACTTGCCGTGCCTATTACATTGGCGCCCAGTAATTTACCCACTTCCACTGCGGCTAAACCGACYCCYCCCGCTGCRCCGTGCACTAATAAGGTTTCGCCCGGTTGAAGGTTGGCTCGACAGATAAGGGATACTTGCGCGGTTAAATAGGCTGATCGGTAGGAGCAGGCTTGGCTGTAACTTAAGGGCGTGGGTTTGCGATAGAGTACGCGTTCGTGGACATTGATTTCTTCGGCATATCCACCGCCGCTGAGGGAAAGCCCTGTGACCACGGCGTCGCCTACTTTCCATTGACTGACGTCTGGCCCCACGGCAATGACGTCGCCTGCGAACTCAGTGCCGGGGATGTAAGGCAGGGGTGGTTTGTATTGGTATTTTTCTTGAATCATGAGTATGTCAGGGAACTGCGTTGCCGCGGCGCGAATTTTTACGCGGACTTGATTCTTTTCTAAGGGCGGAAGTTCCACGTCTTGCAATTTCATTACTGAAAGATCTTCGCTGTTTTCATGAACCATCATGGCCCGCATAAAAGTATCCTTTTTCTATGTTTTGAACGGATTTTTTGAACTGCTGTTTTAAACTGATTCGTTTAAATTAGGTGTTTAAATTATGTTCTTGAAATGCTGAGTTGGGTCGTTGGCCATTGCACTAAAGGGACTTGTTGAAGGCCCCTTTAGAGACAGCCAGTTAAATCACATACCTTGCTTGCGAGCGAGTGYTTAAACGATTCGAGACCCGGTTTTACCCCAGTATTTATCCTTCAAAAGTCGTTTGTATAATTTACCGGTGGGCAGTCGAGGCAGTTCATCAATGAAATCGATGCTCTTGGGGCATTTATAATGCGCGACATGATCGCGCGTAAAGGCCATCAGTTCTGCTTGTAGGTCGTCATTGGCTTCGATGCCYTCTGCCAGTTGCACGACGGCTTTGACTTCCTCGCCCATTTCTTCATTGGGCACACCAATYACCGCGACGTCAGCAATCTTATCGTGCAGTATCATTTCATTTTCTATTTCYTGGGGGTAGATATTTACGCCACCGGAAATGATCATAAAGGTGGCGCGATCAGTCAGAAATAAATAGTTATCTTTRTCGACATAGCCCACGTCGCCCAATGCGGTCCAGTTTTCATGGCTGGGGTGTTGGGCTTTTTTAGTTTTGCCAGGGTCTTTATGATAGGCGAAGGTCATTTGAGGGAGTTCGAAATAGACTATTCCGGGCTCGCCAATGGCAAGCTCTTTACCTTCTTCGTCACAGACATGGATGATGCCTAGTAAAGATTTACCGACGGTACCGGGGTGATCAAGCCATTCTTGAGGCGTGCAATGAGTGAAGCCGTTGAGTTCGGTGGCGCCGTAATATTCATAAATAATCGGCCCCCACCAGTCAAACATTTTTCGTTTTACGCCCGCAGGGCAGGGGGCGGCGGCGTGAATGGCAACTTTGTGAGACGATAAATCAAATTGCTCTAAATCCGCTTGCGGTTTTTTTAACAGGCGACTGAACATCGTTGGAACCCACTGACTGTGAGTGACTTTGTATTGTTCAATGGCTTTTAATGCCGCGACTTCATCGAATTTTGGCAGCATGATTACAGTGCCGCCCAAGGCTTGAATGCCATGACAAAACCCAATCGGTGCGGAATGATAAAGCGGCGCGGGGGATAAATAAATGCTGGTGTCGTCGGCATGCCAGAGGTGAGTCAGCATGCCGGCAATGGCGCCCGCTGTCTCGGATACTTTGGTGGTGGTCATCGGGCGGAAAATGCCTTTGGGGCGCCCGGTGGTGCCTGAGCTGTAAAGCATAAATTGCCCGGACGGTTCTTCGGGTAGGTTGTCGGTGGAATAATCTTTGATACTGTCTTCGTAGGATTTAAAACCTTCGACCACGCCATCCACCATGAGGCGGGTGTGACACTTTGAGGCGTATTGAGGCAGTTCTTTTGCGACGTCGGCGAGATGTTTGGATGAGACTAAGACTTGTGCTTCACAATCGTTAAGGATATAGCCGGCTTCTTCGTCGGTTAAATAACGATTGATGGTGGTTAAATAGAGGCCTGAACGTAAGGCGGCCCACATGACTTCAAAGTAGCGAAGGTTATTCTCCATGAAAACTGCGACATGGTCGCCGGGTCGCAAACCCATTTCCCACATGAGTTGTGCTAATTGATTGGAGCGGTCATTGAGTTGTTTGTAACTAATRGAGTCGCCGGTGGTGGCATTAATGGCGGCTGCTTTRTYTGGAAACTTCGTTGCCCATTTTCCTGGATACATTGATTTTTCCTTTTATTATTCTTGTTTTTATGGGATATTATTTTTATTTGTTTCTATTTCTATTTCTAGTCTTCGCTGTTATTTACATTGTAATTTACATTGTTATTAATACGTTTATTAATGTTGTTATTCAATTTTAGATTCACGCAATGACTTAACTCACCTTGGTAATGATTGACTCAGCGAATTCGTTGAGGGCACGGGTAAGGCCTTCTTTGTCATACGCTGGGGGTGGGATCAACATGCGGGATACGCCTAGGTCTTTGTAGCGAGCCACCTTGCTTAAATCCAACCGTCCACCTGCGGCAGTGACTTGTATTTCGCTGGGATCGCGATCAATTTTATTGCACTCGTCATGCAAGGCTTCGAGTAACGCCGGCAAAGTTTTCATGCTGCCTGAGGCCGGGTAAAAACCATCTGCGACTCGTGCGGCTCGGCGCGCAGCGGCTTCTACATTGCCCCCCATAATAATGGGCACACCGGGTTTTTGAACGGGTTTGGGATTGGAGTTGATTGGCCCCCATTGATAATACTTGCCTTCAAATGCTTCCGGTTGTTCTTTCCATAAAGACTGGATGGCTTGTACGGATTCTTCTGCGCGTCCGGCTCTTTCGTTAAATGGCACGCCGACGGCTTCAAACTCTTCTTTTAGCCAGCCAATGCCAACGCCCATCATGGCTCGGCCTCGCGAAAGTACGTCCAATGTGGCCCACTCTTTGGCGACGTAAATGGGGTTGCGTTGGGGTAGTATCATTATGCCGGTGGCTAGACGTAGTTTTTTGGTCATTGCCGCTGCATAGGAAAGCGAGACAATGGGGTCGGGAAGTGAGGCCGTTTCACCGCCCGGAAAACTGCCATCTTTGCTGTAGGGGTATTTCGATTTGAAATCTACAGGCAGGGCAACGTGTTCGATGGCCCAAATGGATTCAATGCCCACTTCTTCTGCCGTTAAAACCAAATGTTCAAACAAGTCTGGATTTGCAAAGGGCCCTGCGGTTGCAAACGAAATTCCAAATTTCATAAAAACTCTCCCTAAATTCTCCTTGGAAAAAATCTAAAATTCATTGATCACTAAAAATATACACGAAACAAAATTAAGGTCCACTGTTTCCTGATGTTATCGCGGGCTGTGCCTCTGGTTAAGGGGCTTTTGTAGGACGTGTGCAGTTTTGATTAAGTCGGGTGATGTATACCTGCGTTAATTAAAAAAGGCCGCATTAAGAGCGGCCTTTTTGTTGGTTTTGTTTATGGATTTTAATAATGGTTTCTACTAATTATTGAGCCGTACTCCCGCCGTCCACGATTAACTCTGAGCCGGTCATAAAGGCCGCGTCATCAGAGGCCAGATAAACAATGCCATTGGCTATGTCTTGAGGGACTCCGATGCGTCCTATGGGGTGGGATGCTTCCATGGCCTTACGAACRCGGTCTGCATTTTCGGGACCCCGTGCGGAGTCGATGACGAGTCGGCCCATGTCGGTGTCGATTAATCCGGGGTGGATTGAGTTAACGCGAATGCGACTTGAGGCGAACTCTAAGGCACAGGCTTTGGTATACAGTCGAACCCCGCCTTTGCTCATGCAGTAGGCCGAGGCACCTTTAGCACCGGTAATTCCGGCCACCGATGATAGATTAACTATGGCGCTACCGACGTCGGCATTTGCAGCGCTTTCTTTTAATGCCGGCAGTGCTGTTTTGGTGCCAAGGAAAACACCGTCTAAGTTGACTGAGGTCATCAGACGCCAATCTTCTAAGGTCATCTTTGCGGTGGATTTRGTRAAAAAGATGCCGGCATTATTGACCAGTACGTCGAGTTTRCCAAAGCCATTGACTGCACTGTCGACTGCTTTTTGCCAGTCACTTTCTTGCGTGACATCGAGGTGAACATAAAGGGCTTCGCCACCGGCGACTTTAATTTCCTCTACAGTGGCTAGGCCCACTTCGTCCAAAATATCTGCGACTACGACTTTACCGCCTCCTGCAACAAAGGTTCGTGCTGTTTCGGCCCCTAGACCCCGTGCTGATCCGGAGATTAAGGCGACTTTACCGGTTACGTTATTCATAAGTTGTCTCGTTATTTTTGTATTGATGAATAAGGATTAAAAATATAAACCATTAAAATGAGTTGGCTTGCTGTAAAGAATAATGATCTTGAGTTACATGCTGAGCTTCAAGTTATTGCGCTAAATAGCCCCCATCGACGACCATTTCGGTGCCAGTCATAAACGCTGAATCGTCGGAGGCCAGGTAGCGTACGGCATTGGCAATGTCTTGCTCTTCGCCGAGACGGCCAATGGGGTGGCGCGAGACTACGGCGTCAATGAATTTCTGTCCGCCGCCTTGCACGCGTTGTTCGGCTTGCTCGACGCCGCCACGAAATAACGGTGTGTTAATGAAACCAGGGTGTACTGAGTTGACTCGAATTTTTGATGAGGCTAATTCTAGGGCCGCCGCTTTGGTAAGTAATCTTACGCCGCCTTTACTGGCGCAGTAGGCGGCTGAGCGCGCACCGCCAATAAAGCCCATAATGGACGAGATGTTAATGATTGAACCGCCGCCTGACCATAAATGAGCACGTTCTCGGAGGTGAGGGATGGCGTGCTTAATGCCCAAAAACACCCCGTCTAAATTAATACTGGTTAATCGGCGCCATGATTCTAGGGATAGTTCTTCGAGTGGGCGTGCGGCACTGGCAACGCCAGCGTTATTAACTAATATATCCAGCCCGCCAAATTGTTCGACGGTAAATTTCACGGCCTCAATCCAGTCTTCTTCAAGTGCAACATCGTGTTTGATAAATTTTGCTTGGCCACCTGCGGACTCAATTTCGTCGAGTGTGGCCAATGCTTCTTCTTCGCGTAAATCGGTAATGACTACTTTTGCACCGGCTTGGGCAAGCTTTTTGGCTGACATGCCGCCTAAGCCCCGTGCGCCCCCGCTGATGAGGGCTATTTTTCCTTCGACGCTATTCATGCAACTCTCCTTGTAGGTAGCAGTTGGTATTGTTGTTTTTGTGTTTTTGGGCCTTGCCTAATTAGACCGTCTTGTTAAGTCATGCCTTACGTTCAATGCATAGTTTCAGGCATAGTTTCAGGCATAGATTCAGTACATAGTTTCAGTACATAGATTCAGTACATAGTTTCAAAGCATAGTTTCAAGGCATAGTTTAGGTCTGAGTGCCTGCTATGAAATTAAACAACGATTAATTGTCTTTACTATTTATTGTAATTATTCGAAAGTTCTAGACGCGACGATAGTGTGTCTCGCCTGAGAGGCAGTATGAATTAACCATGATAGCTTGTCGACTCCGGTGACATTGACCGGGTTTTGTTCGACGCTGAAATTGGTGGGAGCAGATTGGTCTGATAGTGGAATGATAGTGGAATGATAGTGGAATGATAGTGGAATGATTGGGTGGCGGTGAGATCGTAGGGTTGAGTGAGGGGCAAGTTTAGTGAAGGTCAAATTTAGTGAGTATCTTGTCTACGGCATTGGCCAGCTTAATGGCATCAAATGGTTTTTGAATCCAACCGTCTGCGCCATTTTCTCTGGCGAGCTTTTTCATTTCACTTGAGTTCTCCGTGGTGAGCATCAACATGGGAATGTTTTCGTAAGCAGGGAGCTTTCGTAATCGTCGAATTAACGTGGTGCCTTGAATGTAGGGCATGTTGATGTCAGAAATTACCAAATCAACTTGGTCTTTGGAAGCAAATCGATAGGCTTCTATGCCATCTTCTGCGGACACCACCTCATGGCCAGCGTTTTCTAAGGTCGCTGCGACCAATTTTCGAATAACAAATTGATCGTCGATTGCTAATATGCGTGCCATAGAGGCCTCGTTACGTTATTTCGATAAATTGAGTGAGTTTTTTGGTGCCATTGGCGATTGTGATGGGTTTAGTGATGTAACCCGAGATGCCAAATTCATCACAGACTCCAATCATTTTTTGATCAGCAATGGAGGTGATCATCATCACCGGGGTTTCTTGGTCGGTTTCTCTAATTTTCTTTAATACCTTATCGCCCGTGTGCTTGGGCATAATAATGTCTAAAAATATAAGATCAGGGGATTCGTCTCGGTAAATTTTAAACGCCTCGGAGCCGTCTTGTGCTTCCAAAATATTAGTAAACCCCAATTTTCTAAGATTCGCTGACAGKGCCATGCGCATGCTCATGATGTYGTCACACACGAGTAATTTRGCGTCTTTCGAGAGTTTTATTTTTTCTTTTTCTTGTGCACTTTCCTCTAAGTAATGGAGTGACATTGAGTGATTGCTGTCGAGTTGAATGTGGGCGGTTAGATTGCGGGTGACATTTTTACAGACGGCATTAAAGTGAGTCGTTGAGGCAATAAAAAAAGGCGTTGGTTTTATACGCAAGTCGATATGATTGCCGGCAATCGCATTGGTTGCTAATCCTACCAGCGTGTTGGCTAATTCGACTAGAAGCTCTTTGCCTTGTTCGTCGAGATTGGGTGATCCTGTGGTATCGCCCAATATATGTTCTTTCATTTTGTTGGCGAGAAAGATCGCTGTTTTGACGCTGTTGTTAATGAATAAATAACCGGTTTTACAGCCTTTAAATTGAACAACAGCGGTATAGCCCTGATATTCAACCTGATTTAGTTCGGTGTATTCGATTACTGGATCAGCAAATGCGGTGATGCCAGCAGTGGTCTCTAGATTTCTTATGGCTTCTTTTTTAAAGGAGTTGACGATGAACTCAGCTATTTTTTCCACAGGCGGCATTAACTCGATAAAGGCTTATGTTGCTCTTAGGTTAAAGCTTAGGACAGTATTGAACGCTTGGGCTTTTATTTGGGTAGGTCCTGTGTCTAAGTTGTTGTTATGGCGAAGTTTATATTTAGATGATGGGGGTGAGTGATTGGTCGGTGACAAATGGTATAAGTCTGAGTGCGATGCCTGTGGGGGGTGGCCTATAATTGAAGGATTGAGCATTAAATATGGAGTAGCCAATGATTCATTATGAATCATCGCAATTAAAAATATTATTAATAGAAGATGAGCGTTGGCAACAGGATTATATTGCTGAAATGTTGGTCGAAACAGGCCTAGATATTGAGTTGGATGTGGCGAATACGGGCCGAGAAGCCATCGACAAATTTAATGCTGAGAGTTATAGCTGTATTCTTTTAGACTATGTACTTCCTGATATGAACGGTCAGTTGATTTTGGGGTATATGCAGGGTGATGGGCAGTGCCTCGATATACCGGTGATAGCGTTAACGGGCACCAAACAAAAAAACCTTTCGGTTGAGTTAATGGAATCCGGTGTTGTGGAGTTTATTGAAAAAGAAGATTGTAATACCGAGATTCTCAAAACTGCGATATTGCATTCACTGGCTCGGCAGAACTTTACCAGTTCGCGAATGAATATCGTAAAGTCCAAATACGAAAAAAAGATTGTAGCATTTCAACATCAGAGCGATGCGATGGCTTCCTCGGCTGCTAACTCGGCGCAAGGGCGAGATTCATCCGATGCGGTTGAATACCTGTCGATGCATGATTTTCTCACGGGCTTACCCAATCGTTACAGTTGTGAAGTCGAACTGGCTGAGACGATAGAGAAAATTGGTCAGGACGAAGAAGGTGAGTTTGGTGTTATTTGTTTGGGCGTGGATAAATTTAAAGACGTGAATGAAGTGTTTGGTCACACCATTGGCGATAACCTGTTGATCAATATTTCTGAACGACTTAAGTCGCAGTTARGTGAATCAGAGTTTCTATGTCGCTTATCAGCGGATCAATTTATTATAATTTGCCGTACCGCGATGGCTTATTCACAAGTCAATCGGATTGCAAATCATGCGATGAAGGCGTTGACGAATGCCTTTGCGGTAGATGAAAATACGATTTTTGTGACTGCCTCTGTGGGCATTGTGTATTTCCCTGACGGAGGTAAGACACCGGAGATTTTGTTGAAACACGCTGAACTGGCTATGTTTTCGGCCAAAGAGCAGGGGGGGAATACCATTGTCCATTACTCAAATGCCGCAGCCAGTAATGTGCAGAAAAATTTTGCTGTCTACACCGGTTTGCATCAGGCAATCTTAAATCAGGAGTTTGAGCTGTATTATCAGCCTAAAATGTGTCTTCGGACGGACAAAGTGGTGGGCGCCGAAGCGTTAATTCGGTGGTTTCATCCTGAGCGAGGTTTGATTTCAGCGGATGAATTTATTGCGGTGGCTGAGGGCAGTGATTTAATTAATCGAATCACGGATTGGGTGGTGTTAAAAAGCTTTCAACAAATTAAGCAGTGGCGGAATTCGAAGCAAGTGGATGTGCGCATCTCAGTGAATATTTCGGGTAGAAATTTTCAGCATGACCATTTAGTTGAAGAAATTGAAATCATATTGGACAAGCATCAGTTGGACCCCGAAGGCATCGAGCTAGAAATTACCGAACAAGTGCTGATTGATAATCATGTCTCGGTAAAGAAAGAGATCAATAAGCTGAAAGCAATGGGCTTTAAAATTAGTTTGGACGACTTTGGTACCGGATACTCTTCACTGAGTTATTTGCAAACCTTAAAAGTAGACATTATTAAAATAGATCGATCATTTGTTCAGAATATTGAGACGGAGTCTGGTCGCTCCATTGTGCAAGCCATTTTGGCGATGGCGCATACTTTAGGAATGACGGTGGTCGCCGAAGGAATAGAAACCCATGATCAGCATGTCATTTTAAAAGCCTTAGGCTGTGATCTTGGACAAGGCTATTTGTACAGTAAAGCCTTGGCAGCTGATGATTTTGTTGAGTTTTGCAAGCTTAATCTATCAAGGCATTAATCGACTTTAATGCCTATTTTATGATTTTATGCGCATGGACTTATAGCCTGAGTTTAAGGCTGGAATCTAAGTCCTGGATCTAACCGTGTTAGTTCTTGGTTCTTGGTTCTTGGTTCTTGGTTCTTGGTTCTTAGTTCTTAGTTCTTAGTTAATAGTTGGCCTTGAGTTGATCTCGGACGTTCTCTTTAAATACCAGGTAGGCAGTAAGCCGAATAAAAATAGCATGCCGACAATAATGAATCCTTCCCGGTATGCCAAGGTGCTTGCTTGCGCAGCAATCACCTGACCGAGATAAACATGCGCCATGGCGTTGGCCTGATCAAAGGGCAAGCCTGCGTACTGGTGCAGTGAGGTGATTTTCTGAAGTAAGTCAGTCGTCACCGGGTTGCTCGCGGTTTGGGTGGCTGCGATCACAGCACCTTGGTTGAGTGTTTCGCCTTGCACTCGTAGGACTATGGCGTTAACGCCAAAGGCTCCTCCCAGTTGGCGTAAAAAATTGGTTGCTCCGGAACCCTGGCTTAATTGAGACGGTGGTAACGAGCGAAGTGAGGCGGTGGTGACCGCAGGCATAATCAAACTTAAACCGATTCGACCAAAACTAATGAGTATTGCCAGGTGCCAAAAGCTAGTGTTGACGTCGACTCGGTAGAATAACAAGGTGGATACGCCAAAGAAGGCTAAACCTAATGCGATGGGGATATGAGACGGTAAGCGATCGCTAATATTGCCCGCGATTGGGAAGGCGAAGGCCATGACAACCCCTGCGGGCATGAGCAATAACCCTGATTGCGTGGCGCTGTAATGCTGTACGGTTTGTACAAACACGGGAATTAAATAAGTAGAACCGAAAATCCCTGCACCGAAAATAACCGTGACTACGGCTGCGGCAGTAAAGCGTGGGTTGGCAAAGAGGGTTAGATCGAGCAGTGGGTTTTTACAGCGCTGCTCCCAAAAAATAAAGCCAACGCCGGTTAAAGCGGCCGTGGTGAGGCGCCCGACGATCAGTAGGTTATCCCAGCCTAAGCGTCTGCCATCGGATAAACCCATCAGCAAGCAATATAAAAATATACTTAATAACGCTAAGCCTAGGGTGTCTAAAGGCACTGTTTTGGCGGTTTTTTCTCGGTCGGGCAGAAACGTATTGGCCATCACAATGGCCAATACACTAAACGGAATCGCCACGTAAAAGACATAACGCCAGCTGAGGCCGTCCACCAGCATGCCCCCTACCGTGGGCCCTAGTGCGGGCGCTAGCACAATGCCAATGCCGTACATGCCCATGGCTTTACCGTGTTGTTCTACAGGGAAGACTCTGAAGATCACTAGCATGGCGAGGGGTTGAACCAGGCCAGCAGAGATTCCTTGTAAGGCGCGCGCTAATACTAATACGTCTTCATTAGGACTGACGCCGCCTAGTATGGACGCAAATACAAACAATGATAATGAAAAAATAAAGGTATTACGTTGGCCATAATGCTCGATCATCCAGGCATTGAGTAACATCGCGCCAGTCATGGTGGCTAGAAATGCAGTGGAAAAAAGCTGAGCTTTGTCTTCACCAATGCCGTAGGCGCCCATAATCTCAGGGATCGCGACATTAATAATGGTGGTCGACAGGACAGTGGCGATGGTGCCGACCATCGCAGTGGCGGTGGCGTACCAACGATACCGTGGGCCGTAACGTTGGAAAAGTAAATCGACGTTATCGTTCAATTTTCACCTCAACCATCATGCCGGGRCGAAGGGCATAACCTTGCCGATCGAGGTCAATGCGTACCGGGATGCGTTGGGTGATTTTAGTAAAGTTGCCACTTGGATTAGGGCTGGGAATGAGTGCAAAGGCACTCGTGGCAGAGTGACCAATGCCGGTCACAGAACCCGTGAAGGTTTCGCCAGGGTAGGCGTCGATAGAAATTTCAACACTCGCACCCACCTGTAAATGACGAATTGCCGTTTCTTTGATATTGGTTTTGATCCATAAGTCTTCAGGGTCGTGAATAAGCGCCAGGCGTTGTCCTTTGCTGACTCGTTCTCCAGGCGCAACAAATACATCGTCAACGATGGCTTTTTGCACGCTGCGAAGAATACGGTATTCAATGTCTACCGCTTGATGGGCAAGCTGGGCTTTGACCTCATTGGCCTGAGCATCCAGTTCCACGAGTTCACTGGCTAATACCGCAAATTGTTGTGTATCGGCTTCCACTTCCGCCAGTGCAGCATGGGCCATGCTGACTTGGGCTGTGGATTGAGTGAATGCTTCATTCGAGGTTAATTGCACGGCGTGTGCTTTTTCGAACGCTTGTCGGCTGATCATTTTTTTATCGGCGCGTAATTGAGCCCTTTTATAGTCCTGTTGTGCTAATGATAAATTTGAACGAGCCGCATTGACGGCGGCTTCGGCGGCGGTTAATGCGGAGAGTTGATTATTGCGTCGCGCTTTAAGTTGTGCTCTGAGCATAAGTCGCTCGGCATGGAGGGTGTTTTTCTTGGCAATGATGGTGGCCAGGCGCGCTTCTATTTCTGCTTTTAATGCTTGGGCCTGAGAGTCGTCGACTTTGAGAATAATATCTTGCGCGACTAATTGATGCCCGGTGCCTACCAATACCTCAGTGACTCGGCCGGAGACTTCGCTGCTGATGGTGATCATCTCCGCGGAAATGCGTGCGTCGCTTGAGTAAATATGGGTTTGGTGTTGATACACCCAGATGCCTGAGAAAACCGAACAAATGAGCCCTCCAAGGGTAAATAAGGCGATACGGGTTTTTTGAAAGCGCTTAGAGGACGATGTGTTCTCGGGGTTTGTGGTGGCTTCGGTGGGTTCTTGAGAGGTTTCTAAATTGTCCATAGGAATAGTCGCTGGCCTTACTTTGTTAGATTAATTAATGTGCTCAGGCGTTAGGGTTAATAAGTTGCAGTTAATGGGGGATTGATAATGCGTGTTGTTGGTTATTTTTAGGCATTAATTGAAGTATTGCGGTCCCTAAGGTGGAAGGTTTTCGAGGTTGCTGGCCATGCGATCCAAGACACTCAAAAACACCTGCATGTCGGCTGGGGCAATGTTATCAAGGACTTCTTCGCGCAATTGAGTGGCTGACTGCTCGACTTCAATGACTAACTGATGCGCATGCTCGGTGAGGTGAACTGTTTTCGCGCGGCGATCATTGACCCCTGGACGACGTTGGACCAAACCAATGCCTTCTAAAGCATCTAAAGTCCTCACCAGCGTTGGGCTTTCGACGCCTAAATTGTGGGCCAATTGTTTTTGTAGGCGGCCTTCACCATGACGCTTTATGTCCAACAGAACCAGCCATTTGGCTTGGCTCAGTCCGGTAGGGCGTAAGCGACCATCCAGTGCAGTTCGCCATTGGCGAGCTACAGTGCCAATCCGTTTGCCTGTATTTTCTCTCGCTTCAGAAGCGGTTTTTTGCGCGCATAGGGGGTCTGTTGGGGGCACGAGTTGTCGGACCTCAATGTGTTCGAAAAAAATAAGTTGGCCACTTAAGCCTGTCTATAGAGTCTGTGAGGCACTCCTGCGTAGGATATTAGTGAGTAGGGTAATGATTAGCAAGGTAATAGTTAGTTAGATAATAATTAGCCTGCTAACCAATTAACCGGCGGTCACTTCGCTACTTTTACTCTATAGCCTTTACTCAAATTGGCCCATTAAGAGCCGCTTGTTGACCGGGTTCAAAGCGTCCTTCTTAAAAATTTTTAATTTATATAATAAAAAGTTATAGCGCTTTTTCGACTTGGATAATGTCAAAGCAAGTGATCACCTATACTGGGAGAGTGAATAGCAAAATTCCAGACATGACAGTGCGTCAACAACTCATTAATGCCGTATTTTTAATGATGTTGGGCGGTGCGTTATGGGGTTATTCAGCTAATGGTTTTGCGATCGTTTCTGATTCTGCGGTCGGCAAAAAAACCATTGCGAGTTTTATGGTTAATTTTGCTCGGTTTATTGAATGGCCGGCTTCTGCGTTTGATGCACCGGATAGCCCCTTTGAGATCTGCATTATTGGTGAAGACCCATTGAAAGGGGTGCTCGATAAGAAAGTAGGTAAGAAAAAGGTTAAGAAAAGAAGCTTCACTATTGATCGCCTAGCTTCGGTAGATATCGAACGGATTAAGCAGTGTCATATTGTTTTTATCTCCCAGTCAGAGTTTGGCAAGGTATCGGAGATCGCGAATGCATTGACCGGGTTCCCGGTGCTAACGGTCAGTGATGTGGACGGCTTCGCTAAATCTGGCGGTATGATTGGCCTTGTAGGGGTAGGACGAAAGGTAAAAATGCAGATCAATAAAACTAGGATTTCTAAGGCAAACTTGAAGGCCAGCGAAAAGTTATTGAAAATAGGTTCGTAAAAGTTCGGAATAGGTAGTTATGGCGCTGTTAGATTCGGTTTCAATTAAAAAGAAAATTGTACTTGGGATAACGCTGGTGAGTGTGGTCACGCTCATTCTTGCCTGTGTTGCTTTGATCTCCATGGTGATGAAAAAGTCTGAGCAACGTTTAATTGATGATGCCATTACCATCGCCAATATAGTGGCGGCCAATACCACTGGCGCGCTTAGCTTTACCGATGAAGACTCAGCGATCGAATCCTTGGGCACGCTCATTCATCACCCCAATGTTGAATCGTCGGTTTTATATGACGAGGACGGCGAAGCCTTTGCGCGCTATCAAAAGAAAGGCGTTGCAGTTGACGGCACAGTCTCGAATATTATTGGGGACGCAGACCCTATTTCTGATGCAATTAATAGTGTTAGCGATAGTCGGTTTGTGAGTGTTGCGGTGCCAGTCATTTCTGAAGAGGAAGTCATTGGCCGTATCAGTGTACGGTTTAATAAGAAATCTTTAGAGGAGACCAAAGAGAAGTTTATCTTAATTTCCGTTGTAATCGCTATATTAGGGGGCGTTGGTTCTGTGGCGATGGCATTGTTTATTCAGCGTTCGATATTACAGCCTGTAGAAAAAGTAATGCATGCYTTAAAGGATATTGCCGAAGGCGAAGGGGATCTGACGCAACGTTTGGATGATTCCTCTAACGATATTATCGGCGAGTTAGCGCATTGGTTTAATAGTTTTGTTATTAAAGTGCATAAAGCCGTAGTTCAGGTGAATAGTGGCACGGTGAAACTTTCCAGTTCGGCGCAGAATTTATCGAGCACCATGGAGCAAACCTCTAAAGGCGCTGTGCGCCAGCAAGAGGAAATTAACGCCATTGCTGATTCGGTGCTGTCCTTGACCTCTTCCGTGGAAGCGGTCACGGAAGACATTAATCACGCCGCAGATTCGGCCCGCGAAGTGGATGAGAAATCAATTTCGAGTAAAGAGGTGGTGGATCATGCTAAGAACGCCATTCAATCACTGTCTTCTGAGATTATTGAGGCCTCGGAGGTGATTAATCAGCTTGACCAGCTGAGTGAGAAAATAGGCGCGGTACTGCGCGTGATTGGTGATATTGCAGATCAAACGAATTTGTTGGCGTTAAATGCTGCCATTGAAGCGGCGCGGGCCGGTGAGCAAGGCCGTGGCTTTGCCGTAGTGGCGGATGAGGTCCGGTCGTTAGCGGGAAGAACTCAGTCATCGACCAAAGAAATCGATGAARTAATTGCTGAATTAAAAACCAAAGTGCGCGACGCAGTGGACGTGATGAATAAAGGCAAAGAGCAAGCGAATAGTTGTGTCAATCTTTCAGAGCAAGCGAGTAAATCTATTGAAGGCATCTCTGTGTCAATATCATCGATTCGAGGCTTGACGGAGGGGATTTTTAAAACCTCAATGGGACAAAGTCAGTTGGCCGAATCAATCCAGGGCAATATAAAAACAATTTCTCAAGTGGCTAATCAAACCTCCTCTGATGCACAAGCGATGACTGAAGGCAGTGGTGAATTAAATTTATTGTCGAAAGAGCTAGAAGACATAGTCAGTCAATTTAAAGTCTAAGCACTGACCTCTTTCACGGCCCCTTAACACGTCTCAAAGATCCACGCATGAACTCAATATTAGGCGAAAACCAAGCCGCAGGTCTGGGCTTGAGCCTGTGTTATAATAGGGGTCTTTATGGCATACAAGGTTTTTGATTGATGAGTAATCCAGAGAGTCAGGTTATTAATAGCGAAATTGTGGTTGATTTTACCTTTAAAGAAGAACAACCCATGTTTGGTGATTTGTTTACCATTGTCGGGCACGGGCATCAAAGCTTTCGAACCTCTGGACGCTTTATTTTTCATCATTTAGAAGACCTTTACTTCTCTCAAGTGAAGGAGTTTTTCGGCGTAAAGTCCATGCGTAAGGATGGCGATGAGGTAATGATTTGGATGTATCCACTGATTGATGGTGAAATTGCAGGAGAGCATAAAGGGCCCTTTAGTGGCATGCGCATCCGTTTTAACCTACTTCGAAATCCAGAAAATATATCAGATCATTTTGTACGGGTTTTTAAGGCATTCGAAAGCCAATTAAAGACTGAGCCTTCTAGGTCATTGGAGAGCGTGGAGACTGAAATAGTCAAAATCAAAGCGTTTTGGAAGGATAAAAATATAGCATTGGGCTCTGAGCAAGCATTGGCGATTTAGACTGAGTACTGACGCTTCGGCAAGGTAGCAAGTATCGGGTCGGCTGGGACCGAGTTTTTGAGTACTCTTTCTCTGTCGGCACGTGTGGTTAGCGTAACGAACCGAAGGGTGGACGCTGGGGTAGCTCAGCGAAAAGCGCCCTGTCAATGCCTCTTATCCATGGTCTCTTAGCGCTTCATGAATAATAAAAAATCCCACGAGCCAAGCAAATTCACTGATCATTACGCCAAAATATCTCAAGCCATTGAGTATTTTTCTCGGAATCAATTGTTGCAACCTGGGTTGGCGGAATTATCCCGTCATGTGGGCTTGAGTGAGTTTCATTTGCAGCGGGTATTTTCTCAGTGGGTCGGGGTGTCACCCAAACAATATTTACAGTATCTAACGAAGCAGTATGCTAAGCAGTGCCTGCGTAATGACAGTGTGCTGGGCGCGGCGCTAGAGTCCGGCTTGAGTGGCGCTGGACGTCTACACGACTTGATGATTCGTTGCGAAGGCGTCACTCCGGGGGAATATAAGCGGTGGGGCAAAGGGCTTCGGATTGTCTATGGTATTCACGGCTCCCCTTTTGGCATGTGTTTGTTGGCAAGCACTGACAGAGGCGTCTGTAAACTGGCTTTTTTTGATGATGAGGCGCAGCAGCAGGCGCTTATTGATGAGTTATTCATGGAGTGGGGCGAGGCGCAAATCCTATCGGACAATGAGGCCACTGAGTGCGTTTTTAATGCGATATTTGCTGGTTGTTATACACCGCAACCGTCTCAAGAAGGCTCGAACACAGTTCCTAAGCTGACGCCACTCAATGTTTTGCTCAAAGGCAGCCCGTTTCAGCTCAAGGTGTGGGAGGCGTTGTTGGTGATTCCTGAAGGGGGGTTATGTTCGTATCAGCAGATTGCAGACTATACCGAACAACCCACGGCCGCGCGCGCAGTGGCCTCGGCGATTGCAAAGAATAATATTGGCTACCTTATTCCTTGTCACCGTGTGATTAGGGGCAATGGTGATTTTAGTCAGTATCGTTGGGGCGGTGTTCGAAAGCAGTCGTTGATCGCTTGGGAAGCGAGTACCACTGCATCACTAAGCTCCGAAGCGGCTGATTAAGCGGTTTCTCTTCAGAGCCATAGACAAGCGACCAGTGACTGTAGCTAGTAGACTTCTTTAAGGAATTGTATCTTAGGGGGTCCATCCAAGTGTTGACTTAATTTTGGAAAAGAGGTTTTGAAGTGGGTGGCTTTTTGATGGGCTTGCACGGCCGCTTGGTCTTTGTATTTCTCCAAAATGACGTAATCCCCATCGCTGGTTAAATTGATGGTGTATTGAATGTTGCCGGGTTCGTCTTTCCGAACTGCGTCGGCGAGTTCACTCATTACAGATTCAAATTCGGGGCCAGAGCCTTCCTTCACTTTCATGGTTGCAATGATAACGATCATGGTTAATCTCCCTATAATAGTGTGACGTTTTTATGGGCGGTTGATTTTTATTTTTGAGTTGCCTTTTTGGGTGTAACTTTCATTGCCAAGTGTTTGTTTTTTTTACCTGACAGATTGGCAGGATATAGGATTTATTGAAGGAGTCAAAGCGCTAGGCTTTAGGGCGGCTATAAAAGCATGAATAATAGGATTTTTTGGCCGGCAATGATAGCCAATGCCTGGGGTGTGACCGAAGCGGATGGCGCGCTTGGGTTGACTGTTTGGGTTGACTGGTTGTGATACGAGTGGGGCTGGTTTTTCTCTTGGTCACCAATACCGGGTCGTTTGAGCGAAAATTAACACGTCTGGAATGGATCTAAATTGATCGTACTCAGCTGGCTTTTCTTTGAGGCAAGGGGTTTTCTTGTTGTTGACTTTCAGTCGCGTCGCCAAAGCGGTCTTGGAGGTTGATGCAGGCGCAGGATATTTGGGTGAGTAAATTCGACATCTGCTGTTCGGATATTTCCTGTGTTTGTATCTCGGCTAAGATGTCGGCGATTGTTTGGTTGAGACTTTGTAAGTGACCATACTGAAGTTGGGTCCTACTTTCTAGGTCATTGGCAATATCGAGGACTAGTTTTTCTCGGTTACTTTGCACTTCAAAATACACGGTAATTTTACGTATTTCTCGGTTAATGAGTAATATTTTGGTGTATTGAAGATCAAAGTGTTCGTTATAAAGAGTGTCCATGCGTTTAAATATTGCATCCAATTCGGTTAACTTGTTTTTGACTTTGTCATTGATTTTAACGTCTCGTTCTTCTCGTCTCAAGTTTCGCATTGTGGTGGTAATGAGTGTGCCAAAATCCTTGATATAGCGTTTCATTAAGTCCCGATGCATATGTTCGTTGACTAATTCATCGACGTTAGTATTGACGCAGGCAAGCTCTTTATGTAGTTCGCGTTGTTGCTCAATAAAGAGCGATACTTGTTCTGAAATTCTGCCATTGATGGTGGAGATTAATTTGTTTTCTCTTGCCACTGAGCCGATTTCTAAATTCATTTTCTGAAACCGCTCTAGGTCTAATCTGGCGCGTTGCATATTGTTGTCAGTGCTTAAGATCTGACTTCGGTGTTGCTTTATTAGTTCAGTTAACAAGGTGCTATATCGATGACTGATCGCGCTAATGTGGTTTGATATCGCTTGGGTGGCGGCTTCTAGTTTGTTGCTTGGCGCGTGAACAGGGCTGTCTTGACCCTTTAGTATTTGCTCAATGGTCTGCAGGTGGTGGTCGATGCTTTTGCCAATTGAATTAATGCTGCTGCCAAGCTGATTGGCCAAGGCATGCGTGCTTAGGCGTAGCGGATGAAAGTGAGCGTTTGACAGCAAGGTGGCGGTGTAGCGTTTGAGTGTTTCAAACGGTAGGCTGATGTTGCGAGAAAAATATAATACGAAGGAAAAAAATACCAGCAGGAAGACTAGAATCCCCATGAGCGTGTTTAGCGTTAAGGTGGCTAATTCATCCAGTAGCTCGCCCATGTCGTATTTGGCGATAAAAATCCATTCGACGTCACGAATGTTAAGCGGGAGGTAGGCAGCGAGCACTTCCTGGTTTCGATAGTCTTGAATAATGTCCACGCCCATTTCACCTTTTAGGGCGTTTTCGGTGGCTGTGGATTTTACATGTTGCAGTAATATCGCGCTTGAAAATTTCTCAATATGATTGATGGTGCTTTTATTTTCGCCGCTGGATTCGATATCAAGGTAATACTTTGCGGGGTCTTCGATTAAGAATCTAGACTGGCTTCGCATTTTGTGATCATTGCCTACTAGAATGGTTTCGCCGCTGTAGCCTAAGCCTTCTAGATACCAGTTTTCGTCACTGGTCATAATGCTATTGATTTCGTCAATGGGCATTTGAAAAATAAGAATGCCTACTTTTGTATCGCCGTCGTAAATGGGACTGCCGATAAATGAAGCGGGTTGGTTGTAGGAGGGTAAATAGGCTTCGAAATCGATCAGCTTGACGAAGTCTTTGTCATTGGATGATCTCACTTCTCGAAATAGTCGCCCCAAATTGCTGTCTTTATAGGGCCCCGTTAGAAGGCTGGTGGCGTAGTCTACTTCTTTGTAAACACTGTAGAGTATGTTGCCGGTGATTGCGTCGACGATAAATATATCGTAGTAACCAAATTTGTTGAGATATTTTTTAAATATGTTGTGATACTGGTGGTGGACTTGACTGTATTGACTTTGGTCTTGAGCCAAAGAAAGTTGATCCTTTTTCTTGGTGGGGTAGGGGTTGTCGTAAATATAATGATATTGCAAATATTTTGCGGTAGGAGAAATTTCCGTGTATGCGGAGAGCGTTTTGTTATCCGTGGTTTTGTACTGCACTCGGGGAGAATATTCATTTTTATAATAGCTATACAGAGCTTGCTCGTATTTGTTATTGGTTGGGGCCTTCGTTGATGAATTGGGGGTGGTTTTTGAGGTGTCGGTGAGTGTTGAGGTGGGCACGGAATTATAGGCTTGTTTGAACTCATTGACGGCATCGATCACCATAATGCTTTCAGATAGGGTTTCAATTTGGTTGCGAATTTGTTTGAAATAGGCTTCTATTTGTCTGGATTTGGCGCTTCGGATGGATTTTAATTGCTCGGTTTTAGTCTCAATTAGGTGGCTCTTATATTGCGTGTAAGAATACAGTGACGTACCCGAAATAGATAAAATAATAGCGAGGGTGAAAACGACGGTGATTTTAAAACGAAGGGATTTTTCTTGCCAATCGTTGTTGTGATCAGGCATAACGGTTCTCGTTAATAAGTAATGTTAAAATAAAATAAATTCAAAAAAAACAAATATAAGTAATTAAAGAAAGTGTCCCGGTGGTAAAGGGCCAGTAGGCCACCTTAGGGATTAAGTTGTCTTGCCAGGAAATCATCCTTGAAAATATTGATTGGTTGGTGGTGACCAGAAAGGTGTTAATAATAATGGCGATCATCAGTCCRTACATCACAAGGTAGAAGTACTCGATGTAGACGATGCCTTCGGAGGGGAATTTTTGACGAATATGGACGTGAGATAACATGACTACAAAGAATAATGCAGAGTTGATGGAGACGGTGCCCATGACATTAAAGCCAAATATTTCTGCTTTGTCTCGACTTTTGGTGCTTGTCAGTACGATGGTGTATAAGAAAACCAACACGGTGAAGACAGGGATGAGGTGTACTACAAAGGAGTTGAGAAATTTTCGTTTTATCACAATATTAAAATACAGCTCTGGAAATGTTCGGCTGACATTACGGTCTTTAATACCGAAATTGGTGTCGTAGGACACTTTTCGGAAGTTAAAAAAAGTTTCGTTAATATTCCAGTTGCCTAGCACCAACTCTTGATCAAGCCCGAATGAGACTCCAGGGGTGGTGGATTGATAGTCTTGTAGTGCGGGGATTAAAATCGCGTCGTGGTTGAAATCGGAGGGCCATATGCGAATCCATACTGTTTTATGATCCAGCGGGTAGTCTCGGTAGTTAAATGTTTGTCTTAACGTGGCTTCGAAATACCACCCGTATACGGTGTTTTCTCCTTGGGGGTGGGTGTAGATCAAGCGGGGTTCAATCGCTGAGCCTGAGTCGACTTGTTCTGGGAATAAGAATCCGGGGGACTCGATGATTTGATCACTTTTATATTTTTGCCAGACATAACCGGTGATGTTGACATCGCTAGAGTTTTTGAAATCCAGGGATTGGATGTAAATACCGGTGGGGATGTAGGTGAACTCCCTATTTGCAAAGTCCTTGGAGGATTTTAATTTCCTGATTAGGTCTGATTCTGCTGCGTTGGTGGACACCAGTTGGCTGGTGTTCGGGTTGTATTCGTTGTCGACGGAGTACCACATCCACGCCATTAGGAAGCTAAATATGATGGACGAAGTAATGGATATGATCCAAAGTAATGAGTTACTTTCGCGGTTGATCTCGCGCCGCTCTAAATTATCTTCCATGTCGAGTGTTCAGCCGTCCGTAATGGCATAGTGAGTCAGGTTGTATTTTCAGCGACTTAATTATTAGGGGCTAAAATATCAAGGGCCAAAATATCAATGGTTTAGGCGTCCTGGTCCTTGGGAGTGCCGTCGGTGGTCGTTGTGATCAGCGTATTTGGGGGGCATTGTCAGGTGGTGCGGTTCCCGGTGATGTGATGCCTGGATAGGTATTGTCATGAGCCACAATGCACTTGTTTTCAGACTAGTTGAATAGCAAAAAAGTACCTCTATTTTATTAAATTTCAGTTGCTTATGATGCTTATATGACATCACCTATAGGCTTGTTTGAGGGAGGCTGCGGTAAGCTATTGTAAATTATTGTTTTTAAGTTGGGTGGTGTTGTAATTTTAGGCTTAAGAGGCTTGGTCGGCCTTCTTTAACCAGCTATAATGTTTACTTATAATTATTATTCGGAGTTGTAATGCCTTTTATTCGTTTTGTTCTGGGAATGTTGATTTTGTTAGCCGACTGGATGTTTACCCCTAAAGGAGTAAAAAGAAGCCCAGAAGCACAAGCGGAAGTGGACCAAAAAATGGCTGGGCTGTCGTTGTACCAATATAAAGCCTGCCCGTTTTGCGTTAAAGTCCGCCGTTCACTTAAAAGTAATAGCTTGGATATCAAAACCTATGATGCCAAACGCTGCGAGATAAGCCGAAACGAGCTGATCGAYGGCACGGGTAAATTGAAGGTACCTTGCTTGAAAATTGAAGAAAGCAACGGTGACGTGCGTTGGTTGTTCGAGTCATCCGATATTATCCTTTTCATTGAAGACCGCCTGAACGCTGTGGATGCGGTTGCCGCATAGCACGACTCTCTACATCACCCCATGCTCCTAGCCGCTGTTCCCCGTCTTCTATAGGCAGTGGTTAGCAATGGGGCTGAATCAATAGTGCCTAAGTAGTCTTAGGTCTTGTCATCGCTATAACAATCAACAATCAAAAATCAACATTCACCATTCAGCTTGGTTCTAGTACGCCATTACAGCCTATGATTGTGCTCGCTGTTTGGTCCTCCTTTGATAGTGTCCTGTAGGTCCCGCAGTCAATGCCTAGGTGCCTGTTTCGCCTTGTACTTACTGCTAATGTGTGTCTATTGCCGCAGGGTTTAATGTGGCGTGGATGTTTTTAAAAATAAATAAAAATCAAGACTACCCTTTTTATTTTTCAACACTACAATGCACAGCCTTTTTGACTGTTTAGCCTATTCATCTAGGCKTAATGAATTACATAGGTTGTATCGATGTTAGTGTTTACTCTTACCAATAATGTGACCGATGAAGTTTGGGTGGGCACCTGTAAAGACAGTTGTGAAGAGCGTTTTACGCAACTTAAAGAAGCGATGACGCTGGGGATTAAATCCCCGATCTATAAGGATCTTCGAGACTACGGTGCCAAAAATTTCAGTGTAGATGACTTTGCAATGGCCCAGGATCGGGAAGAGCTTGTGGAGTTATTTAGTGAGGCGATGGAGACTTATGAGGGAAAGAGTCTCCAGGGTGTTAAGACTTCTCTGCGTAGCGCTGCTGCCGTTAAGGTTGTCCCTTCAAGAGCTCGGTCGGCGATGGCTTCTCGCTCTCCCGTGGCTAAAGCGAAACCGAAAGTCACGAAGGAGAAGATCTCTTCGGGGCGGACCAATAATTCTGCAAAAGAAAAACTGATGAAAGAACGCTTAGCTGAAGAAAAGGCTGAACGTGACATGGAAAAAAGGCGTTTAGAGCGCGAGCAAGCCGACGAAATGGCGAAGATTATTGCTCGCTTAGATGCACGCGGTTCTAGCTTAGCGAAACGTTAAAACACTTCATATTAGACACTGAGCGATCCTCTACGGTACCAAGCCTTCTATAGTCATRGCGGGTTGGGTTCGTAGAGTTATTTAGTAGGGCGGTCATCGCTTCTAACGCGGTGATCTAGCCAGTACTTCCTTTAATCTATATCGCCTCTAGAATCCGTATCACCTCTATACCMCGTATATCCCCTATCGGGCACTTGGGTCGAGAGACTCTACTCATGCGCACTATCTTACGTGTCTTTTCACTGCATGGGAGTTCTGTGCTGTCTCCGATATGAGTGACCTCAGCCTAGCGCTTGTCATTGAGTGCATGGGATTTGACTCCCTTTGACTCGCTTGAGTTATAAGTTTTTTTTGCTTGCCCTAAGCTATCGAAAAGTTTGACCTAGCTATCGACAAATTTGATCTAGAATTAGTATTGAGCGGGTGGTTAGTTTATTACGCCGGCTCATTGGGTTTCATCGGGAATTTACCTTTGCCTTATCACGATGAAAGCTTGCTAGGCAGCTAATGCACGTCCGAACGCCGTTACTTGGAATTCGATATCGTATTGAATTTGCTTGTTTGGGTGTTGGGTAGAGCGCAGTCAAAGGAACGGGAATCCATGCAGAAATCCAGTTATTACCAGCACCATTACTCAGATAAGGGCATTAATATATCACGCACTAACGTGTTTCGTGTGTTCGCACTGTCTTGTATTCTGGTTTCCTTATTACTCTTTGTCTTGGTGTTTAACTCCGGTGTTTCTAAAGCGGAACATAAATTTACCAGCTATGCCGGGGCCTATGAAGCGCATTTGCGCAATACCTTGTTAATTAATGAGACCTTATTAGAAAATTTCTCGGCTTTTTTGAGTGTCGTGGGTTATGAGGATATGGCTGTTTCTAAGGGCTATGTCGATAGTATTGTTAAAAGTTTCTCGAAGGTCTACATCATTGAAGCGGTGCATCGGATTCCTCGGGAGCTGGTGGACGAGGTGGCGCGCWTACAAGCTCAAATTGGTAATTCGACGTATAAATTAAAGGCCTTTGAGTACGGCGATAAGCAGCGTTTTCATGATGTGGAGGTCAAACCATTTTATTCGCCCATTGTGTTTATCGAACCGGCAGATGCTGAGCAGAGAAATATTTTAGGGTTGGATGTTGAGTCCATTGAGTTTCTAAAGCAGGCCATGGAACAGAGTCAGCAAATCGATGGGATCGTAAGCACGCCGCCGTTTGAGTTGATTGAGGGGGATTTCGGTTATGTGATGTTTAACCCCGTAGGTCGGGTAGCTGTTTCCGATGCAGGGGCGGGCACCATGTTTGCGTTGTTGGTGATTCGAGCAAGAGAATTGATGCCCACCAATATGTTTAAAGAGTCGGGCACTCAAATCGTCTTGTATCACCCAGATTTCCCTCGCAAAGATACGGATGGTCACTTGGTGGAGATTTTAGGCAGTGAGCGAAGCCATTTTGAAAAATTATTTTTTCCTGATCTGCGTTTTGAAAAAGTCATAGGTAGTGAAGAGCAGCGCTTAATACTGCTCATTGAACAGCAGTTGGGATGGGATACCTTTAATCTACCGTTGTTGATTACTATTGGCGTTTTTTCAGTATTGTTAACGTTGATCGTATTTCGGTATCGCAATATTTATAATGAGAGCGATGAGAAACGCCGAAAAGCCGAGTATGCAATCTTCGTTATGGCGAATTATGATCCACTGACGCAGCTGCCTAATCGACCGCATTTATTGAATCAGTTGTTTCATTCGTTAGCGGACGCTGAAGAAGCTAGCGCGGGGTTTTGCGTGGCGTATATTAAGTTAAAAGATTACGAACGTATTGAACTCAGGTCGGGCTGTGGMATNNYASTGMTSYSYTYWTNARTSTCMTTTTCYAWWMRAAWWCNTAARTYYGTCKKTKWKYRCGATTTTGTCGCTAAGCTAGACGGGGGTGAATTTGTCATGATTTCAGATTGTAGAGGCAAAGACGAAGACGTTGATGCCTTGCGAAAGCTACTGAATAAACGCTTGCAGGGGTTGATGGTCATCGGCGGGGAGAATTTATCCATGGAAGCCGATGTGGGGATTTCTCTCTATCCTCGTGATGGTAATGATCCGAAGCAATTGATTCGAGTCGCTAGAGACCAAATGACCTCTTAGAGGCTTTCGTTTTAGAGATGACTGCCTTTAGAGTGGTTGTCTTTTGTTATTATTGTTTTTAGTTGTTATTGTTTTTAATAGTTACAGCCAGTGCGTGGTGTTAATGCTTAAAACTTGGCGCTAGTCCTTAGCGCCAAGTTCTATTTCAAACTCTATTCCAAGTTCTATTTCAATTCCTATCAGTATTACTTGCCCTGGGTCGGTGCGAACTGCCTATAAAGGTTTAATAAACTTTAAGGTCATTCGATCGCTCTCGCCGATGTTGAGGTATTTCTGTTGTTTTTCAACGTCTCCTCGTAAGGTCGGTGGCAGTGACCAGACGCCATTAGGGTGGTCTTTAGTGTCTTTGGTATTGGCGTTTAGTTCACTTTTATCAAGGAGTTTAAAACCGGCTTTTTTTGCCAGTGCAATGGTAAAGGTTTCTGAGCTGTAGCCCGACTTGCGCATTTCTCTTACCGTGAAGTGATCAGGCGCGCGGTGTTCAACCACGCCGAGGATGCCGCCTGGCTTGAGAGCTTTGTACATGGCTTGAAAAACGGCCAAACCATTCTCATCTTGTTGTAACCAATTGTGCACGTTCCGGAACGTCAGCACTCGATCCGCTGAGTTGGCGGGGGCGATGTCTAGTTCTTGTGGCGCGCCCAGTGCAGTGATAGCTAAGGCTCCATAGTGATCGGGGTGGTCAGCTATTTTGGCTTGGAATTTTTTTAAGCTTTTTCGGAAAAACTGAACGGACGAGTTAGGGTCGAAGTGGGCCGCATACAACTTGCCACTATCTTTTAGGTAGGGGGCGAGTATTTCGGTGTACCAGCCTCCGCTGCCGGGCCAAATTTCAACCACCGTCATGTCGGGTTGAATGTCGAAGAACGCCAAGGTTTCAACCGGATGCCGGTTGGCGTTACGAGCGATGTGGGATTCGGAGCGGTGATCACCGGCACTGATTTTACTTAAGGTGGTATTGCTGGTCTCAGAATTTGTCGCGTTTGCAGTGATAGCACCGCCTAAAGAAGTTAATGCCAGCAGGGTAATAAGCCCTCGGCGAGGTGAAAAACGTTGATTGGTTTTCATATTGAGTCCTTATCAATTCAGATGAAATAAGCGTATTAGTGGGTTGTAGCGCTTAAGTTTTTTACGATTTTATTTGCAGCACAAGTTTGCCAATCGTGTCGTTACTACTGAGTAACTCAAACGCCGATGTTACGTCTTGAATTGGGAATGTTTGTTCAATGATGGGGCTTATTTTATCGGTTTCAATAAGCGGCCAAACCTTGTCTCTAAGCGCGCTCATGACTTGTGTTTTATAACGCGTTGGACGGCTTCTGAGTGCTGAGCCAATAATGCTAATTCGTTTTGAGACGATTTGGGCGAGGTTAAGTTCAGATTTAATGCCGCCCATTAAACCAATCACCACTAAGCGACCATCGATGTTGAGGCATTGCATGTTATCGGCTAAATAACTGCCCCCTACGGGATCTAGAATGACGTCGACGCCGGTGAGCGTTGCGCCGTCTTGACTCAATTGAGCCAGTAATTGCTCTTTAAAGGAGTCCTTATTGCGAACCCAGCCTTGTTCTGCGCCCAGGCTTTTACAGGCCCGGACTTTCTCTTCATTGCCCACTGTGACATAGCAGGGGTTAGCAAACTGCTTGCAGAGTTGAATCGCGGCGGTGCCCACGCCGCTGGCGCCAGCGTGTATTAAAACGCGCTCATGTGGCTGAAGTTGGGCTTCGATGAAGAGGTTGCACCAGGCGGTGGCAAACACTTCCGGCAATGCAGCCGCCGAGTGCAGTGATAGGTTTTGGGGTATCGGTACGGCGTGACCGGCATGGCAGACCACTTGTTCCGCGTAACCTCCCCCTGACAGTAGCGCGCAGACCGAGTCGCCTACTTGATGGCTGCTAACATCGCTAGCAATTTCGCTGACTACACCTGCGCATTCTAAGCCTAATATAGACGAGGCCCCAGGAGGAGGCGGGTAGAAACCTCGGTATTGTAATAAGTCAGCTCGATTAATGGCACTGGCGTGGACGTCGATACGAATATGCCCGGGGCTAAGTGTTGGGGCGTTCACCTCTTCCCAAACGAGTTGGTTTTCCTTGGTTTTGACGATGGCTTTCATGGCTCACTTTAATCCGTGTTGTGATGGCTAGTTATTATTCGATAGGGGTTGATGTCGCTTGGTTGGATAAATGCTGGGCGACTCAATGAGTTAGGACCGTATTGTAATCTGTTCTAAGCCTTAGGAGAAACCACCATTGGGGGACGGTGAGGACAAGTGTGGGGTAGTACGCATCCTGTAGTAGGAATAATTTAGTACGCGTCAAAGTCATTGGCTTTTTATAGGGGGGGTATTTTATGCGGTGTAAAACAATATTAGGGGCATGAAAAGCCTATGTTTTAAATTTTATTTTTAGTTTTGGGGTTTGAAAATTGACTAGTTCAAAGGCGCATCGCTACCGAATGTGAATTCGGTCAAGGGTTAGCTATGAACTTAATACGAGGGTGACGGGCCGTTATATATCATTGAGTTATAGCCAAGTTTTACTTTAAATTGAGGGTTGTTACGGTTTGTATTCAGGTTGCGAAGTTAACTGCTTGAAAAGGCGAGGTTAAATAAAGCTTGACTCGAATATGGAATGAGTGGTTACAAAACGCATTTGAGTTGCCTACCTTGAATGGTTTTTAATGGTTCTATCAGGTCGGCTGATGTGTCGATTGGGTCTATTGAGACTCTGCAAACTCAAAAGGAGTTCACGTTTTAATTCGTGGTTGAGTATTAATATAATTTTAAATGAAACCTAAAAACAAAACTAACTCAGGGTGTAATTAATTATGAAATTGAAGTTATGCAGTTTAGTTATATTGGTATTCGGGTTCGCAACATCAGCTGCTGCGGAAATGGCCGATGGATATGATATGAACTTCTGCGGTGCTTTAAATTTTCAGAAAAGCCCTACCTATAATCAGCATTGTGAAAGCCGGGGCAGTTATGACTCCATGGTTGAAGAATTAAAGGCCAAAGGCTGGAATAAGGCATTACGCAGTATTTGGAAGCGTGCCATTCGACAAGATAGAAAGGCGTCTTTAAGCGGAGATGCAACACAGGCTAAGAAGTCTGAGACTAAGACGCTAGTGGGTAAGTTTTTCAAAGATCCAAACTACGGTTTCAGAGCGAGCTCTCGTAAGTTGATGATGTCGGTTAAAATGAAGTTCTAAGTATCTAATCTCCTGCTCTTTTTACCTTGATTGCAATAGGCTGGCCTCTANCCCCCCAGCCTTTATTTTAAGCCTCAGTGCTTTATACCTCATCGCCAGACCTGTCTCAGACCTCTACTCAGGCCTCTACTCAGGCCTCTAACCCCAAGCCCTAGCGAGCCTCTGCGTCTAGCTTAGGCTTTATTGGATACTCCACGCCCTTTGGCGCGCGGCTCAAACAAAGCGCCCGCCAGCAGCCCGTGGTCGCCTCATTAGTCAATAACCCATTACACCGAGTTTTATATTATAATCCGCCGATTCTTGTCTTGCGGGTTTGCGTATATGTTATCTGATGAGCTTAAGCTTGAAATCCAGACTGCTTACAGTACTTATTTAAAATCCAATGAGTTAACGGCCAGGCCTGGGCAAAAGCGAATGATTGCTGCCATCGCCAATGCCTTGGCACAGGTGCAAGCGGATGAATCGGGGGCGCGTACCTCGGGTGAGCCCGTGTGTCTGGTGGAGGCGCCTACAGGGACTGGAAAAACAGTCGCTTACATCTTGGCGGCGCTGCCGGTGGCGATTGCCCAAGGCAAAAAAATCATCATCTCCACGGCTACCGTGAACTTGCAAGAGCAAATCGTTTACCGAGATTTGCCCAATATATTGAGAAGTGCCAATTTGGCGTTTAGCTATGCGTTGGCGAAGGGGCGGGGACGTTATTTGTGCGTCAGCAAGCTCAGAACCTTGTGCGGCATGTTGGAAGAGTCTGGGCGACAGTCGAGCATCGATTTTTTGTTATCGGGTAATCATTCCATTGAGTCCGATGAGCGGACTTTGTACAAAGAGCTGCAAGACTCCTTTGATGCTAAAGATTGGGATGGGGACAGGGATAACTGGGCTGATACGCTCGATGGTAAATCATGGCATCGAGTCACTGCCAGTCACTTTGATTGCAGCGGCCGACGTTGCCCTCACATTGATGAGTGCCCGTATTTTAATGCCCGTAAAGAGCTTGAAGAAGTGCAATGCGTGGTCGCCAATCATGATTTGGTGTTGGCGGATGTGGCGCTGGGGGGCGGGACTATTCTGCCTGCGCCCGAGGAATCCATTTATATCTTTGATGAGGCGCATCACTTACCAGAAAAAGCCCTCAATCATTTTTCGCTTAGCTTTCGGACCCACAATAGTCAGCAATGGTTGCAGCAAATTGATCAACAGTTGACTCAAATTGGTAAGATTTGTTCCGGTGAGGCAATGATTGCTGACCAGCTGAAAAAGATACCGGGTTTGATTGAGCAAATCAGCGCTGAAATGTCTGTCGTCACCCATATGATTGAGCCTTTGCTAAGTGAAGCACCGTCGTTTAAGTCCAACTCGGACCCGTTGTATCGGTTTGAGAATGGCGATGTACCTGAGCCGCTGATGCAACACAGTGCTAATTTTTCATTGTTGTTTGTACGACTTAATCGCGCAGTGATGGTGATCGCAGATGAATTTAAAGAAATTATAGAAGTCGGTCGAGGGGCTATTACCAAAGCCGATGCTGAAATTTGGCACCCTGTTTTTGCTCAGCATGTTGCTCGATCGGAGTCGGCCTATCAGTTGTGGGAGGCGTATAGCAAAGCGGAAGAGAGTCAGGCTCCCAATGCAAAATGGATTGAACTGTTCAACTTTGATAATCAAGATGAGTTTGAAATCAATTGCAGCCCCGTATTCCCCGGAGATATTCTAGATCAATTTGTTTGGCAGCGGTGTTATGGGGCGGTGTTAACGTCTGCGACACTTGCGCCTATGGGCACCTTTGATCGATTTGTCATGCGCAGTGGTGTGCCTAGTGGTAGTCATCGTGAAATTGTCCCGAGCTTATTTAACTATTCGCATCAAGCGGTTTTGAATGTCCCCAAACTTAATTGTGACCCCACTGATAGCTCGCAGCATAATGAGTTAGTCGTGCACTTTGTTAAAAATTGCCTCAAGGAAGACGAGGCGTGTTTGGTGGTGTTTACCGCTAAAAAGCAAATGCACGATGTGTATGAGAGTTTGCCTGTTTTTGTTAAGGATAGAATCTTGATTCAGGGCGGGCATTCCAAGCAAGAAATATTAAACCTTCACCGTGAGCGCATTGACCTAGGCCGAGGCTCGATTATCTTTGGCTTGGCGAGTTTTTCCGAAGGGGTGGATTTACCGGGTAAATACTTGTCTCACGTGGTGATTGCACGCATTCCTTTTGCTGTGCCGGATAACCCGGTGGTGGCCGCGACCTATGAATGGCTAGAGAAACAAGGTAAGAACCCTTTTGCTGAAGTGTCTATTCCTGATGCGACACTGAAGTTAATTCAAACCTGTGGACGGCTTATTCGTCGCGAAGATGATTGCGGTCAGATTACGGTGTTGGATCGACGTTTAATGACCCGGCGTTACGGTAGCACGATGATTAAAGCGCTACCCCCGTATCGGTTAAATATGGGGCAGCCTTTAAGTCCGGATCTTGATGCTATTTAATCAGTTGGGTCCAATCGCGGATTAACCTTGATTTTTTTGTGGGTGATTTTGACGCGACTATATCACTGCTGTCACTGCTATCGTCGTTATCAGTTTCTGGCTTTACTTTGTCGATGACTAGATTAGTCCAGTCGCTGAATACATTTAATCGTGCGTTCTTTTTAGACGCTTCGGCTGTTTGAGGTTCGTTTTCAGTTTCTATTACGAGCTGGCTGGTTTTTTTTGGGGTTGTTTTAGGGGTTGTTTTAGGCGTGACTCTGAGTGATGCCTTAGCGAGCTTTTGTTGTTGGGTTTGTTTGTAGAGTATTTCTTGGTACAAGGCTTTTTGCTTTTTCGCCGCGTCTTTTTTTGCTTGCTTGGCTAAGGCGTTCGCCTGTTTGGATTTTTCTGCTTTAATGAGAAAGGTCTCTTTAGCCGTAATGGATTGTGCAAGATTGCTGTGGCACTGCTGAGAACGCTCGATTTCTTTAATGAGTTTTTTGCCAAGCTTCGATTGACTTAAAAAATCAACAGAGTTCAGTGCCGTTAAGCTTACCGAGGCGAGTTGGTCTTTGGATTGCGTGAGCAGTAATTTAGCCTTTTGTGTGTTGGATAACTGGTTGTTGGTATCGCTTGATTCGATACCTCTGTTGCAGAGTTGGTAGGCTTTTTGGGCTTTGGATTGTTCGTTGTTAATTTTGTCATTCAAGTTGGCGACCATGAATTCCGCTTTACTGAGCTTGTTTTCAAATTTGTCACAGCGTGCAATATTGAGTCGAATGGATTGAACTTTAACAACGTCGTTGGCCAATTCGAAGGCTTGTTGTTTTTGGTTTTGGTATTGATTATAGAGTTGACGCGCGCGCTCAACCTTTGATTTTTTCAGGGCTGTTTTACTGTACTTACACATGTCAATTGCAGTTTCGATGATCGGGATGGCTTCGGTGCGTAAGATGTCTGCTTTAGCTTGGTTGCAGAGTTTAATATTGCGATCGATATTAAAGTCTCTTGTGGTGAGAATCCTACCTGACAGATTAACCGCTTGTTGCTTTGTGGTTTCATAGGCCTGAAAGGATTTCTTGGCTTCTTCGAGGTTCGACGCTCTTAGCTTATGGGCTTGCAGGCAGCTAGCGACGCCTTTTTGATAAAGGCTCACGGCTTGATTGAAGCGATCTTCTTCAGGGTTGTTGGCGAAGGTGAGTTGGCTCAGTAGTAGCGTCAGAACAAAACCATATGGCGCAGTCTTAAGTATCTTCACGTTCGTTACCCTCTTATTTAAATTATAATTCGATTCGGGATTGGCATATTTTTACTAGCGGGATGTAAATACAATCGGGCTATTTCGTCGCTAGATTTACGATGTATTTTCAACGACTTAGAGGAAATGTACAATGGCGTTCTTGTGTCGTTTAGTAACATGACGAAATGGAGTGTGTTGTTTGTTAAATAAGGCGCAAAGATACAGTTTGGTTATACTAGCAAATCGAGTATATCTTTAAAAACGTTAAGGAAATTATGCCTGGGTCATGTTTCAGGAATTTGCTGTGAGCGCCTGGTGACCGGCGAGTCTTGCCAATAAAACAGTAGAATTTGTCCAAAACAAGGTCTTATGAGGGGGGTACGATAGTGCGTGGTTTACAATGGGCTCGCAGGCCTATGTTAGAAGCGGTGGATTGGTATTATTCAATGCGTCCTCAATCGCTTCCCAGTGAGCAATCTTTGGAGCAGTGTAAAATAGTCTCCCATCGTGGTGAGCATGATAATCGAGGCGTGCTAGAAAATACCTTCAAGGCCTATGACCCTTTAGTAGAGCACCAGGTCTGGGGGTTGGAGTGTGACGTGCGCTGGACCAAAGACTTAGTGCCGGTGGTGTTGCATGATGCTGATTTACTGCGTTTATTTGGTAAGCGCTTGCGCTTGTCGGACCTTAATGCGGTGCAGCTGCGTAAGGAGTGCCCAGAAATTCCTTTTTTAGAGGCGTTGATTCAACGTTACGGCGCTAAAATCCACCTGATGGTGGAGCTAAAAGACGAGCATTACCCCCGACCTGATTATCAGCGCGAGGTGTTAATGGGGTTGTTTGCAGGTTTGCAAGCAAAGCGTGATTACCACTTTATTTCCCTGCAACCAGAATTGTTTAAATACGTGGATTTTGTTGCCAGTGACGCGTTGTTGTTGGTGGCTGAGGACAACGTCGCTGAAATGAGTCGTTATGCGTTGGAATATGGTTTGGGCGGTGTTACAGGGCACTTTTTATTATTGAACCAAATTGTTCACGGACTTCATTTACAGCAAGGCCAATGCCTAGGGACGGGGTTTATTAAATCTAAGCGTTGTCTGTTTCGAGAGCTTAACCGCAACGTGGAATGGCTATTTTCAAATCACGCCCTGAAGCTTCAAAAAATCATTGGCCAGCTACGTTGAGTTTTTCAGGGCCGTGGTCACGAGGCATGAATTGAGGCCTTGGGAGCGCTTTCTCGTCTAGTATTAAGGCGACCCTTGGTGCATTGAGGTTGCTGCGCAATAGAAGTAGCGAACAGTGGCTGTGGCAGTGGCAGGTGAATTTCGGTGCCAGGGACCGTTTAGAGAGGCTTTGGGCTATGTCGATCGAGTTTGGCAGTATCCATAATTATTACGAACGCCAAGTATTAGAGGCGGTACGAAGTACGGTGGTAGCTGGCACAGATGATGACAGTATTGCCGATATTGCCTGTGTAGCACTGAATCATTTACCCCCTCGTTATATTCGCCATGATGTGGACATGCGTTTTTATCTTTCCCCTGAAGAGCGCATGGAAATTGATCGAAAGGTGATGCGGGCCGTGGAAGACGCCATTAAATTTGTGGTTTCTGCAGATCCCTAGGTCTATCGCTGCGCCCCCGGTTTTTGATCTACGGAGTTAATGCCCTCAGGAGGCTTAATGGTCTTCGTGCTTGCGTTCGAGGTTTGCTCCAAAATTAGATTCAAAACAAGGTTCAATACTCGACCCAACACTATGTTTTAGAACGCATCTCTCGCTGATTTGCTCCTCTTTGCTTGAGTACGTACCATAAGGCACTGATTTCAAGTCTTCTCAATCAATACCTATTAGGCAGGGAACCCATCATGGCCGAGTTAATTGCAGGGAAAATGATTTCTGTGGCACCGGGTGTGCGCCGATTATTAGCACCTAATCCAGGTCCATTCACGGGGCCGGGAACGAATACCTATATTTTAGGGACGGACCGTGTGGCCGTTATTGATCCGGGCCCGGCGAGCCCGAAGCATGTGCAAGCGTTACTTGAGGAAGTGGGCAGTCAAATAGAGTGGATTTTAACCACTCATACCCACGCAGATCATTCACCGGCGGTGAAGTTGATGTTAGAGGCACTTGATCGACCGATTGAAGTGATTGGAATCCCTGCACCCCAAGGCTCAAATCAGGACTTAGACTATAGCCCGACTTTGATTCCCAGCCATGGCTATCATTTAGAGACCGATGAATTCACTCTGGAGGGCATTTTTACCCCGGGTCATGCATCTAACCATATGTGTTATTTGTTGCGAGAGCAGAAGATGCTTTTTACGGGCGATCATTTGATGCAAGGCTCGAGTGTCATTATTGCGCCTCCTGATGGAAATATGGGCGATTACATGGCGTCGTTAGAGTTGTTGTTTCAATACGATATTGATTACTTTGCCCCTGCGCACGGTCATCTGATGGAAGAGTGTAAGAAGGTCATTGAACACACGCGCGCACATCGGTTGAAGCGAGAGAAGAAGGTATTTGATTTACTGAACATTGATGAGGGCATCAGTTTGGCCGATTTGACCGCGCCAGTTTACGACGATGTCCCTGTGTTTCTGCATCCTGCGGGGCAAATGTCTTTAAAGGCCCACCTAATTAGCCTGGTAGAACAAGGTGTTGGGGTGCAAAAAGGTGAGTTGTGGTATCGGGTAGAGGGTGTTTCTTTGTAAATATCGTTACAATGCCAGTCGAAATTAACTAGGCTGGCCGAGAATCACCGGTTTGTTATGCCTACGTGTAGAACTGATTTGTAAGACCTATTCATAAAATCTAGGCGTTTAATTAAGCCTAGGTCTGTAATTTGATGTATAGCGACTGGCTCATTGAATGTGCCTGATTCGGAATTCCTGGAGTAAGTAATGAGCACGAAAGATCGTTTGATAATTTTTGATACTACTTTGCGTGACGGGGAACAGAGCCCCGGTGCGACCATGAATTTGGATGAAAAAGTACGTATCGCTAAAGCGCTTGAACGACTTAAAGTGGATGTGATCGAAGCGGGTTTCGCAATTTCTAGTCAAGGCGATTTTGAATCGGTGTCTGCTGTAGCGGAAACCATTAAAGACTGTCAGGTGTGTAGTTTAGCCCGGGTTATGGACGGCGATATCGACCGAGCCGGTGAAGCCTTACGTTTGGCGGTTAATCCGAGAATCCATACGTTTATTGCTACCTCGCCTATTCATATGCAACACAAGTTGCGCTTGCCTCCTGAGGAAGTGGTCGAGCTAGCCGTGCGGGCTATTAAGAGGGCGCGTAACCATGTCCCTGATGTTGAGTTCTCTTGTGAAGATGCCGGGCGATCTGAGATCGATTTTCTGTGCCGTATTATTGAAGCGGCCATCGATGCAGGGGCTCGCACCATTAATATTCCCGATACTGTGGGCTATAACATTCCTTCTCAATTTGCGTCGACCATTGAGCAAATCATTACTCGCGTGCCCAATGCCGATAAAGCCATTTTCTCTGTGCATTGCCACAATGATTTAGGCTTGGCAGTGGCCAACTCATTAGCGGCGGTGATGACCGGCGCGCGTCAAATTGAGTGCACGATTAATGGGCTGGGCGAGCGCGCTGGTAATGCCTCGCTGGAAGAAATAGTCATGGCGATAAAAACCCGCAAGGACTTTTTTCCGGTTGAAGTGGGCATTGAAACACGCGAAATTGTGCCGACGTCTCGCTTGGTTTCGTCTATTACTGGATTTCCAGTCCAGCCAAATAAAGCCATTGTAGGGGCTAATGCCTTTGCTCATGAGTCTGGCATTCATCAGGACGGGGTGCTTAAACACCGTGAAACTTATGAAATAATGCAAGCTGAAAGCGTGGGTTGGGCGGCCAATAAAATGGTTTTGGGCAAGCATTCAGGGCGCGCAGCGTTTGCTGCACGACTCGAGGAGCTAGGCGTCACCTTCGAGAGCCGTGAGGCCATGGGCGATGCGTTCACTCGTTTTAAAGAGTTGGCGGATAAGAAACATGAGATCTTTGATGAAGATCTTCAGGCCTTAGTCAGCAACACCATCAAGGATGCTGCTAGCGAGCGCTATAAGCTTCAAGATTTGAGTTGTGAGTCAGGCATGGGTCAAACGCCCAAATCAAAGGTTGAGGTATTAGTGGACGGTGAAAGCCAAACCGCATCCGCCTCTGGTTCTGGCCCTGTGGACGCGACTTTTCGCGCCATTGAGCAGGTGGCTAATAGCAAAGCCACGTTGCAGTTATATTTGGTCAATGGCATTACCAGTGGTACAGATTCTCAAGGCGAAGTAACGGTTCGGCTAGAGCTAGCGGGGCGTGTAGTGAATGGGCATGGCGCGGACACTGATATTATCGTGGCCAGTGCGAAAGCCTATATTTCGGCACTCAATTTATTAGCGTCGAAATCACTTAAAACCCACCCTCAAGAGGAAAGCACTGGGGTATAGTGCGCCCTGGAATTTAGCTTTAGAAACCTTGGTCAGCGGAAAATATTTTACGTGATGGAAAAAACTCGTCAGCAAGCTTATTTGGACGCAATGGGCATCCAGCAATGGGTGCACCGTGCCACTGAGCAAGCGCTTTTGGACGTGCTTCAGGCTGAGGCCCAAGCGAATGGGCCGCTGACGAGCCCAGGGCTTAATTCGGCTGAATCAGTTTCTGATGCGCCGGTCGCCCTCAATCCGAATCAAGCTCAAAATCGAGAAACGACGGGGGCTCCAGAGCAAGGGCGTTTGGCTTCAGTGCTGGCATCTGTAACTAATGCAGCTACTGCGACAACAACTACTGCGACAACAACAACTACTACTGCGGCAACAGCTACCGCAACCACTACAACACCAGCACCAATTTCTGCGACAGCTTCAGCAGCATCTACAACAACCCCTATAACAGCACAGCCTATAACAGCACAGCCTACAACCGCACCGGGTATCGATGGTACGAGTGCTGATCGCGTCAATGAGAACCCTGTTGTAGCAAAGGGCGGCGATCCTGATAACGCTAACTCAGACAAAGCACCTTCCGAAGACGCTGATTCGAAACCAGCGACAGTGGTGCCGGCTGCGCCTTTCTCTGCGCTCTATGGTCAGTTTGGGCAAGGCATTTTAGTGGTAGTGGAATTGGAGGATTTGTATGCGCCGGGGTTTTCTGCACAAGAGCATCAACTGTTTCACAATATATTAACCGCACTAGGTTGGCAGCCTACGTCAATGCAGTCCTTAAAGTGGCCTATGGATTCGCAGTTGTTAGCCAATGATCAGGCGAGCATGGAAATCATGTTGTCGAGCTTTTTAGGGGCTCAAGTTCAGCGTGCGGGGGTCACTCGTTTAATCGTTTTTGGCGCCCAGCTGTCGACTAATTTCGAGCGTTATTTTAAAGAACATGCGGGACCCAATGCTATTTCGAAGCTTGGCTTGCCTAGTTTAGGGGCGTTGTTGCGTAAGCCTGAACAAAAAGCTAAGGTTTGGAATAGTCTAAAGCCGTTGCGACGTTAATTTTCCAGGTGACTACTTCGATGACGATTTCATGGCGTCAGTAATGCAAGATGATCTACAGAGAATATCCATCCGCCCGATGTTGGAAGCGGATCTGGACGGTATTCTGGAGATTGAGGGGCGGGCTTATCCTTATCCGTGGAGTCGTGGTGTATTTAAAGACTGCCTCCGCTCAGGGTATAGCTGCTGGGTTGCGGACTTGGATAAAAGTATTCGCGGTTACGGGGTGCTCTCGGTTGCCGCAGGTGAGTCGCATATTCTCAACGTTTGTATTGACCCTGATTGTCAAGGCGGTGGCTTTGGCCGCGCCATGATGCATCATTTAATGGAGCGAGCGGAAGATTTTCATGCGGAAGCGATTTACCTAGAAGTACGACCGTCTAATAAGTCAGCGTATCAATTGTACACGTCCTTAGGCTTTAACGAAGTCGGTCATCGCAAAGATTATTATCCCGATCCCAGTGGTCGAGAAGATGCGCTTATTATGGCGTATAGCTTTATTTGATCTGATCTGATCTGATTTGCAATCAAGCCACTACTGTAAATCTCACCCTAACGCACTGTTGACATTGTGTGTAGACTGCTTATGGCTTGTTATCTGTGCAGATTCTAAAGGCGTACTGATAAGGAAACCGAAGGGCCTTCAGTGTCCGTGTTTCTTTGATGTGAGATACCTCGTATATAGCTGCCGGTAATTTCCACCTGGGGGCTAATGGACCATTTAGTCCCAATGGTTAAAAAGCTAAAGGTGATTAATTCTGACTTGAGTTCATAAGACGGGGTTAGTTTAATGGCAGGGGTGATTTTTTGTGAGAGAAGCGTGAGTGGCCGGGAAACCTCGAATTTAGGACGAAACCGAAAGCCATTGAGCACCTCGCTATTGCGGTACTCAATCAGAGGACGAACGGACAATCGCCAGTCTTCGAGCGTGTGAGAATAGGTCGCGGCGATGCGGGCTCGGTTATCATGAATGTCTTGAGTGCCACGCTGGGTAAATAAACCGAGGTATTCTGTTTGCCAACGCCACTGATCCTTAAGTTTGCCGGTAAGCCCTAACACTACGAGTTTGCCTTCAACCGCTTTGCTAATATCGCCACCTACAGCATATATAGAGACGTGAGGCAGTCTTTTTGAAACCGCTAAAGTACTCATCGAGATAGGCACATCGTTATTCGCAGAGACCGGCCCAGTGTAGAGTAGGGCGAATAATAGCGGGCTTAGCCGCAGGGCAGCAGCGTTATAAGGCGCTGCTTTCTGAGCGTTGGTTCGAGTATTTCGGTTCAGATTTAATGGCATACTTCTAATTCTTTAATCGTCGCTTCTGGGCAAGCCTGGGTTGAAACATGGCTCTGTTTACTGACAGGGTCATCGGTAAATAATGCGGTGCCTTAGTGGGAAGGGGCTTGAGTTTGTAATTATTAATTCTTGTACTGGATTCTAACATAAGTTACTGCACGATGACGTGAGTAAGCGGTTTGGGTGGGGGTGACCGGGAGAGAATGCAATGGATCGCTTGGATTCTTATTAGGCACCCATTATTCGATGTCTTAGTGCATTATTCTAGTGTTTTGTTGTAGTTATTTTACTTGAGGGTAAGGCAACATTAAGCAATGGCCTGATACTCTATGTTACGACCTCGGCGCTTGGGTTTCGGTGTTCATTGACGGGGTATTGTAGGACAAACGCTGAAATTTATTGAAGTATAAGGGTATCTACCTGGAATCTAACGAGAGTAACTCCTATGAGAAATTTATTGGTAATGCTTATTTGCTTAATTGCAATCCCAGCAGGGGCCGCCACTACAGAAATACAGCGTGAAACCGTGGGTTACGGGGGGAGTTACCAAGACGCCTTATCGAGCGCTTTGTTAGAGGCGGTTCGACAGGTGGGCGGCTTGGAGGTGGGTACTGAGAAAGTACTGCAAGCGGATATCTCTTCGAGTATTAATGCAGCGGGGCATGCGTTGGTGGCCTCTGCGCAGCTGTCTACGGATATCTATACAAAATCCAAAGGGCGGATTAAGTCGTATCAAGTGCTCAAGGTCAAAGAGCCCGCCAATGCGGGAGACCCATGGCAGGTGATTGCTTTAGTGACGGTGCCCGTCTATCAAAACGCAGGCCCTAAGAATGATGCGCGTAAAACCATCGCCGTACTGCCTTTTAATGTGTTGCCTGACAACATCGTTTCCTACAGCCGCAATTTAGCTCTCAACAATATTACCACTCGTATCGCCGATAGCATCGCCGTTGAATTGAATCAGTCGCGAAAATTTGCGGTATTGAATCGATCTTTTGAAAGCCAATTCGCAAAAGAGCGCGCGTTGCTAGGATCTGATCAAGTGTCTGCAAGTGAAGCCAGTCGGTTGGGACAAAAGCTAGGCGCGGACTACCTTGTCCTTGGCAAAATCTATCAGCTGGATTTCGACCGAGTCACTAAGGATTATTACGATTATAGAAGTAATCCCATTGAGGCGACCATCGAGTTATCGTATACCGTGATTGAAGCGGCGACTGAGCGGGTGATGTGGTCTGATACGGTGACTTATAAGGTGCAATCCACTAAAGAGAAAGAAGTAGTGGGTGAGTTTGTGTCGGGTTTATCCACAAACATCGTGAGCAATGTACTGGATGTGATTTACCCCATTCGGATTTTAAAACTGCTTAATGCGGAAAATATAGTACTCAATCAAGGCGGCAATAGGCTCAATGAAGGGCAGATCATGGCCGTGTACACAAAGGGGGAATCCATGATTGATTCTGATACCGGGTTGAGTATTCAGATTGATGGTAACAAAGTCGCTGAGATAGAAGTGACCCAAGTGAAGCCGACGTATAGTATTGCGAAATTGCTTCCTAGTGCAGGCGGGGTGGCTGGTAAGGGCACGAGCCAGTTTTCGGATCTCTCGGTCAATGCGATTGCCCGTAGAATGACTCAGGAAACGATTCAAGAAACGGCTCCTAGTCGGGAGTTAACCGCRGGTTCTCGCGAGGAGCCGCTGGACTGGAGCCGGTAGTGTGGCGCGTTGTAGTCAGGCGTTTGAGCATTCAGTGGATAGGGTAGGTCATCGAGCTTACTGATTAAATTTTGTTTGGAACAAATTATGTATTCTAAATTTCGTGTATTACGAAATATTTTAACCGCAAGCCTACTGACTTTATTGTTAGCAGGCTGCGCTGTTACGTCGGTTTTTATTCCCTACCCCATTCAGGTTCAAGGCATTAAACAAGATATTGAAGCCAATCAAATTCAAGTAGCCACTGAAAAACTGGATAGAAGACGACTGGGGGCAGATAAAGTGCTCTACCTCATGGAGCGTGGGCGAACCGCTCAAATAGGCAATGATACAAGTGCAAGCCGAGAGAACTATCTTCAGGCGAAAGAAGCGATTGCCGCCTTTGAGCAAAAGGCGATTATTAATGCGTCGGGGTTGGGTTCCAGAGCAGCGTCATTATTGACCAATGACAATGCTATTCCGTACATGGGTGAATCTTACGAACGTGTATTTCTGCATCATTTTCAAGCCATGAATTATCTTTTTGATCGTGATTTAGAGGGCGCATTAGTCGAGGTGCGGCGCGCTAATGAAGAGCAGTCCTTGGCGCTGAGGCGGCATGATAAAGAGTTGGCTAAATTAGAGAAGAAAAAACAACAGCAGAGAGATCAGCCTGCCAGTCAAGAGAAGCGTTTTTTAGCGGAGTTTAATAATCTAAATTCGATTTCCGCCCGCGTTAAAAACTCCTTTCAAAATGCCTATACTTTTTATGCGTCGGGCGTGATATGGGAGCTTGAGGGCAAAGACWATGATGCCTACATTGACTATAAAAAGGCCTTAGAAATATTCCCAGGCAACCCTTACTTAAGAGCTGACGTGGTACGGCTGGGGAAGTCGTTGGGCATGAGGGAAGACCTCGCGCGATTTAAAAAGCAATTTAGCGTTAAAAAAACGCCAGCGGTGGCCAACGGTGGCGAGCTAATTGTATTTTATGAGCAAGGCTTTGCACCGCCAAAAAAGGAAGTCAGGCTTTCTCTTTACACGCATCAAGGTATTCAGTCCATTGCACTTCCGACCTATACTGAGCAGTGGCGAGCCACGCCGGGGCTGACAATCAAAGACGTATCGAACAACCAAATACTAGGTAAAACCAGTCCCATTGTGTTCGTGCAAGCGTTAGCAACTAAAGCGCTGCAGGAGCATTTGCCTAGAACGTTGATTCGACAAGTGTTACGAGTGGTTGCTAAGCATGAAGCCGCCAAGAAAGTAGAAGAGAACCTAGGCCCCGCAGCACAGTTCGCAGCGAGTATTTTAAATGCGGTGACAGAGCGTGCGGATTTACGCAGTTGGCTTACTTTGCCCAATAGTGCGCAAATTTACCGTGGCACTATTGCTGCTGGCCAGCGCAATATTAAAGTGAGTAATGGGTTTGGGACGGAAGTTGTGGCGGTCAATATCGTGCCCGGCAAAAAGACTATTTTGAGGGTGGTGGGTACGGGCAGTACGTTGCATACCCGTGTCATTACTTTGTAAGCGTTAGGGAAATGTAATACTCAATGAATGAATTTCATCAATGTTAGGGTAGGAATCAGAATGAGCAAAAAATTGATCTTAGGGCTGTTATCGGTCGTACTATTTACCGAAGGGTGTGCAACGTCTGGGATTGAAGYGACGGGCAGTCCCAGTATTCAACCCCAATTCGCCAAGCATTTGGTGCTGCATAATGAATCGCTTGCCAATAAAGTGATTATTCAACAAATGAATGCGCGCACCACCGCGTGCACGTATGTGGGCGCAAAACAAAGCTGTGTGTTGGAAGTGAGCGCGGTACTTGCCAACTTAACCGGCTCCAATAAAAAGATTCAATACCGTTTTTCGTGGTTCGACGCTGATAATTTCGAAGTTGAGAAAGATTCACGTGCTTGGACACCGGTAATATTGTCAGGTAAGTCCACTATCAATATGCAAGCGGTTGCGCCGAACCCCACTGTTACTTCTTATAAAATTARCGTTAAGGAATTGAAATGAAGAACTCTAGTCGACTACTCCCATGGGCGCTCACCGCCACACTGGCTTTTGTGGGAATCTCCGGTTGCTCTAATACCGGCGTAAGCTACGGGGACGCAACAGCAGTGGAAACTACCTCCATTGAATTCGGGTCCACTGATTTGCAACAGGTTGCTGAGAAAATGGTCGATTCATTACTGACTTTTCCGCCTATTGTGGATGTGACCAGTAAACGACGCCCAGTAATGTTTGTTGATACCATTAAAAACAAAACGTCTGAGCATATCGATACTGAATCAATCACCGATACTATTTCAAGTCGGGTACTACGTTCCGGGAAATTCCGTTTTGTAGACATGACGAAAGTGACTGCGATTAAAAAGCAATTAGACTTTCAACACGGAAGTGGGTTGGTGAGCGAAGAGTCCAAAGTAAAATTGGGACGTCAAATCGGTGCGGAGTACATGATGTACGGCAATCTATCCAGTATTGTTAAGCGCAGCGGAAAGACTAAAGACGTTTACTACAAATTCACCATGAAGGTCATTCACGTCGAGACAGGCATTATTGAATGGGCTGACGAAAAAGAAATTCGTAAGGTCTTTAAGAAGCCAGTGTTTGGGTTTTAGTTGGATTTAAGCGTTTGTTTGAGTGATGTAGATAAAAAAGCGGGTAACCCCCGCTTTTTTTATGCGCTTTATAAGCGCTAAGGCTAAGGCACCCGGATTGGATGCCTAGTCGCTTTCACTAAATTGCGTATTTAAAACCAATCGCAAATACGCGCACGTCTTCCTCGTCGAGCGGGTATTGGTCTATTGAGAACTGCACACTGGAATGGCCGCTGAATTGATAATTCAGCCCTAAGCCAAATACAATGTCACTGCCCGAATCACTGCCTGAACCGCTCTCGCTTTCAAAGTCGACATCCCAGCTAGAAAAGCCCAGTTTTCCGTATGCACTCAAATCACTCTGTAGCTCGATAGCGCCTATCACCGCAATATAAAATGCAGAGGCTTCTAATGCGCCATCGTCTTCTTTATCGCCTATTTCGCCGAAGTCTACCCAACCCAATTCAGCTGAGACTATCTCGTTTAAATCCAGGCCTACGAATAGATTAATGCCAATGTCGGAATCATCAAGCTCGTCATAAATAGCCTGACCAATTTTTCCGCCTACGTAGACGTTCTCAATGTTGGACTGAGGACGCGAGACATTAATATCGCTGGCAACACCATTGTCAGCATAAAGGGGCACACTGGCCATTAAGCCGCTGGCGAGTACAAGGGACGTGAGTGCGCGATTCATAGTTAATTCCTTGGTTTAATCCCACCGTAGGGGATTGCTTTAAATCAATCGAAAGTTAAAAGTAATAGCGCTTATAATACGAAAATAAGGCGGTGAATAACAGGTGTTTAGTGCGCATGGTGAGGGTGAATGTTGGGCTTTGAGTGGGTGGTTATTCTACGCGGTTTGAGTTTAACTAGTGCTGAACGAAGCTATGAATGCGTTGCAGATTCTAGAATACTAATTTTTACCGAATCAAGTATATAATCATCGCTGAGACAGGGTGGCCATCAACTTGTCTTAGGTCCAATGCAGGATCGGTTCGCTCACTTACAACGCTATACGCACTCAATCGTTAACGTGTCAGGAATGTTGCCAATGAAAATAGGTCGGAATGCCCCTTGTCCCTGTGGTAGTGGCAAAAAATACAAACGCTGTTGTCTATCAGCATCACAAGCGGTGAGTGATGAGTTTAGAGACTCGTTGTTATCTCAATCGTATGACTCCATAGAAGAGATGCAGGCAGCTGGTGATATGATCATGGCACAGCAAAACCAGCGGCCGCAAGATGATTTCCTTGGCTTATCTTCCGAACAGGCGCATCGAATGCTTCATTTCCCCTATGACACGCCTGCGCTTTTTCAGTTTCCTGAGCAGTTATCCATAGAACCGTGTGCGCCTATTTTGATGTTGATTGAGGGTATCGCACAAGCCATTGATGAAAAAGGACTGCTGGCAACAAAAGCCAGAGGCGCCCTGCCTCAAAAGCTTTGTAGAGCATTGTGGGATGATTACAGTAAATTACACGTGGATGAAATTTTTGCTTCTGTTCACTCAGTGAATAAAGAAGATGATTTTTATGACTTGAACGTGGCGCGCATTGTAATGGAATTGGCCGGGTTATTACGTAAAACAAAAGGCCGCTTTTATCTAACGCAAAAATATAAAAAAATCATTAATGAGTCAGGCAAAAAGGGACTCTACCCGATTATTTTCAAAATCTACTGTAGCGAGTTTAACTGGGCTTATGGGGACCGCTACAACGAAGTGTCATTTATACAGCAATCGTTTTTATTCACCCTGTATATGCTAAGGCAGCATGGCGATAAAATGGCGTTAACTTCTGTCTATGAAGACGACTTCCTGCAAGCCTTTCCTATGATGATTGACGAAATGGAAGAGTCCCCTTATTCCACGCCAGAAGAAGATTTTCGTCGTTGTTATACCTTAAGGGCCTGTAGGGGGTTTTTAGTATTCTTAGGCTTAGCGGAACTCGAAAAAATTGAGGGCGATAAAGTGTATGAACAGAAATATAAAATCAAAAAAACAGCGCTTTTAGAYSAAGTAATACACTTTGAATTGGGCAAGGTTAACCTGCCTGAAAATTCAGTCTGTCACTGAGCACGATGCTCAGTTCAAATTGTAGGTTGCGGGTGAAGCATGAACCCCAACACACGCCTTCATGGTACCCAATCGTTGGGGGTCCTAACGTCACTTCTCCCTGGAAGCCCGCTGAATGTATTCTGTGCTTGGTCATTCGCCCGTGAAGGGCTAATTAGAGGCTTATTTTTGGCTAATGCAGGCCTTGATTTACGGCTAATTATCGGCTAATTTAAGGCCATGACATGGATTCCACAATATACTATAAGCAATAAACTTCTCCTGACTATCCGAGAAATAGGAGAGTCTATCGGCGAGATCAAAGCACTTCGCTTTACTGATGCGGCTTTGGCAAAGTTGGAATTAAGCGCTAGAGAATTGTCATCCTATGCGTCGACGAGCATAGAGGGTAATCCATTACCGCTTACTGATGTAAAGCGGTTGTTGAAAACTAGTAAAGAAAGCATTCGGGATACTGAGCGAGAGGTGCTCAATTACAATAGTGCCTTACAAGCACTGTTTAAATCTGTCCGTCAAAACCACTTTATATTGAACGTTAAAACGTTAGAGCAGGTTCAAGGGCAAGTGGTAGAGGGTTTGATGGATAATCCCTCTCATTGTAGTGCGTTACGCAAAGACCCCGTGATCATCCGTAATCCTCGYAAGGTTGATGAAATTGTTTTTATTCCACCTGATGCAAAAGACGTACGACCGATGACAAAGAGTCTTATGGAWTTTGTGAATGRCAATATTGGAAAAATTGATCCTGTTATTCTTGCGGGTATCTTTCATCGCCAGARCGTCATTATTCACCCTTTTATTGATGGTAATGGTCGAACAAYACGACTGTTAACGACGGCGRTATTGGGGAAGGCTGGACTTGATCTGTTCGAAATATTTAGCTTTGAGGATTATTACAATCGTAATATTACCCGTTACTTTAGAACGGTTGGTCTTGAAGGTGATTACTACGATCTAAAAGGTAGCATCGACTTTTCTGCATGGCTGGAGTATTTCGCGGAGGGCATCTTGGACGAACTCCGTCGTGTTATTAAAATATTGCCAGAGCAATTACAAGCCAAACCAAGGTTAGAGTCTCATCATCAACAAATACTGGATTATATTCACGAGCGAGGCAGTATTACGCAACGAGAGTATGGCGACATCTCAGATCGTAGTCTGGCGTCACGAAAATTGGATTTTGCAAAGCTCATTCAGTTGAACCTCATTGAAGCCAACGGTGTAGGGCGCGGTACTTATTACCTACTTGTTTCGCCACAATAAACGTCCGCTATGGGCCAAACTCGGTTAAGGCTTAAAAGCCCTCAAGCCGANNTCTCTCTCAATATGCTCCTGAGAAGCCAAAGTATTCACGCGCTCCAGTGTCATTGGCTCACTTCTCACTAGACGGTTAAAAACCTCCTTATTAAGCAAGCGAAGTTCGCTCAGGTTCTTATGGTTGGCAGAGCGCAACAAAATATTATTGGTGGATGAGATCAATATATTGCGGCACTCAGAGCCGCCGATAAGCAAGACTTTACTAAACTGTTTGAATTTGTCGGTGTGTAGATTTTTGTTTAATTAAAATGTAGTGCGGTAGGTTGCGGGTGAAGCATGAACCCCAACACAACCCGCCAGAGCACAAACCATTGGGACTCTTAACACCACCCCAAGCACACGCCTCCCCAATTACAGCGCATAGCGATATTATTGCAATGCCGGTAATGATACGGAAATGAACATCGGTAAGATTTTGTATTGTGGTTAATGGGGCTAAAATGTTGGGGTTCATGCTTCACCCGCAACCTACGGTGGGGTAGCAATATTGTTGGGATGCCAACGTTTAATTTAAAAGTGATAATTATAAAATGAGATATCGACGGGCGGATACGCTGGGTGGCACGTATTTTTTTACGGTTAATTTGGCCGAGCGCAACAAAACATTGTTGGTGGATGAGATTGATGTTTTGCGCGCCTCGATTAATAAGGTGAAAAARCAACATCCTTTTAAACTCGACGCCATGGTGGTGATGCCTGAGCATTTACACGCTATCTTAACCTTGCCGCACAATGATAATGATTTCGCTACTCGGTGGATGTTAATTAAAGCCGGCTTTTCTCGTCACATCCCGAAACAGGAATCCATTAGCGATAGCCGTCTATCAAGAGGTGAGCGGGGGATTTGGCAGCGGCGTTATTGGGAGCATTTGATTCGTGATGACGCCGACTTCTCAGCTCATGTTGATTACATTCATTTCAACCCGGTGAAGCATGGCCACGTAGCCCGCGCGGTGGATTGGCCTTATTCAAGCGTTCACCACTATGTGAAGCAAGGGTTGTTAAATGAGAGTTGGGCGTGTGAAGCTGAATGTCTGGGTGGATTTGGTGAGCCTCACGACTCTTGATTATTGCACCGAACCGTTGGGGTTCATGCTTAACTTCAACCTACGCAGATTTAGATCTCAAGTCCGATGGTCTAACTGCCACAATACGCCTATTTTTAGGTTATCGTGTGTTTGGATATCTAGGTTATCGTGTTCCATTCTTATGGAATGGTAAGGGAGTACGGTCTGTTTATAGGTATATTTTGACACGTTAGRGTGCCTGTCCTCGTCCTGTCCATAAAAAACGAAGTGAAGGTTAGTGTTACGTAAAATGAATTCGATGCAATGGTGATACTAGCGTTTAATATAGGTAAAGCAGGCTTCTCTAGYTCRTCTKTTTTGAAAATGGTGAATGACCCGTCCGCAACATCGTCATACGCTACACTAGAAAATKCCTGGAAAGCTTGGAACATATCTCAAGAAAAGGTTAACAGAGGCTTGAATAACAGAAGGCAAGCCGAGTGGAATATATACAATAAAGGGGTTTATGCACAATGGTAAAAAGGAAACAAAATACCGCCTACAGGTATGCCGTTGGATGCTTGTTGTTAATAGGCCTGATAGGCAAGACGTGCGCGCTAGACAACCCAGATGCACCAGACTTGATTGGCGAATTTAAAAAACGTGAACTGATCCATTTGGCGGCGATTGATAACCCCAAAAATAAAACGAGGGACTTTTTGGTTGCCTATGATGATTATTTGATCTTTTTAAATAAAGAATTAATTATGGCTTCCGAGACAATTAAATCGAAATTACCAGAACAAAGGAAACTAGAGTTAATGACAGCACAGCTACACTGGATTGAGTATCGTGATGCAGAGTTTGAACTAATTAAAAACACTTGGACCCGTAAAGATTTTGGAAGCTCGTCAGGAATATCTCGTGGTGATTATCGAACGAGCATCGTCAAAAACCGTGTTCTTCAACTATTGCACTATGCCAATAACTTCTAATCTTAGGAGTTATTGAATTCGTACTCGCATTAAAAAGCACCTATTAAAAGAGACCACGCTGTAGGCGAGTATTTAGCCTTAAATTATGCGGATCAAAAGTCAATCGGGCTACCACGGGTATATAGGCTGCGACTGATCCGCACAACAGGCCCCAAGGGGTATAGTCAAAGGAGGCGCTACAACCTCTTATTATCGGCAAGCCAGGACTAGACTCCACTATAGTTATAAATCCCGGAGCATTTACAGTCCTATATTGACTATGAACGCATGGGCCGAGATATGGAGATGAGCGGGGATATTTACACCATCGTGGCAAGTGTCCTCGTCCAGAACAGATGAATAAAATGCTTAAGGCCGGACCAGAGCCAGGCGCGGAGGAATACGCGATATATGTCTTATGGCACCAGCAGGTTGGGTGACTGTGATGGCATAATTTCACCTTTTAGTTTAATAAGTATAAAAAGTACGGCGTTATCTGGCGTGAAAATAAACTATCGTAAACCTTTGTTTTTCGTGCTAGTTTAATTATTTGTATTTATACGGCTTATATCGCCGTATTTATGGTTAATATTAAACTAATGGCTACAACAACATCAAAACAAGCACTCAAAGAACTGCTCCCCTATGGCATGTTGGCCACAAAAAAATGGCTTACCTCTCAGGGGCTAAGTACCCCTGCCTTGGATAATGCCGTTAAGAGTGAAACCCTGCTGCCATTGGCCTCAGGCGTCTACACGCAATACACCCGAAATATACGCTGGGAAGGTGTGGTTGCTTCTCTGCAACGAATGCAGGGTGTACCCGTTCATGTGGGTGGTCTAAGTGCTTTGGAGCTGGCTGGTTTTGCGCAGTATCTATCGCTGTCATCCCGTCGCTGCGTTCACCTCTATTCACCTGTCAAGCTTCCTGGCTGGCTGGGTCGTTTGAGTTTGTCGGATGCATTCGAAGGGCATGGCACTAAAACGCTATGGCCAGAAATGTTGATGCTAAATGATACGTATGTCAAAGCGCATCAATGGGATCAGGGGCTGCCCCCAGTCCTCTTCTCCTGTCCAGAAAGGGCTATCCTTGAGGTGCTCGCAGGTGTGCCAGGTTCAGTGAGCTTTGAGCATGCTGATGAGCTAATGCAAGGGTTAGTCAACTTATCACCTAGAAAACTCGATGGCTTGCTTGATGCTTGTTGTCATATCAAAGCGAAACGGCTTTTTTTCTGGTTGGCGCAGCGGCAGAGTTATCCATGGTTTAAGAAGCTGGATCGTTCTAAGTACGACCTTGGTTCAGGTAAGCGGGTTATCGCCAAGGGCGGTAAGCTGGATAAGGATTATTTAATCACTGTGCCTTTGAGTATGTAGAGATAGAGAGTAAGTCGATATAGGGGATCGCTAAGGAAAAAATATGAATCGTTCCAGTAATTACTACAAGCAGGTTCAGCTTCTTATGCAGGTTATCCCCTTTGTCGCAGAACAGGAATGCTTTGCGCTTAAAGGGGGCACGGCAATCAACTTGTTTGTGCGGGATTTTCCGCGTTTATCAGTGGACATTGATCTTGTCTATCTGCCCATGAAAACTAGAAATGAAGCTCTGGCAGAGATCAAGCAAGCACTGGGTGCAATTAGTGCGGCGATTAAAGACGCTTTGCCGAATACTAAAATTACTGAAGCTTACCGAGATAAGAGTGATGCACTGCGGCTTATCGTGGGTCGTGGTGGTGTACAGATTAAAGTCGAACTCTCTCCGGTGCTAAGAGGCACGGTTTTTGAGCCAAAGACTATGGGTGTTTGTGAAGCTATCGAAGACGAATTTGGCTTTGCTGAAATATCAGTGGTCGCTTTGCCAGATCTTTATGCAGGTAAAATCTGTGCAGCCCTTGACCGGCAGCACCCTAGAGATTTGTTTGATGTAAAAGTGCTGTTGGAAAATGAAGGGCTTACTGATGATCTACGTAAAGCCTTGTTGGTCTATATCGCCAGCCATAATCGCCCGATAGCGGAATTACTTCGCCCAAAGTTCAAAGACATCCGTTCTATTTATGAAGGCGAATTTGTCAATATGGTGCAAAAGAGTGTGCCTGTGGAGGCGCTTGAAGCGGCGCGTGAACGCCTAATTCAGCTTATTCATGACGGGCTGATTGAGGACGAGCGCAAGTTCTTACTCTCCTTCAAAAACCGGCAGCCTGACWGGGGCTTACTTGGTTTGGAGGGCGTGAGTGATTTGCCTGCGATAAAGTGGAAGCAGATCAATTTATCAAAAATGTCGGAAGATAAACATGCGCAGGCGTACAACAAGCTTGCCAATGTGCTCGGCGAGCGCGGTGGGTTGGGGTGAAGCATGAACCCCAACACAATCCGCCAGAGCACAAACCATTGGGGTTCTTAATATCACCCCTACCCAATTTACAGCGCATAGCGATATTGTTGCAATGCCGGTAATGATACGGAAATGAACATCGGTAAGATTTTGTATTGTCGGTGATGGGGTTGAAATGTTGGGGTTCATGCTTCACCCGCAACCTACGGTGGGCTACAAGTGATAAAAACAAAATGAAATATCGGAAGGCGGATATACGGATGGCACGTATTCCTCATAATTAAGTAATGCAACTCGTAACGCGTAGGTTGCGGGTGAAGCATGAACCCCAACACAACCCGCCAGAGCACAAACCATTGGGGTTCTTAATGTCACCCCAAGCACACGTCACCCAATTTATGCTGGAATAGCGATATTATTGTAATGCCGGTAATGATACGTAAATGAAAAGCGGTGGGGATTTGTATTGTGGTTAATGGGGCTAAAATGTTGGGGTTCATGCTTCACCCCAACCTACGGTGGCTGTTTTTTTTAATGAGTAGTAACACAACAGATAAAGCAAGCAAAGGAAAGCAGGGCGAACTTATTATCAGTAATATAGTGAACCCGAAAAAATAGCATAATACGGAACTTGAAAAGACATACAAAAACAAATATAAATAGGTGTTAAAGCCAGCTGAACGGCCATCCCAAAATATATTTTTTAACTCAAAGAATAATAAGTAAAAACAAAAAAGTACCCATTCACCTAAAGCGACGATCCAAAACATATTAAAAATTTTGGACTCAAAGTAGACAACAAAAGGCAAAATAATTACAGCAACGCCACCAATCACATCACTTGAATCCAGGTTACTCAACTTCTTGAATTGGGCTTTCAGCATTGCGCTCTTCTTTTCTAGATTAGGGGAGTAGGACGTAGATTCTCATGATAAAGAACAGGCAGCTCATTGTAAATTGGACCTGTGTACTTGGCGCGGAATTTGAGGCGTCCACTTTGTTTTTCATGCTCAGCGGTCACTGCAATCAATTCTGCTCGATGACGATTCCGGGATAGGCTGCTTGGCGCCGTAGATACCACCTCAAACCCGATGGTTTACCGGCCGTAATGCAGCGATTACTAAGAAAAGGCTACCCTTTAACACACGCTTGTTCATGTCATTGCTGAGTAATTTATAGCGGCCTGAATTTCAGTTATACTGTGGGGCTATTTTTAGTGCTTTGATGGGGTTTGTGCCTGGGCTTAGGGGTTTAAGCTGGGTTTTGGGATCAGGGCGTATTAACTTTATTTATGGCGAGTCGTCGATTACTTGATGGCTGCCAACTGGGACATAAGAACGAATGGCTGATAGCAAATTTATCAATGAAATCAAGAAGCGACGCACGTTTGCTATCATCTCTCACCCGGATGCGGGTAAAACTACGATTACTGAGAAACTGCTCCTCTACGGGAATCTCATTCAGAAAGCCGGCACCGTGAAGGGCCGGGGCTCGGACCGTCATGCTACGTCTGACTGGATGGCGATGGAGAAGCAGCGGGGGATTTCTATTACCACCTCCGTGATGCAGTTTCCTTACAATGGTTGTAACGTTAATCTACTCGATACGCCGGGCCATGAAGACTTCTCGGAAGATACCTACCGTACCCTCACCGCAGTGGATTCATCCTTGATGGTGATCGATGGCGGTAAAGGGGTTGAGCAACGGACCATTAAACTCATGGAAGTGTGCCGGCTACGGGATACGCCGATTTTGACCTTCATTAACAAGATGGACCGTGATATCCGCGACCCCATTGATTTGCTGGATGAAGTRGAAGACGTTTTAAAGATCAAATGTGCCCCGGTCACGTGGCCCATCGGCATGGGGCAGTTCTTTAAGGGGGTTTATCACCTGACYAAGGACGAAATYTACTTGTATGAGAAGGGCAAAGGCGCGTTGATTCAAGACAAGCGTGTGATTAAAGGCCTTGATAACCCWGAGCTAGAYGAAGCCATTGGTGATTTGGCGGATGAATTACGTGAAGAGCTGGAGTTGGTGCTGGGCGCGAGTAATAAGTTCGACYTGGATGAGTTTTTAGCCGGCAAGTTGACCCCTGTGTTTTTCGGCACCGCCTTGGGTAACTTTGGTGTGGATCATATGCTGGATGGTTTGACTGAGTGGGCACCGGCTCCTCAGCCTCGCGAAGCCAAAGAGCGCGTGGTCGAGTCCGATGAAGAAAAATTCACCGGCTTTGTGTTTAAAATTCAAGCCAATATGGACCCGAAACATCGCGATCGTATCGCCTTTATGCGTATCTGCTCAGGTAAATACGAGCGCGGTATGAAGATGAAGCATGTGCGTATCGGTAAGAGCATTAACGTTGCCGAGGCCTTAACCTTTAAGGCGGGGGAGCGKWSYAATYTKGAKGAGGCYTAYTCKGGSGATATTATCGGWYTGCATAATCAYGGYACYATTCARATYGGKGAYACSTTTACGGTCGGSGARGAMATYAATTWCACSGGSATTCCGCATTTYGCSCCKGARTTGTTYMRWTTRGTGCAACTSAAAGACCCMCTKAARAGCAAGCARYTKCAAAAAGGCTTRAARGAATTATCCGARGAAGGKGCSACCCARGTRTTTATGCCCATGCGCAATAATGACTTGGTAGTGGGGGCTGTGGGGGTGCTACAGTTTGATGTGGTGGCGTCACGCTTGAAGGAAGAATACAAGGTAGATTGCGGCTACATGCCCGTGAGTGTTAATACCGCGCGCTGGGTTGTCTGTGATGACGAGAAAAAGCTCGCTGAATTTAAGCGTAAAGCCTCGGATCAGTTGTCTGTGGATGGCGGCGGGCATTTGACTTACCTGGCGCCGAGCCGAGTTAATTTATCGTTGATGATAGAGCGCTGGCCTGAGATCGAGTTCCGCGCGACTCGCGAGCATTAAAACAGAATTTAACCAAATTTTGGGGCGAATTCGTCCCGAGAGTTTATTTATTGATGATTGTTGTGGAGTTAATTGAATAGTATGGAAATCGAAAAAGATAAAGTCGTCGCCTTTCATTACACCTTGGCGGGATTGGATGGGCAAGAGCTTGAAAGCAGTTTGAGTAGTGAGCCTACCGTCTATTTACACGGTCAAAGTGGCATGTTGTGGCCTGTTCAACAAGCATTGTTGGGTAAGAAGGCAGGGGATAAAGTTGAAGTTGAATTGACTCCGGCGCAAGCCTACGGTGAGCGTAAAGAGGATTCCATTACGCGAATCCCCATTAAGCATCTAACCGTTAAAAATAAGAAGAAATTACGCAAGGGCCAGATTGTAAAGGTCAATACCAAAGAAGGTGGACGGAACGTCACTGTCGTAAAAGTGGGTAAATTTAACGTAGACGTGGATACAAACCACCCATTTGCGGGCATCGCCTTAAAATACAACATCGAAATCGTTGAAGTTCGTAAGGCCGAACCTGAAGAGCTATCTCATGGCCATGTGCATGGCGCAGGTGGGCATCAGCACTAGCATTTAGATTTTAAGTGTTAAAAAACGGGCTTAAGCCCGTTTTTTTATGCCTGTAGATTGTGTTAGTTGTTTGTCGGGGTTAGTTGCTGGTCGGGTTTAGTGTTTGGTCGGGGCTAGTTAAAGGTTAAAAAGGTCGCAAGGAACATGGCGCCCGTGATGACCGGCCCGAATAATAATTTCGGAATGATGTTGTTTTTATACTGCACAAAATCGATCGACAAGCCCCAGGTAAATATAATCGAGTTCAGTGACACCAGTAATATCACCGCATAGGTGATTAGGTAGAAGTACTCTAAGTAAATTATTTCGTTTACTTCCAGCGCGCTGCGTAACTCGATGTGGGAGATTAACACCACGAAAAAAAGTGCCGAGCAGGATGCTAGGACAGTCGAGGCATTGAAGCCTAAAAGGGAAATGTGATGCTCCCCCCTTGAGGTGGTGACTAGTATGGAGAGCAGCATGAGTAATACYACAATGATTGGAAACACATTCGTTATAAAGTGATTGGTAAAGTTCCTAACCATGCCGACATTAAAGTACAGTTCAGGCGTACGGTGGTCGCCATTGACGCTAGAGAGTCCAAAGTTGGTGTTGTAGCCGTTAAAGCGAATGTCGAAATGGCTGTCGGAAATCTCCCAGCCCGCGACCACAAAATCTTTTTCTAGCCCTGCTTTAGTGGAGGGGTTGATGCTGATGTAGGAGCTTAAATCGGGAATTAATACTACATTTTTCCCGAAGGACTTGGGCCAAAAGCGAATCCAGACGGACTGTTTGTCAAAAGGGAATCTGCTGTAGTTAAAGTTCTCTCGCAGTAAGGCATTAAAATACCAGCCGATGACCAGGTTGCCGTCCTCTTCATATCGGTACGCTTGTTTTAATTGCGTGCTTTCTGCTTCCGGAAAAATAACCCCAGGTTCGATGTTTTGGACTTGGTTTAAGGGTATTTTTTGCCACACGTAGCCGGTTAAATTAACGTTATACGCGGATTGAAATTCAATGGATTGAATAAAGCTACCGGTGGGGATGAATATAGGCGGGGGGCGGTTTCGATCCAGTGACTCAGTACTGTAGCGTTGAGTGAGCTGATCAATGTCGGCTTTGTTCGACATAACCGTTTCGGATTCTTCCACTTGGTAGATGGCGTTCAGTTGCCAGTGCCAGGTGACGAAAATTGCAGCCAAAAACAAAAGCGAGGTAATGAGTGAGATTGCAACATAGCCCTGTAGTGGGTGCTTCGGGAAAAACGCCAACAACCAAAAGCTAGAGACTATGAATAAGGCCAAATAGCTTAGAAGCAGGTATTTTTTTTCGTGGGCATGTGAATACACGGTGTCTAAAAAGTGTTGCTCAGGGGCTGCCTGTTTTGCTTGGGGAGTGTCAGTGTCGACGATGGTTAATAAATACCAGTTGGTGGGGGACACTTTTTGGTAGTAAAGCCAAGCGTTTCTTTTGGTGAGTTCGCTTTTGATATTGAAGTGTCCGGACTCACCTTCCAGTGAGACCTCGGGGTATTTGCTTTTTAAATCGAAACGCTGATTGTCCATCGCGGTTAGGCTGTGATAGAGCAAATGGTTATCTGGGGATAATAAAATTGTATAACCTGCGCTTCCAAAGTCAACGGCGCGAATTAAATCTTGAATTTGATTAAGGTCCACTGTGGTATAGGCGTAACCAATGGGATCGTCGGAAGCCTCGGAGGGGATGGCGGCGCCGTGCTTGATGATGTAGCGACTGCTTTGCGTTTCGTAGTATGGCGCCAACCACCAGCCATTGGCTGATGGTGATTTTAAGCCTTTTTTTAATGCGTCGAACCAATAACTCTCGTGTTGATCGCGCGCTTTGCTTAACTTGGGCGCGAGTGTGTAATCGTAGTAGAGGTCGAGGTTACTTTTACGATAGGCGCCGTTTTGTAAAAATAAATACGGTGCAAAAAGTCGCGTTTGTTGGTCTGCTTTATAAGGTCGATAGGCGGCTCCTAAGCCCATAAAACCATCATTAATCTGGCTGCTACGTCGCAGTTGTTTAATAACGCATAGCCTACTTGAGGCGTCGTTTTGCTGGGCCGGAGTGCAACGGGCTAGAGATTTAGCCGCTTGTAGGGTGATTTGGCTTGCATTCGTGAGTGTTTGGCTTATTTGTGATGCCAGTGCTTGGGTCTGCTRGGTGGCGTCGGTCTTATTGGTTTCAATGGCCTTGTTTTTGTATTGGATATTTTGGTTGGTGGTGAGCAGTACAAGCATAAAGGTAAATAAGCTGAGTAGCGGAAGCACACCATTTGATCGAACGTTGTTAAATTTGATCATATCGTTTTTACAGCGCGAGGTTGAATCATTAAGGGGTGGGTGCAATAAAGTAACAGTGCAGCGTTAAACTAAAGCGCTGGTCTTAATTCGAGTACACCGGGGTGAAGCCAAGGCGCGGATCATATTTTGCTAACCATACTTCGTGGATGTCTTGTTTTAGTTGGTCTTGTTTGAGTCGGTTGAGGGCGATTCGAATGCTGTCGCGGTTTATATCGCCGTCGATGGTATGTAGAGCGTCGATCAGGGCCCTGCCRGCAAGGTAGCCTTCAAARCTAATGGCGTTGATTGGTTTGCCYGGCAAAAACTTCTTCATGTCTTGCTCGAAGTCTTGGGAGATTTTTAGGCTTGGACTGATTTGAGGCACCACCTGGGTGATAAACACTCGGTCACTGTGCGGTTGCAATTCTTTTGCAAGGGCTGAGGCACCGGTGAAGGAGAGATTAAAGAATAAAGTCTTGGTAAATAATGACTGCGCGTAATTGATGAATTTTGCTGACGGCGCATAGGCACCAACGATTATGATTGCTCTTGGTGACGCGGGTTGCCGTAAGAAGTTTTTAAGCGCTGAGTTGATGCTGAGGGTGTTGCGCGGGTAATAGGTTTTGAAGAGTCGTTTTGCTTTAGTTTCAGTGAAGCCTTGGGTTTTGAGCGCTTTTCGCGCGGCACCATACCCCGCTTTGCCGTAGTCATCTGCTTCGAATTCATTTTCGCCTTGCAAAAGAAATGCAATCTCAGTGGGTTTAATGCCTTGGTTAAGGATGTAGCGGATAATCACTTCCGCCTCTCTTTCGTAGCCGGCGCGTAGATTGATGACATAAGGCTGGGGCGGGTCTTGTCGAAGTATTGCAGCCCCCGTATAGGCCGCAAAAAAAGGCACTTGTTGGCTGTTGGCGTAAGGGGCCGTTTTGGCGGCTGTGGGCGTGCCTACATTGCCAATCAGTGCGAGTACTTGCTCCGATTGAATGAGCTGTTTGACATTGCTCAGCGCACTGTCGGGTTGATAACTGTCATCCTTAACGTGCAGTTTGAGCGATCGATTTTGTATCCGATGTTTTTTTAGTTGAGTGCGTTCGAATGCGGCCAATACGCCGTTGCGCATTGAATGGCCCAAGTATTGGGCCGGACCGCTAAGCGCGGTACTCATACCAAATACTAAGGGCTTAGCACTTGGGTTGATCTCTTTGGGCGCGCTGGCGGCCTGCGAAAGCGACGCGCTGAACACAATAAAAAGTCCAATTATGCCACTACAGGCGAGGGTTTGTGTTCGCAGTGTGCCAAAAAGTGGGATGTGCATTGATTTCATGTCTGGTTTCTATGGGCCGTATGTGTTTAAGGGGCCGCGTCTAATTGTTTAAATTTTTTGCGGACTCGTCGTTAAGGAATTCCTTAATGATGGCGTCTAGTTTGAGTTGGAGGGCCTCTGGATCGTTTGAATCCTCAATATCGCTCTTTAGTGCTGACAGCTCTAAGGCTAATGTAAGCTTCTGGTGCCCCGCATCATATTTCTGTTTGGCACCGACTAATTCGTATTCCGCGTGCAGCACTTTTTGGTTGAGGTCGACAAAGGGGGCTTCGATTCGGCGTACAATTTCGCGCAAAATATTATAAACCAGGTCGCCGGCGAAGCCGCCCAGTAGCGCCACTAAGGGCTTGCCGAATGATGATTCGATAGGGATTAGCTCGGCGATCACTATGCCTGACATTAGGCCCATAATGAGTGTGGTCCAATAGGTGGAGTGATATTTATCATCCCAAATGCCTTTGCCGACATAACGATTGATRCGATATAAGTTCGCAAATACTCCGCCAATGCCTGCACAACAAAGTAAAAACAGCTCCACCAATACTAAATTGATGCCGTGTAAATTAACAAAGCCTTTGTTTAGGTTGTTGCACGCTTTATCGAAGTCTTTTTGGCGTTCTTCTTTTGACGCGTTGTGGTTGGGGGCAAGGTCGGTATTGGTCACCGTTGCGCTGAGCACGGCGGCGGCGTTGGTGACGGTGGCTTTATATAACTGAATCTCTTTACTTACGCAGGCCGGGTCAATGCCTACTCGGCCGTCTTGGGCGAGCCCGATAAAGCCAATCAGGAAGGCGAGAGCAAGGAGGGAAAACTGTCTTAAGATCGGTAAGCTGCCTAAGAAGTAAAGAAAAGGGCGTTCTTCTCGCTCTTTACCCAGTAGTGCCACGGTTCTCGGAGTGGCCGGTGCAATAATCTTGGCTAGTGACTGGTGTAATTTGGCCAGTTGCTCACATTCTTGTTTATCGAGCCGACTGTCTTCTTTGTCCATATTCTCTTGAATTACGTGCAATTCGGTAGGAATACTGGGATCAACATTAAGTCCTCGCGACATGGCATGGCGAAGCATAAAGCGAGTTTCTTCAAAGATTTGGTCGTACACGAAAGTATCCTTTATGGCGTTGATTGATGGCCTGCATTGATCTTATTAGCAGTTAATACCGCTGTCGATAAGCGAATTAGGCGTAAAGGCTCGATTTATATGGCTACACAATGCAAGTAATTTTTTTTAGAGCGTGGCGAACGTGTTGAAATATAATGCTGCACTCGCTAAAAACGGTGAGTCTTGATTCGATGTGTGTTGCTTTTGGCAAGATATCAAGATTGTAACCTAGTTTGTATATTAATTAATTGATTGCGCTGGATCGTGAGCAAAAAATACACGGGTGATGTGTCATTGCTCCAATAGGTCAACGTGCGTAGGCGGATTGTTTTACCTGGGAACTCCCATGGGACGCTGGCGTTGGTTGGTTTGGTGTGGGTTGGTTTTAGGTCCCAAACAATATTATAGGCTTGAGTCTATGGGTTTCCCTGTAGGTCAAGCAGCCCAGCCCTTGGGCCTGTCTCGATTACACCCCTTTGTTAATTGACACGTTAAATGCATTCAGGTCGAAAAAGCCCTTTCTATAGGCGTGGAAATTACTTTATTTTATGGGGGTGGATTTGCAAGGCTTATTTTCTAATTCCTTTTGATTTCTTTTTTCAGCATTCCGATGGATCTAGGCACGGTTTAAGCGACGTCTTCTTGTTTATAAAAAGAATGACTCAGGCTTAACCTGGGAGATCCTCTGTTGTGGATTAGGCAGTGGCGGGCTCTGGATTTGTGCTGCAAGGGCGTGTTAAACAACCCCTGCATGAAATCTGTACAATTAAAAAGACCCATGAGCCAGTGAACCCTCGTTGCCGGGCGGCTTGTAGGCATTGATTGATAGTAATGGGAGTATTAAAATTATCGAGATAAATATTCGATTGAAATGCATTTGTGATCGCGCGTAATATCTTTTTCAATACGAATTGGTTAAAAAAAGTGCGATACTCCAAAAGTTGGCAGCTCTATCAATAGGCATTCCAATAATAGTGACACACTAATACGTGGGCATGATTCGGCATAAGTGGCAATAATGATACATTCAGCAGTCTTGCATATTCATAAAAATCTAAACCAGTACCTTCAGGCTTCTTTTGATGAGCAGCAGGATGTGGTGGTTGTGTCCAATGTTACTGAGCACGATGGCAGCCCCGTGGCCTATGCGAATAATCGTTTAGTGCTCTCACTGATTCGTATCGAAAAAGACACGTTCCCCCAAGCCAAGCCCCCTGGGCAACCAATGGGCCATGATGGCAAGCGATTATTACACTTCAATTTATATATTTTGTTGATGGCCAATTTTAGTGGTGAACGATATTCCGAAGGCTTGGAAATGATGTCCTCGTGCATTCGTTATTTTCAGCGCACGCCTTACTATGACCACGGAAACTCACCGGATTTGGACCGCAGCATCGAAAAATTAATTTTAGACGTCGAAAATATAGATTTTGATCAGCAACCCGGAGTCTGGAATTCAGTGGGCGGTAAATGCATGCCTTCCATTATGTATAAAGTGCGTATGATTAGCGTTGATGATATAGGGGTCGAGCAGATGCCTGGAAGGTTGACTTCTACGCAGAGCACGCTTCAAAAACAAGACTGAAGCAGAAGTTAAGCTATTTTAATAGAGCGATATGGGCCAATATAAAAATTTAATTACATTTCAAGTGGAGCATCAATTCTTCGAAAACTCACCGGGGCTGAACTTAAAATTCGAACTCACTGAGGCCAGCATTACGCTGGTTCGAAATGCTGGCTTAATCATCACCGCGAGTAATCAACAACTCTGTATCTCCGGCACTGAGGCGAGTGTTGACGTAATCTCGGCGTTAGCCCATGAATCAGAGCACGCGTCAGAGGGCGATGGTGATGAAGAAAACCCTCACCTGAGCTTTAAAATAAGCTGTGCCGATAGCGAATTCTCGAGTTACACCCATGTAGAAAGCTTGTCGCGTGACACTATCCCGTATTTGAATAACCTTGACCTTGACCTTGACCTTGACCAAGGCCATGGCGCTTGCCAAAGACGGCTTCATCGAGGTGATTGTGTTGGGGCCGATGATCTAGAAAAACTTGGCTCTGCGTTATTGAGCCAAGTGCTGTCTTCTAAGGAGCGCTTGGTAAAGCCCTTGGCTGTCGTCAGGCTTGAGTTAAGTCGAGCGGCAGGCTTTGACTTCCATAACAAGGCATGGCCTGTGAAAGAATATCAGATTGTGTTCGCCGCGCCTTCGAGGCATTGGATGTATTGTATTTTTGGCGCTGATCAAGACGCCACGCTTCATATTAAAGATTTAGCGGGGAGTCAGACGTTTCAATATSAGGGGTATAAGCCGTTAGAGAATGCAAGCCAGAGCAGGCCTGCGCATCTGTATTTATCTGAACAGCAATTGCCTTTAAGAAAACGTTCTGAGTTTCGTTTTCAGCTCAGTCGAGCGAGTGATTTGGGCGAGCAGGTATTGGTCAATCCMTTGCCTGTAGCGCAGTGCAGGCAAAGCGCTAAGGTTGAAAACAGCGCGGGGGAAAAAATGATTCAGTCACATATTTATGTCAATGTATAAAACTGACTTACTTAGACTGCACGGTAACGTGGTTCATTGGCGCTATCCCTACCAAAAATAAATGTACAAAGTAACGAGTTTAGACCTTGAGTATTCTAGAAATTAGTAGTTGAACGTTAATGTGGTGAAATCGATAGTTCAGATTGGGGGAGTTCTACCACTTTGGGCTTGTTCGTAATTGAATGATTGACAGGAGATTTAAAGATGGGGCAAATGAAAACACCGGGCGTCTACATTGTAGAAAAAGACGCGTTTCCCAATTCAGTAGTGGAAGTTGCCACTGCTGTACCGGCATTCGTCGGGTATACCGAGCAAGCCATTGCTTATGGTAAGTCAGTTAAAAACAAGCCTAGAAAAGTAACGTCGCTAGCTGAGTTTGAAGTGATCTATGGCGGCGCGCCTAAGCCTAAGTTTGAATCAGTCAAGCTGGCTGCTGACAGTGTTGTCGAGGCGGACTTGATTATCGGTAAGGATCAGTACCAGTTTAAATTAAACTCGGGTGAATATTTACTGCATTATTCAATGCAGTTGTTTTTCCAAAACGGTGGCGGAAGCTGCTATATCGTATCGGTCGGTGGCTACGAAGATGATGTAGAGATTGATCGCTTCACCGCAGGCGTAGAATCACTCATTAAAGAGCAAGAGCCTACGATGTTAGTGATCCCTGAGGCTGTGTTGTTAAGCCAAGGAGATTGCTACACCTTGCAACAAGCAATGCTTGCCCATTGTGGTGGCAAGATGAGAAATAGAATCGCAATCCTTGACGTCTGGGAAGGTTATAAAGAGCGTCAGGCACCATCAGGTTCTGCCGAAAATAATGACGTACAAACAAAAAACTGTATTGATAACTTCAGAAATGGCCTGGGTATTAATTACCTGGATTTCGGTACTGCGTATTACCCGTGGGTGAAGACCAATATAGTTCAAGATAAAAACCTTGATTATACCAGCATTAAAGATATCGCCAGCCTACTGAAAGAAGAGATGCTGGTGCCTTTTGAAACGCAGTTATCGAAATTAGAAGCGCCTAGTGCTCCGGCGGCGGGTGCAGACGCAGACGGTGCTGAACCTGCGGCTCCCGCGACGCTTGATCCGCTTAAAGTGGCTAAAATCAGCCAACTTAAAGAAATCATCGCTCAGAACCAAGCCACGCTAAAAGAATTGGTAGCGCTTGATCCCAGCAGTGTTGAAGGCGTCATGCTCAACAAAATGCTGATGCAAACCAGTGGTCTTTATAAGAAGATAATCACTGAAGCCAAAAATAACCTCAACCTACTGCCTCCCAGTAGTGCCATCGCTGGTATTTACACCATGGTCGATGATACGCGTGGGGTATGGAAAGCCCCTGCCAATGTTAGCTTGAGTGCAGTGTTAGAGCCTGCGGTAAGCATTAGTAGCGATGAGCAAGAAGACCTTAACGTGACACCTCAAGGCAAATCGATTAACGCCATTCGCACCTTTATTGGTGAAGGTTCTGTGATCTGGGGTGGCCGTACATTGGATGGTAATAGCCTCGATTGGCGTTACATTAATGTCCGACGCACCATGATTATGTTGGAAGAGTCTCTACGCTTAGCCACTAAAGCCCACGTATTTGAAAATAACGATGCCAATACCTGGGTATCGATTAAAAGCATGCATGCCAACTTCCTAACAGGCATTTGGAAACGTGGCGGTCTAGCGGGCGCGAGTCCTAGCGAAGCCTTTAGCGTCAATGTTGGGCTGGGAGAAACCATGACCGGCGAAGATATCTTGGAAGGGATTTTACGTATATCAATATTTGTAGCGCTGATTCGCCCTGCAGAATTTATTGAGATTACCTTTCAGCAACAAATGCAAACGTCATAGTTTTAGGCTGTGTCTTTTAAACAATAGAAATTTTAAATTATTGATCAGTTAAGGAAATTAACATGGCAGACGACGGTTCCACACAATCAAGTAGTGCTTGGCCGATTCCTAAGTTTTATTTTCAAGTCAAATGGGATTCTGAGGTGCTGGCTTTTCAGGAAGTCTCAGGACTAGACGTTGAAGCGCAGGTAATTGAATATCGCCACGGTGATAGCCCAGAGTTTTCAACCATCACCATGCCTGGGTTGAAGAAGTACAGTAACATCACCATGAAAAAAGGCGTGTTTAAATCAGATAACAAATTTTGGGATTGGTTTAACCAAATCAAAATGAACACCATAAAACGTGTTCCTGTGACCATTAGTTTGTTGGATGAAACGGGTGCACCGACCATGGTCTGGACGGCTATCAATGCTTGGCCAACCAAAATATCAGGCACTGACCTGAAAGCGGACGGCAATGAAGCGGCGATTGAAACAATCGAAATATCCCATGAAGGCATTACCATTGCTAATGGCTAATAGTAAGTCAGTCGTGTAGCGGCACTGTGTTTAGCTTCGGTCAAGGGTCGACCTTGCCGAAGCGGTCTGCCAGCCAATCTGTTATCAAGCTTGGCTAGCAGGCATTGTTAAACACAGTACCCGATTACCGATTACCGATTACCGATTACTAAGTGCTGATAGTTAGCAATAAGCGTTACCAACCCCAGAATACAACCGGTTTATATATGTTTTCTACCGCAGACCAAGCGTATCCGCCCACGGCGTTTCATTTTAAGTTGTCCATCGCGTATGTGTATTGCGCTGATAGCTCCTTTAAAGAAGTGTCTGGCATAGAAGCAGAATGGTCGACTAAAGACGTTGTTGAGGGCGGTGAAAACCGTTTTGTGCACCGGCTTCCGACGCAGCTAAAGCATCCATTGCTGACCTTGAAGCGAGGCGTTGCGGACTCTGAATCTCCTTTAGTCATATGGTGTAAAGAGACTTTAGAATTAGGCTTAGTGGATGTGATTCGGCCTCAGCCTATCGTGGTGCATCTTTTAGATGAAAACAGAGAGCCTTTAAGGGCGTGGTTCTTTGACCATGCTTACCCCGTAAAGTGGAAAGTAGAAAGCTTTGACTCTCAAAAAAATGAAGTCGCTATCGAGGAAGTACAGCTTCATTATAATTATTCAAATCGGATTATCTAATGCCAATCGAAATTAACGAACTCATTGTACGCGCCACCGTAGATCAAAATGTCAGCGAAGGGCGTGCTGTTGAGCTAGACGTCAATAAGCTCAAGGAAGAAGTGCTGGAAGCGTGCCGGCAGATGATTCGCTCTGAATTAGATTGTCAGGAGGAGCGATAGATGTCAGCGGCGGCGGGGGGCNNNANNTGTTAANWAAWCTRKTSWTTMWKRMCYRWRACGNGYCKGYTGAMGRCWGYGNCTCSGNWRKASMRTSAYMAGCAGTATCAGCTGATGCTAAACCCCGAAGACATCAGTCATAATCTATCGATTCGTTACAATGAAACGGAAGTCGCAGGCCAGCTTTCGAAAATGAAGAAATTTGATGGCATTGACTCTGAATCAATGTCCTTCAAAATCTTAATTGACGGCACCGGCGTGGTGGCGCAAGAGACGTTTGTTGATGTTAAAACCCAGGTCAAAACGCTACTAGACATTGTTTATGTCTATGACGGTGTTAAGCACGAGCCCAATCATGTGCGAATACTCTGGGGCAGCTTTATATTTTTCGGCCGCATGGATTCGATTAGTTTTAAGTACACCTTGTTTAAGCCCAGCGGTGAACCGCTTCGTGCCGAAGCCGATGTGAAATTTTCGGGATTTTTGACCGCCGAAGAAGAAGCGTTACGCTCAAATCGTTCGTCACCCGACCTGAGCCATGTGGTGCTTGTGAAGGCTGGGGATACATTGCCTGCGTTGTGCGATCGGATTTATAGCGATCCGTTAGTTTATCGCCAAGTGGCTGAAGTGAACCGATTGGTGGATTTTAGGAAATTAATCCCTGGAACACGTTTGTTATTTCCACCGCTTCGATAAGCACATTGAATTCGTTAAGAACAATTCGTTAAGAACAAGTTCGTTAAGAACAAAGGAAACAAAGCACCATGGCTGAATCACCCTTAATGTCAGCAACTCAAGTAATACGAACCATTGTTGAAAGTAATGGTGAGCCCATTAGTGATAGCTATGGCGTGGTGTCAGTAATTATTGATCGTAAGGTCAATAAGATCCCCTCGGCCAAAATCGTATTCGTGGATGGCGATGCCTCAACCGGTGAATTCCCGTTGTCTGACGGCACCAGTTTAATCCCTGGCAGCGAAGTGGTGATTAAGAGCGGCTATGGCGATGATCAAAATATCCTATTCGAAGGCGTTGTGATCAAGCAAGGGGTACGCATTAACCCAGCTTCAGATTCACGCTTGATCGTGGAATGCAAAGACAAAAGCGTCGGGCTTACGGTCGGGCGTAAAAATACTCATTTCGTTGAACAAAAAGACAGCGACATAATGACTACCTTGCTGAGTGCCTGTGATGGCGTTCAGGGCACAGTGACCGCCACCGAGACGCTTCATAAAGAACTTATTCAATACTATTGCAGTGATTGGGACTTCCTATTATCCCGCGCTGATGTCAATGGCATGTTGGTGATTGCGAAGGATGGTGAGGTCAGCATTAAGCCGCCCAGCCTAGAGGCCGCTTGCTTAACGTTGACCTATGGCGTGGATATTATCGAGTTTCGTGCTGACATGGATGCACGCAGCCAGTACAAGTCGGTTGCGACTTCTGCCTGGGATGCCGCAGCCCAGGCGCTGGTAACTAAAACCGCTGCAATCGCTGAAAATAACCAGCAAGGCAATCTAAGCAGTAGTGATCTGGCCGATGTAGTGGGGCTTGAAGCCTTCAACCTACAAACCGCCACGCAGCAAGAACCTGCTCAATTGCAGTCCTGGGCTGATGCCCAGCAAAGCAAAGCGGATTTTTCAAAAGTACGTGGTCACCTGATTTGCCCCGGCTCAAGCGCTATCGACGTAGGTGCCTGTATTGAGTTAGTTGGGGTGGGGGAGCGCTTTAGTGGCGGAATTTTCGTCAGTGGCGTGCGTCAGGTGCTTAGTGGCGGTCAATGGCAAAGCGAAGTGGAGTTTGGCATAAACCCCAGTTGGAGCGCTGAAACGTATCAAATGCAAGCGCCCGCTGCGTCCGGCTTAGTGCCTGGAATTCAGGGCGTTCATATTGGCATCGTCAAGCAGTTAGAAAATGATCCCGATGGCATGAGTCGTATACAAGTGGAGATGCCATTAATGCAGGCCACCACCGAAGGCATTTGGGCGCGAGTGGCGCAAGGGTATGCAAGCGCTGGGGCGGGGATGTTTTTTATGCCCGAGGTGGGCGATGAAGTGGTCTTAGGGTTTATCAACAATGATCCCAGTGACCCGATTATTATTGGCAGTCTATACAGCAGTGCGCGCGAGCCTTCTTACCCGGTAAGCCCTGAGAATTACATTAAAGCCATTGAAACCATCGAGCACTTAAAAATTGAATTTGATGATGAGAAAAAGGTGCTTTCACTCCTTACCCCTGCGGAGCAAGCGATAGTCATTGATGATGAAAATAAAAACATAACGCTCAGCGATTGTAATCAAAACACTATTACGCTCTCAGATSAAGGCATYACAATCGATAGTAGTGCAGCGATTAAATTCACGGCTAAGGGTGCGATCTCATTTGAGGCGCAAGATAAACTCTCTCTCGCGTCCAAGGCGGATGTCACCGTGGAAGGGCTTAATATTAAGCAAAACGCCACCGCTAGCGTTGAAGTCAAAGGCGCTGCTTCGGCGGAACTCTCTTGTTCTGGAACCACTACGGTGAAAGGCAGTATGGTGATGATCAATTAATACGGTGCTTGATTACGATTTGGATGGTTCGGATGGTTCGGATGGTTTGGATGGTTCGGATGGTTTGGATGGTTCGAATTCAAACAGACGCTATTAATAAAGCGCGTGTAAACATAAGCAGTAAATTTGTCTCAAAAGTAAAATGCTCGACCCTCAATAAATAATGATATGAGTGCGTTGCACGTAAGGAAATTAACATGCCCCCAGCAGCACGAGTAGGTGACTTACATACGTGTCCCATGCAAACCCCGGCGGTGCCGCCTATTCCTCATGTTGGAGGACCGGTGGCGGGGCCGGGTGAGGCCACGGTATTAATCGGCAGCATGCCCGCTGCGGTATTAGGCGATAGCTGTGTCTGTGTGGGTCCACCCGACAGCATTGTGAAAGGCTCAAGTACGGTGTTAATTGGTAATAAGCCGGCAGTGCGCATGGGCGATAGCACCGCCCACGGTGGCACCATTGTGCTGGGTTTAGGGACTGTGATCATTGGGGGGTAATGCGTTGGGGATTTTAATGTTGACTCGATTGACTTGGAAGGGAGATCGCAATGAGCGCCGATAAATCCTTCTTAGGGAAAGGCTGGGGTTTTCCGCCTACGTTTCACCGGGTAGGGAAAGGCATTGCCGTGGCCATGGTGGAAGAAGACGAAGACATTAAGCAAAGCTTAAATATTCTATTCTCCACACGCAAAGGCGAGCGGTTATTCCATAATTATGGCTCAGACCTGCGTGCCATGGTGTTTGATGATTTAACTGAAAGCACTATTACGGATCTTAAGAATGCCATTGAACGGGCTGTTTTATTCCACGAGATGCGCATTGAACTGCTCTCGACAGAGATTAACCTCGACACAATTAAAGACGGGCGAATCGTTATTACGCTAGATTACCGGGTTAGGACTACCAATAATCGTCACAACATGGTCTAYCCCTTTTACATYACCGAAGGCACCAATCTTAAGAGTTCGTAGAGCAAGAAGATTCATAAACCGAATGATTCTAAATATTTAAGTAGTCTTGAAGTGGTTTGAAGTAATAACTAAGTCACCCCAATACGCATTAACCCAGGGATTAGCGATTGAACAATAAGCATGGTACGCGGCATCAAGATCGAACCTTGCCCGCGTTACAGAAGAATTATTTAAAAATTGCCAATTTAACCCTGCCACGTGCCATGGCGATGTCGGTGGAGTACGGCGCGCTGTTGAAATTTTATGATTCCAATAATGAACCACAAGGCCATTGGGATGACCTTTTTCTCAACGACGAAAGTTTTTTGTTGGCGTTGATTCTTGCTACCGACTTGCGTGTCAGTGAGCAGCAGTTTTTATCGACGTTAAATCGCGGAGATCACCCTTTACGCAAATACGCCAGTGTATTGGCGGAGTGTTTCGATCTGGTGAATGCAGTTGATCTATGGTTTGTACGTTTTTCTACGCTGCCTGGCAAACGCGCGAAGCATATGGCGCAACGGCTTGCACAATTAATGATAAAGCAATCGCCCCAGGTCAATTGGCTGGTGAACTTCTCGCACGCGCTTGCAACGCAAGCCACTGCTACTGCCAAGGCCCAATTAAAAAACGGGGCCGTTGATCAGTTAAGCGCGACCTGGCAAATTCAAGAWMTKKWTRYYWKRKYKWTCAATAGCTTTTCATTTGAGCATTTGAARCTCGACGAAARCAGTGCGACCTTAGTGCTACTGAAATTTAAACGTGCTTTTTTTGAGTTGCATCGGGAAATAGCAAGCATTGCAATACTTGCCGAGGAATACTATCAGCCGTCTCTGCACAGTCAGCAACATGACCCGTCGGTGGGGAATTTTATTGCCTTTCTGGCCGTGTATGAAGCCATGCAAAAAAGTATCAATCAGATCCCAGAAGATTTCTTGGCGCATTATTACCTTGATCACTTAAAGTTAGCGCCCCCTACCTTGGTGCCCGATAGTACCTACCTAACGCTGCAAACCCCAAGTCTTGGCAAGCAAGTAATGATTGCTGCGGGTTGCCAGTTTAATGGTGGTATGGATCGCTTGGGTAATGAAATAATATTTGAAGCCTTGCGGTCGACGTTAATCAACAATGTACAAGTGGCGAAATTGATCACCCTGTATCAGGACGCAGACCACGATAGCTCGCCCGAGTCTGAATTTGGCTACACGACCTCCCTGCAAAAAAATACCATTGATGTGGACGCACAGCCTTTCGCTACCAGTGTGCCATTATTTGGCGCGGTAAATAAACAACGTGAATCCAATGCTTATCGTGAATCCAATGTCTATCGTGAAGCCAGTCTTGGGTTTGCTTTAAGTAGCCCGGTGCTTTTATTAAGCGAAGGCCAGCGCGAGATCGAATTAATCTTTTTTTACGAGTCATTTCATCGTTGGGGTGAGACGGGCGGCGCAGCGGATAAGAACAGTGCAGCGGATAAGAACAATAATGCGCAGACCACCGATTACATTCCCGAAGCGCTGTTAAAGTACATTACTCGGAAACAGCCCGCGCTTGCAGAGTCCATGAAACGGGTATTAATCCGCGAACTGAACCAGTCGAATGTCGATGAATCAGCACTCAGTGACTCAGAGTTGGATGCCTTATTGCACGACATCGCAGTGCTTACGGAGCTGAAAGTCGATTCACTTGATGTGTCTTCTAAAGTGTACTATTTATGGTTATACGGAGCGCTGAGCATTGATCATTGCAGTGATCCGGTACTGTTATTGGGTGCGTCACTTTTAGATAGTAAATTCGATCAATTACGGCAAGACTTTTTYCATAATCTATTTAAGCAAAAYATATTCTCYGATCAAATCGACTTTATTAGGCTCTATAACGAATGGTTGTTAGTGCCTGAAAACAGTGTTTCTGATGGTTTCAAAGCCAGAGTCGAGGAACTTGAATCRCTGATTGAGACGTCTGATCGGGCTAGTTTTTATCATTATTTTTCGMGRATATTTGATATTCACYTGAGTGMTGAAGACGGTTGGTMTCGGGTGCCCGAGTATTCCTTGCAATTTATCAAACGCGACTCCAAGCAAACTCGCTTTATAGCCGGCGAGCAAGCGGCGTTTAAGGTAATGATTCAGCTGCCCGAAACGGCGTTGGCGATTGTGCCATTTCAGTCTGAGATTCACAGCGGTGACTTCGCAAGTACTAGTCCTGTGATTCGATTTAATTTGAAATCCAATAATACTATTTTCCCTTATTCTTTATTGGAAGATATAAAATTAACCCGCGTTGAACTGAGTGCACGAGTGCAAGGCGTTAAAGAAGTGGCGCTCTCACACGACCAAGGCTTGTTGGATGCGAGCAATACCTTTCACCCGTTTGGCACCATGCCTAAGCAACGAAACTACTTGCTGATTGGCTCGCGTGAAGCTGCGCAAAAGCCACTGACCAAGGTCTCGGTGGACATCGAGTGGGCAGACTTACCCAACGACGCGAATGGTTTTGAAGGGCATTATCGGCAGTACGCCGACTACTACGGGGAAGAATACGGCAATGGCGTATTTCAGTGTCAAACCCAAGTGCTTCGAAATGGCCGTTGGTTTCCTGAGTTAACTGCGCAAGCTGCTGGGGCTAGTCTTGGTAATAGCGGTGCTGGTAATAGCGGAATTAGTAGTAGCGGTATGGGTAATAGCGCTGAAAGTCCTTCCAGTGATGCCAGTGACTCCTCAGCACAACGCTTATTTGACTCGCAGCCTGAGCGATCTGCACTGGCGAAGCGAAAGCGCATTGACTTTAGCCATGTTGATGAGATGGAACCCATCACGTTATCGAGTGCGTCTGCGAGCTTTCAATACAGTAATCAAAGTCAATCCGGCTTTGTGCGGTTGCAGCTGTCAGAGCCGGAATATGGTTTTGGTCATCGGCAATACCCCGCGTTATTAGTGGATCAACTGACACAAAAAATAAAAAAGAAAACCAAAGCCGTTACCATTAATGAGCCTTATACCCCAGCGATTGAAAGCATCACCTTAAATTACCAAAGTAGCGTCAGCATTCAGTTTCAAAAAGACATGGCGCAACACAATGCACACAATAGCTATTTTTATCATCTGCAACCCTTTGGTGTGCAGCGTTTTGAAGGCAAGCAACAACACCTGCTGCCACGCAATGGCTACTTATTGCCAAGCATTGAAGGGCAAGGCTGTTTATACCTTGGCTTAGTCGGCAATCCACAGCAAAAAAATATTAGCTTGTTTATTGAACTGGATGAAGACGGTGAATTAAGCCAAGACAGTGACAGTGATTTACGCTGGTCCTATTTATCTGATGATCAATGGCGCCCCATTGACCCGCTTAATAAGATTTCAGACAGTAGTGATGGTTTACTTAATTCAGGCGTGATTAATTTAATGATCCCTGAAGCCATTAATTTAAATTACTGTCAGATGCCGCAAGGGTATTATTGGATAAAAGTCTCATGCAGTCGAAACGCCAAGCGCTTCGCCAGTATGAAGAGCATCTATTGCAATACCATTAAAGTAGCTCGGGTGCTTAACGAACAAGGGTGCGTGGTTGAACCGGTGGTTGCAGGCACCATCCAGCAAGCGAAATCATACTTGCCTGGGGTGCAATCGATTGTGCAGCGTGTCGACAGTAAAGAAGACCTTAAACTTGCAAGACAGGGCTTACGCCTAAGTGCTGACCAAACTCAACCCCTGGCCAGTACCGCAAGTAATGGCGGTCCTCAATCAAAGACTCAGTCAGGCACAGGCACAGGCACAGGCACAGGCACAGGCACAGGTAGAGCAGCACCAAGGCCAGAGATTAGCCCTAGCCAACAAGTTCGTTTAGGCGAACGGCTTAAGCATAAACAACGCGCCGTCACGCCTTGGGATTACGAGCGTTTAATCCTCGAAGCATTTCCAACCCTTGAGGTAGTGAAATGTTTTCCCAACCGTTGCTATCAAGACAATCACGGGCGTCGCCCCGGCAATATACTGATTGTGATTGTGCCCAAAGTCGAAGACCCCGAGGTGATTTTAACAACGCCTCCGGTAGTCAGCGGGCAATTTTTACGAACCGTACATCAATTTGTTAAAACGCTTGCACCCGCGCAGGTAAACATTGATATACGAAGCCCTGCGGTGGATCGTATTAAGGTTCATTGCAGCGTTAAATTAGTCGATGGTTACTCCCAGGGTTACGCGACCAATCAGATTAATCAGGCGCTCAATGGCTATCTATGCCCTTGGTTAGCCGGCGGCAATCAAAACTATTTTGCATGGACTGTTCAGAAATCAGAACTTGAGGCGTTTATTCGCAATCAACAATGCGTTGAATACGTGACTAATTTTTCATTGCTTAAATTGTCCAAAGCAACCGATGACTTATACACGCTTCATGATTCAGCGGGTGCGAACAATGCACTGCCCTCAAGCCCAGATCAATCGGTGCTCGGTCAATCAACCAGTCAATCCGCTAGCCAATCAACGATTAGTGCAGCCATTCAAGGGGAGGGGCAAGTGCAGCCTGGTACGCGGGTGTCTTTAACGCCCACCAGCCCTTGGAATATGGTTTTTCCTAGTCAAGTACATTACATCGAATTCATAAGCCAGCGCCGTGTAACACAGGCGGCGCGCACTGGGATCGATAAATTAACAATTTCAGAAAACTTTATTATTGAATAAATTATGGCACAAAGAAATCGAAAGACACTGAAGTCCTACTTTAAGCGCGGAGCGATGCCCAGTGCCGAGAACTTCGGACATTTGATCGACTCGACGCTGAATATTGCTGAAGAGGGCATTGAGCGAACCAAGGACGATGGATTTAAAATCTCCTCGCCTTCGGGGACCTCGACTTTATTTAGCTTTTATAAAAGCAGTCAATCGGCATCAGAGCCGGTCTGCAAAGCGAGCTTGGCGGGGGGTGCAAAAGGCGACCTGAATCAATTGCGTGTTAGTAGCGCGAGTCAAGACGCGTTATTAAACATCGACCTCGATAATGACCGTATTGGTATTGCTGAATCGGCTCCGGCACATGCGCTGGATGTCAACGGCGTGGTGGCAAGCAAAGGCCGCATTGGCACCTACGCCCAAGGCGGTGTGCTCGCCGATGGCGGTTGGCATGCGATAACCAAGCCTTTATATGGCTGCCAGGGTTTCGAAGTAATGGCCGGGGTAGGACTAAAAAATTCCGGTAAATACGCGCTATTACAAGCCGTCGCACTCAATACCCATAACCCGAAAGGAATATTCTTTAATTGGTTGCGACGTAAAACGCCCATTAAAAGCACACAAGCGCACTATCGATCTCGTCTAGATAAAATACAGCTTCGCTGGTGCGAAACGGGAGAAGGCGAACGTTATCAATTAGAAATAAAAACCAATAGTGACTACGGGCAGGGAATCCAAATACGGTTTCAACTCAGTCAGCTTTGGTTTGATGCAGAGATGAGTCAATGCGCAATGTCCGGTGACGCTTCAGCAGGCATTGATGAAAGTCTTGTAGATCCTGTGGGCACTAGCGCTGAAAGCAACGCTGAGACCGCCCCTGAATTGTTATTTAATGGCTCCGCTCATGAGTGATCCATGGGATTCCACCGATTTAGACGGCAAGGCGGTGATTGATCCCGCTAATATCGACACGCTGGATTCTCTTGAGCAGTCCGTCTACATCGATAAAGCCGCCCATAAAAGTGATCCTTATCGCTATAGCGCACTCACCAGTAAAGCCTTGCAATACGTGCAAACCTTGTCGGGTAAAGAGTGGAGCGACTTCAACCGCCATGATCCAGGGGTGACGGTTTTAGAACAATATTGTTATGGCTTGACTGACCTGACCTATCGCGCCAATCAACCCATTGAAAATCTTTTAGCGGACCCCGATGGCGTGACCCAATACCACGCACACGGCTTGTACGCGCCTTCGGAAATCTACCCCAGTGCCGCAGTTACGGACTCCGACTTTAAACGACTTTTCCTAGATCGCCTGAGTGACATTGAAGACATTCATTTTAAACCTGTGAATCAATCGAGTGCTGACGATGCTGGGGCGTACACCGGACTTTACCGTGTTCACGTTAAGTTAACGCGTCAAGCCATGGTGGCGGGTTTAGAAAATCAAAATCTACGCATGAGCGATAAAATTCGCCAGCTATTCTGCCAGCATCGCTTGCTGGGGGAGGACATCGAAAGTATTCATTACGTGGAAGGCATTGCCTGCGAAGTGGTTGCCGATGTTGAAGTGTCTGAATCCGTGGTGCCTTCTGATTTGCTCGCTGAGTTATATCATCAATGCGCGAAAGTAATTTCGCCCCGCGCCCAATTTTCAGATTACCAACAAAAAATATCCGCCGGTATGCCTCTGCATAAAGTATTTGAAGGGCCGGCCATTTACCAAGGGTTTTTAGATGTTCAAGGCCCTAGTAATGATGGCCCTAGCACTGATGGACAGGTAGTGGATATAACCACCTTAACCCAAGTGATACAGGCTATTAGTGGCGTGGTCTCGGTGGAGGATATCTCTCTCGTAGTCGACGGCCAGCACTACCATGACAGCGTCCAGTTGCAAGATGATCGCAAAACCTTGTATTTAAAAATACCCAAAGACATTGCATTGATGCGGGTTACATTAAAACGTAACGGCAAAAAGATTCCATTCTTAATGGATAACTTTAAGCATCGCATTAGCAGCTTGCGGGAAAATAATGAGCACAGTGGCGGCGGCAGTTATCAATACCATCGATTAGTAAAGCGCCCCCAAGGCCTTGGCCTGGCCCATACCGCTTACCACAGTATTCAGCATCAATTTCCTAATACCTATCGCCTCAGCGATGTCAGTACCGGCGAGCTAGGCCAACGCACCCGTGATGAAGTGCGGCAATTTCGTACTTACTTAATGTTCTTTGACCAAATCATGGCCAATGGCATCGAGCACGTCCAATCCATCGATCAGCTTCTTAGTATTAATAATAATGATCGTAAGCAGCTCGGCGCGAGCTTTTTGGACCGTACGATTATTAATGATGTCGAGATGATTTATGATTTTCCCGAATCAATCGCCGAGAAAAAGATTAATCAAATAACCGGCTACTACGAACAAACCTTACAAAAACGACACCAAGCGTTGGATTTTTTATTAGCCGCGAATGGCGAACAATACGCCGAAGAATCACTGCGGCGATTTAATTACTTCTATAACGCACAAGAGATCGAACACGAATTACTGCGACAGAAGCAGCGCCTACTTAAAAATATTGTTGCGTTGAATCGGGATCGTGGTCTCGGGTTTAACTACCTAGAGAAAAGCCTCAACACAGAAAACACCTCTGGATTACATGCTCAAGTGTCCCATCGACTGGGAATACGTCAAGTAGAAAGTCGGACCCTGACGGTTAATTTTGTGCGTCTCGGTTTAAAGCTGGTGTCCGATAGTAGTTATCGCGCTACGTCACTGGACCGTACTGAACCGCGTTTTGTCCAACTGGATGATATCGAGCAATTTAAAAAGCTGGATTTTCAAATTGTAAGCCGTGAATTGGCGCAACAATCAGCCCGTAAACTGGGCGACTTATTACCGCTCGTGAAAGATTTGTTGCCCTTCAGACACAACCAGCTCAGTGAAAAAATATTCAGAGAGGGCTATGAGTTAGCACGTTATCGCATTGGTAGTATTACTAGTGGTGCGGATTATCAATTGGCATTCCAACCCCTGGATGATTCGCCGCCGTACTATTTAGGGTCGTTTCCCTCACTTGAGCAAGGCATACAGTCGGCCAATGCCTTACAAAAGATAATCTTGTGGTTGAATCGTGACAGTGAAGGCCTGCATGTCGTGGAGCATCTGCTATTGCGTCAAGCAGAAAGCTTACGCTTCAATGGCCTGTCGGTAGATATTCCCAAAGAAGTGTTTTTCTATCAGCAAGTCACTGTGGTATTGCCAAACTGGACCGTACGATTTAACGACCCTGAATTTAAAGCGTATTGTGAAGACAGTATTATTAGCCATTGCCCAGCCCATATCTTACCTAATATTTACTGGGTGGGTTACGAAGTGATGTTTCACTTTGAAGTACTGCATCGTGAGTGGGCATCCTTGTTAAAAGATCCTTTAAGTGAAACGAAGGATCGCATCGAATCCTCTAAAGCCCTCGCGGACTTTATGTTACTCCTTTTTATTAGTGATCAATTAACCCATGGTTTAAGTTGGTTAGGGGGGCGTTCTTAATGACCGCTACGCATCGTATTAATCAAGTGCAATGGCAGCTTCATTATGCCAATGAAGACGATGCGATGCGTACTCAGCTGGATGTTAAACGTATATTCAATGAGCAAATCCTACCGGCCTTAGAGCGTGAGTTATCTTTGCACATTGCGACTGATCAAGTGGTGCAAGTGGATCGGGTGGAATTGGATCTTGGCAATGTCAGCGTGGAGAATTTCGCACACGCATTGACGGCACAATTTCTCGAAGCGTTCGGTGGTTGGCTCAAAGACACGCTGTCACAAAGCCCATCGCAATCCAGTCCAGCACTGGTGATTAAAAGCATCCCACAAAGGGATTTTGATTTACTGATTACCTTCTTACGTACAGGGCGACTGTCAATTCAGTCCGATGATCTTAATCAATACAGTCAGCAGCATACCGCGCGTTTGGACGAAATATTAAACCAAAGTTTGGATCATCACGCGAGCCAACTGAAAGCCTTTTTTGTGAGTGGTCCACAACCGCATGTGGTTGATCGTTTAACCCACCAATTTAAGCCTGAGTCCCTAACGCGGCTGATGGTATTAATGCAGCCGGCGTTGAATCAAACCATGCCCCACGGCGCCTTGTTAAAGGCCTGTGAAAACCCCGTGTTTGTAGCGCAATGCTTGAATGATTCGCTAATGCCGACAGCGATCTCTCCCCAAGAGCAATGGCTGGAACTTATTGACAACACCCCGCCCGCATTTAAAGCCTGGAGTCACCACGTACGACAACGTGCCCATGACGTGCATGTTTATTTGGTGAGCGCATTGGAGGCTTATGCTTTTCCATGGGGTCCACTGCCGGAGTCAGCGGAACTTGAGGGATGTCTTGCGCAGTTATTACGATTCAATGCGCGGCACTGGCAAGTGAACGCAGCCGATGATCGGGGCAGTAATAGAGCCATCGATGCGGCCAAGTCGAATAATTCGAAAGTGATTAACGATGCGGATCACCGCGTGAATCATGACAATAACGAAACGATGCTGGAATTGATGCAGATGGGCCTGAGTCGTTTCTATTCGTTACCCTATGAAATGTTTGTCCACGCTTGGACACAGATAGAAGCGGGGAATTTTAAACAAACCTCAGAGGTGGAAGCGCCGCAGCAAGCCGGGGCTGTTCTTGATGCCAATCCTGCATCTAGTGATGCTGACTTACAAAATTCTGATTCGGTCATTTCTGACGTACTAAGTTCTGACAGTAGCCTACAGTTTAGGCCGTTACAAAAGATAGATTCCACCGACGAGGCATTAATACACGCACACATTGATCAAATCTTGTTGAACGGGGATCAGCATCAGCTACTGAAAATTATACGTTCGAAGCAAGCCCACGTAGTAGAGGCAGTAGATCAACAACTGCAATACTTTGCCAAACAAGCCTCAGTTGTTGAAGGTTGGTGCCTGCGTTGGTCTGATACGGCATTGAATGAAATCATTCAGCGCCTACAACCGGAGCTTGCCGGCTGGTTGGCGGCGTTAYTGYGTCAACAGGGMRATTTRCAGCAGAGTCTAACGTTACGCMGAGAAATATATCTTGCAGACGCAGAAATAAATAAAGAGACAAATAAACCAACAGATAAACCAACAGATAAACCAACAGATAAAAAGATAGGCCACGAGCAAGTACTTGGCAAAGAGTTGTTAGGGAACGGTTCATTAGACAAAGAGTTTTACGATTTAGAACTCCCCACTCATGCGCAAGTACGACTCAGTATAGTAAAAATATTACTGTTTAGTACCCGTCACTGGCGCAGCGATTCAACGCCTCCTAAGCGCTCGGTATTAGAGCTAGTCGTGATGAACTTGAGTCGTGTCTATGGGATCCCCTATGGCCAGTTTCAGGCGTTATGGCAGAGCGTCGCCAGCGATGACTTATTTGCAGCGCATGTCATTAATGAAATTGAAATTAAACCCGGTGTGCCGAAAGAGACGATTGATCAAGAGCAACTAAATCCCCCTGTATTATCTAGCCCGCCATCGCTACAGCCGCCTAATGATGTAGAAAGTGATGTGAAAAGTCATGTGAACAGTTACGGGAACACTTACCTGAGCAATTACCGAACCTTTACAAATTATTACCAACGCCTGAAATCTGCGCGTGATTTAATGTCTGAGGCAGCAGGCCAGGTGCCAACACAGCACCAAGACGCACAAGGCAGTGACACTACGGTTGTTAAATTGCCCGATCCATTGGCGCAACGTTTATTTTCCAGACTGGCCGAAACCGAAACTGTGCCGGGCGAGACTGGTCAAGCGGATGGCCTTATCGATTCAGACTCAATTGATTGGCCCAGTTTAGTATTAGTCATGATGGACTATCTCGAAACCGAATCGGTTTCTCCCGCAGCTTCAGCCTTGCCTAGTAAAGAGGTGCCAGCCTCTAAAGCACTAGTCAATCCAGCACCAGTTAATCAAGTACTAGTCAATCAAGCCCCACTTGATTTTGAAGCATGGAGGCAGGCCCTAGCACGCGATAATTCTCAGGATGATTCTTCAAAGGCAAGTGATGGTAGTACAGAAGCCCTGAAAAAAATTCTTACGCAACTCAATGAATCGAAGGGGGCTTCCCTAGAGACGCCCCCGGAGTTATTCGATGCGCACTTTAAGGATGAAGGAGTTGCTGACGGGAGTGGCTTGCTCGATCGTACCGGCTTTGCTGTTGTGGATGAACTGTTTGAAACGTTAAAACAACAGCTGAGCCATGGACGCGGTGACGTTGATATCAACCGTGAATACAAGCGTGAGGGCGATCGTCAGAGTACCGGCAGGGCTCGCTCGCCTTATATAAAGCACTTGAATAATGTCTTGAGCCAACTCGTCAATCGCCCTCATGAAGAGCTCCGTGTATTTTTAACGCGCCTAGCCGAGACCCCAGAGGCATTAAAAATCCTGCTGCAATGCGGTGACGTGGCGCATATGGAGGCGGTTCTTGAGCACCTCGCAAGTCCAGCCGTTACACGTTCCAAGCTTGGCTTGGTGCACTTTCATTCGCTCTGTAGCCACCGTGAACCCGGCTTAATCAGCCCGTTTTACTCTGACCCATTGTTAGAGCGTCAGATCAATGTACTGGCGCAGGTTTTATTGTTTAATCAGGAAATCTCAGCACCAAGCGAAAGTCAAAAAGACCTTAATAGCGAAGCAAGTCCCTCGACCACTATGACGCCCGTTTGGCTTGACGACATAGAGTCGAAACCGTTTAATCATTTATTGTCCGTTTATGCACGCGCACGGCACCAACTGCAAGGCGTCCATTCAGAAGCGGTGATTAAGTTATGGATTAAAGGGGCGATCAGTGATCAGCAACAAGTAATCGACAATACCCAGTTAAGCGATACACAAGCGTCCGGCACAGATCTATACAGCACCGATCAATACACGGGCAATCAGTCGCGTAGTGCTAGCGATGAATTATTCGCATCACTGCAACCTCAGTCAGCGTCAGACCAAGAGACGGACTCGAAAGAAACCGTGTATATCCGTAATGCCGGTTTGGTGCTTCTTGCGCCGTATTTGCCGGCGTTTTTCCAACGCTTAGGGTTATTGACTGGCCAATCATTTAAATCCCCGGCAGACGCTGAGCGTGCGATGCATTTATTGCAATACATGAACAATGGCGATTGTGAAACACCAGAGTTCGCGCTGTTGCTTAATAAGAAACTCACCGGCATTAATTGGGCACACCCGGTGAGTACGGGCATCGACATTAGTGACGCCGAAGTTGAAACCGTTGAAAGCCTTATTACGCATGTGATTCAGGAGTGGAGCGCCGTTGGCCAGACCTCCGTAGCCGGTTTTCGAAGTTCCTTCTTTCAGCGCCAAGGCAAAATGCAGTATGAAAAACAAGCATGGCACCTCTACGTCGAATCCCGCAGCTACGACATGCTGCTGGACCGTTTGCCGTGGAGTATAAGCACCATTAAATACAGTTGGATGGACGAGCTGATCAACGTACATTGGAGATAAAGAGCAAAATTGATGAATTTACCACTGCAAAATACAAGACGTTTATACAGCCGATCCACTGACCGGCGTACCCGCACAGCGCAAATGAAATGCATAGGGTTAGTCCGCAAGGGGGCTCAAATCCGAGTTCGTGTATTGGTCCTAGCAATGTTGGCATTGATGTTTAGCCTCAATGCGGTGGCTGCTGGGGGCAGTGAGGCTGAGCTGAATTCGGTTTTACCMATCGATTCGCAAAGTAAAGACCTGAATAATTCAGACCCTAACAAYACGYCTGTCTCTGAGAGCGGGTCATCACAAGAWCCGTTGTCYGGGGAAAAACTGCCCGAGAAAAAGACACCTAAATTAGTCGGTAAAACCTTTGAATCCATTGCCAAGGTATCCGATGCCTTGTTTCACCGATCGAAAGCCACCTCGGAGCCTGACGCACAAACCAATTTGGTCTCCGCAGAGAGCGCCGAAAACGGAAAGCTGAGTACCCCTGAAAAAGACAATGCAACAAAATCGGGCAGTAAGACGAAAAAATCCCCCGCACCACTCGATTACGAAACCTTCACTGTTGACGAAAGTGTCCAATGGCAAGCCAAAGAAGACTGCCAATGTGTTCCGTCGACCAATATTTTACAACGCATCACTTACGGTGTGATCAATGCGGGCGCTGAAGAACAAGATGACTCTCAGGACGATGTGCAGGAAGGTGAAGATCATAACGACGAAGGTCATAACGACGATGAACCGAACGATGATGAACAAGAAAGCCTGGCCATTGATTTTGGAAAGCTAGTCAGAGCAGGCTACTTTTTGCCGAGTGACTGGCACACCCAACTGAATCCTTTGTCGAAATCCTATCAGCAGTTTAGTGAAATAGCCCACCAGTACAATACTCAAGTGGATATCATCGTGCCCTATAAAAGCCTACTTTTACAAACGGGTAAAGCCAACGCCGCGCGCGCTGAATGTGCCAGCCAAAGTGCGATTAATGATTTGAGTACACAGCTAGCAGGCAGTGCGGATGGCATTAATCTTTTCATCGAACACAATCGATTTAAAACAACTCAAGCCGCCAATTGCAGCGTAGCCAAAGTAATCAAACAGATTGCCACCGCTACACAACAACAAAACCCTGCATTTAAAGTTAATTTAATGATCCCCGAAATATTCTTGCATAAGTTAAGGCATCAGGTGGAACACGAAGATTTATTGTTAAGGGAGTCCATCGAACAATACGTGGATTATATTCTGGTGATGGAGAAAGCCGCGTCAGAAAAACCACCCGGTTCACATCACCCGGAAGATCCACATCACGCCTTACTCAATACAATTATTGGCGAAGACCTGCCCCCGTCGATTTATAAAAAAATAATTCCGCTACTGACCAATAAAGACTTGTTAGCGCCCGCTGAGGGAGACGCCGACTCGTCTTGGCAGGAAGTCACTCAGTTAGCCAAGGGCTATGGTACGCGAGGGTTAGGGCTGATGATGGGCGCACAAGCGCTGTCAGACCTGAGCGTTATTGAGTTGCAGCGCGACCTCAGTGAAATGGACGACATTAAGCGATTTCAATTCCGAGTATGCCCTGAGTGTTGTAATTTAATTTGTCCTCACCAAAGTACTATTCGAACCACGCTTTTTGCGGTCACTGCGGGCGGGGTATTATTGTTAATATTATGCCAATTCTCCATCACCACCACGGTCTGGCTTAATGGCATGTCATGGTCTGTGTTGCTCTCCAGTAGCGCATTGTTTACTGTCTTTGAAGGCTTAATGGTGTGTGATCCGTGGTTCCAAGACAGTCGTGATTTTAGTGCCTTAATATCGCTGTTGTTAATTATCGTCTACATCGCTTTTTCAAGTTACCAACGGCGACGTGCGCGGGAGTATCCGTAGAGTAGGCGTAAAATTGCCCCAGCAGGGCATCACTGGTATTGAAAAAACAGGGTCACGGTAAGCTCGGTTAACGCAAAGGCCTCAACCGCAGAAAATTAAACGTGACAAAGAAACGTGACAAAGAAACGTCTAGACAATGCGCTTCGAACACTGACTAATGACACAAATACGGAGGACTCTACTTTGGACCCACAGCTCGATGAAATAATACCGCAGTCGTCCAAAGACTCCCTAGGGCGGGAGGGGTTTGATTTAGGCGTCGCGTTAGAGACAGATCATGCCGCTAAAGAAGCGCCCGTTGTAGACGGTCCTCGCTGGGGCAAAGCCAATCAACACATGGATCAACACGCTGCCATGTTGGTGCGTGAACTGGCCTGGTTAAAGGTCGTGCTTAATGCGCGCATTGAAAGCTACTTTAATGACAGTCACGCRYTGCTCAGTGATTTCCCCGCACCGGCGCTCATTGCCGACAGCCGTCTTGGGAAGCTCATTGAGCAACATCAGCTTACGGCGCCCCAGCGCATCGTCCTGAGTATTGCCTTGGCCACCGAAGTACAACTGGATTTGTTGGATATATTACAAACCAAAAACAGCTTGTACGATTTGCCTTACGCGGAATTCGGGGGGGTGCTGAATCAAAATCAAGGCGGCTTTTCTCCTAGCTTACAAACCGCCACGTTTATATTAGCGGGGGCCGACTGTTATCAAACCTTGCAAGCCAAGCAGCTACTCAGTGCCGATGGGGTTTTATTCCGGCAAGACATACTGCGTCAAGACAGCGCCAACACGGACACTAATTCCAATCAAATCCCGCTTAAATTAAATACACATTGCCGGGATCACTTGCTCTTCGGGCGGGATATTAATCCAGAATACTGTCCCGATTTTCCCGCCAAAGCCCTTACCACCGATCAAGACTGGCAAGACTTAGTCTTACCTCAAAGTACCGAGAGCCACTTGCAAGACCTGATGCTCTGGTTAAAGCACCATCGGACCTTGAACAATGACTGGGGCAGCCACAGCGCTGGCACAGGCTATAAAGCCCTTTTTTATGGGCCTCCCGGTACCGGTAAAACCTTTACGGCTAGTTTGCTGGCCAAACGCTTGGCCTTGCCAATTTACCGCATTGATTTGTCTCAAATCGTGTCTAAGTTTATTGGCGAAACAGAAAAGAACCTTGAAAAAATATTTCTGCGTGCGGAAAATCAGCAGTGGATTTTATTCTTTGATGAAGCCGATGCATTATTCAGTAAGCGCAGTGGCGTCAGTAACTCCAATGACCGTCACGCCAACCAAGAAACCGCTTATCTATTGCAGCGCATAGAGAGCTGTCAAAATTTGGTGATTTTGGCCAGTAATCTAAAAGAAAATATAGACGAAGCCTTCTTACGTCGCTTTCAATCCATTGTTCATTTTCCGCGCCCAGAACCCGCGCAGCGTTTGGACTTATGGCGCAAAGGCTTTAGCCCGCAAGCCGATATTAGCCATGTAGACTTAGATGACTTGTCGGCGAAGTATCGCTTAACCGGCGCAGAGATAAACAGCGTTATACGTTATGCATCGTTAAAAGCAATCGATCGTAATAGCACCGTGATTGAAATGCGTGACTTAGTGACCGCCATTAAACGTGAGAAATCCAAGCAAGGGGTATACACCAACGCTGCACAGTAGCTGCACAGTAATGGTGTTGTATAGGACATTATAAATCGCCCATGATTGAGCTATCAGGACAATAAAGCCATGAAACAAAGTGACCCGCAATCTAAAACTCATCAACAGGCCCAACAGTCGGTGCCTAATAACGCGCGTACGCGACAAGCCGGTGGCCAGACTCAAGCTGCCGCTCAATTAATGGACACGCCGCTAATGCAGCGCAAAGCCAGCGAGCAGCATCATTTGTTTTCAGAGCAAAGTTCGCCCGTGGCGCAACGTCAGGAAAATAAAACCGGACTGCCCGACACTTTAAAAAGCGGCATGGAAAACGTATCCGGTATGTCGTTGGACCATGTCAAAGTACATTACAACTCCTCAAAACCGGCGGCGGTGCAAGCCCATGCCTATGCCCAGGGCGCTGATATTCATTTAAGCTCAGGGCAGGAAAAACACTTACCCCATGAGCTAGGCCATGTCGTGCAACAGGCCCAGGGCCGYGTAAAGCCGACCATGAATGTCAACGGCATGTCGGTGAATGATAATGCCGGCTTGGAGAATGAGGCGACGGCGATGGGCGAGAAGGCTGCGCAGTAAATAATACACTGCACAACGACTAAGAGGCTTACAAGATGCGTGAAAAAATACAGAAACCCAAACAAAACACCGTCCTGGCCGCGGGCAATGCAGCCGCTCAGAGACAAGGTAAAGACAGGCCGGGTCTTGAGTTTGTCGATAATAGAGCTGAGTCCACTGTTCAAAGGAAACTGCAAAAAATAAATAAAAGCTCATCGGGTATGGCTGGGTTGATACAACGAGCCCCTTTGGACAGCGGTAAACTCAATTTAGTGGGTGAATCCCATAGTAAGTCACCCAATCGAAGGGCGGCCGAGCAGGGCTACGGAGTCACGTTGGGAGGTGGTAGTTATTGGCGGGAGAAAAGTTTCAAATTTGGAGGTTCTGATGAGAAGAGAGGCGACCCTGACAATCTCATTCTTGGCTATCGCATTGATCGGCTCTCGAGACATATCAATGATTTGGAGCAGGGCTATGGCATCAATGATGTCAAAGGAATAATTAGGTACTGTACTCGGATTACCAACGACCTTAACAGCGCTGATAAATTCCCTCACCAAGGCCAGCAGGCCCCGATGATAGCCGGGTTGGTGAAACTTAAGGCATGGGGACAAGCGCTGAAAGATAGTTGGGATAATGACCACTCTGATGTCGACGCGTGGAAGTCCCAGGTCAACGGAAAATTATTGTTTATTAAAGCGGGCTTTCGCGGAGTCAATGGTAAGTATGAAGCCATTACGGGAAGAAGCAGTGAGCGCGATGCGATTGATTCTAGGTATGCGCGTAGCGAGGCAATGTGGATGGCCGCAGCAGCCGGTGGCAAGAATGGACTCTGGATGGTGGGACAAAACCACATCGATGATATTGGCGTTCTTCACGGCCAGGATCAAATCAAGGGTGTTAATAAAAAGATAATGGAAAAATTTACCCAAAATGTGAAGATGCAGGACCGCGCTAGCTTCGATATTGAGTTTCAAACGTGGTGGACCAGTAACAACGTGACTTACCCTGCATAGCTGTTAATTCGATTCATCAGAAATTAATCCTTAATGGACACTAGAAGTTTTAAAACCGAAACCCAATACGCCCAATGGCATGCGGACCGCTTTAAAAATGGTTGGAATACTATGCAAGAAAAAGTAGAAACGCCGAAACAACATCAACGTAACACCACTCACTCTGCGGCCGTTCGCACCAATGGGGGAATGAAACTAACCCCAGGGTTTAGTGACAATAGACAAGAAGCACGCAATCAAAATCAAATACAACGGGTCATCGCAGGCTCTTCATTAGCGCAGGAAGAGCTGGGTGTGAATAACCAAGACCCCGTTGTTCAACGAACGTCATGGTCCTGGCTGGGAGGCGTGTGGGTTGCTCAGCCATTGGATGAAGGTGAGCCTCAAACCCCAATGCCTGGACATGATGGCAGTTATGAATGGGAAACCATCGATACCAATGGTGAAGAAGAGGCTGGCCCACCTGGACTCGCTGCGGACTATGCTTCGCCGTATACGGGGCTTATGGATAACTACAGTACTGATCTGCGCGGGGCCGTGGTACGTGTTGAGGAAAACTTCGTTGTGATCGTGGAGCATTACCAACTCAAGCACAATCCAGACTTGGGGCTTTTACAAGCTGGCGGGCCATTCTTAGGCAAAAAAGGCAGCCAGCTGGGCGGCGGCTGGGGAGCGCACACCAATACCTATTCTGTCGAAGTTCTAGAGGCCGCTAGAGCCATCATTGCCAGTCTTGCGCCGGATGTGGCATTGCCTATTGCGCCCAAAAAACAGCGATTGGCGTCGATTGAAGCGTATATATCAATTAATAAAGATGGTGAGGATTGGATTATTAATTACCATGGCAACCCGCCGGAGTAAGGCGCTTAAGGCCGCGACTGTGGTGTGTTTCTTTGTCCCGCAAAAGGCGGCCTGATCTGATTGATCTTCATTGCGGATAATGCCATGCCTGCTTTTAATCCTGGCTGAATCTGGTATCGTTCTTGAACGTTTATATTAAAGCACCACTCATAATTTAATAATTAAGTCTGCCCGTTTAAATAGCCAATGTATAAAAATCATAAGCGGCCAAATATAGTGCACCGTTGGCAGAGAATAAATAATAAACGCGTTTTTCAGACGCGATATGCGCGCCTTAATTTAGAGGTGGGCAGTTCAGAGGCAGCAATCAACGATGATTAGTTCACGTTGATTAGTTCGCGTTGATTGGTCCACGTTGAATAGACTTGTTATCGCTTTATAAGGGGGTTTCGACCATGAAAAGGACTTTTGCATCTCTTAGCCTGGGGTTAACTATTTTGTTATCTCAGCCCGCTTTGGCGGCGTCCTTAGGCAAGTACAGTGGCCATGACACGTCTGAGTCAAATTACAAATCTCTTGTGACCGGCGAGCGTGCATCAACCCGTGCATTGGTGTTAGAAATAAATGACAACCTAAAAAATATGTCAGCAGACGCACGTAATAAAAAGCTTGATCAATACCAACAAGATTTTGAGGTCGCATTAAAGAAAAAGAACTTGGACTACGCAAGAATCCTTTTGGACATTATTGGAGAGTGGCGTTGATTAAACGAGTGGGTACTGGATTACTACGAGGCCTATTGATTACGCTGATAACAATGGGGCTAGGAAATGTTTGGGCGGGTCCCTCTGAAGCCCAAGTAACCCCGACAATGGCGAATTTACTTACGGTGAGTATGGCTCTTTCGAGCCCGTCAGTGGCCACATTAGAGGCCGATGCAGTCGACGAAAATGAACTGCAACTAAGTAGTCTTGAGCGAAAGATGCGATTGCTGGAAGCATCGAACCCTGATAGCAATCGACGTCAAAGTAGTGCTGACCTTGAACTATTATTTGCAGAGGCCAAGAATGAAGTGACTCAGTCTGGCAGTGACTCGTCCGCTGCACTGCTTCGGCAATTAGACAATGAGCGTCTATACGGAATAATGCTGTGCGCGCTATGCGTTATTTCCCTGTGCATCATTGTCGTGGCCCTGCGCAATAAAGAACATACCGCAAAGGACTTAATCAGCGCGGCAGGGCTTACCATGATTATCTTCAGCACTGTCTTACTCGTCCTGATCGTTGACACCTCAGAGCAGCTGACTGCGGCCATCGGGATTCTAGGCGCGATATCCGGGTACTTATTTCGCACCGTTTCAGAAGATGGCGGGAAAGTTTCCAATAAGGCGGCGTAATGAATCAGGGCTTTTAAGAACTCAACGTACCCCTCTTGCTTTGCGTTTAGGCTTGGCCCGATTAGCGCGACCTGTTGCCGCAGTTTAAGACGGTTAAGTGGGTTAAGTGGGTTAAGTGGGGGACTGTCAAAATGGGCAATCACTTTAATTTTTAGGCATATCCAAATATTTACGCCTAGTCTCAGCAGATGATGTTTTTTTGTTTGACGAGACGTCCTCTATGCCGAGAATCACTGCCGTAGTCCCTTTGTTCGTTACGTTATCGGTTTTATTGAATCCTCTTCTTTGCCAAGCAAGTTCTACGGCGTCCAATATTGAGCGATTGGGTGTCAGTTATGGCAGCAGCTATGCCAAGCAAAATATCAAAACACTGCATTATTCTGAGGTCTTCTATCATCGGCGTCTATTCCCCCAGCCAGACCGATCGCCTCAGCGTTTTAACGCGCTGTACGAGTTTAATCTTGGCGCGTTAATGACTAAGGCAAAAACAGGCTATCTTGTGGGCGTGGGTCCACGGTTTGAGTTTACTGCCCATCGCAATATAAGCTTTGCGGGTGCATTTCGTCTAGTGTACTTGGATGAGTTTATTTACCGAAGCAAAGACAAAACGCGAAAGCGCAACTATGGAGGACATCGGCAATTTGAATACTATGCGGAAGCGATTTATCGAGTCAGCCGTACGCTTAGTCTTGGGTACCGCTGGTTACACATGTCGAATGGTCAGCAGGCGTTACCAGAACGCTTCAAATACGAACACAACCCCGTTGTGGAAACCCATAATATTGTTTTGCTAATTCCTCTATAACCATAGGGTCAAAATTAAATTGAGCTGAAATCTAGGCCCCTTATACTACGGTTCACTTTCTGATGGTCGTTGAGTTCGGTTCGGTCGAACAAAAAGTAATCCAATTTTATATTCAAAGTCGACTAAGTTAAGGCGTTAATTCGCGGATAGAATGGTCCGTTATCGCCATGGGGACTCCTGCATTGAATCAAATCGTATAAAAATAATACACAGGCTCTTTTCAAAATATTGTGAAGAAAGTTCGGCTATCGATGTGGCCATAAATTACTGTTACTCTCTAGCGATCTAACTATGGCGAAACAAATGATTATTAAAGAGAAGCTAGTGGAAGGGATGCCCGCTAATCGAATGTTGAAGGCTGGCATTGAGCAAGAGCAAGACGTCGCATTTTATTTGCGTAGAGAGTTTAAGAACCGTGATGATGTGATAGTGCTGAATGATTTGCGTCTTATTCATGATGATGAAGTTGCGCAAATAGATCACTTGGTCGTGACTAAATTGGGTTTTTGTTTGATTGAATCCAAAAGTATTCGGGCGCAGGTGTTTATCAATCAACAAGGCGAGTGGTCGAGAAAATACGGCAGTAAACTGACAGGCATCAAATCGCCGATTCAACAGGTTGAACTGCAACAAAAGCTACTGTTAGCGTTATTGTCAGACCACGTGGGTGAAATGCTCGGCAAGCTTTTCGGCTTGCTGCGTAAGGGCGTGGCCCGCCGTAAGTGGACCTCTATTTGTGCGGTATCGAGTGATGCAGTCATCAATAGAAAGTACTTGCCAAATGACTTGAGTGAACGGGTCATCAAGTCTGAATTTGTTGCGGGCTGGGTGGATAAGAATATGACCCATGGCCAGGGATACGGCGCCACGTACAAAAAATACACTAGCGGTGAAGCGCTTTTTAGTGATGTTGAATTAAAAAGTATTGGGGATTTCTTACTCGATCGACACCGACCGATTGGCGGTTCTACAGCCAAAACAAATCCTACAACGAATGAAAAGGCCTGTACTGAAAAAACCAATAAAAGTAGCGTAGCGCGCGTTATTGAGCCGATAGCGCCCTCGGAGACTAAAGACCCCAGCCAAAAAGACTATGACGCCAGCGCCAAAAGTGCGCCGGAAGATATTCGCGCAGCCATTGCGCCAACGTTGTGTTGCAAAAGCTGTCAGCAGACTGACAAACTCACTGCCAAGAGTGGTCGGTATGGGTATTACGTACTCTGTGAGTGCGGTGCGAATACCAGCATGAAAACTAAGTGTATCCAATGCAGCAAGGCAATGAGCGTGTCAAAATCGGTGGGTGAGTACAAGGCCAGCTGTGATTGTGGGTATTCCTTAGTGGTCTATTCAGAAACAAAGGACACCGCTTAGGACTTGGTGGTGATATCGAACTCTAGGCATGAGGTAGTATGATGGTTAGCAAAAGAATCAAGAAGGAGGGGTAGTATGCTTGAAGTGGCAGGGATAGATCATATTGTATTACGCACCACCAAACTCAGTGAAATGCTCCATTTCTACTGCGATGTATTGGGGTGCAAAGTGGTACGAGAAACGGCGGCTGAGATAGGCCTGACCCAATTACGCGCTGGGCAGGCACTCATTGATCTAATTACTGTAGCGGGGCGCTTGGGGCAAATGGGCGGTGGGCCACCCACTGCTAAGGACAATAACCTCGATCATTTTTGCCTTCAGTTACAGCCAATATCTGAAACCGATATTAGCAACCACCTCCTTGCACATAACATTGACGTGGGTCGGTTTGAAAACCGAAATGGCGCTCAAGGATTTGGGCCTTCTATTTACATTAACGACCCCGAAGGCAATGTGGTCGAATTGAAATCGATGCGTTAGTGGGGAATGGTTTGGCTGAGGTGGTGTTGGTGGTTTCTATTGTATGGGCAATGCTAACGTGATGAGTGTTGATGACGCTTCCGCCGCATATAGATAAAGAATAATGATAAATGGAATGGACTGAAAGTATCGCAACAAGGGATTAAGATATACCGTATTTTCGCGTTAAACAAAGTACGATTACCGTTTCTGGTTTAGTTTGCTTATCTGAATGGGTAATCAGATTTAAAATTCCGATGGACGTAAGTCACTTAATACAGCGCTTTCGTACTTAAAACCTACTGCATCTAGCAAATTCTATACACAGTAGGTTTTAATTATCTTAGGTTGTAAACATTGCGAACATTTTAATAATAGTAAGTCCTATGCAGGAATAGGTTCTTCTTGTTGGCTCTTAGACTTTACGATCGGGGTATGGATGGTGGCGGGTAATTTTTCGAAACCTCGAATGATGACGGTGGGAACACGCACAGCCTGATCTAAATTCAATGTATAGTCAGGCACTCGAGCCAATAGATCGGTGAGTGCTACTTTGGCTTCGAGTCTCGCGAGGTGAGCGCCTAAGCAAAGGTGTATGCCGTGACCTAAGGCAAGGTGTTTTTTGCCGGGTCGATTTTCATCGAATAAGGTGGGGTTTTCGTAGGCTGTTTCATCACGATTAGCGGAGGCAAATAGTAATAATACTTTTGAGTCCTTGGCAAGGGTTTGTCCGTTGATGATGACGTCGTTGACGACGGTACGTGATAGACCTTGAACGGGGGATTCTAGACGTAAAAACTCATCCACTGCGCCGCTGATTTTTGTTGGGTCATCGAGCAAGCGTTGTTTTACTTCCGGATGATGATGCATGTAGACGAGGGTGTTGCTGATTAGGTTGGTGGTGGTTTCTGTGCCGGCCGCCATTAAGATGCTGACAAACCCACTGAGTTCGGCAGCGCTTAACGATTTCCCATCTACGGAGGCGTTTAATAATGCACTAATGAGGCCCTTGTCGGGGTGTTTCTTTTTTAATTCTATTTGTTCTTGAAGTAACTCACCCAAGGCTTGCCGTGCGGCAAGTGTTTCTGCTTGGGAGGCGCCCAAGGCGTAGACTAGCGCATCGGCGGCCTTTTTAAATACATGCCGGTGTTTTTTTTCACAACCCAACATGTCGCAAATAACCGTCACGGGTAATATATTGCCATAGTCCAGATTGAAATCTATTTCTGTTTGGCCTGCAAGATCGTCCAGTAAGTCTTGGCTGATTGATTTTACAATAGGCTCCAAGGTGGCCATTTGTTTGGTGTTAAAGGCTTTGCTGACTAATGACCGGAATTGCGAATGCACCGGGGGGTCCATTTGAATAATACTCGGCGGATAGGTTGATGCGTCTTGAATCAACTGCCCGTTTTCATCTTTGCTAAGTAAGATGCCTTTAGCGGACGAAAAGTTTTTAGTGTCTAGGGCGATTTGTTTTACTTCGTCGTAGCGAGAAACAACGTAATAGCCGAGTTCCTCGTCTTGATAAATGGGCCCGTAGTTTCTGAGTTGGGTATACGTGGGAAATGGGTCGTCGATAAATGATTTRTCAAAAGGAGAATAATAGGGTTTTTTCGCCGAGCTAGACATGCGCAATCCTTTGTTGTTTTATGCGGAGAATAAAATGCCGACAAAATTTATCACGGGGCATTTTCAATGAGCAAGAAAATTCTTCATAAAAAAAGATAATTGTTTCTGTATATAAGAGGCGCTAATAATAAGGGATTGATTTGTCTTATGTTGTGTCGGGGTGGATGTGTTGTTAAGTAGGGGTTGAGGGATAATGTTGTAATTGTCTTTAGAGGGCTGGGCGAGGCGCTGAAATAATTGGCAGAATAAACGTATACGCCAGAAGCGCTTCAATTAAATCATAAAAGAGGGGGTTTGCTGGGAATATTGGCCACTGGCATGCGATATTGTTATTTTAGTAAATAAGGTTTCGGAATAGTTATTAATAAATTCCTGTTGGACGCAGCACTAAAAAAGCGTTGTAAACAGCGCTATAAGCAGTATTTAGCTAGGGTCTTCGTTGTTGGTGGTGGCTTGAGTGGACGGGTTGTCTTAAGTGCAGGCCTGAAATTAGATTTGTATCTACTTAACCAAATTAATCTTAAACCATGATTTTAAAAGACAGGCGCGTCACCCTTCATAAGTGACACGCCTGTGCAATTTAGGCGATCTTTGTGATAGGCGTTTTAATTGTCGCGGGCAATTGTTCATAACCGCGAATCATTACGACCGGATGGCGAACCGCACGATCTAGGTGTAGTTCGTAATCAGGGATTCTTTTTAATATGTCAGTCAAGGCCACGATGGCTTCCATACGTGCTAAGTGAGCACCGAGGCAAAGGTGGATGCCGTGACCCAAGGCAAGATGCTTTTTCCCCGGTCGGGTTTCGTCGAACACTTCTGGGTTTTCATAAGCGGATGCGTCTCGGTTCGCGGCGGCGAAAAGTAGCAATACTTTTGAACCCGGTTGGAAGGTATGTCCGTTAATGGTGACTTCATTAACTACGGTACGAGACAGGCCTTGAACGGGGGATTCTAAGCGAAGGAATTCGTCGACTGCGCCGGCGATTTTTGACGGATCAGCGATAAGGCGTTGCTTTACTTCTGGATGATGGTGCATGTACGCCAGAGAGTTACTGACCAGGTTGGTGGTGGTCTCTGTACCGGCAGTCATTAATAAGCTTACAAAGCCTGTTAATTCGTCCGCTGACAGGGATTGGCCGTCCATCGTCGCGTTTAACAAGGCGGTGATTAGGCCTTGGTCTGGTTGTCTTTTTCTTAGTTCGATTTGATCTTGAAGCAAGTCAGCCAATGCTTGGCGTGCAGCAAGTTGTTCTTCGTGGGATTTGTTGAACGCGTACACCAGTACATCAGCTGCTTCTTTAAAAACGGCTCTGTGTTTTTGTTCGCATCCCAGCATGTCGCAGATAACGGTCACGGGTAATATATTGCCGTATTCGCGATTGAAATCTATTTCATCTCTACCCGCAAGACCATCAATTAATTCTTTGCTGATGGATTGCACGATGGGTTCTAGCGCGGCCATTTGTTTGGTGTTGAAAGCTTTGCTAATCAAAGACCTGAATTGTGAATGATTGGGCGGGTCCATTTCTATCATTCGTGGCGTTGGCGTAGAGGAGTCCTTGACCATGTTGCCGTCGGCATCTTTCATTATGAAAATGCCTTGAGCGGAAGAAAAATTCGTTGTGTCTCGCGCAATCTGCTTGACGTCTTCAAACCGTGAGGCGACGTAAAAGTCTAGATTATCGTCTTTATAGATAGGCCCGTACGCTCTAAGTTCTGCGTACGTGGGGAACGGGTTATCAACAAACGAGGTATCAAATGGCGAGTAATACGGTTTTTTTTCAGCGCTGGGCATAAGGGGTCCTTTGGAGGGTGATCGAAAAGTGATCAGAATCTAACACGGAGGATTTCGTTCGATCAAGGAATTCACTTGGAATGTGAATATTAACAAGCAGTATAATTAAGGTGAATCCTTGTGGCTTAACTAGAGTTATTATGGTCGGCTTTAGTGGCAGGCTTTTGCTTTAGAGTTTTCAAKCATGGCCGATTGAGTYKMGSAGAGCTGGCGGGTGATCGCTATCGATTGGAATGTCGATAGCGAGAATCGTTTCAATGGAGTCAATGCTTAGCGGACGAATGGTTACTAAGAATAAGTGCATTGGTTACGAAGAAGGTGTTACTGAGAGGCGTGTTATAAAGAGCAATGGGACTAAGCAAAATGTCAGGGAAAGAATGTTACGAGAAAAAACCAGCATGCTTTAAGTGGGTTTTTAGGTTTGATTTTGGGCCGTGATGTAAGGACGTGTCACGTTGGACTCGCCCTTACATCAGTGCTGGGTGGTTAGACTCCACTGGCAGTTGCTATACGTTGCGATAACTTACTACCCACTACTTTCAGTGTAGGCTTTAGAGTTCAGCGACTGCATCTTGTGACAGCGCGCGGTAAGCCAGTTCAGGTGGGTTACGCACTTGTTGTTCAAACTGCTCAGGGCCACCAGTGCCGATTTGATCTAAGAAGTAGAGGTTAATGGCGAAACGTATTTCTACACGGCCTGTGATGTCCTCGCCTTTGGAGCTGGTTTCAAGGCTAATGTCGTAGCCKACTTCTGGGTGAGCGCCGGGCACAAATTCCGGTTTGTTACGGTACTTTTCGTCATCGAAGTAGAGCACGCCCAAGTCTTCGCCAAATAGCGCAAGACTGCGCTCAATCAGATCAAGGTCGTTGACTGCCAGCGACTCAGGGAAAATATGTAACAGTGCGAGGATGTGATAATCCCTTTTCGTATCCATGTAGAGGTAGTTGTTTTCTAGCTTTACCGTGGATAAATCTTTTAAGTCCCCGGTGACGCCTGCGATGTCGAATAGTTTTTCGGTCTCGCTTAATTCGCCATCGACGATGGAGGCTTCTTTCGGGCCTTTTGCGGTGTACACCTCTGCGCCTTCAAGACGGTTAAAATCCACTGAGACTGAAACGCTGGGCTTGTCGATTACTCTAAGAAGAAACCCGAGTGCAGGAATGTCGGCATACACGGGCGCGCTGAGGTGTTGTTCGTTAAGGTAGTAATGCATCATCAGTTTGGCCAAGGGCACAGGAATGCCTGCGATGCTAACGCGAGTATCCATTTTCACGATGGTGCGTACAGGCCCGTGTTTAACGCCGATGATTGTCGGTTTTAGGTTGTCGTTGTCGAGGGTCAGTGTGGCCCAGGGGCCAAAAAGTTCGCCAGAGATTCTGATCTTCAAGGTGTCAATGATGTTGCTGTCGTCACGGTTGAAGGTTCGGTAAGTGTGGGATTTCCAATTGAGTGGGTTTTTGGTATCGACTTCTARGGTGTAGTAGTCACTTTTGATYARGCCGGTTTCGACGTTGTAATCGACGTATTTTTTAGTGCTTCGCTCGGCGCTGTTTTTGATGACGTACGCGTAGCGAGTTTCATCGCCGTCTTGAAAACTCAGCTCCAACATCAAGGTGCCTGACTGGGGGTGTTGGTCGGTCAGTTTAGGTCCCGTGTCRTGATACATAAATACCAGTTCATCTTTTTCATCCATGACGCCAACGGTGCCTAATGCAGGCGCTTCTTTGCCTTCGTAGTAAAAGTTACTTTTTTGATTGTATTCGTCGATTTGAAATGGAATGGCTTGTAATTTGCCATCGATAATCGATTGCACTGATAACTCGGAAATAACGTTTTGATCCAGCTTGGGAATGTCTTTAACCGTAAGGGTGACTACATGGCGAAAACGCTCTGGACTCATCGTACTTGTGTTTGTACTGGAATTTGTACTTGCGTTAGCGAAAGTGAGCGGGAGGATTAGTAGTAGGGTCGGGAGAATTAAGTGCGATATAAAGTGATGTACTGACTTACTCATTACTGTTTCCTTTTTATTGTTATTTAAATTCTACTCGTCTATGAAGCCAAAAATTAGCGATAGGCCTGTAATGATTGATTTAGCGGTGGGTGTCAATGTTTCGGTATGAGCACCAACGTGACTGCTTTGATGTGGCATATTAAAAGTGGCCACTTAAACAGATCTATAAATCTCATCATTCGTTTCTATGCTTGATGGTAAGTTGTTTTATCACTTGAGGACGGAGTCTGTCTAATATTCCGTTTAATCCGCTGTTATTAGGTGTTAGGAATTGCCAATTGGATCGGTTTAAACAAACGCAATTACCAACGGTCGGTGGCCTACTAAGCAGCTTTATTTTAAGTATGTCTGTTGCATCACTCGGCTGTGCATTTTTGGACGATTTATTTACAAAATGAAACAGCGAATTAATGGTCGTAGGGTTCGGTTTCTGAAACCAATAATCGAATAGCAATGGCGGCAGCGGAGGTTCGGTTGTCGACTTCGAGCTTTCGGTAAATTTGCTCTAGATGCTTRTTCACCGTGCGCGGGCTGGTCGATAATATTTGGCCCACTTCGCGGTTGGTTTTTCCGTTGCCGATCCAGTACAGCACTTCTGACTCCCGTACGGTAATGGGTAATACGGCGTTTAATTTTTTTGCGCCGCTGGGTGCTTCGGCGTCTAATAATTTCAGTAAAATTTCGTGTGGCCCTGAGCGTTCAATAAAACGCACGTTAAGCGGGTGGTCAATATGGTTCAGAGGCAATACTTGGCCCGATTTTGGGGAATGGCTAAGCCAGAGTTGGAGTTGTTCTGCCAGTTGTGTGCGCTGCCAGTGTTCATCAACGTTGGCGTAGCGAAAGAGTTTTTTAGTTTGGGGCGTGGCCCATCGAATCTGCGATTGCTCGTCTACCGTGAATAGGTTTTGCCCTGTGCTATCGAGTGCGCAATGGGCACTGTTGGTGAGTCGGGCGTTGGCCAGGTGGACTCTAAGGCGTGCCACTAGCTCGTCTGGCGTAAAGGGTTTTGTTAGATAATCAACACCGCCCACTTCCAGGCCTTTGACGATGCTGTCAGTGTCGCTGAGTGCGGTCATGAAAATCACAGGAATATGCGTCGTTCGTGGGTCTGCTTTAATGCGTCGGCAGGTTTCAAAGCCATCTAGGTTAGGCATCAGGGCATCCAAGACGATTAAGTCAGGCACCATTTTTTGAGCGATGTGAATGGCTTGGTTTCCTTCCAAGGCGATCAACACGGTCAGTCCTGCTTGCTCAAGGGCTTGGTTCAACATGGCCAATGCTTCGGGGGAATCGTCGACTACTAATACCACGTCATTGTCGGAGCTGATGTCTGTGATCATTTTGTTTTTCTCGTTAACAAATTAACCGCTTGGTCGAAATTCATCTGCTGATAACATTGTTGTAAGTTGTATATAAGAATGGGGTTCACGCCATCTAAGCGTTCAATTGCTTTTAATTTTTCTCGGTAGCCTTTGGCATAGCCGACTTCGGCGTAGGCGAGTAGTGCGGTGAACTCTGGGTGATCGGGAATCGATAATTGGTCGGAGGAAGGCGTGTTAGTGATGGAGTCAAATTGATTGTATTGCCAAGTAATGTTGAGCAATTTCCCCAGTTGGTTTTGTAAGCTAATTAATTTGATAGGCTTCACTAAATAGGCGTTGTAGGGAATGTTGTTGTAGGAAACGCTGTTATAGGAACCGCTGTTATAGGAGCTGTCTTTGCGTATGGGCGTGATGGATTGGGTGCGCGTGATGGCGGAAGAGGTGCCTTCAAACGCGTCGGCCGATATCATTACGATAGGGGCCTTGATTCGGTGTTGAATGCGCAAACTTGTGGCGAGGTCGAGGCCGTTGATTYCGGGCATGGAGACATCAATAAGGAAKAGGTCGATTTTYCCCTGGTCCGAGTTTTGMGGGGTGATACGCTCGTTCTTGATTAACCGTAAGCAGCTTTGTGCGTCATGGGCTTCGAGYACAATAAACCCCAGCGGCGTCAAACAATCCTTGAGCAGGCGGCGGTGGCTGGTCTCATCATCGACGATGACGACAACGATACGAGGGCCAAGATAGCCCGTGACTTGTCGTTGTGGAAGTGCGGTGGATTGGGGGGATTCTACTTTCGAAAGCATTAAGCGCACTTTGAATTCACTGCCTTGCTTGGGGTTACTTGTCGCGCTGACTTCTCCGCCCATCAAGTTGCACAATGAACTGACGATGGTAAGCCCGAAGCCAGTGCCTGGGATGGGCGCTTGATCTGCATGGGTAATGCGCTCAAAGGGATTAAAGATGCGTTCGATATCCGTGCTATTCATGCCTATGCCTGTGTCGGCGACTCGGAATTCAGCGACTTGGTTTCGGTATTGCACGGACAACTCGACCTTGCCGTGAGGGGTGAATTTAATCGCGTTGGATAATAGGTTAATGAGTATTTGTCGGAGTCGCTTTTCATCGCCCCAGACGTAACGGGGTAAATTTTTACTGCGCTTAAAAATAAAATCAATCGACTTGGTATGGGCTTGCTGCTTAAACATCAAGACCATTTGATCGAGCACTTCATGCAGGTCAAATTGATCGCGACGAATCTCCATGCGACCGGCTTCGATGCGCGAAATATCCAATAAACCCTCGATTAAATCCGCTAAGTACTCACCGCTACGACGCATAATGGCAATGGATTCTTTGCGGTGCTCAGGGATCGACGGGTCCTGACCGAGTAGCTGGGCGTAACCGATAATGGAGTGTAAGGGCGTGCGCAGCTCGTGACTGATGCCTGTCAGGTAACGGCTTTTGGCCTGGTTAGCGGACTCTGCKGAYTCYTTGGCTTTTTGTAAGGCCAAATCCGTGGCCTTGTGGGCCTGRATTTCTTGGATTAACAAATTGGTTTGGCGATTACTTTCCTCTTGCGCGACAAAACGGCCTTCATTGGACAGCAGAAATAACCAAGCCAAGACACCGAAAATGATCATGAGTAAGAAATATAAAACCCACAATAAATTCGCCAGAGTTAACGCGAAATTAACTTCGTCGGGAACGATATGATAATAAATTAAGGACAATAAACCCGCGTTGGCGATCGCAATGCCAGTCAGTAATAAAATAAACTTGCCGGTTCGGGAGTCGATCAGTTCCATCAATGGAGCTGGGAAGAAAGCACTTAAGAACTTGACCATTTGAACGGAGAAGCGTGCGTCTTTTTTACAGACGTCCCGACAGCGGCCATCCAGCGAGCAGCATAAGGAACAAATAGGCCCTTGGTACGCCGGGCAGTAACTCATGTCTTCGTGCTCGAAATTATTTTCGCAAATACAGCATTGATATTCTTGGCCTAAGTGCACTGAGTTTATCTTGTCTGGATTCAGAATCTCCAGTCCCGACTCGCGTGCCAAGTAATACTGGCCGTTGGTTAGGTAGGCGATTAATGGCACCAATACAAAGGTACAAGCCAACGTAACAAAGTGCGCCAATGCTTGGAGGGATTCGCCTAAGTTGCCTACGTAACACACGATCCCGACGATCGARGCGATTAGCATTGAGCCGACCCCGACCGGATTAATATCATAAAGTTGCGAGCGCTTAAATTCCAAACCCGGCGGGCTCAGGCCCAGCGATTTATTAATGATTAAGTCGGCTGATAATGACCCCAGCCAACTGACCGCGACAATCGCAAACATMCCCAGGATATTTTCCAGCGCGCGATAGATACCGAGTTCCATTAACAATAAGGCAATGGATACATTGAACACTAACCAGACCACGCGCCCCGGATGACTGTGGGTTAAACGCGAAAAGAAATTCGACCAAGCAATGGAACCCGCGTAGGCATTGGTGACGTTAATTTTCATTTGCGAAACAATCACCATGACGCCAGCGAGGATTAATGAGGCCGTTGGGGAGTGGGTGATGTAGTCAAAGACCCGTTGATACATCTGGGTGGGGTCGGTGGCAATCTCCATGCTCGCGCCGCGACTAAAGGCCAGGTAAGCCAGGTAGGAGCCCACGAGCATTTTCAATATACCGATCACGATCCAACCTGGCCCTGCAAGCAGTAACGCGCTCCACCAACGTAACCGCGTGYCTTTTTGTTTGGGCGGCAAGAAGCGTAAGTAGTCGACTTGCTCGCCGATTTGAGCGGTGAGTGCAAACAGTATTGAGGAAGCCGCACCAAAATGAAGTAAATTAAATTGGCTGGTGAGTTCAGGCTCTGGCCCAGGTAAAGGAATAGCCGATGGCAGCGTGTTGTTAATGGCCGAGGCGCTTAAGGAATTGTTGATAGGGTTCACTAGGGAATTACTGTCGGCACTTGCTAGCGCTTCGGTGCCGGGGTAACTCATCCATTGCTCTAAATTATTTAGCTCGAAGTAGGCAATGATAAACAACGCGGTGATTTGTAAACTTAACCAGATGGGCTGCGTGCCCACTTGAAATTTACTAATAAAGGTGATGCCGTGGGTAACGATAGGGATCACCGCGATGGCACACAGGATATAGCCCACCGTGACCGGGATGCCGAGTAGGGCTTTGAGTGCCATGGCGAGAATGGCCGCTTCAATGGCGAAAAAAATAAACGTAAACGAGGCGTATATTAACGAGGTGATGGTCGACCCCAAATAACCAAAGCCCGCGCCTCGAGTCAGTAAATCAATGTCTACGCCGTGTTTGGCCGCGTAATAGCTTATGGGTAGGCCTGTAATAAAAATGACTATACCCACGGTGAGCATGGCCAGTAAGGCATTGGTAAAGCCGTACAGTATTGTGATGGTGCCGCCGATGACCTCAAGCGCCATAAATGCAGTGGCCCCAAGCGCTGTCATGGCGACCATCTCGATGCTCCAGCGGCGGGCTTTTTTGGCCGTGAAACGAAGTGCGTAGTCTTCCAGTGTTTGGTTGGCGACCCATTGGTTGTATTGGCGTCGCACGCGAAATATTTGTTGAGTTGCACGCATTGGCTTTATTGACTGTTCGTTCGTAGTGAGTAAAAAATGGGCGGAGATTAAATTTTGGGCGGTGATTACTGTTTTGGTGGTGATTCAGTTTTTAGTAATGATTAAATAGACAGCGGCGTTTTATTATTTTTTTGATGTTTTATCAGCGATTTCTAGTGAGTCACTTTGACATCATTGTAACAGCGTCCTTCGCCGGGATGAAAGTTTTATACGTCAAATGACGTAGCGTACTGCGTTATTAGGCGGATAGTCTAGATTGGATCGATTCCCAATAATTCCGCACGACACTAACGCCCATTTTTTTATTCCTGTCCGTAATGTCACGACAAGATTGATCACAAATCAGTCATCAGAAACGCGTCGCCAGTGACCATAAAAGCACATTGCTAATCATTCGCCTACTTAGGGAAACCTAAATAAATCAGAGGATATTAAAAGATGTTGAAATCACACATTCGATTCGGTGATGTTCGGCCGACGATTAAAACAACCGCGAGTATTGCGCTGGCCTGTTTAATGGCAGCGTCTATGTCAGTTTCGGCTGGCAAGAGGCTGGATATTGATACCGATCAATGGATCAGCATTGGTGCAGGAATTCGCGCGCCATTAAATTCCGAAGAGGACAGCTCCCCCAGTGGTGATGAGCGTGGGCGTGACTACGAAGTGGAAAGTGTACGGTTGTATATCAATGGTCAAGTGCATGAAAATATTAAGTTCACGCTCAACACCGAAGGCGACTTTGAAGTCTTAGACGCGTTTATTCACTTGGAGTTGAGCCCTCAATTGAATTTATGGATTGGGCAAATGCTAACGCCTGCTGATCGAATTGAGTTGAATGGTCCTTACTACGCATTGACCTGGAATCAATACACGCAACCTTTGTTTCCTTCCGATCAGGGCGGCGAAGCGGGCAGCTTGGGACGTGATGACGGCCTGACGTTTTGGGGCAGCGCGGGGAAACTTCAGTACGCACTGGGGATCTTTGATGGTTTGGAGGATGCGTCGAATGTGGACGACGAACGTTTGTATGCCGGACGGATTGCCTACAACTTCCTCAATAAAGAAGACAACCCAGGCTATTACACCAGCAGCACTTATTACGGCGGCTTGGGCAATATCCYGACTCTAGGGCTCTCGGTACAGAGTCAAGACGGGGGTTCAGGCACGGCGACTACCTCAGGAGACTTTATTGGTTACGCACTCGATTTATTATCTGAAACGGTATTAAGTCAAGGCGACGTAGTGACTTTTGAAGCGGAGTATAAATTGCTCGATGCGGATTTCACCTTAGGTGAGTCCACGCCTGCGGATGCGGACGCGGATACCAACCCTTGTTTTTGTTTGTTTGATGGGGATTCGACGTTTGCCACCATTGCGTATTTAGTTCGAAACGAAATTGGTCCTGGTAAGGTGCAACCTTACTTACGTTATGTCAGTAATAATCCAGAAGACGGGGACAGCAGTCACTTGACCGAAGTGGGCGCGAACTATGTGATCTCAGGGCACAATGCGCGCTTGAATATTAACTACGGTAATGGCGATGCCAATATCACCGGTTACCGCGCCACGGATGAAAATGGTGATGATGTGGGGGATATTAATTTCTTCTCCTTTGGAGTACAAATTCAGTTGTAGAAAACCATGCTGCGGGTTGCTTGGGCATAATGTTCAGGGAGCCCGCACTGTTTATCTAAGCAAAAGGGAATTCGAATCATGATGATAAAAAAAGCAATTAAAAAAACGCTGACTACGATTCTATCCAGTGTAACCGCCGTAATTGCACTGTGCGCCTTGAGCGTGTCCGTGCAAGCGGGTGACACCATTAAGGTCGGGGTGCTTCATTCTTTATCGGGGACCATGGCGATCAGTGAAACGACGCTTAAAGACACTGTGTTAATGATGATCGAAGAGCAAAATAAAAAAGGCGGGTTATTAGGCAAGCAGCTCGAAGCCGTGGTGGTGGACCCTGCCTCCAACTGGCCTTTGTTTGCGGAGAAAACCCGTGAGTTAATCAGCCAAGAAAAAGTCGATGTGATTTTTGGTTGCTGGACTTCGGTATCGCGTAAGTCGGTCTTGCCGGTACTTGAAGAATTAAACGGGCTGCTGTTTTATCCTGTTCAATACGAAGGTGAAGAATCTTCCAAAAATGTCTTCTACACCGGGGCTGCACCCAACCAGCAAGCCATTCCCGCTGTCGATTACTTGATGGATGAATTAGAAATCAAACGCTGGGTCTTGGCCGGGACTGATTATGTCTACCCGCGCACCACCAATAAAATCCTAGAGGCCTACCTGATTTCTAAGGGCGTTGCCAAAAAAGATATTTTAATTAACTACACGCCTTTCGGTCATTCCGATTGGCAGGGCATTGTATCTGACATTAAGAAGTTCGGTAACGCAGGCAAGAAAACAGCCGTGGTATCAACCATCAATGGCGATGCCAATGTACCTTTCTACAAAGAGCTAGGCAATCAAGGCGTGTCCTCTGAAAGTATCCCTGTGATCGCATTCTCAGTGGGTGAAGAGGAGTTGTCGGGTATTGATACCAAGCCGTTAATTGGACATTTGGCTGCTTGGAATTATTTTCAAAGTGTTGACGACAGCCGCAATGCAGAATTTATAAAGCAATGGAAAGCCTTTATAAAGGATGACAAGCGAGTCACCAATGACCCTATGGAAGCCACCTACATTGGGTTTAATATGTGGGTCAAAGCCGTGAARCGTGTGGGCAGTACCGATGTCGATAAAGTCGAACAAGCCATGATTGGGGTCACCACGAATAACTTGACCGGCGGCACCGCAGTCATGAATGCCAACCATCACCTATCCAAGCCCGTGCTGATTGGTGAGATCCAAGGCGATGGACAGTTTGAAGTGGTCTGGGAAACTGAAGGCTTGTTGGAAGGGGATGCGTGGTCTAATTATCTGCCTGTGTCAGTGGACATCGTGTCCAACTGGACCCCTGCGGTGGGCTGCGGAAATTTCAACACTAAAACCAARACCTGTGGAGGCTCAGATTTCTAAGCATTGAAAGATTGCCTAACCGCCATCGAGATCGGTGTAGGTAAGGCACTTGGTTTTAGGATGAGTGATTGGTATTGCCTATGGGGGGCCGCATCTTGGGCCCCCGTTCTTGATTCTTGCTAATGGGAACGGTGCTGTGAGGCTTATATTGCTAACCCTATTGAGTTTTAAATTGCCAAACCCGGTACGCTCGGGCCGAGCAATGCTTCCTTCTTTATCTTTATCTTTATCTTTATCTCTATCTTCATCTCTATCTTCATCTCGGTCTCTGTGTCGCAGTGGTGCGAGTTTTCTGTTTTCTGTCATGCTACTTTTGGGCGTGCTGTTTTCGCCTGCGCTGTACGCCTTAGAAGATCCTTCCTTCGAACAATTAAGCCAACAATTAGTGACTGCAAAGTTAAAGCAAAGCGCTCTCATTGTTGAGCAACTTGAAGCCARTGGRGGMGMRCGCGGYTTAGGGCTTTTTAATGCCTTRTTAGCCGGTGAATTGTATGCCCGTAAAGCAGACGCTCGATTAGTGCGGGGGCACCAAACGCCAGGGGGTGAATTCCACACCGTGGATGTATTCACCAATCAGTCTTTTGAAATTTCCAGCAAGAAACAATTCAAAAAAATCCGCGTCAATAATCGCTTACGAATTCAGTTGCGGGGCGTTATCGCGCGTTTAACATTGTTCAGCAGTGATCCCGTGTTACGGGGTCGTGCGTTAAACAACATGCTGAAAAAACCCAGCGCGAGTAATGCCAGCTTATTGCAACAAGCGAAGCTTGCAGAGCAAGACCCTAAGTTACTAGAGATCATTAACACCACGCTGGCATTAAATGACYTGCGCAATAGTGATGACTTAAACACGCGCCTTGCAGCGCTGGCAATACTGGCGACTCGTTTAGAGCCGGTGGTTAAAAATAGCATCGAAGCATTGCTCGCGAAAGATGATCAAGGTGACTGGATTGAGCCCGATGTCTCCTTACGGGCTAAAGCCAGTGACGTATTAATTAAGATTAATGACAAAGTCAGTTTTTATCGGTTTCTTGAGAAAGTATTCTTTGGTTTAAGTTTAGGCTCGGTATTACTGTTGGCCGCGACCGGCTTGGCGATTACCTTTGGGGTGATGGGGGTTATTAATATGGCCCACGGTGAGCTGATTATGATTGGTGCGTACACGACGTATGTGGTGCAGACGTTAATGCCTAATCATATTGCGTATTCTTTATTGGTGGCCGTGCCAGTGGCCTTTGTGGTGTCGGGTGCCGTGGGCGTCTTGATCGAGCGAGGGGTGATACGTTTTTTACACGGGCGCGCGTTAGAGACCTTATTAGCCACCTTTGGCATTAGCTTGGTATTGCAGCAAACCGTGCGCAGTATCTTTTCGCCGCTTAATCGCCAAGTAGAAACCCCGGCCTGGATGAGTGGCTCGTTGGATATCAATGCGGTTTTTTCCATTACCTACAATCGATTGTACATTCTTGCGTTTGCCTTGCTGGTGTTTTTTGCACTGCAACTGATTTTAAAGAAAACCTCGCTGGGTTTAAATGTTCGCGCTGTGTCTCAAAATCGTGATATGGCCAAAGCCATTGGGATTCGTACCGAATGGGTGGATGCCATGACGTTTGGACTGGGTTCTGGCATTGCCGGCATTGCCGGGGTAGCGTTGAGTCAGCTGACCAATGTGGGGCCGAACCTGGGGCAGTCTTACATCATTGACTCATTTATGGTGGTGGTGTTCGGTGGCGTGGGTAATCTATGGGGCACCTTAGTGGCAGGGTTTACGTTGGGGGTAACCAATAAATTTTTGGAGCCGGTCACGGGCGCTGTGCTGGCCAATATTATTGTATTGGTGTTTATTATTTTATTTATTCAGAAGCGACCTCGGGGTTTATTTCCGCAAAAGGGCAGGGCTGCCGAATGAATAGAGCCAGAGATTCAAATTCTTCGAATACGTCGAACAATCAAGCCCTAGCACGGCCGTTAGGCGAACGCTTTTCTCTGTTGCATGACCTGCGCGAAAAGGCACCGGTCTTTATACTGGTGTTATTTGGCATTACCTTGTACGCGTCCTTTTGTAATTTATACGTGCCCGAACAATCCGCGTTTCACGTCAGCACCTACACCATTACTTTACTGGGTAAATACCTAAGCTTCGCGCTCTTGGCCTTGGCCGTGGATGTGGTGTGGGGATTTTGCGGTATTTTAAGTTTGGGCCATGGCGCGTTTTTCGCGCTAGGGGGCTACGCCATGGGCATGTATTTGATGCGCCAGATCGGGTCTCGTGGCGTGTACGGTGACCCGCTCTTGCCGGACTTTATGGTGTTTCTTAATTGGGGCGWGCTGCCTTGGTTTTGGTTGGGCATGGATCAATTCTGGATTGCCATGCTGATGGTTTTGTTAGTGCCCGGTCTATTGGCGTTTATTTTTGGTTGGCTGGCGTTTCGCTCGCGGGTCACCGGGGTGTACTTCTCCATCATGAGCCAAGCATTGACCTACGCCTTAATGTTGGCGTTCTTTCGCAATGAAATGGGCTTCGGCGGTAATAATGGCCTGACGGATTTTAAGGATTTGCTGGGCTTTAATTTACAAGCAGACACCACACGGGTGAGCCTATTTATAATCACCGCAGTGTTTCTGGCGCTGGCCTATGTGAGTAGTCGCTGGATTATGAATTCAAAACTAGGCCGCTTGGTGGTGGGGATTCGAGACGCGGAATCACGGGTTCGTTTTCTGGGCTATAAAACCGAGAATTATAAAGTGTGGTTATTTGTATACTCTGGCGTATTAGCCGGTATTGCTGGGGCGCTCTATGTGCCACAGGTAGGCATTATTAATCCTGGGGAATTCTCGCCCTTGAACTCAATTGAAATCGTGGTTTGGGTGGCGGTGGGGGGGCGAGGCACATTGTACSGTGCGGTGGTGGGGGCCTTGCTCGTGAACTACGCCAAGACCCGCTTCACTGCCATATTTCCGGAGTTATGGTTGTTTGCATTAGGCTCTTTATTTATTGCGGTGACCGTGTTTTTACCCCAAGGATTAATGGGTTTAATGGACCGTGTGTTGAGCCGCGTGAGGGTTTATTTTGGGCGCAGTGCCGTGTCAAATGAGAATAATTATTCTGGCAACGAGGCCGATGATTTGTCGATTGATCCGTCGGTTGATCTGGCGATTAATCAACTAGGGCGCTCGCCAGATGACCCTGGCTGGGCGGAGCAACCTTAATGGCCGTATTAGATGAAGTGAGACAAACGCTGCGCCGAGATCAAATCTGGCCTTTTCTCATGGCGCCCGAGACATTAGCCGATGTCTCGCACCAGGTGATTCTTTATGTAGAAGACCTGTGTGTGAGTTTTGATGGTTTCCAAGCCCTCGATAGTTTAAATCTATACATTAATGACGGCGAGTTACGTTGTTTAATCGGGGCCAATGGCGCTGGTAAAACCACACTGATGGATGTCATTACCGGMAAAACCAAAGCCGACAGCGGACAAGTCTATTTCGGTCAGGATATTAATTTATTAGGCAAACAAGAAGCTCAAATCGCGCAACTGGGCATTGGTCGAAAATTCCAAAAACCCACCGTCTTTGAAGCCCAAAGTGTATTCTCAAACCTTGAGTTGGCCATGCACGCACAGCGAGGGATTCTATCGACCTTGTTGGCCCGCCTCACTGCCACGCAATTAGATCGCATTGACCAGGTGTTAGACATTGTMGCRCTTGCTGAGCAGCGGACGATGTTAGCGGGGGCTTTATCGCACGGTCAAAAACAATGGCTAGAGATTGGTATGCTGTTAATTGCCGACCCACGTCTGTTACTCATTGATGAACCCGTGGCGGGTATGACTGCCCCCGAAGCAGAACGCACGGCGGAGTTATTAACGTCCCTAGCAGGTTCGCATACGGTGGTCGTGGTTGAGCATGATATGGAATTTGTGCGCAGCATCGCCCAAACCGTCACGGTATTGCATCAAGGCACGGTGCTTGCAGAAGGCAGTATGCAAGAAATCCAAAATAATCAGGCCGTGATTGAAGTCTATCTAGGAGAAACGGATTGATTGATCTTAAGGGCATTAACCAATTATACGGCGGCACGCAAATTCTTTGGGATCTGGATTTACAAGTCCAGGCCGGGGCGTGCACCTGCATCATGGGGCGTAATGGCGTGGGTAAAACCACCTTGTTGAAATGTTTAATGGGGTTGCTGCCCGTCAGTTCTGGCTCGGTCACTGTGGATGGCGTTGATTTTACCACGCGGGTTGCGGAGTCCCGCGCACGTCATGGCATTGGTTATGTCCCGCAAGGCAGAGATATCTTTCCCATGCTCACCGTGGAAGAAAATTTACGGGTTAGTTTGGGCGCGCGTAGGGATAAGTCAAAATCCATCCCCCAACGTATATACGAACTATTCCCTGTCCTAAAAGACATGCTGCATCGTCGGGGCGGGGATTTGTCTGGTGGCCAACAACAACAGTTGGCCATTGGTCGGGCATTGGTGTTGGACCCGACGGTGCTTATTCTCGATGAACCCAACGAAGGCATACAACCCAATATTGTTAAACAAATCGGCGAGGTGATTACTGAACTCAATCAACACGAAAAAATGACTGTGATTTTAGTCGAACAAAAATTAGCGTTCGCACGCCGTGTTGGCAAGGATTTTCGTCTGATGGAACGAGGTAGAGTAGTCGCGTCCGGCCAGATGGAGGAATTATCGGATCAATTAATCGCTCGGCATTTAGCAGTCTAGACATTAAGATCCAAATTGAGATATAAGTAAAAACAAAATATAAGAAATTMAAAAAATAAAAACAATAAATAAGAAAACCCATCAAAAGGAACGTCATCCAATGAACCGATTGATTCAATATTGGACTTTTGTCTGGCAAAGCGCCGCGCTCTTGGCCGCCGTTAATCTACCGGCCTTCGCTCATGAGGCCGGCCCCCATGTGCACACCGGGTATTGGAACAGTGTTGTGGTCGTGGCCGTATTGCTATTGGTGTTTGGTGTTTTGGGTAATAAGTTCTCAAAGTAATAGGCCGTAGAATATGGTGTTATCGCTAGACAGTGTTGATCGTATTGATAGTCGTGATTGCAGTAATCGAAAGAATCGAAAGAACGACTCGAGCCCAGTGAACCCGGTGAGCAAGGCAGTCAAGGCGTGCTCACATAATCAGTGGCTAGCGAAACTGCAATTACAGTTTGAACAAAAACCGCGCGGCACACGTTTGACCCAATGCCGACATGTTGGCCCTCTGTATGTTCAAAAACCCTTTTACCCTGAAGGCAATGACCTTGCCCATGCCTATCTATTGCACCCACCGGGTGGCTTGGTGTCGGGGGATCATTTACAAATCGATATTAATGTTTTGGCGCGCGCACGGGCGCTGATCACCACGCCGGGGGCTGCGCGTATTTACCGTGCCCGTGACACAGAGCCGCTGCAACGCCAGCAGGTGCGCTTAGTGGTGGGTGAAAATGCCAGTTTGGAATGGTTCCCTTTGGAGACCATTGTCTACAACCAAGCCCACGTAGAGCTTGATACGAAAATCCATTTAAGTGCCGGCAGCGACTTTATGGGCTGGGAAGTGAATTGCTTAGGATTGCCGGCCAGTGATGCGCTGTTCGACAGCGGCTCATTTCAGCAGCGTTACGGTGTGTTTAGAGACGGACGGGCTTTATTTATCGATCGTTTTTCTTTAACCGATCGTAATCGTCAGGCATTACTGGCCGGGTCCGCAGGCATGCAAGCAAAAACAGTCAGTGGTTTCTTCTTGGCCGGGCCGTGGTCTTATGACTCGGATGATCAGTGCCTACAGGAACGTTTGCAGTGCTTAAGACAAGTGGTACAAGACCGTAAATTAAACCAGTTCGGTGCCATATCAAAAACCGGCGAATTTTATGTGGGGCGCTATTTGGGCCATAGTGCCGAGCAGGCYCGAGCGTTATTTGYCGCCTGGTGGGAAATATTACGACCCGTATCGTTAAAGCGTAAGGCCTGCCCCCCGAGGATCTGGTCCACTTAACGCGTGCAGCCAAAATGGTTATCAATTCGACTATTGAATTGGACTATTAAATTCGATTATTAAATTGGACTATCAATTTTTGACTTGGAAAATGTAATTGCTATGGAATTATTACCGAGAGAGAAAGACAAGTTATTAGTGTTTACTGCGGCACTGTTAGCCGAGCGGCGTCTAGCGCGTGGGGTTAAGTTAAATTACCCCGAGGCTGTGGCCTTTATCTCAATGGAAATCATTGAAGGCGCGCGTGATGGTAAAACAGTGGCTGAATTGATGAGTTACGGCAAAGAAATCCTTAATGGGGATCAAGTCATGGACGGTGTGGTGGAATTACTGCACGAAGTGCAAGTGGAAGCGACTTTTCCTGACGGCACGAAATTAGTTACCGTGCATGAGCCTATTAATTAACCGTTGCACTGATGGCTGAATTGCTGGGCATATTTTTGTTTTGTTTCTTTAACTATTTATATAACTATTTCTTTAGCTATTTCTTTAACTGTTTATGTAACTATTTTATTGCCTGTAAATAAATGAATAATTTTTCATCCGTTTAAACGGCTAAAAAATTAGTCTCTCGCTGATAAAAGGACTGACCATGATTCCTGGAGAAATATTAGTCGCTGAGGGCGACATTACGCTCAATGAAAATCGCGCTACGTTGATGCTCAATATCAAGAACAGCGGGGACCGTCCTATACAGGTGGGCTCTCATTACCACTTCTATGAAGTGAACCCGGCCTTGATCTTTGATCGAGAGCGCGCCCTGGGGTTTCGTCTTAATATCGTCTCAGGCACTGCCGTACGCTTTGAACCAGGGCAAGATCGAGACGTAGAACTGGTCGGCTATGCAGGGCTGCGTAGAGTGTATGGGTTTCGTGGTGAAATCATGGGCGAATTAAAAACATTGGAGATAAGGAAACATAATCTATTTAAATTTAGTTTAAATAAAGGCAAGCCCCAATGACAACTATTGATAGAGCTTCCTACGCCGCCATGTTTGGCCCCACGACTGGGGATCGAGTCCGATTGGCAGACACTGCCTTGGTGGTTGAAGTGGAACGAGACTTCACCACCTACGGAGAAGAAGTAAAATTTGGCGGCGGTAAAGTGATTCGAGACGGTCAAGGTCAAAGCCAATTGGGTTCGGCGGAGACGGTCGATACGGTAATCACCAACGCGCTAATCATTGACTATTGGGGCATTGTTAAAGCCGATATTGGCATCAAGGGCGGACGCATCGTCGGGGTGGGCAAAGCCGGTAACCCCGACATCCAAGACAACGTCAGTATTATTATAGGTCCGTGTACCGAAGTGATTGCAGCCGAAGGCTTAATCGTCACCGCCGGCGGGATTGATGCTCACATTCACTTTATTTGCCCGCAACAAATCGAAGAAGCCCTCATGTCAGGGGTGACTACCATGTTAGGCGGGGGTACCGGTCCGGCCACCGGCACCAATGCCACCACGTGCACGCCGGGGCCATGGAATATTGCCATGATGTTGCAAGCCACCGATTGCATGCCTATGAACTTAGGCTTTCTTGCCAAGGGCAATACCAGCTTACCTGGGGCGCTTGAAGAACAATTAATGGCCGGCGCGTGTGGCTTAAAGCTCCACGAGGATTGGGGCACGACGCCTGCCTCCATTGATAATTGTCTAAGTGTTGCCGAACGCTTTGATGTACAAGTGGCAATTCATACTGACACCTTAAATGAATCCGGTTTTGTCGACGATACCTTGGCGGCATTTAAAGGCCGTGCGATACACACCTATCATACCGAAGGCGCAGGCGGCGGCCATGCCCCGGATATTATTAAAGCCTGTGCCGAACCGAATGTATTGCCCTCGTCCACCAACCCTACGCGCCCCTATACACGCAATACCGTCGATGAGCATTTAGACATGCTTATGGTCTGTCATCACTTGGATGCGGCCATTCCTGAAGACGTCGCTTTTGCGGATTCACGCATTCGTAAAGAAACCATCGCCGCTGAAGATATTCTTCATGACTTGGGGGCTTTCAGTATGATCGCCTCCGATTCGCAAGCCATGGGCCGCGTGGGCGAAGTGATCACTCGTACCTGGCAAACCGCTCATAAAATGAAAGTACAGCGCGGCCCGTTAGTGGAAGACAATGAGCGCATGGATAACTTTCGAGTCCGTCGCTACATCGCTAAGTACACCATTAATCCGGCAATCACCCACGGCATAGATAAAGACGTGGGATCAGTTACGGTGGGTAAATTGGCTGACTTGGTACTCTGGAAACCGGCATTTTTTGGTATTAAACCCGCGCTGATTATTAAAGGCGGATTTATCGCCGCAGCCCCCATGGGTGACCCCAATGCCTCCATTCCAACCCCTCAGCCCGTGCACTACCGCATGATGTTTGGTGCTATGGGCAATGCACCTCATAAAACTGCGGTGACGTTTGCGTGTTATGAAGCCGTGCAAAATGGCATCCAACAAGAGTTAGGCTTGGGTCGCACGATATTGCCTTGTCAGAATACCCGCGATATTACCAAACGCGACATGGTCCACAATGAATGGATGCCCGAAATTACGGTCGACCCACAAACCTACGAAGTCCGCGCCGACGGCGAATTATTAACCTGTGAACCGGCGGATGAATTACCGCTGGGCCAACTGTACAGCTTGTTTTAAAGCCTGCCTTAAAATCTGTGCCCAGCTTGTAATGAAGYTATAGACGATTAACAAAGATAGAACACNNNNANANAAACAAAAAGAATTAATAAAAATAGAAACGATTTAAAAAATAGAGAACACGAATAAAAATACAGAACATGAATAAAAAATCTAACAGGAGAAATACCACTTAAAAACCCGCTAATACAAAATTAATAAAAACACCGGATCAACAACAAAAGAAAAAGATTGAGGACGCACTATGTGGAAGATTCATCAACGTCTAAGCGGTGAGCAGGCGCAATTGATTCATGACGAAGTAATATTGGATCACTTGCAGCGTGAGCGCGGACGTTTTAAAGCCATTGCAACATCAGGCACCGAAGTACGGGTATTTTTAGAACGCGGCAATCCCTTATCAATCGGCGACGTATTACGCAGTCACTGCGGTAAAAATATTGCCGTCATCGGTGCCCTTGAAGCGGTGGCCATTGCCAGCACCGAGAACTGGCAGCAGTTTAGTAAAGCCTGTTATCACCTAGGAAATCGTCAYACGAAGCTACAAATGGGCGAGCGATGGTTACGCTTTACCCCCGATCATGTCTTAGAAGAGCTAGTACAAAAATTTGGCTTAAGTATACGCCACGAAAAAGTGGTGTTTGAGCCTGAACCCGGCGCCTACGTACGACGCGCAAGCTTTGGCGCGCAAGCAGAGAGTCAGCATGGCCATCACCACCACTGAGACAGGCCTGCTACGGCTACTGCAACTCAGCAGTGCAGCGTTGCCTGTGGGCGGTTATTCGTTTTCTCAAGGGCTTGAGTACGCCATTGACGAAGCGTGGCTAGCCAATGAAGCGGATCTTGAACAATGGTTAGCATTGCAACTGAGTGAATCTTTAACCCAGGTTGATTTGCCTTTATTGCGTCGGCAACTTCAGGCGTTAGCGGCGCAAAATGTTAAAGATTTTATTCGTTGGAATGACTACGCCTTAGCGTGTCGAGAAACCGCCGAGTTACGACTCACCGACACGGCCATGGGCAGCGCCCTAATCAAATTGCTGACGGACTTAAATATGCCAGTGACTTATGCCAATGCACTGGATCAAGCGAGCTTTGTATCGAGCTTTGCCTTGGCGGCGAACTTTTGGCAAATCGATACCACCAGCGCATGCCACGGCTACTGTTGGTCCTGGCTAGAGAACCAAGTGGCAGCGGCGACTAAGTTAGTGCCCCTAGGGCAAACCAGCGCACAACGTTTGCTGGGACGATTACAAGCACTCATCCCCGAGGCGGTGGAACGCTGCGCGAGCGTGGAGGATCAAGATATTGGTGCTTCTCTACCCGCCCTGGCCATGGCCAGTGCCTGGCATGAAAGCCAATACTCACGCTTATTTCGGTCCTAAATCGAAACATGCGTTTAATTGAAGCGCACCGGGTAGGCGAAGCAGAAACAGAAACAGAAACAGAAACAGAAACAGACGAAAGAGTAGAAATAGAAATAGAAATAGAAATTCACGAAAATTTGGAGTGGAATTAAATGAACTTAATGGCGAGTAATCAAACTTCTAAAACGAAATCCAACGTAACCTCTCAAGGCCAACAACAAACCCTACGGGTAGGCGTGGGTGGACCCGTAGGGTCCGGTAAAACCGCCTTACTTCGTAACCTCTGTATTGCGTTAAGAGACCGCTATCAAATCGCAGTGGTYACYAACGAYATYTATACCAAAGAAGACGCGAAGTTTCTCACCCAGCACGAAGTCCTCGATGCTGACCGTATCATTGGCGTAGAAACCGGCGGTTGCCCTCATACCGCCATCCGTGAAGATGCCTCCATGAATCTTGCCGCCATTGATGAACTCTGTGAACGCCATGAMAACCTCGAYGTAGTCTTTGTCGAAAGCGGTGGCGACAACCTCAGCGCTACCTTCAGTCCCGAGTTATCGGATCTGACTCTGTACGTCATTGATGTGGCCGCAGGCGATAAAATCCCGAGAAAGGGCGGCCCAGGCATCACAAAATCTGATTTACTCATCATCAACAAAACCGACCTCGCACCCATGGTCGGCGCGTCCCTTGACGTCATGGCCCGAGACAGCGAGATGATGCGTAGAGACAAACCTTTTGTGTTTACCAATTTAAAAATAGGCCAAGGCCTGGACGACGTGATTGGATTTATCATTCGTGAAGGCATGTTGTCAGAGCGCGAATAAACGGCTGTTGAGGTCTTTGCCCAAGCTACAGGCTACCAAAGCGGCTCGCGTAAGCAGAGATCTCGACGCCTTGCATTAATTGTGATCGGAGYTAAGGCCGATGTGCGGTGGATCGGGTACTGTTGGGCGCTTTAGCCAAAGAGGTAGTGATAGTGAAGGTCTGGGTAGCGAGGAAGGAATATGCAGCACTTAAAAACAGCTTTGATAATGTCTTAATACAACGGCTTGACTCTTATGATCGGGGTACCACTGATTCGGGTGCCGTATTAGCGGTTGAATCAAACCCCTGGCACAAACGCGCGTTGATACTACTCATTGCTGCCCTGAGTAGTGCGGTACTTGGTTGGGTCGAGCCGAAGGAATTAGGCAGCGCAATGATTACGCTCATGGTCATGTTGTATGTCATTGTGTTTCAGGCTCGCTCTCGCTGGCGCTATGAAAAGCAAAGTGGCACGATTCACTTYAAAAAATTCGTCTCTCAACACACACTACTCCTTGCTGATATCGACTCCATGCAAGTGACTATCAAGCGCACTGTCTATGCGSTGACGTTGGTCGGGAAAGATAAAACCCTCACTGTATACGACCCGTACCTAGATAATTTGCTGCCTCTCATTAAAATTCTCACCGAAGTATCCCCCAAGTTGCTTAAGTAAATTCGCCAGTGAAGAAAAGTTGTAGGGAGTATTTGTGTATATGGACGCAAGCTGGGTAACAATGACGCTATTAATATTGCTTATATCGAGTATCTTTTTTGACTCAATGGCAAGGGCTGCCTCGTACCTTCATAACGAGATAAAACTTACCCCTTTAAAAAGAAGCGTATATGTAATTTACCCGTTGTGGGGGTTTTTCTCATTTGTTATGGGTGGCATTCTCGGCATTAGCCCGGTATTTGTTTATATTGCCTGTGGGGCGAGTTTACTCGTTTTGGTAAAAGTTGCTTATATCAAGCCATATGATTTATGGCTGGTAAGCTATTTTACGTTGGCGGTTATATCCATGAGGTATTTTTGCCCAATGACTGCTTCGATCCAATTGATCGTATTGAGTAGTGTTGTTTTTTCCTCGGTGGCTATTGTAAGTATTATTTTAACTGAGTCAGTGAAGAGATATTTAGTCAGTCGAGGGAAGGGTTAAAACGCAATGAATGTTAATCCATAGTCCCCCTCAGTATCCTCCGCATTAGATCTAGCGCCCTGGTATCGTTCTGTTAGAAAAGTATCCACAAAATTTGGTTTTCAAATATTAACGGTGTGCATTAAATTCTGAGTTAGCGGCTTATCAGTGTGTAATGTTTATTGCAACGTTATTTTTATGCGGAGAGTGTGGGCGTCATTGCTTGTGTCGCAGTATTTGTTGCGAAAAAACAAGCGCTCCGAAAAGGGCCTTCATTCAGGGATGACGCCTGACTATTGGCCGCAAGGGATAGTGGTTGAAATAAAAGATGTGTATTACTATCAATTAGTCTGGCTTATAGACTGTATGTGTTTGTTATTTCAGTCGATGTTTTCTGCCTTAAAATTTATGCATAAAAGTCGTCATTCTAAAAATAAATAAAGATTCAATGCCGTCTTTTAAATGAAGTCTGGAGTATTGATATGAGCCGCGTTACTCGTGAGTTATCCTGCCTACTCGTCAAATCTATTTTAGTATTTTCTTTTACCCTTACAAGCCTAACGCTGCCCGCGTTTGCCAACCCAAGCGCTAGCGACCATGAAGCCAAAACGCGCTACCCCATTGTGTTGGTACACGGCATGTTGGGGTTTAGAAAGATGTTTGGTGTCATCGAGTACTTCAGTGGCGTGAAGAAAAAACTTGAGTCCCAGGGTGCCACCGTCTACGTCACCCACGCCAGCGCGATTAACTCCAATGAAGTGAGAGGCAATCAAATAATCCAACAACTCGAGGAGATTCGTAAGCAAACCGGTCAAGCGGACTTAAAGTTTAATCTCATCGGTCATAGCCAAGGCGGCGTCGATATCCGTTATGTTGCAGGCATACGCCCCGACCTGGTTGCGTCCCTGACTTCAATTGGTAGCCCTCACAAAGGCGTTAATGTTGATTCTTGGCGATTACTTAATTCTCAACGCATACAGAATGCCCCGAATTTTATTACCGGCCCAATCAATCTAGCATTGCGCTTGAATTACTTGCTGCTCACCGGCACCTGGAAACCCATGGACATTAAAGGTGCACTATTGCTACTCGACATGGAACAAGTGCAGGCCTTTAATCAACGTTTTCCTGGCGGCATCGACGATCAATATTGCGAGACCGGTGCACCTGTGACTGAAACAGAATTCGGTGAAATAAAAAACTACTCCTGGACCGGCAGCGAGGCCTTTACTAATGGTTTCGATGTTGCTGATTCAGGGCTCTGGTTAATATCGAAAGGYATCTACGGTGATGAAAAAAGTGACGGCCTAGTGAGCGTGTGCAGTGCGCAATTTGGCATGGCGATTGAAACCGGCGTTAAAATGAATCACTTGGATGAAATGAACATATTTATAACCGCCTGGGGTGAACAGAAAAAGCCACTACAGGTCTATGAAGAGCACGCCAGCCGACTGCGCTTTGCTGGCTTGTAGTGATATGGTTTTACACGAGTCATATGAATTGCGGGGCGGTCATWTAAGGCCTATCGTGAATCACATACTCAACCCTCAACCCGACATAACACTGTGCTGCTACGCCTCTCTATACCCTCAGCCCCCAATCACTTCACTCGCGCCGAATTAAGGCGATCCCCGCTCGTCTAGCGCCCTAATCGAAAGCGTTGTTCTTATACGCCCCCTGAATTAATTCTCTTGAATAATACAATCCAGCGTTTCACAATGAGGGCTTAGCATTGTCTYGGCCTCTATCAACGGGTCAAATCGATCTGAATTAATAAATATAATAATGTTTTAGTGTGACGATGAGTCTGTCAGGTGATAAGTCCTTTGGACCCTGCTCGTAGTGATCGCGAGCATGACGCAAAAGAGCGTAGTCATATTATGGAATAGGGAGTAAGCCGTGAATACATTTCGTTGGGTGCATTTTACCGATTTTCATTGGGGGGCGATGTCTCAGGATCAATACTGGCCGTCCATTAAAAGAGCATTAAGAGAAGACCTGGCGCGTTTACACACGATATTGGGCGGTAAGCCTTGGGATGCCGTGTTTTTTACCGGTGATTTAACAAACCGGGGGACTAAGAAAGAATTCTTGGCGTTAAACCAGCGCCTTAAAGAGTTGCAGGCGATATTTGCAGAATTTGGCTCGACGCCGGATCTATTTGTAGTGCCGGGGAATCACGATTTAGTCCGCCCCAGTAAGGCGGTCAGAGAGAAAGCCGCTTATAAAGCATTAGTGGCAAACGGGTTAAACGACAGCAGTATTCGCGACGGCATGTTTGCGAAGGCCAAATCCAACGAGTATTTTAAAATAGTTAATAACGCGTTTAAACACTATCAAGACTGGCATAAAAAAGACTTTTATTTCCAATCGCCGGAAATTAAAGAAGGCAAAATGCCCGGTGACTTTAGTTATAGTTTTGAAAAGGGCCGTAACAAAATTGGTATTGTCGGTATTAACACGGCCTTTTTACAACTAGAGGGCGGTGACCAAAAGGGCCGGCTCAGCGTTGACCGACGGCAGTGGATTGCTGCGTGCCAGGAAGATTATGCGGCTTGGTATGATAACCATGACCTCAGTATTGTCTTAACCCACCACCCCGTTGATTGGCTAGATGAGGAAGGGCGAGAAACATTTTCTGAAATGACGCCCACTGGAAACGTTGCGCTACACCTGTGCGGGCACATGCACACTAATCGAGCTGAGAATCTACAGGTGGGTGGGGCTTCTGGAGTACGGCGGGTCATTCAAGCCAGTTCATTATTTAGTCACGAGTCCTATGAAGAGCATCGCGGCAGTCAGGTAGAAACCAAAACTGACCGTCGCCACGGCTACAGCGTAGGCATGATCGAGTTCGAAGAGGGCCAAGCGAAGATACGGCACTGGCCTAGGGAAGGCGTAAAAAAACAAGATAGTGCCTTTAGTTTTGAGCGGGATAGATTCTTTCACCTTGAGGACGATGATGGCGTAAGTTCTTCGGTAATGGGCCTCAAAGGCAAGCCCCCGAAAACGAATACCGACTCTTCGAGCGAAAGCGAGCCCGAGTCAGAGGCCGAAGGGGAAACAGGCTATATAGCTGACTCTGAATCTGTTAATGAAGCGCCGCAACAACGAACGACTTTTGCAACATCAATCAAAGAAAAAGTCACGGAAATACTTAAGGAGCCGAACGCCGAGCCACTATTAAACGCACTGAACAAGCAGTTAAAAATAAAAAGGCGCGAGTCTTTATCCTACGCCAAAGGCGATGTTTTCGATGTGTTGGTGGATGAACCCATTTTAAATACATTGGTACTTATTCGAGAAGCGACTGAAAGCTATCTCAACGCGTCGCTCTCTCACGATGAAAAAATTATCAATTGGGAAGCCGCAGTAGATGTTGTGTGTTGGTTGCTATTATTGGTGGTTGATGAAGACGAAGCATTGAGATTAAGCAAACAATTTATTAATAAGTCTTCAGCACTGCAAATTGAATTGCCGGTGAGTACCGAAGGCGGGGTGCAAATAATATCTTCTAGAGTTGGCCAGTCTGCAGTTTCCTTGGATTACAACACCGAAAAAAAAGCAATAATCTACCAGGGGCAAATGGAGTCGTTATCCGAGGATGGGTTTACGACGGGCGATACGCTTTATGCGATTACTAAGTTAATCTGGACGATAAGCTACCCCGAACAAAAAGAAGCGGATATTCCCCGTGACTTTAGCCAAAATGATTACGCTAAATTAAATGCGCGAATAAAATACCGCAAAGATTTGCGCCAAAGTCATTATATTTCATTGCCTATCAATGAGACGGGGCAGCATCCAATCACCCGAGAGCTTTCTACTCAATTATTGGGGAAAGACTACTTGCCAGACCTAAAAATATTTTATTACGGCGTTCTGCAATCCGGCAATTTATTCGTGTTTGGTGACGGCCCTGATGGCACGGGTACTGAGCATGATTTACTAGAGCGTATAGAAGGTTTCCTAGAACTAAAGCTAAAACTAGTCAAAGACGAGACAAACGCGTAATGCAGTTAGGCTTCTCTTCTAAGGTCTTACCGATCGACATTCCAAAGGCACACCCATGAAAAACTACAACCTAAACATTCCAGCCAACAAAATCGTCAAACTCCCAAAAACACGCTCCTGGCCGGAGTCTATCCATTTACTAGACGATCGCAGTATCAACGCTATCAAAGCCGCCCTCGCCGCTGAACGGCCGTTACTTATCCGTGGCGAACCTGGCACTGGTAAAAGCCAACTCGCCCGAGCTGCCGCTCAGTGCTTAGGCCGATTGTTTATCTCCGAAGTGGTACATGCGCGCAGTGAAAGCCAAGACTTGCAATGGCACTTCGATGCGGTGCGGCGCTTAGGGGATGCGCAGGTGGTTAGTGCAGGGGCTACACAGGATAATAAATCGGGCAATAAGCCGAAGACTTTTAAATACAGCGATGAAAAAAACTACCTCGGTCCGGGGCCATTGTGGTGGGCCTTTGATTACGCTGGTGCCATTGAGCAATTCGATCGCTGCGAACGAAACCTCCGCCAGCCTCCCGAGCTGCCCACATTCGACGGTGAGATATGGACCCCAGACAAAGGCAGCGTATTACTCATCGACGAGATCGACAAAGCCGACGCTGACTTGCCCAATGGATTATTAGAAACGTTGGGCAACGGGGCGTTCACCGTGCCTTATCTTGATCAAGCGGTGGGTCATCAGCAAGGCATGCCGGCACCTCTCGTGGTGATCACCACCAACGAAGAGCGCGCCTTACCGGCGGCCTTTGTACGGCGTTGCATGGTATTGCATTTATGCCTGCCGGAGGGCGATGCGTTGATCCCGCATTTGGTCAATGTCGGTAACGTGCATTTCGAATCGACTTGCAGTGAAGGCGTGCGTACGCTTGCCGCGCAGCAGTTGGTGGCGGACCGTACGGAAGCGAAAAAACTCGGCTTAACCGCGCCCGGCCAGGCCGAGTACTTGGATATACTGCGGGTGCTGAGTAATCTGGCGAAGACGGAGCAGGAACAAATAGACTTGCTCGACGAAATAAAAGATTTCGCGCTTAAAAAACACATCGCCGAAGCGTAACCAGGGTATTCCGTATGACGTCAACGCGAGTGCCTAGCGCCAAGCCCCAGACCGAATTAACGTTTGAGCCCCAGGGCGTGCGAAAAAGCAGCCTCAGTCGGGCAGACCTGCTGTTGCTCAAGCATCGCTGCGCAGAGGATGCACTGGAAGACCTCTCGCCAATGGCGGGGTATTACCGGAAACCGTCGGTGCCTATGCGGGTGCCTGAAGAACCCGAGCAAGACTCGCCCGGCGATCAATCCACGGATCAGTCAGCATTTAAAGAGGCTCTCCAACAAAAGCCGCCCGTGCGATTTATCGACCCGACTTTTTACCGGGTTATTCATTACCAAGCAGTCAACACCGAAGACGTCACCTCTGAATTGCAAACCTTGGCCTCCACTGCGCCACTGGATCTGCACGCGCGGCACCAAGGGCAGCAGCCTTTGTATTCGCCTTTGGCGTCGTGGCCTAAACTTTGGCCTTTTGTAAGAGCCGCCCTCGGAGAAGCCAAAAATACCCAGCGCCTCGACGCGCCGCGTTTAACGGCCATGATCGCCAAGCAAGAAGCCTTGCACACATTGCCTTATTTAAAACGCACCGCCTGGGCAGACCATTGTCATTTGATTGTGGATTACAATCATGCCACCCAACCGTTTTGGGAAGACTACAATCAGCTGTTGCACTTTGTCACCCAGTGGCGCGGTGCGGTAGGGGAAATGAAGGTCTCGGTAATGGACAATGGCCCCCAAAACGGTTGCCGTCCCTGGGGCGTGGCAGCCGCGTCGATGAAACCGTACCGCCTACCCCAAGAGTCCGTGCCAGTTTTAATTCTCGCAGATCTGGGTTGTTTTGATGCCGCCGGGGTGGTGCGCCGTCATTGGCTGAAACTCGGTCAACGATTCCAAACCGCCGGTTTTCGGCCGGTGGTGTTAATGCCCAGTCAACGGGCCTTAAAAGATGAGCAATTAAAACAGTATTTCACCCTGATGTGTTGGGATCAACGTCGCCAGTTTCCCACTCAGTTGCCGTGTCAGAGTGCGAGGCCGATGCCCTTGAGTGATGCCCAAAAGGGTGTGGACAGACTGCTAACGCTGTTGTCCCCGTTTCTAAAAGTGGAGCCTAGTTTGCTGCGCGCGGCGAGGAAATTATTGGCCTCCCAGAACGTGAGCGCAGACTCCAGCGCCGGCCTTAGTAATGGTAATAGTATGGGTAATAGTATGGCTAATAGTGTCGGTCCTTGTGTCGACCTGAACGTCGACAGCGAAGCCCTGATTTGGGCTCACCCCGATGTGGAATCCAATGCCACGGCCTTTGCAATCAAGACCGAGGCGATTCAGAATTATCGACATAAATTTAAAAACCTAGACCGCTGCCTGCAACTTGCCGTGGGGGACTTAATCCAAAGCCATCACC
>NVVB01000005.1 GCA_002402085.1 Gammaproteobacteria bacterium
CGAAAGCCTCATCCTGACCAACTAATTCAGGCCACCCAACGCCTCAATATAGAAAGCAACAAAGAAGTTTGGTACGTCGGTGACAGCACCACAGACATCATCGCGGCCCAACGTGCAGGGCAAACCGGTGTGTTTTTCAATGGCGCGCAATGGGACCAGACCTGGCTAAATAAAATATTTCCGGGTGACGAGCGTCACCCTCACAAACCCGATGTGATTGTGAATAATTTCTCAGAGTTTTGGGCAATGGTCTTAGCGTGCCGAAGTAAAGCCTAATCAAGATCAGCCTAAAACCCGGCGGCAATCCAGCGAGTTCCAGTGATTTACAACTAATTTACAACTGCTTCACAAGCACTACACAAGTTCAACACAAGCATTAAACAGGCACCGTAGCTACGATTTTGGTCCCTCGTAAAGACCAATCACACACGCACCGCCTAAGCCAAGATTATGGGTTAATCCAAAGCGCGCATTATCCACCTGACGTTTATCTGCTTTGCCGGTCAACTGCCAAACAATTTCCGATACCTGCGCTAATCCAGTAGCGCCCATCGGGTGGCCTTTACTGAGCAGGCCACCGGAGGGATTAGTCACCCATTTGCCCCCGTAAGTGTTGTTATCGTCACGTACTATTTGCGCGCCTTCTCCTTCCTTAGTGAGCTGCAAGCCTTCATAAGTAAGCAATTCATTTGAGCTAAAGCAATCATGCAGCTCAATGACTTGTATATCGTCCGGGCCAATGCCTGCCTCTTCATAAACCAACTTGGCGCCGCCTTTAGTCATGCCATAGCCTGACATACCAATAGGCCCCAAAGCAAAATCTTCAATCTTATCCGTGGTCATTTGCATGGAATGAATTTTAACGGCCGTCGCGCCCAAATTATTCTTTTTAACAAAGTCCCCTGAACACAAAACCGCAGCAGCAGAACCATCCGAAGTAGGACAACATTGTAATAACGTTAACGGATCATATATTTCGCGAGAATCTAACACCTCCGCCAGCGTGCAAGCATCTTGATATTGAGAACGCGGATTATTCACCGAGTGATTATGATTTTTCATGCTAACTTTAGCGAAGTCTTCTTTAGTCGTACCATACGCTTTCATATGGGCTCTTGCCGCATCACCAAAGATACGCGCAGTCATGGGGACTTTTTTCTTTTGTTCAGCCCGCTCTTCGTCCGTTAGCTTTTTGTTTTGTAATGTGTTTTCTAACGGACCCTTCTCCATTTTCTCAAACCCTAACGCAAGCACACATTCATTGATCCCGGAGGTCACCGCCTGATAGCCCAAAAACATAGCAGTCGATCCCGATGAACAATTATTATTAACGTTATAAACGGGGATRCCTGTCATGCCTAATCCATAGACCGCCCGCTGGCCCGAAGTGCTCATGCCATTGACGTAGCCCACATACGCTTGCTCGATAGCAGTGTATTTCACACCGGCCATGGCCAACGCTTCTTCACCCGCCTGCTTCGCYAAGRYGGGAAAGGCCGYRTCRCATCGTTCAAATTTGGTCATRCCTACGCCAACAATATAGACGTCTCTGTCCTTTTTCATTTTATTCCCCTGGTGTTGTGTTTATTTTATTTTTTAKTGACCGAATYAGATAAAGCCGCGTTTTATTATTNNNGTCGCGAYCAGTCCTTAGCATATCGAAGTTAACACTTAAACAACAGCGCTTTCCAGAGACGCACTTAAGCCCCACMGAACNAAAAAAYATTTAAATAACAACGTAATTTTATTGCCACGATAGGAAAACAATCAGGAGGCGTTGTGGGTCATTGATCACATTAAAAAAAGACGTGGGTTTCGCTAGTCGTAGCTAATTAGTCGCATCGGCGCTGATAATGAATTATCTCACCTTGGGATTTCGTAGCCCGACAGCCCAAACTAATAACACCGGACTCGAGAAGCACATAYTCYTCCAAATGAAYCAATGTTTCGTTGCCTGTACTTGGAGTAACATAAGAGCCATTGGTACTCTGATCCACCAAAACAATCTTCTCACCCCGCACCTCAATTACTGCGTGTTTCCTAGAGGCCCGTTTGGTATTTACCACCAGGTCACAGGCGTCGTCACGGCCTAATAGGAGTTTGTTGTTATGGTTCGTCAAGGCAATGCGTTGATTTTCAAAATGCAGGTCCATAGACCAACTCCCACTGGCCTCAGGGTCTTGAAAGGCACTTACGAATTGGGTCAGGTCGTCGTCTTGACCGCTCCAGATCACTTCATTAATTTGCAACTTTTCTTGCTTGCCCTTCACTTGAACCGAGCCCTTTCTACGCGTCATTATTGAAAGGTCTGACAGCTTATCAACAGTCAATGCTGAAGTAATGATTTGTCCCGGCTGAGCCAGGCGCACCATGCGAGCGGCAACATTGACTATGTCACCAAATACATCGCTGTCCTTCAAAATAACCGAACCAAAATAAACCCCGATTCGAACTTGCAGCGGGCTACGGTCGCCTAGACTTCGGTTCGCGAACTCCCGCTGAACTTCACAGGCGGCAAGCACTAGACTATCGACATTGGGGAATCGGCACATAATTTCATCGCCAATGGTTTTTACTTTGCTGCCTCCGTATTGATCGACAATTAATCCAATATCAGACAACGCCGTAGATATTTTTTTTTCCGCCTTTACGTCGCCAATTTGTTCATAGAGAGACGTACTGCCRGCAATATCGGCAAACATAATACCTAGCTCGGTATCGGTTCTAACGTCCATAATATTAATCGCTCAAAAAATCCCTGTTGCGAAAGAGCAGGCACACATCACAAAACTTTAAGGCTTAAATTCCATCCGAATGACAAGCCAATCGTCAGTTGAAAACATTACTCTGGATAAGACGAGTCATGGGGATTATGTTTAATTGGATTAGCCGGATAACTCAGGGTGATTTTCGTACCTTTACCTATTTCGCTGCTAAGTTCGACGAACCCATTCATTTGCTTCAGCTTGTTTTTTACGACGTCCATGCCAACGCCTCGGCCACTTAACTCAGTCACATTGTCCCTAGCGCTAAAGCCAGCTTCAAATATTAACTCCGTGCGTTGTTGTGCCGTAAGCTGTTTCAAGGTGTCCTGATCSACAAGCCCTGCTTGCAAGGCTTTCTCAGCAATYACCTCGGGATCAACTCCCGCGCCATCRTCAGCAACAACAATATTGTGACAGCCATTAATTAACTGGTACTCAATACTAATATGTCCTGGCCCTTTCCCTAAGGCTTCTCGCACTTCAATGGTCTCAATACCATGGTCCACTGCRTTTCGGACCAAATGYAGAATAACGTCGTCTAAACCTGCAAAAACCTCTCTGTGAATGAGGAAATCATTATCTTTCACGTCAAGCGTGGCAATTTCCTTTTTCAGATCCGATTGAGAGCGTTCGATAAAGTGCTGATACTTTTTAACGCAGGCGTTAATAGGAAGAGAATTTAAGTAATACACCGACTCATACAAGGATGCTTGCGTAAACGGTGTGTTTTCATAAATTGAATTRAGTAACGCATGGTATCGRCTCTTATCAATTGATATCGACTGCGTTTGTTCAGCGCTGTAAATTTTTTCTTTTAAGTGATTTAGCGCCTTAAATTCGAAAGCCACCGCGTCTAAGAGTTCCAACCACACGCTAAATTGGATGTTTATTCCGTCACGCACTTGCGCCAAGCAGCCTTCTAATTCACCCAGCAAGCGAGTAATCGACTCAAACCCTAAGGTTCCCCAGTGGCCTTTAAGCGTGTGCACCACCCTAAACGCATCGTGTATCTGGTCTCTTAACCCAAGTGTATCAAGAATCAGCCTTAGACCAGAAAGCGTATGTTCCGACAAGTTAAATAGATCGATTAAGTCATCAACATCATTACCCACCAAGCCAGTCACTCGATCGACAATCATTCGTTGTTCGAGATGACTCGAAACCAATGCATCCTCGGCCTCACGTTGCAGGGTAATATCTCTCGAAAGCACCATAATGCGTTTTAATTTTGACACTTCCAATATAGGCTGAAAGCTTATTTCGATTATTCTYTTATGCCCTTGCGTATCGATCAGAAATTCTTTTACAGGACTTAACCGCCGATATTTGTCCCACTGCTTAAGAATACTTTTATTCGCAAAACACATCCCTACCCAGTCACAAAAACGTTTGTAATTACGATCATCTAATCGAAACAACTGCTCAATTTTAGCGTCGCTAAACTGGGCTTCCATAAAATGTTGTTCAGCAATCTTAGAGTGCTCAGTGTATATTTTCATATCGCAATTAAAGGTAAAAAGCCCTTCTTTCACTGAATTCAATATATCAGACATTTCCTTCTTGGCTTCACTGAGTTCAAATGTGCGATGACTCACTTTATTGTCAAGATTCTCGATCATATCCTTCAATGACAAGCGCATGACTTCAAACGACCACCTCAACACGGCTACTTCGTCGGTTCCCTCGTGGTTAATGGGCTCATCCAAATCCCCTTCAGCCAACTTATTTGCATAATTCACTACGTCCCTAATGCTGCGAATAAGCCCCGAAAGAATAATAATAAGCGTTRCAATAACACCTAACAACACGGCGCCGGACACAACCAATATAAAATTAAAGCGTTGTGACTGGGCACGAATACCCTGCATAGCATCGGACAGCTCATCACTTCGGTTTTTTTTATAACGCGTAATCCCCAGCGCGAGCTGTTTAGCAATTAAATGGACACGCTCCAGCTCCTGATCAACCTCTCCAAGCCCTTCTTCATTAGAATCCACATACACTTTCAAGTATTTATTTGAGTGCTCCACATAAGAATCATAAAGTACGACGAGTTCTTCCAGATCCTCATCAGGAATCTCTGAACTCGAAACCAAATCACGGAATATTTTTTGTTTGCCCGGCAGCTCGTCAAGATACAGACCTTCTTTCTCAACATAAGCGTCGGTAACAATGACGTTAGTTTCCTTCACCAATGCGGACAGCTTTAAAGATTTCTCCATCACGGGAAATATTTTTTGTTCTATTTCATTAGAACTTTTGCTGATTAGCTGGCTTCCATAGATGCCATAGGTTATAACGCCCACGCTAGAGATCAACAGCATGCCTAGAGCAAGAAACACCTTGACCCTAATAGTCATTCGTAAACCCAACATCTAACAGCATATTTCGTTTGTAAACTATGAAGTAGTAATAAGACCCAATTCTACACATTAAGTTTAGCAGCTATTAAATACGTTTCTCTACACCTTCCAACCTATACATCATCAATTTGATGCTAAAATTATTTATTAGGGCGGCGCCTATTTTAAACTTCTAGCTTATCGCGGAATCGTCCAGAACGAACAACTGACACGAGGGTACCGCCCTCGCGTCAGGACTGTAAAATTCCAAGTTGTAGAGCCAATCTGCTCCTTATTATTGGATTATAAACAATGCCCCGAATCGCGATTGTTGATGATAGCTTATTTTTAGCCAACAAAATAAAAAATTACCTTGAGACTCAAGGGCATGAAATAGTGGGTATAGCAGACGATGGCATTACCGGCTTTGAATTATACAAGACCGCCAGCCCAGACCTCATCACCCTCGACATTACCATGCCTAACCGCGACGGTTTTGAATGCCTGAAAGACATCCTGGTGTTTAATCCCGACGCAAACGTCATCGTGATTTCAGCCATCGATGAGCAAGCAGTTATAGTCGACTGTATCAACAAGGGGGCAAAGGGGTTTATCGAAAAACCACTGCAACTTAAAAGCGAAGTCTTCTGTCAAGACTTCAACCAAACTGTCAATGACGCCCTAGAATAAATCGGTCTTCACGCAAGACCGTACTCCCTTTTTTAACAACAAAATCCTTGTCACCCTCAGGATATCCAATGTTAACAAATGAACTTAGCGAATCAATACTTCATACCCTGAACACTGAATTTCAGTCTTCGGTTGTTAGTCTATTTGATTGCGAAAGCAAATTCGTGGGTAACGAGGCAAGCGAATCAAAGAACTTTAACCCGCTTGGCGAAGTAATCGTTATTGTAGACTTCCTAGGGATAATCTCAGGCTTTGTGGCCATTTCAGGAAGTAAACTCGACTTCATGGCACTCTTGGATCTAGATTCGAGCAAAGAGGGCCCTGAAGCATTACAACTTATCGAGAGCCCCACGAAGGAATTACTCAACACGATCTCAGGCAAGTGTGTAAAGATACTACAAAACCAATACCCTTCCATTACCATGCTGACACCAAAAATAATCCTCGGCAATGTGTCCTTCCCCAGAGTAAGCTGCCTAAATCAAGACTTAACCTCAGACGAAGGAACATTCCGACTCACTTACTCCATAGACACCATGAAACTAGACGTAGCGACGCTGCTCAATAAGCTGCAAAGCTCACAACAGACAAAAGAAACGGTGGTCAATTCACTGCATCATCTTTACGGAAATCTTGAGAAAGTACAAAGCCACGTTGCCAAGGAAGTCAGCAATACCATTGACTATATTAGAACCATAGAAAAACTCGTTGATAAAGAAATACCTGAACTCAAAGATTTAATAGGCTTCAATCTAGACGACACCATTGACCAACTAGATTCAACCAAAAACATGATGAAAAACAAAATTGGTGACACCATTGGCGATCTAAAGGAATTTCAAAACACCCTACTCAACCGACTCATTCATAAAAAAATATGGAACGGAGATAATCAACTCAACGTTTGGCTACAGGGGTATCTTTCGGACGAGTCAAACCTCAATTTCTTTTCTGACATCCATCATGGCAAGCTAACCATTTACACGACCGATGTCACCGGCGCCAATGATGAAGGCATCACTCGCTGGCAAGGTAAAATGGCCTTAATAAACGATCAGATAGAAATCAGGTATAAAGAGTGCTCGACAGAATTTATAGACTTGGCGCTGGAGACCAAAAACTTCATCGACACGTCACAAATCAAAAGCGTCATTGCAAGTTTTCATTGCGCAAAATGCCAGGTCAACGAGAAGTTCCTAATCAAAGTGGATGCTCGATCAAGCAAAAGTGACGCGCCCAAAGCAATCTGTAACTGCGGCGGAAAAATGCATCTAAACGCCAACCAAGATAATATCCAAGAATTCCTTCGCTCAAAAAAAGCAACAGAATTCAAAAGCATTACGGCCACCCACAAAAACCAAAAAAAACAGCACATCATTAGTCACTTGCCGTCCCCACATTAATAACCGCCCGCACGATAAGCCCCACAAGACAGCCTCGACAAGGTCAACGCAAAAGGCCCTACGATATTTTTATAGGTGTTTGGTCCGTTTGAGGTAGACACGTTACTGAGTTACAAGAAGGTTKGRTCGGCAGGRTTCACTCTAAAGAGTGGTTTAGAGCATTTGAYATRCGCTTAACGTTTTCGCTTCCAGTTTCKCTGTTCGAAACAGATCTCTAATGCTAAATCGCCCACGGACGTGTCAAACATTAARAATATCGTAGGGCCTTCATAGGGATGTAAAATATCCACGTCACCTTGAATCACCTTCGGCCTCGTCAGATCAAAATCAAAGCCATTATCCACGAGCTTAGCTTTTGCACCCCCGGCCACCATGTTGGTCAATTCACCCACAGCATCGACCACCGAATCATCGATTTCAGTGACTTCATCCCCTAGCAAGCGGTGCGTAATGCCGAGAATAGCGGGTTCACTGAACGATATTGCAAAGCTACCCCGATTGGCGTCGCTCTCTAAAGGAATAATACCGGTGATAGCCCCTAGCGGACCACAATTRAGTTTCAGCGCAACATTACCCTGAGGCTCGACGCTGATCCCCACCATCGTTTCCAGAACGCTGGCGGTGGCCTCGATAAAGGGATTAATGTGATTTACGTTCATGGACACTGATCGATACCTTGCCTCTTACCTAGTTGCCCATTAATGTACTTGCCTGAAAACAATCACTTTCAGCACGCCAACATCTGTTATATTCCGGAGCTTAACAATCGGTTTTTTACACGTTCTACGTGTTAAAAAAGCCTACTTAAAAGTGTATTTAAAAGACACACACCCTCTAACAAGCATAAGTTCTTTAAGCTCAAATGCAACGTTCCTCACACTTAAAGCGCACTTTTTTCGAACCAAAAACAACGCTGCATATTGCTTAAAACAACCCCTCTGAGGCCCGATTCATGACGCAACAACCCTATCCGGGGCCTCGTTCATCACTGCCGTGATACTGAACCTCATTGCCGGCTCATACGATACCTTATTCATCAGCAAATGCTATGAACACAGTTCATCGAACCGCTAAGGAAAACGGGCTCATCACTAAATTATAATTACTATTGATTACAGATAGATAACACTTCAGATGATGATCAACAGCCTCTTTGTTTTTACAAATAAGCGGTTTAAGTCCCGATTCTGACCTACCGCAATAGTAAGTTCCGATGCCACAATCAAGCCTCGCCAACCACTTGATCAAGGTGTATAGTGATTTCAATTTATGGCATAATAACAATAAATTCAAACACCTAGAAATTTCTTTAGCTATAACTATAAGTTACACACTACGCCAATTGCACGGACGCCCGACACTATGAACACAAAAAAAGTAACCATTGTAATATCCCCTCGAGATCGGTTTAGTGGCCTCTCTGAGTGCATTGATACGCTCTACCAATTCACTGATGAATCTTTATTCGATCTCATTGTCATTGATTTAGGCTATCCCGCAAAAGAAATCACACTCGCAAAAAATTCCATCGCAGGAAAAATCAATGCCCGAATTATATCCTACGGTTTAATTATCCCTATGGATGGCCTGCGAAAGGTAAGGAATGAAATCAATACGCCCCTGACCTTCTTTCTAGACAACGACTCAAGGGTTTCTCAAGGCTGGCTACCGCCGTTGATCGAGACCGCAGAGTCCACCAACGCAGCAGTMGTCGCGCCCCTTATTCTGGAAACCGACGGCGTGGATGGCGCAGACGTTAGAAACCACGTCTTTACGGTCGAGATTCGTGTRGTCGAAGTMGAGGGCAAATCTTATCTGATTGAACACAAACCTTATCGCCGCGAACTCCCCGAAAACATGCCCACCGAAACAATGCCCACGCAAGCATTCGAGTTGCATGGCGTTATGTTTAAAACCCAAATATTCAAAGAAATTGAGTTACCTCACATGACCATACGTGAGCACTTGGACATTGGTATGCAACTGCATGCAAAAGGGGAGAAACTCTTTGCAGAACCGCGTTCTGTAATTTACTTTGATAATCTAGGCACGCGCGCGCACCTAAAGGACCTACAATATTTCGACTATCGCTGGAATGCAAAAATTGGTAAATACTCCCACGACCTATTTGAGAAAAGGTGGGGGTATAAATGGTACGCCGAGGAATCCGTATACCGTTGGTGCGAGCGCCGAAGGCTTTATCTAATACTACGCTGGGCCTACGCCCCGAATCCTATTGCCAACCTTTTGGATCGAATATGGAGCAGTATAAAAAGGCGTACCTCCCCTACTTGGGACCCACTCAGCAACCCTATCGAAAAATCATCACTACTTTACGAGACCCTAGAAAATAATAAACTCGAACAACTAAGTCAGGCGACCGAGTTGTAATGTCAAAGAAGGAAATTAAACACGGCATCCTCTAGCCCCTGAACAGCGAGTGGCGCATTCCAAAACCACTCCGCCAGACCCGCGGGCCCCATTAACGTCCTCTAGAACAACTCCGACTCATCATTCGATACAAAGACTTGATCTTCGTAGTGGATCAATACCAGGGGTAACCTCACCCTAAAACAACTCCCTACCCCTGGTTCACTTTGCAAATGAATATCRCCCTGTAARTCTTTACAGAACTGACTCACAATGGCCAARCCAATCCCCAARCCAGCKTGATGATTGGACACATTGGCATGCARCTGAGAAAACGGCGTAAACAGYCGTTTCTGCAGYTCSTCATCAATTCCAACCCCCGTATCAGATACRGTCACTTCGACGATCTCATCATCAAGGCTTAACTCAACCGTWATCCCGCCCACACAGGTAAATTTAATCGCGTTAGATAGCAACTGGGCAAGGATATGCTTCAACCGACGCATATCCGTTTTCATAATGATTTCGTCTTCGGGCCATATCACGATAAAGTCCAGCCCGTTTTCTATGGCCTTTTTTTCTGAATCGAGCAACACCTGAAACAATACATCCCGCAGAATACTTCGTTTTGATGCAACCTTTTGCTCGGATTGAATATCACTAATTTCCAATAAACTAGAAATCAGTGTCAGTAGCTCTGAAGACTTCTCGTCCAGCTGACCAAGCGCATCAATATCCCGCGAGGTAAGCTCGTGGCCAGTATTTTTTTTATTCAAATAATGACTAAAGCCAAGAATTGCGTTCATGGGTGTTCTCAACTCATGGGACACCAAAGACATGAATACATTTCTCGCCTGGTCCGACTCCCATATTTGCAATTCATGCCCAATRGCAATTGCCCGYGCATTGACACCTTCGGCCAACATAAACAGAAGCTCTTTTTTTCGCCCATAGTCCTCAGTGCTTGGGTCAGGCATATCACGAGCCAGAATTGAAATATGACTGAAATTCACCACGGTTTTACTAGGCAGGTCGATGAATCGCTCTGCCTGGCGAAAATGCCTTATTAGACGATGCCAAACCGTTTCTTCTTCCTTATTGCCAAAATAGACCCAGCTATTCTCAGCCCTTAACAAGCCATAGGCATCAAAGCCCATTTTCACCAAGGTTTGATCCGTAACCGATGATAAACTTTCAAAGCTTTCGCACTCAAAGGTCCTTCGAAGAAAGCGAATCACCTCGCCCATCTCACTTCCAGAAGACATGCTTAACAAGGCAATATCACTGGCCTCTTTCATGTCTCGCGCCGATTTATGATTAGACGCGATTAAGGTCGCATAGCTCTCGAGGCAATGATAAAGATTCTGAACGCTTTCCGAAGACACCGCACTGCACATCCCCAAAGACCACGCTAAGGAAAGGTCCGGCTCACAGAGTTCGTCATAGGTTAATATAAAGCGATCAAACAACGGTTCACTACGTTGTTTTGCAGAGGAAATTTGCGCCATTAATGCGTCGTATTGGCCTGGCTTGCAATAGATTACAGAAATATCAAAAGAGGCTTGCTCCATAAGCTCGCAAAAGGACATATCGACCGACTTATAAGCGAACTCAATAGACGCATTATTTTCAAGAGCGATCTTCTCTATTTGGTTTTTTACTGTCAACGGCGTAGAAAACAACACACGACAAGGATCTAACATTTCATTTCCAATGCACGCCTGACTGAACGAAATTCAATCAAGGTTTAAACGGCTCTATTACTCGTACCTTTTAGTATAGACATTTAACGTTGTTTTTTTAGACAAAAAGCAGCTAAAACAAAGCCGAAACGATGCCAAGCACGCCACCTCAATACAGCCTTAGAAAAACGCTCTAATACCCCCAGTACACACCCCTTTGGAAAGCATTCACTTCAACTACTTAGCCGTGCTTTAACACAACAAGCGCTCTTATTACGGTATGTTATAACTCTATAGCTTAGTAATACCTTAGTGCTGGTTTAAAGCCCCCACCCTTCATCTACGCTTTGCCTGGAAATTTTCAACATTTGTATATTACTAACCGGCACATTACACTCGACTATCGACAGCGTTCATTTAAAATTAACACCCCTCATCCGTGAGTACACTCTCTGGCTGAATGTACTCCACAGAAAAATAATAAGGGAACCATTATGGCCGGATTAAAATTCCCCACCAGCAAACCCGAAGAACACACCTCCGAAAGTTCACCCATCCCCGCGTCAATGACCGAATCAGAATGGCAAACCAGAATCGACCTCGCTGCCTGTTATCGATTAGTCGCTCACTATCAGTGGGATGACATGATTTTTACGCACTTATCAGCACGAGTCCCAGGCAAAGATCACCACTTTCTTATCAACCCCTACGGTATGCTTTTTAGTGAAATCACTGCATCGTCCCTCGTCAAGGTGGATCAAGATGCCAACATCATCGGTGACAGCGACTACGGCATTAACCCTGCCGGTTTTACCATCCATAGCGCCATTCATATGGCCCGACCTAACGCAGGAGCGGTATTACACCTCCATACCCGTGCCGGCATGGCAGTGTCAGCTCAATCAAAAGGCCTGTTGCCGCTAACTCAAACCGCCATGCTGGTGTTACCCAAGATTAGCTACCATGACTATGAAGGCGTCGCAGTCAATCTCGATGAGCGAGAAAGGCTGGTCAACGACTTAGGCGATCAAGACTTAATGATTCTGCGCAACCACGGCACGCTTGCGGTGGGTAACTCAGTGCCAGAGGCATTTTTAATTATGTATTTTTTAGAAAAAGCCTGTGATGCTCAAATAGCGGCACAGTCCGTGGGTAGCTCGTTAAACATCCCTTCCGACCAAGCTGTAGAAACCACGCGGCAGCAATCTCAAGGCATACACCGAGCAGGTAATATGGCTTGGCCTGCACTATTGCGGATGTTAGACAAACAGGATGATTCGTATCGTCTTTAATTATCCAAGCAGAAAAACCGATCGCATCGAAAGCCTTTACACGTGAAGGAGAAGTATTAACTACAACAATTTAAAAACATCGATTTAAAAACATAGTGTAAGACAACAATAAGCCTGGGCACGATACAAACAAGGCCCAGGCTTTATTATTTAACACGCCCCTCTAAGCCGCTTGTTGTAATTTCTCCTGCGATTGCTTAGCCGTCATCGTTAAGGTATGTACACGGCTTAAGGCCTGAATAATAAACCCTCCAAGTCCAAACAAAGCCCACCCCAAGGTTACAAAACCATAATGTATCGGCGCTGCGAACAATTCTTCTGCGTAGAAAAAAGTATGTCCCCATTCATTAAACCCAACATTGGGCATAATTAAAATCGGCCCGGACATAATGATGCATAAAGGAATCGATACTCGATGATAATAATCAGGCATCCGCGTATGCAGCCAAATAAAAGCCATGGCTAACGACACTATACCAATTGGAATTGCATAATAAAAAAGCCCAATATGAGTCGGTGTAAAATCAGTGTCACGAATTGTAATTTGATGCCAAGCCGCATCACTTTCGGCATACAGCGCTAAAATCACTACAACGAAAACACTTGCCACCGTCATAATAGCGAACACCAAATAGTATCGCGACAACTCTTGTAAAGGCGTCATCGCCAAAACATCTTTGGGTCGAGAAAACCACAACAAGGGAATCGCGATCGCACCGAAAATAGTAATCAGTGTCATCTGAATCCAAAAGGCGTTCATAAAATAGGTTTGGAATTCCGGCTCAAAGGCATCCAAGCCATAGGTTAAAGCATAGGTCATTTGATACCAGCGATAGCCGCCTAACAACACCACTCCAATTGCTAATAAAGCCAAGGGCGCCCGAATAGGTATTTGAGGCATACCATCTTTAACGGGGTATAAAAATAAATCATAGGCGGTGGGGCCGTTCACTTCATCAGGCGACGGCTGTTCTTGAGCAACCGCAGCACTTATCTCTCGATCCAAAATACGAGTAGCCATAAATATTCCCTTATTTAAAAGTACATTCCTATTTGAACGATACCTCAAGGACAGCTGACTTCTTCAATATTGTTTAATAAAACGCTAAGCCCATTAAACCCTTGAATCACACCTAATCGTTATTTACACATCCTCCTGTATACTTTATTAGTCGTCAATATCTATTCAGGCAAGTAAATTTAAAGTTAATAGCTGGCTAATTCATTTTTTAAATCATCGATCTAGGCCACACATCTCGCGACCCACCGGTCACGCACTAATAATAATGAGCAAATTTTTCTCTATCCAGCCATCGATAAAAATCAGCGCTTAACTGAGCCATCCCACCCGGGTAATGAGTCTCAAATACGTCCTTAGCCAATGTGTCTGACCTACTCGGGTCCTTTAGATGAATTAGCAAACGGCGAAACACCGCACGATTCTGCTCCGACGCCAATAAATAAAATACTAACGCGCCCGACCACCCGTACATCGGCTCACCCTGACCTTGTTTGGCATAAAAAACAGTTTGGGGCAGCATGGTTAATTGTTCTAGTTCGATAAAAGAACCGCTATCAAATTTCTGTTTTACCTTTTTGATCTGATAGGCACTAATGGGTATTTTAATCGCTTGGCCAGAGAGCTTCATCTGTTCAAAGTATTCTGCCAAACCTTCACTCAACCACGTGGGAATTCGTTGATAACGATGCCTCATTAGCGCGTGAGTCACTTCATGGCTAATAACCTCAAGCATTCTTTCTGGATTACGGTTTTGCCAAACGTGAGCAGTATTATCACTTGAGCGATAAAAAGCAGGGATATTTCGGTCACCACTGGTTTTTCGTCCTTGATTAAATAATGCAGTCACACTGTCGCGGTCTTTATAAAGCACCAGTGTTAAGGAATTAAAATCACTCAAGTCCACCTGAAAATCTTTTTGTAAAATAGAACGTATCTTTTTCACCACAATAATAATTCGATTTTTGACATCCACCGCCAACACGCCTTTCTGAACCACAACCTTTACATCAAAATCTCTGCCGAAGTCGTATTTATCAGAAAAATCTTCAATGTCTCGAATTTCACGCACAGGTTTTGAATCACTAAAATGCACTTTACCTTGCGCATCAACCCATTTATAAATCCCTGCCTGCGCCACCATAGGGCTACTCACACAAGCGAAGCCCAGTACCAACCACTGCATAGCCCTCAAACAAGCGCCCATTAAAGACCTGCCAAACCAACAAACCATGGCATGACCATAAATATAAAAACAATCACGCATATTACTGCCGTCTAAACTAAAACTGAGTTAATTTTATAGAACGCTCTAATCAATGGTATGAGCGCTAACAATGGATTTAAGCGGAGTCAATCATTGCCCCTGGTCTCTTGGATTATATGCCAGGGCCTTAACTAATTTTGTCGCCAGCGCGAATAATGGTCTGAAAAAGTGGGTCGTTCGTCGCAAGCTACACTCAAGACACAGGGAAATGCCTACAATCGCCCCGTACACCCAATAGTCTGCTGATTCATACGCTTTTTACGTAGTCCTTAGGGGGGCTGGATTGTACATTTTTTATCGCACGCCTAAAATGATCACCCGCTAGCCCCAACAGAAAGCCTCGACCCTATGCCCAACATTGCTCAATCCAGTTATCAGCCCAAAGGCGTCCTTAAATCAGGACACCTGCAAACGATTTTCCCCACGCTATTTCGCTCCATTAATACCTCGAAAGTACAGCCCCAGCTGTACCGGCATCAGTACCTTCGTGAACGACTGGAATTAGACGATGGGGATTTTCTAGACCTCGATTGGACCCTAGCGAAAGGTCGCGGCAATACAGAAGGCCAAGGCACAGACGACCAACACGTCTCACGTGAGACAAACAACACCACTAAGTTAGTCATTTTATGTCACGGTTTAGAAAGTTCTACAGACGCCACCTACATGCGCTGTATGGCCAAGACATGCCAGCTAAACGGCTGGGATAGTGTCGGATATAATTTTCGAGGCTGTAGTGGCGAACCCAACCGGCTCGCACGCGCCTACCATTGCGGCTTAACCGGAGACCTCGAGCACGTCGTGCAACACGCCCTCCAAAAGGGCCGCTATCAGACCATCGCCCTCGTCGGGTTCAGCTTAGGCGGTAATTTAGTTTTAAAATACATGGGCGAGCGTGGCGAAAATGTAGTCCCTCAGATCATCAGCTCGGCAGCGGTATCGGTGCCCTGCGACTTGGCCGATAGCTCAATCCAATTAGAACACTGGGATAACTGGATCTATAAAACCCGCTTTCTGCGATTATTGGTGTCCAAATCGGAATTAAAAAGACAGCTCATCATCAAACAACTAGGCCAATGGCCCCCTCAGGAGATAACCTCGATCAAAGATTTTGATGAATACTTTACCGCGCCATTAAACGGTTTTCTGGGCGCGGATCATTATTACGAAACCACCAGCTCAATCGAATTTCTTGAGCACATTAAAAGGCCAACGTTGTTAATCAATGCCAAGGATGACCCGCTGCTCGGTGGCAACTGCTACCCCTACTCAATTGCCGAACGCAAYCCCTCGCTTAGCCTAGAAACACCGTCACACGGCGGCCATGTAGGGTTTATACAAAACAAGCCTGGGGGTGCTTACTGGCATGAACAACGTATCATGCAGTTCCTAAACGACACACAGTCTTTGGCATGATACGCAGCAGCACTTTAGCTTTACGCCTTCAACAGCGGATGGTCTTCAGGCAGCTGCTTAGCGATCCACAGGGCTAATTTTCGTTTCATGTTGACGTCACTTTGCTGTTGTTTTGCCAACGGTTGAATCAACTTGTCATGAACCAAGAGACGGTACAGGTATTGCACTTTTTCCTTCGCAGAATCGGTGGATTCAAACTCGCCTACGCCACGTTTTTTAGCGTAAACGCCCCCAATTTTCAATGCTTCTTTAATCAACTCCGCCTCATTGTCGATTTTTTTCATGGCTTCGCCTTTGTTAAACTTATAGTCAATCGTTCATGAACACTACCATGGTCATCACTACAGATACAGGACTCCTGTAGAGCATCCCCTTTGACTTGTATCCCCTTATAGCACTTCAGTTAAAYAGCCTGATTATCGCACTCATTGCCTTACKCCTAGGACCCGCTTTAGAGCCTATCTACAAACCTATCTACAAACCTATCCTGGATCGAATCTTTTAACCCTTCCATGCCCCGCGACAACGGCACCCCAAAGATTATAGGACTCGCCGGCAAAATAGATACAAGCGAAACTACGATCTATCACCGGCATCCATCGCAACAACCTCCCCCTCAGACACGCTTGATCCATTCTTTTACCAGAATGGCTCTTCATGGCTATACTTTCTATCACTTAAATCAAGTCACGGCAGGGGCTACTTTGCAACAAGCACAACGCCAAGAGATAATTCAGCCGAAACCACAGTCCCCTGCCTTACTTGAAAACCTGACCCCGTTACGGGGAATCGGGTCGATATTTGTTTTAATTTTTCACCTCAAGTTTCAGTTTCCTGCCTTCAACGAATTCATACTGGTCCACACGCATTTTTTTCACCGCACGTACGTCTGGGTGGATTTCTTTTTTATCTTAAGTGGTTTTGTGATCAATCACGTTTACGGCACTAATTTCGATAAAGGCATTACCTTACGTAAATGCCGAACATTTATCGTATCTCGATTCGCGCGAATTTACCCGTTACACCTGGTAACATTGGCCGCAGTGGTGGGACTATTTTATGTCAACATTTGGTTTTTCCCTTCGCCCGTCACCTATTCCTTTTATCCAAACAACCCAACCTGGGCCAGCGTCCTACTGGTACACTCACTCAATCTATACAATTCACTGTCGTGGAATATCGTGTCCTGGTCCATCAGCACCGAGTGGGTCGCCTATCTAATTTACCCGGCTCTTTTTGTGGCACTACTGCGTTGCTCAACGCGATATATATTGATTCCGATTAGTTTATGCATTGCCACGTATGCCGTTCTTGCCCATCACTACGGAGACCTGAATATTACGTATCAAAACGGTATTTTTCGGTGCCTTGCAGGTTTTATTTTGGGAATCTGCATGCATCGACTGTTTCAAAAAGAATTTTTATTTACGGTCATTAATGGCAGTGTATTTATAGCGATCATCCTGTTGACTTGCTGGTTAATTCACATACCTCAGGCCTGGACTTTGGATGTCCTAGCAACACTCTCAAGCGCAATGCTGGTCTACGTCGCAGCAGTCTACAGCGGTCGCGCGAGCATTGTGATTAATAACAGATTTACTCGCTATATAGGCGACATGTCGTATTCCATTTACATGTGGCACAATTTTTTTATCTTGGTGTTAATGATGATTTTTTTTGAAGAAGGAGAACGCCTTCGATTTGGCCGTGATCTGACACTGTACGAATGTTATTTTTACATTACTCTGTTTATTGTCTTTATGATCGGGTTTTCTTCCTTTTCTTATCAGTACATCGAAAAACCGCTTCGACGCGTTGCAAAGCGATTATTCAACTGAATAAAAATAAGCCAGCTTCAGCTTAGGTTTAGAATCACTCACTATAATAAACATCTAAACATTTTCATCGCATTAAGCAGTAAAACCTTACCCAGCCCCACGTAGTCGGAAACATCATGAAAAACAAACTCCGCCAATACTTAATATTCGCCCTATTTTCAATGGCTTGCTCGATCTCYTATGGAGAAACATTAACGCAAGCTGGACAATGGGAGTTAGTAAGTGAAACAGAAAAGGTAAAAGTTTACACAAAAAGCGCTCAAAACAATGCGACTTCGAGAGAAATCAAGTCGGTAATGAATGTGCCCCAATCACCCGAGTCGCTATTAAAACTGATGGTCGACTACCCGAACGCCACCTCTTGGCGACAACGAACCAAAGGCATGAACCTAGTTAAATACATTGACGACAACAACTGGGTCGTTAAATACGTCACCGACCTGCCTTGGCCTCTACCCGATCGGGTCGCGTTATTGAATTGCCAAGTTACTCGCCATGCATCCTCAGGAGTCGTAATCTATTCCTTTGAGGCTATTCCTGACGCGACTCAAACCGCTGCTAATGAGATATTCGAGGGTGAATATACATTTACCCCCATCACCGAAACCCTTACTGAAGTAAGCTACCGCGTGACCATTGATTCCCCAGTATCCGCCCCCTCCTGGCTAGAAAATGTCCTAATCGGAGATGCCTTTGTGACCCAAATGGAGTTGCTAGGCAATGCCGTAGCGCTACCGCAATACGCTGACTTAAACTAGCCCGCGACCTTAAATAACACGGTACACTTTTAGACAGAAGTGTACCGTAGTCACTAAACGCTCCAGCTTCGATAGACTTTCTTTTTGCGCTTCAGTAGCGTGCCAGTAATACGGTGTCATCGTCAGTAAGTTCAAGACATCCCCGCCAGCAACCGTAATCTCCTGCTTCACTTCTAGCTCTTCAACTAACTCAAACGCCTCTACCCCCGCTAAGATTTGATAGTTGCCTTGATGAGGCGTGACTTGATCATAAATATGCGCGGCCATTTCAGACAAATGAGACTCCCCTGGCCCGACCATAATAAGGTGCCCTCCCTTCTTCAGCACCCGAGCCACTTCACTCACATTAAGCGGTGCAAACACCGACAACACCGAATCGAAGCATTGATCAAAAAAAGGCAAGGCATCGGCGTTAATCACCGACAACTGAGCACCCAACTTACGCTTAGCCGCCAACCGAACGGCCGGCTTCGATAAGTCGATCCCCGTAAGCTGTAGTCCCTCGCTAGCCCCACGTAATTGCTGCAAGTAATAGCCTTCACCACAACCCACATCCAATACGCTCTGCGTAAGCCCCAAAGGCAATGCCGACAGGCATTTTACAATGCCATCCGATAAGGCTTGGTAGTAACCTTGATTCAGGAAATCCCGCCGACTCACAATCATCTCAGCACTGTCCCCTGGATGCTTGCTGCGCTTGTGCTGTACCAAGTGCAGATTAACGTAGCCTTCTTTGGCCGCATCAAAGGCGTGTTTATTTTCACAACGATAGGTCTTCGACTCTAATGTCAGGGGTTGTTCGCAAACTGGGCATTTATAAGGCAGGCAAGAAGGCATTGTTTCCTCAGTAATCGAGCAATTCCTAGTTTCGCATAGGATCGAAATCAGTGAATTGTTTATAGATGAATTCAAAGTTTAGGGTGCGGGGTTTCGATGGACAAGCAATGGATAAACAACCACCTGAGGTGGTCGACGCTGCATAAGGAGGCTAACACTTTGAACTTAAGAACTTAAGAACTTTAGAACTTTAGAACTTTAGAACTTAAGCTAAATCTCACTCATATTTATTGACGAGCCGTCAGGTTTTACATAAGATGACGACCCGTCAGCATTTTGCAGCCCAACCTTACCGCGAATTAAAGCACCCAACGCAATGAAATCACGCTCCCCAACTCAACAACGCATCCATGAACGAGAACAAATCATCCTCGACACTGCGTTGCGACTGATTGAAGAAAGTGACTACGGCTCGCTCACCATGGAGCATCTAGCGCGCCAAGCCCAGTGCACCAAAGGCACGTTGTACAATCACTTCATCAATAAAGAAGATTTACTTTGCGCGCTGGGAGTTCGTTATTGTCAAAAACAAATTGAGTTTTACCAACGCCTTGAATCATTTTCTAGCCACAGTCGCACCCAAGTCATGGGCTTGTTTTTAGCCTACCAAATTTTTGCATTCTTAAACCGGGGGCTGTTTTCTTGTGTATTACAGATTCAATCCAACGCACAACTAGAGCGCGCTTCCGCAACACAGCTGTCAGCCTATCGCGAATCTGAAATGCTGTTAGTGATGCGTTTGGTGTCAGCGATTCAATATGGCCTCGACCAAGGTGACATTGACGCCAAGCATCGTCCCAAAAYACTCCAGCTAGCGTTCACTGGCTGGGCCACCGCATTTGGAAATATTGCATTAATGATGTCCAGTCAAGGCTCCTTCTTGACCCAGCAAGCTGAGCGTGAAGCACAACTCTTTGATGCCACGCAATTTATGCTCGACGGACTGCAGTGGCAACCCATTTCCACAAAGAAGGATTATCAACAATGCTGGACAGACATAGGAACACGTTACTTTAAAGACGAGTTAGACGCCTTAAGCAAACTAGATTTAAAGCCATAGAAAATRCCCACTCAAGTAGAAACAATAAGAAGATAGCAATCAGGAGTTAAAATGGAGCTTAATAAAAACGAATTCAATGCCATGCAAGGTGGCTTCAAAGAGTTCATTCACAAACATCTCGAAATGCGTACCTTACAGAACCTGGGTCTCCAAGTAACAGAGCAGAACGTATTAGAAATTGGCTGCGGATCAGGATACGGCGCAGAATTACTCAGTGCCTATCACCCCAACAGCTATCTTGGCATCGATCTTATGCCGGAACAAATTGATCTAGCAAAACAAAAAAGCATCCCCAACAGTCAATTCGAAATCGCCGACGCCACACAAATGGACYAATTGCGCACCGCCCCGATTGACGAGATTATCGTGTTTCGAATATTGCATCATATCCCTCAATGGAAAGCAGTTTTACAAGCCAGCTTTGATAAATTATCTACTGGGGGCAGCATTTATATTATCGAACCCTATCGTTATTTATCCAAACTCGCAGATYTATTTTTAGACTGGCAACACCCGGAAGAGGCGCTTTTTACCACCCGAGAAATCCAACAAGAAATGCATCGAATAGGCTTTAAGACCTCAATCACCTCAGTAGGTTATGGTTTTGCAATGCGCGGCACCGTAGTGCGTTAATCAAAAACACAATCGATGACCTACGGGACAATTCAATGGGCTATATTGGCGGGGTAGACGCTATATAGGGACGGTGTAGATGCTATATAGAAGCGGTGTAGTGCTATATAGCGGCGGTGTAGAAACACTAAATTTAACCTATACTTACCGTAGGCCACAGTTGGGAAGTTTCAATTAATAGTGGTCCACTTTGAGCAGTAAGTATTTGTGAGCCGTTCTACCTTATTGATTATTGGCCTCCTTACGAGTGCAGCACTGGTAGCGTTTCTATCAAACAGATTGATTCCGCTCCAATATCCTAGCCCGAATCAAGCTGAAGCCCTTGCCGATAAAAACCCCTCTCGCTATGTAAATATCAACCAAAACCAGACTAAAACACTATTTTACGAATACATTGACCGTTTGAGCGAGCAGTCAGGCCCTGTCAGCATTGACAACATTATAAGCAGCAACAATCAAAACCGATGGGTACAATCTTCTGGCCCAGCGAATATCCCGTCCTACGGCTATACCAACAAAGCGGTTTGGCTGAAATTTAAAGTAGTCAACAACAGTGCGGAAAGCATCGATAAAGTAATCGATATACCGAACCCCCTATTAGATAAAATTGACGTCTATATTCGACCTGAAGCAGGAATACCAACAGAGTACCATGTAGGCGATAGCTATCCTTTTGCATCACGCCCGATTCAACAAGACACGTTTATTCTCCCTCTCCTGCTCGACGCTTACGCAAAAGCGGATATTTATATTCGAGTAGAATCGACCAGCTCACTGAAAATACCCGTTGAAATCTGGGACACCCACGCAAGCCGCGAAAACGCCCTGCTGTTTAGTCTTCTCGCAAGTGGATTTACAGGTATTTGTTTGGTCATGTTGACCATCAATCTCCTTATCTACCTGTCAACCAAAGAGATAGGCTACTTCTATTATACGCTGTACGTGTCCTCCATGAGCCTTCTCGTAATAGGCGCATCAGGATATGGTTACCAATACCTTTGGCCGTCATCCCCCTGGTTTCAAGGGAAGTTTATGTCCATCTTCATACCACCCATGTTATTTTCGACCCTGCTGTTTGGTTACAACTTCTTGGAGTTATCCAAAGCAGCGGCATACATTCGATGGGCTATAAAGTCATTGGTAGCAACGTCCATGGGATTATTCGTAATAGGGTTTTTCCTACCATGGGTCTATGTTGCAATACCCAACTCGATTTCTGTCGTGATAATCACCCCTTCTTTATTATTACTAGCCATTAAAAGACTAATTGATGGCGACCCCAATGCCAAGCTCTACGTAATTGCTTGGCTACCTCTCAACGTCGCATTCCTAACAACCGCATTATCAGTTATTAATATCCTAAGCTGGAAAATTAACGTTCAAGAGATAATGATCACCATTGTATTCGAGATGATATTAATCTCCCTCGTGCTGACCGAGAAAATAAAGCGAGAAAAAAACAAACAACAACAGGCACAGAACCTATCGCTTAAAAACCTTCAGAAATACGAAGAACTCTATAATCATGCAATTGAAGGGATGTTCAGTTACGACGAAACCAACCAGAATTTTAAATGTAACCAGGCATTTCTTAAACTATTCAATGATGGACCCGCACAAAGTATAAATTCGTTATCCGATATTATTAGTCATATTCCCGAACAAGAACGCCTCCAAGTTATTTCGGACTTAGAGCAAAAAATCGCCATCAAAAACTTCGAAGCGCCTATTATTTCAAGTGATACAAGCGATCAAGTTTGGGTTTCAATGACCATCAAAGCAAGTCACTCAAACCACGAAAACAGCTTCGTTTACAACGGTGTTTTTGTCGACATTTCTGAACGCATAAGAAAAGAAAAAGCGGATTTAGCACGCGACCAAGCGTTAAAAAACGAGGCCATCAGCGAAGAAAAAAACCGCGTAAAATCCGAGTTTTTTGCAAGTATGAGTCACGAATACAGGACTCCCCTCAACGCCATTATCGGCTTCACTGACATCCTTGGAAATCAAAACCTAAACGCCAGCCAAAGAAAGATGCTGGGTTACATAAACACAGGCGGCCAAGACCTACTCGCCTTGGTTAATGACGTGCTTGACATTTCAAAGATTGAAGCACAAAAGTTTGACTTTGAAAAAATAGAAATGGATATTCTACCTGTCTTAGCCCATATCGAAGCGAGCTTTTCCGTGCTAGCGAATAAGAAAGGCATTCAGTTTACAGTGGATTACCAACACCCTCTTCCCAAAAAGATACTGACTGATCCGGTTAGAGTTAAACAAACAATTCTTAATTTATGCTCCAACGCCATCAAATTTACTCACCAGGGGGAAGTTGTTCTGCAGGTCCGGTGTGAATTAAAACAAGAAACAATGTACTTTTCGGTGAAAGATACCGGCATTGGATTAAAGCAAGAGCAACTCGCCTCCCTTTTTGTAGCCTATGCTCAAGCAGAAAAAAGTACCTCACGGGAGTTTGGCGGTACGGGCCTAGGCCTCAGCTTATCCAAAAATATCGCACAAAATCTCGGCGGCGATATCGTTGTTAAAAGCGAATTGGGACGCGGCAGCACCTTTACATTATTCATTGATACAGGCTCACTAGAGAACGTTGAAATCATTTCTTGCTCGAACACAACGGACCAAAGTGACTTAGTCGTGGATGCCGAAAGCCCAGGGCCACGTAATGACTCCATTGATGACAACAACATTTACAATGATCAAGCCGCCAACTCTGAATACGTGGAGAGTGAGGACCGGCATTCATTTGACCGTGTTAATAGTCACCCCAATAACGCTGCAAACCTACCGGTATTGTTAGTCGAAGATAATATCGTTAATCAAAAACTTATTAGCCAAACCATCAATCAATCAGGCCTAGAGTGCACCATCGCAGAGAACGGTCTAGAAGCCATCGCCTATGTAATGCTTTATCAATATGGCCTGGTATTCATGGATATACATATGCCTCATTTATCAGGACTGGAAGCAGTCAAATTCCTCCGCGCAAAGGAGATAGACCTGGAAATAATCGCCCTCAGTGGGGACACCACACAAGACGATATTCAGCGTAGCCTAGACGCCGGTTTTGACGCCCACATTGCAAAACCGGTTGACTTAACGCAACTAAGAAACATTTTGCAAAACACAATAAAGCGTAATGGCTCCATTGCGGCCTCCTAACGGAAATTAAGCAGGGACTTTTACTTTAAAGCGTCGCCCAAGCACTTCAAGACCATATTTAGCCGTCAACAGTGCCAACAGCCCGCCCGTTAACCACTGAATCCAATGATTAACCATTTCATGCGTGCCATCGACTTGCGCCAAAATATTAATGTCCCACACCAGCACCAGCTGATCGACCAACAAACCAAATCCTATCGCCGCAACAACCACCCCAGCGAGATAAGCGGCTAACGCAGCGCTGCCCAACTCCTTTTTAACAATGGCTAACGTCGCCATATTAGTAGCTGGACCCGCCAACAAAAACACCAACACGGTACCGGGGGATAGCCCAGCCAATAACAAACCCGCCGCCACCGGTGTCGATGCGGTAGCGCAGATATACATGGGGATTCCCACCAATACCATCACGATCATCGCCAACAAACCGCTCCCCCACTGCTGTAAAAAACTGGTGGAAACAAACGTTTCAACCAAGGCGGCAAACCCCAATCCAACCGCCAGCCAAAACACCATGTTGTTAAAAATATCAGTGAAAGCATAATGAATCCCTTCAATGGTCTTGCTGATGACGTCTACCTTTTGCTCCTCTGACGTACTGCCCGCGTGTTCAGAAGCCTCGGCCTTGTCAGTATTATTTGAACAGCAATGATGCACTTCCTCTTGAGCATGTTCGGATGCCGGTTGCTTCGTCATACTCACTAAAAATCCAGAGAGTATGGCGCTCGAGATGGCGCTAATGGGTCGTATAATCGCCATAAAGGGCCCTAACAAGGCATAAGAAACCGCAATGGAATCCGCACCGGTTTCAGGGGTCGACACCAAAAAAGATACCGTAGCWCCTCGAGATGCCCCGCTSCGGTGAATCCCTAAGGTCACAGGGATCACACTGCACGAACACAAAGGCAGTGGCGCACCAATTAACGCCGCTTTAGTAATAGGCCACAGGCCCTTACCGCCGAGATGCTTAGCCACGCTTTCAGTAGGCACCCAGGCCTTAATTAACCCTGCAATCACCAGCCCTAAGACAAGAAAGGGTGCGGACTCTAAGCTCAATTCAATAAAGTGTTTAATCAACTCCATGAGTTTGCTCCTGTGTATCCAAAGCATCGAGGATAGAACAGTCCGTGGCGGGCTCATCGCCACCGCAACAAGCGCCAGTAATCTTGGTCAATGCATGATGCATGCGCGTTAACTCATTCAGCTTGCCCTCGATATCAGCCAGCTTYGMCTCSGCDARCKCTTTSACYGACGAGCACGGCYGATTATCCCGATCCACCTTYAGGGTCAATAAYTCGCGTATYTCCCGAAGCGTRAAACCTAASGTCTTGGCGCGTAAAATAAATTTAAGCTCCCGCAGAGCWACCTCGGAGTAAACTCGATAGCCACTATCCGTACGCCCGGTTGGGGCGAGTAATTGTTGTTTTTCGTAGTACCGTACCGTGTCGATACGTATCCCACATAATGTCGCTAACTCACCGATTTGCATTGCTTTACTCAACTCTTATCTATTGAATAGCCACTTATCGTCCATTTGATCCCAATATTAATCTTTATCAGGCCAGACTTTATAGGGTCGACGCTATAAGGGGCTAAAGGATTTACACCCCTATGCTATCCCTGGAGTTTAGTCCAAGGTCAATAGGCAACGGGAAATAACGCCATACAAGCATTTGAATGGGCTCAACACCCGCCCGCCTACTTATTCGCCACAAACTAGGCCAGAAATTTAAAACATCCCTCCTCCTGAGCAGGCTCACTTTATCTTTAGCAAACGATAAAGTAATCTGATTTACCCGTACTGAGATTTTTTAATCTAAGTCTGTATTCGGTACTGCAATTTGAACATGTTCAACATTCAAGCAACGGAAAAATAATTTAAGATTTTAACCGGCAAAAAGGAATGATCATGGCATTAGCGCAATCGGATCAAACACCCACCCCAAATAATGATTTAGATGTMTTAATTGTCGGCGCAGGATTTGCCGGTTTRTATCAGCTCCACCACTTAAGAAAATTAGGGTTTTCAGTTAAAGCTTATGAGGCCGCCCCCGGCTTAGGCGGTATTTGGTATTGGAATTGTTATCCCGGTGCGCGAGTCGATTCTCATGTGCCGGTCTATGAATACTCCATGGAAGAAATTTGGAAAGACTGGCATTGGAAAGAACGCTTTCCTGGTGGCGAGGAACTCAAAGCTTACTTTCAGCATGTCGATAAAAAACTCGACCTCAGCAAAGACATTAGTTTTAACAAACGAGTCACGGCTGCCGAATTTGACCAAGATAATAATCAATGGCACATCCAAAGTGACGATGGTGAATTTACCCGTGCACGCTTCGTATTATTCTGCACAGGCTTCGCAGCCAAACATTACGTACCCGACTACCCTGGACTAGAAAGCTTTGAAGGCCCGTGCCACCACACGGCTAAATGGCCCCARCAAGGGCTCGAYTTTAGAGGCAAGCGCGTTGGGGTGATTGGTAATGGTGCCAGTGGGGTACAAGTGATCCAGGAAGCCAGCCAACAGGCATCCCACCTCACGGTATTTCAGCGCACACCTATCATTGCCCTGGCCATGCAGCAACGTCAATTTACCCCCGAAATACAACAAGCAATGAAAGCCGATTACCCCGCCACTTACCAAAAACGCAAAGAAAGTTTTGGTGGCTTTGATTACGACATAAATTTTCAATCCGCACTGGCGGTGACGCCCGAAGAACGAGAAGCCGTATTTGAAAAAGCCTGGGCAAAAGGCGGCTTTAATTTTTGGAGCAATACCTTCATCGATATATTGATGAATGAAGAAGCCAACCTAACAGCCTATGAATTTTGGCGCAGGAAAGTCCATGCCCGAATAGATGACCCCGCCACCGCCGAACTACTCGCACCCRARACRCCYCCGCACCCTTTCGGCGTAAAACGGCCGTCGCTTGAACAGCATTACTACGAAACCTTTAATCAAAAGAATGTCCAATTAGTGGACTTAAAAACCACGCCTATTGAAAAGATAAGCCCTAAAGGCGTGATCACGTCCGAYCAAGAAGAGCACGCGCTGGATATTCTAGTACTCGCCACCGGCTTTGATGCAGTTACTGGTGGCCTTACACAAATCGATATTAAAGGCACTCAAGGGGAGACCTTAAAGCAACGCTGGGAAGAAGGGGCTCGCACGCATTTAGGCATCGCCACCGCCGACTTCCCGAACCTACTCTTTGTCTACGGCCCTCAAAGCCCATCGGGATTTTGCAATGGCCCCACCTGCGCGGAACTACAGGGCGATTGGATTATCAAATGCCTGACTGATATGCGCGAACAAGGYGTSCAACGCATCGAAGCSACRCGAGCCGCCGAAGAAACKTGGAATGARAATATCAACAACCTAGTYAGTATGACCTTGTTTCCAAAAGCAGATTCTTGGTATTTAGGCGCGAATATCCCGGGCAAGCCAAGGCAGATGCTTATGTACCCAGGCGGTTTGCCGATGTACCTCAACCAATGCAATGAAAGCGCAGCTAAGGGCTACGAAGGCTTTGTATTGACCCAATAAACACTAAACTCAACGTCTATAAGTAAACAGGGAGTCACCACGGTGTACTCCCCCTTCGTCCGCCGATAGTCCCCCCGTCGTGTCAGCGCACAATATCGCTTGCCATTCCCTACTAGTTGACGTCTAATTGCTGTCCTATTTTTCAAGCCGACGGCCTTTGATTCCTGACTACACTTTCACTATTACATGCTAATAGCTGTTGTGGGCCATGAATTAAATGCACAAAGTGCACTGTAAAGCGCGAGTCATCGTACTTTACAACACATCTACGGCCACCCTATCAAGCCTGACCTCACCCTAGGAGATTTTTTTTTGGCTAACCCTAAAATGAAGCGACGATTAAGAAAAAAACTATATCTTGATGATTTTGCAGTATTAGGTTTCGACTTTTCATGCGAAATCGACTCTAATTCAGAATTAGATGTAGATGGTTTTTTTGATGGCCTAATCCAGCTAATCGAATCAAGAAACCTACTGATTGGTGGCGTTGGTACAGAAACTGAATTTTCAGGCTTCATCACGTCTAACGAGCGTTACAGCTCAGCCACAGACGAAGACAGAGAAGCACTAAAGTCTTGGTTTGATTCAGTAAAAGGACTCGACAACATAAAAGTTGAGCCTCTTTGTGATGCCCATTACGGTTATTAGTCACTGACTGATAATTCGTCGCACGCCAACGCGTGCGGCCCGGCGACCGCATACTGCCAGCAGTCATGCCATCGTCACTGAACCGCTCAAGCCCTTGGACTGAGCGGTCAGCCCCTCCAGCCGACACCCCCTAAGACCTTAAATCCTAAGCACTTTATCGTTATGCCGCGACTAAGCCAACGGTCACCCTCTGCGACATTATGCCGCATCCAAAACMCYCTARWGTTCAGTTAGTCTACGCGCACCTTGAACTAGCTAATAWTTAGAGTGATCGATGATTAATAAAAGAAATTTCCAGCGCAGACTTTCTCAAGCCATTTTATTTCCCGCAGCATTAGTTATCACCGCACAATCCAACGCCAGTTGTGGTTCCTCCAACTGTTTCGTAGTGACAGGCTCTCAACATGGCCTAGTGGCCCCCGGTCAGGTAGTCCTCGATCTGTCTTACCGTTATCTTCCCCAAGACAAGAAAAAGAAAGGCACGTCAGGCACCAGTGAAGTACTTACCCCTGAAGTAAACTTTGAGCACGGCGAAATCGAGCTAGATCATCATAAAGAGATCAGTACGCTCAACTCCCTGGGTCAATTAGACCTGACCTTTGGCGTTAGCTCACGCCTATCGGTAGCCGTCGCACTGCCTTTTCTAAATGATCGACGTCACGAACACGAAGACCTAGAAGAAGGCGAAGAGGAAGAAGGCGCTGAAGTAGAGGAAGGTGAATTTGTTTTCAACAATACTGACGGCACCTCTGGCATAGGTGATCTATCGGTCACAGCAAAATATGCCTTCGTCACCACCACTCGGCATCTACTTGCCGGTGGGTTCGGAATCAAGCTCCCCACAGGCGAATACGAATTACTCAACTCTGACGGCGAAATCAACGAACCGTCATTAATGCCCGGCACTGGCTCGGTGGATTACCTGTTCTCAGGCTTTTATTCCTACCAATGGCAACCGCGTAAATTCGATAGCTACTTGTCCGCGTCATACCGCCTCACCACCGAAAACGATCTCGACTATGAGTTCGGTARCGATTTAACACTGACGGTAGGCTCTAACTACCGCGCCAATGAGCGAGTGACACTGTCGACTCAGCTCAATGCACGCCAAGTRGAAAGGGACCGRTTTATTGGCGAAGGCGTCCCTAGCACAGGCAACACAATGGTCTACCTCACSCCTGGAGTACAACTCAACTCCACCGAAAAGACCGGGTTCTATTTCCACCTTCAATTACCCGTCTATCAAGACGTCAATGAAGTCAGCCTAGTGTCTCGATACGGCCTACAACTGGGTATTTCTCACTCGATCTAAGCCCATTAAGTAATGCAAAACCGCCATTAAAAACTAGCATTCAAAACTAGTTTTTAATGGTTGAATTTCAAGACATGGCGTTTAAATTAAAATCGTTGGTATCAAATGTACACGTTTAAAGCTTTTTCGATCMYGCCAGCGCTCAACGCCATRTTAATCACCACGGCGCTAGTGCTTTCTAGTAGCGTTGCCCACTCTGCACCCCCCACAGCGAATCAAGCCGCTGACTTTACGCTGCCATCTCTCGATGGCGACGAAAAATCACGTTCCGACTATGACAGTCCAGTGATGTTGCTCCACTTTTGGGCCACATGGTGTAAGCCCTGCATTAAAGAAATGCCTGAAATCGAAGCAGCCCATCTTGCGCTTAAAGATGCGGGGCTGACGGTGCTTACAATCAATACCGGCGACTCTGCCAAAAAAGCACGCGCCTACATTGAAAAAAGAGGTTTTAAATTTCCAGTATTATTAGATAAGAAATGGAAGGCAGCAGAAAAGTACAATGTACGTGGCCTGCCCTCGAGTTACTTTATCGACAGTACGGGCACTATTTTCAAGAAAATTGAAGGCGGGCTACTCACAGAGGAGTCGATTATTCAAATCGTACAAAGCAAACTCCCTGCTCTCAATCAAAAGCCTCAAGCGACTGTCGATTCACTGTAGATCTGCTTGAGCGGCATTCATAAAACCCATTTAAATAAAACAATACGGCCAAAGAATGATTCTCTGAAGGCCTTATTTTCAACTCAATACTCAACGCTTTATTCAATTCGCTACTGGGTATTCTGTTCGATCCAAGCTTCTATTTTACTCTGCTCAACAACACCGCTGCGCCCCACTGACTCGCCCGTTGCAGAATAGAAATAAGTCCGGGGTAATTCGCCGGACCAACGTGAATCGATTTCAAAACGTAACGCAGCAGCGAACGAGTCCGAAAACTGCCATAAGGCTAGATTCCCGACGCCTAATTGATCAATCACTTCCTGCACGTCTTGTTGTAACTCAAGGTCATCAGTAGAGATAAGCACCACATCCAGTGCCGGGTACTTTTCTTTTAAACTGCGCCACATGGCCARCTCTTCATAACACGAAGGGCAATCAATGGACCATAAGCTAACAATAAATTGCTGGCCTTTCCTGGCAGACTCAATCCCCTTCATACTGCCTCGGACAAAGGGTTTAATCGTTGCGGTGTTCAGTGCTAAGGACTCAAGCGCTTCAGACTTAAGCATTGAAGAACGCTCCGACTCAGCCCATGCAACATTGCATAGCCCTAACAAGAGACAATAAACAAGCAGCGATAATCGATCCATCATTATTGCGCCTGCGACGGTAGCGAAGCAAACGAGACAAACTTATCTGACTTCACCGGATCGGCTTTAAGTAAACGGTAGCCTTGGTCAGCGGTATGCCAAGAAACAAACATGTATTGGCCGTTGTGAATCAAGAAGCCATGATCCGACCCGTTCTGAGTCTCTGCGATGGTGTAGGCTTCCCCCCATGATCGGCCGCGATCCTCAGACTTCATGCCAAAAAGCGTGGTTTTTACCCCATCAAATGACTTCCATACAATATAGACGTCTTTATTAAACGCTAACACATGRGGGTGCTGAGCCGACTGCGGGTCCTCTCCAAGCCCAACAGGCTCCGAAAACCCTTCGCCTGAAGTCTCGGAGAAAGCATAAAAACTGCCCTTTCTCGCGTCTCCTTGGGTAAACCAAACCATATGATAATCGTCTTGATTATCAATACTGATTGACGGTCCATGATGAGGACAAGCATTCACTGCCCAGCGATCATTACTCGCACGCATTATTGAACTTAATTCGGTTTCAGTCGTAAACCGTACCAAGGCATGATCACGAATACTGTTATCAAAAATATGCCGCCATAAATAAACAGGGTGTTGCTGCTGATCTAACGCCACWGATATTCGACAACACTGACAGCTGTGTTGCTGGAGTACTGCATTGGCTTGAAAGCTACGCCCTTCATCCTGAGACACGGCGTAATAAACACTCGAACCAATGAAATCTTTATCGCCCGCGTTAGCACGCTTATGGGCYACTTTATCTCGCGAATCCAACCAAGCCATATACAAAGTCCCTTCGGCATTGACGGTTAAAACAGGGAAACTATGGCCGATCAATTCCAAGTTGTCATTCACAGTGATCGGCGCTGAAAAGCTGTTTCCGCCRTCRACCGAACGACTAAATCGAACATTCCCAGAAAAYCGTTTCTTAAGRTTTTGCGCRTARCTCACATAAACATTGCCATTGTTCGCGACAACAATATTAGGTCGAGCCTCTGGATTGCTGGAAATCTTTTCAGCTTGAACGTTAACTTTTACGGGCTTACTGAAGGTCGCACCGGAATCATCTGAATAATTCACATACAGAAACTGGCCAAAAATCCAAGTGGTCCACAACCGGCCTTTAGCATCAAAAAAAGCCGTCGGTGAGGTTGATTGATTTAAATTAGGGGATTGCGCTTGTGCGTGACTTGACAGCTGTGTTGCGCTGGATGTTTTGCCATGGCTTGAGGTCGCATGACCAGAGGCAGGGTTCGCAGTGACGTTATACGCACTTAATAGCAACCCTAGACCGACAAGCAAAAGATTAAACGTTCGATAAAACTTCACGTCGTGTATATCCCCTAGTCATTTTTAGAACTAATAAATTAAAAACAAAACAGAAAAAGTGAACATCCTTGTTCAAACACAGCGCCATCCTTGACGCCGAGATTCATCGCCTGATTACCCACGAGGGAAATACGTCGAATCAACTTTTAAAAAGTATACTTCATTCCGAATTGCGCAGTCCTGGGTCGTCCCGGAGTAAAGTTACCAAACTCGTTCACTGTCTCTGCCCACTTCACATCCGTGACGTTAAACAATTTAGCGTACAGCTCAAATTGTAAACCCACGTAGTAATTAGCCCGCAGATTATACAAACGGTGCCCTGCATACGTTTCAGTATTCTCGTCGTCAAGGAAATACTCACCTTGATGCGCCCACTCAGCCACAAGCTGTCCACCTTGTAATAGGTCCGGCTCATAGGCAACCTGAATATTAGCAACATCATGGGGCGCGAGCTGTAGCTCATTGCCATCAAAACCTTCCCGATCAACAAACTTATGCTTCGAATAACTATAAGCAAAGCTTGCCCTTAACGTTGACGAAAATTGATAGGTAGAACCTAACTCAAGGCCGTAATGCTTAGTCTCACCGGTATTCTCATTTCGGCTCGACCCCGTATCTTGATTAACCACACGCACGATCTCATCTTTGCCTTGGAGATAGTATACTGCGGCTTCATACGCCCACTTGCTATTAGCATCCCCTCTGACCCCAAACTCCAGACTATTAACGATTTCAGGCTCTAGACCTTCCGCCGAGTCTTCAGTTTCACCCGACCGGAACAACTGACCCGACGTCGGCACTCGAAATCCACGCCTTAACGCACCGTAAGTCACCGCATTTTCACTCAATGCATAGGTGTAACTAAACTTAGGGCTTAGATGATCCAAATCAACTTCAGTATCGTCGAGACGAAGGTGCAGCCCCTCATCGATATCAGGCGTCAACGGATCGTCTTCAAAAACATTGCTTATATTATTANCNTAATMWTWSTGMMMGTTAWSKTRMYGKAKRYYTNNTKGCAYCTSMMGCYGAWMWSNTTAKYTCMTGCWMARAYWGRRYRTAAGGCGAAAAAGCAGTAAAATCCACGTCAAAATCATAAAGTAATCCAGCGTCAGCGTACGCCAGCCAAAAGCGATCAACGCCATCATCTGCTCGGACAATATAGGTCTGCTTTACATCCCCTTTGGTGTATTCCAAATCCACACCGGAAGTAAACGTGGACTTTTCACTGGTATGGAGCCGGTATTTAATCAGCGCGCCAATGGAGTCATGACCACTTTCATTAATATGAGCGTCTTGGGAATCCAGAACTAACTCACCCGTACTTCTGCTGGGTTGCTTACGTCCCGTATTCAATCGCCAATGCGCAATAAAGTCGAGTTCGTTACTTCGGATAAAAGGATTAATACTCAGCAAGCCATTCTCGCCAATGTCTTTCTCAATCGCTGAGGACAACCGGAACGCACTCACATCCCTAAAGCCGACTAGATTACCTGCTTGTTCTCGGTCTTCATCGAAATCCGGTTTTCTAAGTCCAGAACCACCCGTATTCAAATTAAGCACAGAACCGGTGAACAAAGTACTAATACGAACATCATCGCCGACCTTAGTATGCCAAGACGTAGTAAACGCGGCCTTATCAAACTCGGTGTTTTCTCGCCAGCCCGCACTGCTAACAACATCTACATCGGCAGTAAAGCCGCCCTTCTCGGTCACTTTCTGACTTCTTACTTGGGTTCGATACCAATCGAATTGCCCGGCTTCAACCCCTATTTGGAGTAAATCATACTCAGGCTTCTGCCCCGAAAGGATATTAATGATCCCCCCAACCGCTTCACTGCCATAAAGTGCCGAACCCGGCCCTTTAAACACTTCAGCGCCATCCGCTGTGCCAATATTCACCTCATACAAAGCATTATGATTAAAAAACCCGGCTGAACGAGTAGGAATGCCGTTTTCAAGATAAAGGTAACGCGGACCATAGGAAATGGGCTGTCTTATTTGCGCCACAGTACCCTGACCCGAGCTTCCAAGCTGAACAATGTTCACCCCTGGAATATGATTTAAAAGCTCAGCAGCATGCCCAGGATTGCGTAACTCAACATCTTCGCTATCAATTACCCCGACGCTAGCGGCTGTTTCAGCCAATGTTTTGGCTTCCCTGTTTGCTGTAACACTAATGACATCCAGGCTGCGAATCTCTTCTGCCACTACGGCACCGGCGCCTAAGGTTAACAATCCTAACAAAAACAACTGCTCTTGCTTCATTTCTACTTCCTTAACTAATGCTTTTCGATGGGGTGAATTTTGAGAAGTGGAGCACCTTTTTGCAATAGGGCATATTGTCGCGTGGCAATTTGTCGCACCCTGTCGCAGCCAATTTAGACGATAATCAGGGAATATAGTCTTGACACGAATGCAAAACAAATGCTTACGCGGTTCTGCGACAATATGCCACATCGAACTAACCCCTTATTAAACGTATCCTTGGCCAGGATTTGAGCATGCCTCAATANCCCCCCCATTACAGGCTGCCAAATTGAACCATAACGGTCATCRGCTCAWGGCCCGTAGCCCACGCATGTTAAGGAGTTCCTCTTGATTGAATTGTTAAAGGTCGGCCTAGATCCTGTAGTGATCGGCATTCTTTCACTGATGAGTTTTCTGGTGGTTTGGGCCGCAGTGGAACGTATCCTTTTTCTAAAYAAAGTCGACCTYAATCARTACARCCACATTAAAACGCTCGACATCGARCTGACTAAGAATCTAACCCTTATCTCCACCATCGCAGCCAATGCCCCTTACGTAGGCTTAGCCGGCACTGTAGGCGGAATCCTACTGACCTTCCATGAGATAGGAAGCAGTAACGGCCAAGTATCAGTAGAAGGCATTATGGTGGGCTTGGCCTTGGCCCTTAAGGCAACAGCACTCGGACTCGTGGTTGCGATCCCAGCAGTGCTTTTTTACAACGGCCTATTGCGTAAAGTGGAAGTCGTCAAAGCCCGATGGGAAGTGCTTCAAGACACCAACGACCAGTAAGGCTGTAACAATGAAACCTTTCGAAACCATCAATGTGATTCCTTTCATCGATATAATGTTGGTGTTGCTCGCGATTGTCCTCACCACGGCCAGCTTTATCACTCAAGGTAAAATAAAAATCGACCTTCCCAACGGCGATCAAAGTCAAACCGAAGTTAAGCTAGAGACGATAGAAATTAAAGTGACACCCAACGGTGATTTATTTTATCAGGACAATCCAACAACCCTATCAGCACTTGATTCCACATTAGAAGGTTTAAATTTAGAAACCCCGTTGCTTTTAAAAATCGATAAGCAAGCCAATTTTGAAGGCTTCATCGAGATTCTAAACTTAACCAAACGCTATCACTTAAACAACATCGCCATAGCAACCCACGAATCGAGTTCAAGGTAGGCTTCGCTCGGATGCAACTAAAAACCAACAGCTCCTCTCTTTACGCATTTTTTGTTGCCAGTACGCTCCACCTAGCGGTACTTTTCACGTTGATTCAATTTAGCGATACAGACATGCCTATCGCAGAAGATGCATTACCGGCGTCCATTTCAATACGCCACATTACGCTACAACAAAGCGTGTCTGAGGTTGTACCGGATACGCAAGAGCCTCCGACTGAAGCACCTGCAATAAAGCAAGAAACAACACCCGAACCAATCCAGGAGATTGAACCCGAAACATTGGCGCAAGAAACCCCAAAAGTAGAACCCCCTGTAGAAGAAGCAAGAACCCCCGAGTCCAAGATCATCAAACCTTTGATCGCAAAAATTCCGCCCCCTAAAAAAACACAGCCAGAACCACCAAAAATCGTTAAGCAAACGGTTAAAGAGCCACCTGAAAAACAGCGCCCTTTAGAAAAAACCGAAGTCTCAAAAACTACAACCACATCAACTACAGCCACATCAACTACAGAAACATCAACTACAGAAACACAAAACAAACCCAACAATACAGCGGCCAATCTCGCTCAACAAACCCAACAGCAGACCGCAGTAGCCAACACAATCTCACCTGATTCGGCTTACTATTTTGAATTACTCGCTTCCATTGAAAAAAACAAATACTACCCACTGAAAGCAAAAAAACGCGACCAACAAGGCGAAGTAATCATACAGTTCAGCATTCAAAAAGACGGCACGCTAACCGATATTAAAGTGATTGGGTCCTCCGGATTTTTCACCTTAGATAAAGCAGCACTTAGAGCGGTTAAAAAGCTAAAGAAATTTAAACCGCTGCCCGCAGCTATAGCGCTTAATTCAACAACCCTCAAGATCCCAATGCAATACACGATTATTTAACATTAAAAAGGCGCCACAATTGAGGCGCCTTTTCGATTCATTCATACACRCTGGCTTTTACAACATYAAGTCCATTCACTTATCTCTGGAATTATTCGTTCGGCAAATAACTTCATGCTGGCTTGAGCCTGTTCGAAAGGAATCCCACCGAAGCGAAAGCAGGTTGCCATATCAAAAGGCCCCACGACTTCATAGCGTGCTCTAAGCGCGTCTAGAATTTGGTTTGGAGTGCCGTAGGCATTCGACGCCAAAAACCCGGTTACATACTTATCAAAACCCATTTCTCTTAATGCAGCGGCTTGAGCCCCATAGCGCTCATAGCCTTTGGTTTCCGCCAAATGATCTCCCATCAAGTCATAATGATCCAAAATACTGGCCAAATAACTCGCCAAATATTTTTCTGCGCGCTGAGCGGCTAAGTCAGCGTCTTCATCGCAATAGGTAAAGTCACATATCATTAAGGGCGGAGCCTCTTTATCATGACACTCCCAATATTTCCGACGATGTCGATCGATGCTAGGCAAACGCTTTTTCCAATCTGTTTCAGCAAACATCACCATTCGCGCGCCTATTTTCGCGCACGAATCCACTGAATCATCGGAGTTTGCCACCGCATAAAGACGATCCTTAAATGATTTATTGGGTCGTGGGCGAATTTCAGTACGCGGTGTAGGGTAATAAGTCCCTGCGCCTTCAAAAAACCCCGACTCCAACGCGTCCACAACCAAAGGTGCGGCCTCATCAAAGCGCGCCCTACTCTCACCCATTTCAATGTCTCGAAAAGGCGCAAATTCGCGTTGGGATAAACCCCGGCCAAAACCAAGTCGCATTCGCCCGCCCGAAAGATGATCCAACATAGAGACCTTTTCAGCCACCCGAAGCGGATCATTCCAAGGCAGAATAATAGCCGCAGTGCCTAAATTGATAGTCTTGGTGGCAGCAGCCATATGTGCAAGAAACAATAAATTATCGGGGCAGTAAGAATAATCAAAAAAATGATGTTCTACAGGCCAAAGGGTTTTAAAACCCAAGGCTTCAGCGGCCACGCCCATGGCCACTTCTTCTTTATACACCTGGCCATCATCCACATCTTCTTGCCATCCATAGGAGGCAAATATCATCTGCAAGCCAGCTTCCATTGCGGCATCCTTTTTTATTTGTAGTAAATGCCCACACACGTTTAATCGTGAGCAAAGGGAGCGCATAAATAAGCGTCGTTATATTTTGACTACGCCAGCGCCACAGTCATTCTGCACTACAAAACAAAAAAAACCAAACAGCGCAACTACACCCATTGACGCTACAAATTACTAACCACACTATCACTGGGCTTATAATTATCTTTCGCGACACGCTCCACCACCCAGGCCTCCATACTATCTGCGGTGACGGTGGCATAGGCCGCTGCAATTAACACATTATGAAAAGGTAAATAACGCGCCATTTTAAAAATAAAAGACGCATCAGGCCCCACTACCCCGCCAAAATTAACGCCCACAATAGTGCCTTCATTATCGGGCAACTCRACAAACTCAATRTGCCCCGTRAGYGGGTACATATAGGAATGGTCTGCGGTAAAAAACCGCATCCTGTCTTCATCCACCTGCTCTTGAATCAAATAAATATCAACCGGCACGCGAAACGGACCAATGCGTACAGCAAGCTCCAAAAAGGCCCAATCCTCCCCCGTCGAGTCTCTATCAAACCAGCCGTAGGTCAACTCATTGTATTCAACAAGGCTATTGAAATCACTTAGCAAAGGCTGGATCGCACTCTTAGGCAAAGGGATATACTCCAGCGCACTAACTTGGCTGATCTCGGTGACTTTACCATCGTGGGATACATTCTTGGCCGTTTGATAGAACTGCACATTGCCTAACTGGGTTAATTTTTTTAACTCTTGAAGGTCGAGTGCTTTATTGTCATTAATATACCCTGTGGCAGTACGAATACTGTATCGACTGTCATCTTTTGCAGGCGCTCGATCGGGGTGACGCCTAGCGACCTCGTCGCGAAACTGCCTTAAACGTTCATACATGGTTAAAATAGGAAACACTTTACCCAATGCCGGCTCTGCACTAAGCAACACCTTTAGCATGAACGACGCACTCTCTATGTCCTGCCAACCACTGAGCACAGTCAACGTTTTATTCTCCCCCAAAGGGAAAAACTCCCAATAATGGTAGAAGGATTCAATATCCCCCTCATCGATCAACACCATGCCTACATCACCATCATCATACTTATTAAACTGAACGATAAAATCACTAACGATCTTTATAATCGGCACTTTGATCTCTTGTTCATACTTACCAATGCGTATATTTCCGTCGGTACTCAGGATGGTCGTGTCATTTAATAAGGGCGAAAATTTTTCCTGCGACTCTAAATCCCAGACCATCTCTCGAATCTCATCCACAGGCGCATCAATAACAGCCACCACATAATCTATCTTTTTATTCTTATATTCTTGCCAGGCTTTATTACGCGCATTCCAAAAGGTAAAATCCTGCGGATTTGCCACGACCACCATTAAACCGTCATTAGTGATTTGCGCGACCTTCTGATAATCCAACCCAAATTCAGAAAATTTACTGACAGGGATATGCCAATCAATAGGCTCGTATTGGTCGGCGGCGTGAATCGGAGAAATGATTAAAGAAACAAGAAAAAACAAACAACCGTTAAAAACCACAGGACAACACTTATTGATAGATCTCATTTTAAGCTCCCTATAAATATTTATTTTTATATTATTTAATGGGTCTCACTCGAGCCTCGTTCCATCGAGACAAAACAGATCCAACGCTTATGGTTACTTCCTMTAACAACAAGCTGCAATAACTCAATACAACCACTACCCGCAACATACTTTAACAACAACCATATCTAACCAGCACTCTGTGGCGCGAGATAAACACTATTATCTACTTAATACGCTTATTTTAATGATTCCCTCTTTCGGTCATTGAGCACAACATCAATCGATTCTTATCGTTATTGATAGCTCTTAGGGCCAGCACTAAGAACTAGTCTATCGCTTATCCACACGCTTCTAACATAGCTGATTTGGTCATTTCGACGCCACAACATTAAAACGCGTAAATCACTTGAATTAACACTATTAGCGTAAAAGATGCCTAGCGCAAGAAAACAACAGCTTTAATTACACTTAAGAAAACCACACAAGCGACTAGAAAACCTTGGTTTATCTACTCCTGGCCCTTCAATTCCTATAGTATTCCTAATGATCAGCCGATTATTACGCTGCCTTAAACATAACGAGATTTCAATGCCTCCAAGCCCTATCTTATACTCATTTCGTCGCTGCCCTTATGCCATGAGAGCCCGCCTTGCACTCACTTACAGCCGAATAGACGTCGAACTTAGGGAAGTGGTATTAAGAAACAAACCGGTTGAGATGACTCAAATCTCCCCCAAAGCAACCGTGCCAGTATTGCAGCTTGACCAACAAATAATTGATGAAAGCATCGACATTATGCGCTGGGCGATCGCACAACACGACCCAGCCGACTGGGCRGCAMAATCTCAAGGCGACACCACTCAGAAAGCTCTGAACCAGCTGATAGAGGAGAATGACTTCGCATTCAAGCCACTCCTTGATCGTTATAAATATTTCGAGCGCTACCCCGAACACTCCCAGTTAGAGTACCGAGCACAAGCGCTACTTTTTATTGATAAATTGGAGTATCAATTACAGCAAAGCCAGTGGCTCTTTGGCAGCACTCCCACGTTAGCAGACATGGCTATCCTGCCGTTTATTCGCCAATTTGCTCATGTAGACAAAGACTGGTTCTTTCAAGCCCCCTATCCATCCATACAACAATGGTTAAACCGTTACCTCAACAGTACGCAGTATTCAGTGATCATGAAGAAATATGCGCCGTGGCAAGCTTCATCGACCCCGATAATTTTTCCTGAGCCCTAACGTCCAGCTCCAACTGACCCGCTGTAAACACTGCCCCCCTGTAAATACTTACCCGCTGTAGACACTGGAACAAACAGGCCATCAAAAATTTTGAAACGACAATGTAGTTTTGAAAATTCCTACTAAAAACAGGACTCGCCAGTTTGGACCGGTTCAAATTCAAAATCCCCATAACGCTTTTCAGGCAAACCCAGTATTACGTCTTTTCGTTTATAAACCGTGACCAAGTGAGCGATAACGCCGCACTTCACGTAATCTGAATTACTGACCAAGGAATCATTTAGTATTCTGGCAAGGCTGTCGGGGACAAAGTTTGCGACGATGGAATTAATAAGAATAAGATCGGGTTTTTGATTCAATATATACGCCTCTAGCTCATTACTTAGAAGCACTTCGGGCTGGTCATTGTTGAGCACGTTCAATAGACCAAGGTATTGACTATTGATCCAATGATTACTCCCCTGCTGAATAAAATAATATCGACCGATACGCTTATCCATTATGCCTAACATATCGATATAGGTTTTATCCCGACCACTAAAATACGCGGTTTGTCCCATTTGATCATACGCCACAAGCGCACCTTTCGGTGCCACATCATTAACAAACAAGCCTACTTGCGCTTGGTAATTCATATAAAACATAGAATTCCTGAGCGCCCTGGATTGATGGCCCATTGATACGCTACGATCGACATGAACATCTTTCAAGGAATCAAAGAAACCCATCGCATCGAAACCAGGATCAAAATAAAGTGCCGCGCCATTAAGCAATGGATTCACGCCATTTTTGGTTTGATAAAAAGGTGCCGGACTGGGAACCCAGACAGTATTCAATACAGCGCCACAAAAAATCACAACTGCGACCGTACGCCATCGTTGACCGAAGTGACCATCAATTCGTTCAATAATAAGCGACCCCGAAAACGCACACAACACCAACAGCAACGGAATGCAGGGCACGAAAAAGCGGTGATACATTTTTATATCAAAGTTCGAACTCGCAAAATGAACACTCACGAGCAACGCGACACACGTTATAAAAATGTAATCGCGATGGCTCTTCTTCCAAGCACTTAAACAAGGCGCCAAAAGAAACCCAAGACAGATAAAGTAGAGATTATAATTGTATACAACAAAGAAGAGATTACTCCAAGAGAACCCTCTCAACTGAGGCTTCGCATAAAAAGGGGAAATCTGTAAATCATTAAAGTACCAAAGCCGAAACAGCAAATAGAGCCCGTAACTCCCCCCTCCTAGCACCAACGCCAACACACGTTGCTGACGTTTATCGCGAATCAACAACACGGCTAATAAACCCGCAATGACAACCACAAGCAAGGCTTCTGGGCGAGCCAGTAATGTCAACGATGTTGCGATACTCAGCACAACTTTGTTGGCTTTCCATAGACACCCCACAAAACCGAGCAAAGCAAAACTATACAACGGCGTATCAAGCCCAGCATTCGCCCAATATAAAAACGGGCTGAACAAACACAGAGTCAAAGAAGCGGCTAACGCTAAATGGCGATTAATCGAAAGTTGCAACGCCGTGGCATAAACCAACACTACAGTCGAAAAACCAAACAAAAAACCTAGCAGCTTTGAGGCCATTACCGTAGGCAACCCACTGCCCACCAACACGGTCAAAAAAAGCAGCCACAACGGCGAACTCCCCCCCTCAACTCGCGCCCCGGCAACATTAAAAACATAACCCTCGCCCTGCGCGATATTTTCCGCAAAGCGAAAATAGATATAAGCATCTTCTTCAATAAAATAAAAACAACAGAGAAAGGCCGCGCTAAATAAAAACAACCCCCCCACCATCGACAACAGATCAAAACGCAGGTGATTATATTCCGGCGCAGGTGCCTGAAACGGTAACGCGTCAACGCTAAGCAGGGTTTGACTTGCACCTGGCATCACTGACTCACTCATTGATTTAATTGATGGTTTACTAAAGAATAGAAGTCCGTTTACACTCTGTCGCCCTAATGAATCCACTGCGCCCCGAGAGATTCTTGTCCGGAATTCACCAGCACCAGCACCAGCACCAGGGCAACGTATCGTTTCGCTTAGGGGATACACCACAAACAAAAATATACACTAGACAAAGCTTATACAATCCGTAAACGCTGACGGGCTAAGGAACGCCAAACGCCACATCTATTGRCCACTTTAAAACCGATCGCCTTAGGGCTCTTAAAAGGAATTAACATGATCCTCGCGAACAAAAAAGATATTGAAACTTATACCCAAGCAGGTACCTGGGGCAAACATACACTAATAGACCTATTCAAAAATAATGTCCGTGATTACCCCGATCGAATTGCCCTCGTTGACCCACTGAATAAAGAACAATTAGTCGGCTTAGCGCCACAACGAATTACTTATGCAGACTTAGATAAATATATTGATTCGGTAGCCACTGGATTACTCGAAAAAGGCATCGCCAAAGACGACATTGTGATCGTTCAGCTTCCTAACATCTGGGAGCTCACCCTTATCTACATGGCTCTGGCTCGAATTGGTGCGCTATTTTCGCCACTTCCCATGCAATGGCGGGCCAAGGAATTCAATTACATTTGTGAATTAACCCAAGCAACAGCGTACATCAGCGTCGATGTTTTTGCGGGTTTTGAACATTTGGACATGGTCAAAAAAAATAACCATCAACACCCTGCCTTACGACACTCAATCTCACTTGCTGAGCTCAGGGACATGTCCTGCGTCCAAGCAGACATTGCAACCCTGGACGCCATAGACATTAATGCCGACGAGATCTTTAGTTTGTGTTGGTCATCTGGCACGGAGTCAAACTCTAAAGGCTGCCCGATGAGCCACAACAACTGGATCGCTCAAGTACAAGTCATGGAGAAGACCCTGGGCACCTGGGGGGATAAATGCCAAGTAACGCTCTGCACCGCCCCAATGGTCAATATGACCGGGGTTGCGATCGGGCTAGTCAACTGGTTATACACCGCAGGCACCACCGTATTTCACCACCCCTTCGATGCCCATGTGTTTTTTAAACAAATGGCAACCGAAAACATTACCACATCAGTCTTGGTTCCCGCCCTACTCAACATGATCCTCAAGCACCCAGACGTCGAACAGTTGAATTTCGATACGGTGGAAAAAATAATGACTGGCTCAGCGCCCCCCTCCGTGTGGTCATTGGAAGAGTTCAAGCGACGCTGGGGTGTTGACATAGGATGCGCCTGGGGACAAACCGAGGGCACAGCAATCATGTCCGGGGCTGAAGATATCCCCGACGTTAACAAGCGTGCTCGCTTCTTTCCTAACTGGAGTATTCGGCGCGACGAAAGCCCCATCAAAGGCATTGAAATAAAAGTAGTGGATTTAGATTCTGGCAAAACATTAACCGAGTTTGGGCAAATCGGCCAATTGGCATACAAGGGGCCTAATGTATTCCCAGGCTATTTCCGTCGCGATGATATTTCAAAAAGCTCTTTCGATTCTGAGGGCTACTTCTACACCGGGGACTTGTTTCGTATAGAAGAAGRCGGCTAYGTGAGTTTCTTTGATCGCTGCAAAGACATCATCATTCGAGGCGGCACAAATATCAGTGCGCAAGAAATAGAAAACATGCTCCAAGCCCATCCGTTAGTGTTGGACGTTGCCGCAGTGGCCATGCCAGACGAACGCCTAGGTGAACGAATTTGTGTCTACGTAGTACCAACAATAGTACCGACAATAGTACCTTCAACAGAACCATCAATAGAGCCGTCAATAGAGCCGTCAATAGAGCCGTCAACGCCACAATCTAAACAAGAACAAACCTTAACTCTCGCAGACCTCACCACCTTTATGCGCGAGAAAAGCATCGCCGTCTATAAACTTCCCGAACGCTTGGAAATCATTGACCTAATCCCAAGAAATCCCGTAGGCAAAATCCTTAAACCCCAATTGCGCGAACGCATCACAGCCACCTTAAAAGCCGAAAAAGCCCTGCAACAAGAACCCGCATAAAGCCTGCTTTTTAAAATCAACTCTTAAAAAAAGCCCCAGATATTTCTGGGGCTTTTGGTGTCGCTCTTAAACCACGCTACCCACTTACCTTGAAGACGTACTGCCACCATCAACCATGTACACGCCCCCAGTACAAAAGCTAGCCTCGTCACTACAAAGAAAGGCCATGATGTTTGCTACGTCTTTTGGTTCCGCGTAGCGCTTTAATGGAATCCCTGCTTCGAACTTCTTTCTCGCAAGCTCTGCTGCACCCGGTGCGGCAAACTCCTCCAAAGCACGCATCATTCGTGTATCGACAGGGCTAGGATTAACCGTATTAACACGCACATTACTCCCAGCCCCTTCATTCGACGCGGTCCGCATTAAACCAATGACCGCATGCTTACTGGCCACATAAGCCGAAAGACCGGGACCACCGTTTACCCCTGCCACCGACGAGGTTATAACGATACTGCCACCACCGCCCGCAGCCATCGCAGGCATAACATATTTAAGCCCCAACCAAACGCCTTTCAAATTCACATCGATCACGTTATCAAAAACGTCCTCAGGATAATCTGTGATCGGTTTAAGAACTCCTTCGACCCCAGCGTTATTAAGAAAACAATCAATGGCGCCATAACGTTCAACCGCAGTATCAACATAACGTTGTACTTGTTGCGCTTGAGTCACATCCGCTACGCAATAACTTACTTGCTTCGATCCGATCTGATCCACGGCCGCGCCTAACGCTTGCTCATCAAGGTCGACCAATAATACTTTTGCCCCCTCATCAGCAAACAATTGCCCCGCCGAAATCCCTATCCCTCCGGCACCGCCCGTAATCACAACCACTTTATCTGTAAACCTAGCCATTATTTTTACTCCAGCCTTTCTATTTATTATTACTTGAAGTACTGCTTTTAATCATTAGCGCGAACCATGAAGCGCGCGCTTCAATGCCGCGTCCCGGTCTGAATTAAACCGTTTCGAAATATCCGCAGACGGAGCAAAGCCATTAAACGCATGATAACCGCCCGGATAGACGTGCAACTCTGTGGCTACACCAGCACGTACCAGGCGATGGGCGTACTCGATGTCTTCACTGATAAATAAATCCTGATCCCCTACTGAAACAAACGCCGGTGGCAAGCCTGTTAAATCTGACGCTCTATAGGCTGCTGCATACGGCGAAACATCGTCTCCACCAGGTTCGGCACCGAGATAACAACGCCAACCTAACAAATTACTTTCCCGAGTCCAGACAAACGTGTCCGGTGTCGAGTCACTGACCTGAGTTAAGTTTTTATCATCGATCATGGGGTAAATGAGTAATTGATAGGCCACGTCGACTTCGGCGCGATCCCGCGCCATCAAGGCCAGCCCTGCCGCTAAACCGCCTCCAGCACTCGCACCACCAATAACAATACGAGACGTATCTATATTCAGGGCTTTCTCTTGTTTTGCTAACCATTTARSGGCNCGCWTWNNGNCAATMRTCWMACSRCSMYSKKWNACSSATKSTYWKRMKYKAKYCGMKAYNTSCWCMSWYAYMWSCWSRYNATTGMMRWYSACSMGMMYRMTGCSKWNGYCRYCMNCAWCSWCRYCKKSMAKNAMTKYYTRWNACGNAWNCASCGSYKYGMRNCSAMNAGCMRSKSARNCARNYSKWGCRKCKMGATTGACCGGCTCATATACACGAACAGCGACATCATCAGCGGCTTCTGGACCGGGGATTTTCAGATCATTAACACTCACACCCTCCACCGCCGGCATTGACGCCTTAGTCGCCGCAGCGCTGTGCTCCATAATGGCCCGAGTTGACGCAATATCGTTTAAATTCAAGCCACCATTGGTTAAATTTAAGAAATTTTCGAGAGGAGCGACCAGCTCATCATCAATATTATTTTTATCATCCATTGTTATTTTTCCGTTCTTTTGGATTATCGCCTATAAAATTGGGCAGACGCGCCCAGACTACTCATTCTAAAGAAAAGAAACCAGTAAAAGCGCGGAGCATTATCAAAGAGAAATCAAAACGGAATAAGGCTTAAAAGGCCATTACTCAGCGATATGCATCAATAGAGCACAGAAACTAAGTAATCTTGCGGACAGTCGCGTAAACAGAAAGAAATATTAAAGCGCCGACGCGCACAACGATAAACAGCGGTGAGGAGAACAAGAAGAATTAGCATGCAGGAGAATCAAAAAAGCCCGAGATGCAACTGCTGCACATCTCAGGCTTTCATACTATTTAAATTGGGTAAAACGTCGGAAATTAATTCGCTTGGCTAACCAAGTACTCTTCATAAGTGCCTTTGAAATCAATCAACGTGTTGCCTTTGATTTCAATAACCCGAGTGGCCAACGAAGATACAAATTCGCGGTCATGGCTGACAAAAAGCAACGTGCCTTCATAATGATCCAACGCCAAGTTGAGCGCTTCAATGGATTCCATATCCAAATGGTTGGTAGGTTCGTCCATGATCAATACGTTCGTATCCATCATCATCAACTTACCGAATAGAAGGCGATTCTTCTCCCCTCCCGAACACACTTTGGCTTTCTTCAAGAAGTCATCCGAAGAAAATAATAACCGTCCTAACGTAGCACGAACGATTTGATCATCGTGATTCGGTTTACGCCACTGACTCATCCAATCGAACAGGTTTAATTCATTATCAAAATCAGCGCTACTATCTTGCGGGCAGTACCCTAATGAAGCGTTTTCTGCCCACTGAATAGAGCCTTCATTGACTTTTAACTCATCCATCAAACAACGCAGCAAAGTGGTTTTACCCGCGCCATTTTCACCAATGATCGCTAGTCGAGAGCCAGCTTCAAGGATTAAGTTCCCCTTTTCGAACAATTGCTCGCCATCAAAACCGTGTCCAACTTGTTCCAATATTACTGCCTGGCGATGCAATTTCTTGTCTTGCTTAAAGCGAATATAAGGGTTTATTCGGCTCGAAGGTTTGATATCGTCGAGCTTGATTTTATCGATCTGTTTCGCACGCGAAGTGGCCTGCTTGGCTTTAGAAGCGTTTGCCGAGAAACGACTTACAAACTGCTGTAATTCTGCAATTTGAGCGGATTTCTTAGCATTCTCCGACTGCATACGTTCTCGCGCTTGYGTTGAYGCMATCATRAAGTCGTCGTARTTRCCTGGRTAWAWRCGWARYTCGCCGTAATCSATRTCCGCCATGTGMGTGCACACTGMATTYAARAAATGKCGATCRTGMGAAATAATRATCATGGTRCWWTTWCGTTCRYTMAGMASSGWCKCYAACCAACKRATWSTATKAATATCCAAGTTGTTGGTAGGCTCATCCAGGATCAAAATATCAGGATCAGAAAATAACGCTTGGGCCAACAACACCCGCAACTTCCAACCGGGGGCCACGCCACTCATTAAACCGAAATGAAGCTCTTCTGCAATCCCCGCACCCATGAGTATCTCGCCGGCACGACTCTCAGCACTATAGCCATCGAGTTCTGCAAACTGAGTTTCCAACTCCGCTACCTTCATGCCTTCTTCTTCGGTCATTTCAGGTAAATCGTAAATGCGATCTCGCTCTTCCTTTATGGCCCATAAATCCGCATGACCCATAATTACCGTATCGATCACCGAGTATTGCTCAAAAGCAAACTGATCCTGACTCAACTTGCCCAAGCGCTCATTAGGCGAGATGGACACGTTTCCGGATGTCGGCGTAAGCGTGCCATCAAGGATTTTAACAAAGGTGGATTTACCACAACCGTTCGCGCCAATCAGACCGTAACGATTACCCTCACCAAATTTAACTGAAATATTTTCAAATAACGGCTTAGAGCCAAACTGCATCGTAATATTTGCGGTGGAGATCAACAGAGGATACCTAACAAGTTGGAAAAAGGTGCGTCAAAGCCCATTAAAGGGCTGCGTACTATAGGGATTTGTAACTATGACGTCGAGCTAATCTATGTAAAATTTTAAGTCCAAGGAGGGATTTAAGGGCKCAAGGCCCATAAGGCGGCCTAAACCAAGGCGAGGTGGAAGGAAYCAAGCTCCACAACGCCTCTATAGCATGGCATTATTCCGTAGCGTCTGCCTCGCGAAGGCGCTCTTGACGTAGGCGCTCCTCTTGAATAACGGCCTTAATTTCATCCATGACGGAATTAACATCAGCACTTTCAACGGCTTCTTCAAATTCGCCGGTCAGCGTCACCTCGGGCGTCAGTTCGCCCTCTTCATACAGCGCCCATATCTCCTGGGCATACCGTGTTTCACTTAGTTCAGGGGCAAATTGTGCGTAGTATTCAGTGATGTTATTAACGTCACGCTCTAGCATCGATTGTGCGTTATTATTGGCAGCCGCATCAACGGCTTGGGGTAAATCAATGATCACCGGGCCGTAGTCATCCACCAAGACGTTAAATTCCGATAAATCACCGTGTACCAAACCTGCACAAAGCATTAAGCGGACGTAATGCATCACCACCGCGTGGTCTTCTCTGGCTTGGTCWGCGGGCATAGAAACGTCGTTTAAACGAGGTGCCACGCCGCCTTCTCCGTCGGAGACCAATTCCATGATCAGTACGCCATCAAAGCAGCCATAAGGCGTAGGGACTCGCACGCCCACCTTGGCCAGTGCGTATAAAGCGTCCACCTCAGCACTCTGCCAAACTTCTTCTTGCTGTTGACGGCCATACTTGGAGCCTTTATCCATGGCCCGCGCACGACGGCTGTTACGTACCTTTCGGCCTTCTTGATACTTTACCGCCTGCTTAAAGCTTCGCTTATCTGCTTCTTTGTAAACTTTCGCGCAACGGACTTCTGATCCACAACGTACAACGTACACAGCGGCTTCTTTACCACTCATCAGCGGACGAAGGACTTCATCGACCACACCATCATCAATTAGGGGCTGTATTCTTTTGGGAGTTTTCATGGCCACCTTATACCTTAGTTGGCCGTCGGATGGAATACGGAGCCCAACAATTCCCATACTTAACAGATATATTTTAAGTATGGTCTTAACTTATGTAAATTACGGCTGAATTGACCTTGAATTATCACAGCCTCATTCAAGGGTATACTTTGCCTACGGTCAACTTCAGAGAGCCTAGTACCATTCATCACTCATCGCCACACCTTAGGCAAAAACCGCTAGCCCTGCAGCTTTTCAGCCAATGACTTTAACCGAGCTGTGATAAACTAGGCCAACGGCAGACTGACTCGCGGGTCGACCACAAACATTCTCTGCCGTCATGGACCCGCACAACAAATCGCACACCAACAGTCCCCAAAAGACTTACTAAATTAGGCTCCCCCATGCTAACAATCTCTAGCAATATAAGTATTTCAGATGCCGAAATAGAGCTCACAGCAATTCGTGCTCAAGGTGCGGGCGGCCAAAATGTTAACAAGGTTTCCTCAGCGATCCATCTACGCTTCGACATCAATGCGTCTTCTTTACCGGATTACTACAAACAACGACTGCTTCAGGTAAGAGACCAACGAATCAATAAAGACGGGATTCTGATTATCAAAGCACAGCGGTTTCGCACCCAAGAAAAAAATCGCGAAGACGCCTTGAGCCGACTTCAAGATTTGATTCAAGCCGCCACAGCCGTAGAGAAATCAAGACGCCCTACCAAGCCCACCAAAGGTTCTCAACGAAAACGTATGGATCGAAAAACCCAGCACGGCAAGACAAAAAATTTAAGGGGTCGTGTCAGCTGGTAAACCCTACAGAGACACCGACACCAACACCCACCACCCACCACCCACACCACCGTAACCCCAATACATCTTATTCGATGAATAAATAACGACGATGCAAGCCAACGCTATTCGCGACCCACACTACGACGCCATCGTTCATTTAATAAACCAAACCGATCAACAGAACACACCAACAAGATTAACAGAGCGCACAAGCTCAAGACTGAAAGCGGATAAACATAACCCAGCACTTTTATTCTCAATTTGAGTCCGTATAATAATCACGGTATTACTTAGCTGATTTAATAGCATTTAGAGAATCAAGATTGAGCATACCCCGCTCCCGGGAATGGAGCTGGCACCTCACGACAAAATCAAACCCAGCGCAATAAAATAATAAAAGGACGCCCTGTGACTTATTTGAAGCTTGACGATACCGACATTTATTACCAAGACCAAGGCAAACAATCCGCAAAAACAACCCTGCTACTCAGTCATGGCTACGCAGCCTCCAGTGCCATGTGGCAGCAACAAGTGGATTTCCTTTCTGAAAAATACCGCATCATTAGCTGGGACATGCGAGGTCATGGTCGCTCCCAAAGCCCCAGCGACATAGGCGCATACTCCAGCTCGGCTTCGCTGCAGGATATGAAAAACATCTTAGACGCCTGCGACGTTGAAAAGGCCGTTATCGGCGGGCACTCTTTAGGCGGGTATTTCTCTATATTGTTCAATATTAAATACGCCGAACGCGTCAGCGGTTTAATGCTGTTTAATACTGGCCCAGGATTTAGAAACCAAAAAGCGCGCGAAGATTGGAATCTATATGCGCTCAATCAAGGAAAACGATTTGAAACAAAAGGCTTAGACGCTTTACGGGGCAGAATTGAAACAAGGCTAGGACACCACACATCGGCACAAGGCCTTATGAACGCCGCAGAAAAAATGCTTACCCAGCACGACGCCAGTGCAATCGACTCCCTGCCTTCCATTAAAGTCCCGACACTGATCATCTGCGGAGAGCAAGACAAAGGCTTCCTGGACCCCACCGCTTACATGAATAAAAAAATCCCTTCGGTAACAACCGTTCTGATCCCTAACGCAAGACACGCAGCAAACCTTGACCAACCTGAGCTATTTAATCAAGCACTCGGGGCCTATTTAAGCAGTCTTTAAAGAACGCTGTGTGATCGGCCTTCACAAAAGTCAGACGACCGAGAACTACAGGAACCACGCCAGTATTAGAAACAACGTTAGCATTAGACTTTCAATCTAGAAACTTGGATTAATGGTCAGCTTCGCTATAGGCATAGAACAATAAAAACTAGCACAAAGGGTCCTTACAACTAGATATTTGGACCCACACTAGGACTGAGCTATCCCCTGGTTAAACTCAGTCTATACTTAGCTAGACGCAACTATTTCCGATGCAAATGCAAGAGAACCAACGTTTTTAGTACCTGAATCATGGCAGCCAATACACAATCAGAAAGCGAACGTTACCCCATTTTAGTAGTCGAAGACGATAACACCTCTAGATTACGCTTAGTCAAAACCTTACAGCAAAACAACTATCAGGTTAGTTCCGCGTGCAATGGTCGAGAAGCACTCGAGCTCTTTGAAAAGCAATTTTTTCCGTTAGTCCTGACTGACTGGGAAATGCCTGAACTATCAGGGATCGAGCTCACCGACCGCATTAGAAAGCGTAACCATACAAGTTATACTTATATTATATTGCTAACCTCTCACGACACCAAAAACGATACAGTGGTAGGACTAGAGAGTGGTGCCGACGACTATTTAACGAAACCGTTTGATACCAGTGAGTTATTGGCGCGACTTAAAACAGGTGTTCGTATACTCGACCTGGAATACTCATTAAAACAAGCCAACGATGAAATCACCACCCTGTCCATCACCGACCCGCTCACCGGCACCTTTAATCGCGGCTACCTAACCAAGTTTTTACCTAAAGAACTCGAACGAGCCAAGCGCTACCATCAAAATTTGTCGCTAGTAATGTGCGATATTGATCATTTTAAAGACGTCAATGATACTTACGGACACCAACCCGGCGATGCCGTTTTAGAACGGGTTGCAGAATGTTTAAACAGTAATATTCGTACCGGTGTGGATTGGGTCGCGCGCTATGGCGGGGAAGAATTTATTATTGTGCTAGCCCAAACACCAATTAATGAGGCCCTCTGCACCGCTGAACGTCTACGCCATTACATTGCGAATGAGGCGTTTGAAACCCCGAAGAAAAAAATCTCTGTGACCGCTAGTTTTGGAGTCACCTCGTACAACCCGAACCATCCGAATGAAGAGAGCCTCGAAAGCCTAATCCAGCAAGCAGATGAATACTTATACCTCTGTAAACGACAAGGCCGAAACCTGGTCCTGGGCAGTTAAAGCAATTAGAGCGCTATTAATCAATAGCGCTCTAATAATCACAGTCTATTCAATGCAATCCATTGTAACGACTTGATCAATGTCTAGCTCGTAGTCCACACCGTCAATGCCGTGACCAAACAACTTCAAGAAGTCTGAATGGTAACCTACATAATCCGTAAGCTCATCGATGGTTTCAGTAGTCACTTTATCCCACACAGCACCTACGCTGGCTTGAATTTCTTCAGCCAATTCGGGGCCATCCATACGGAATCTATTTTTGTCGTCCACTTCAGCAGCGCTTGCGGCATAAATACGGTCATTAAATAAGCCGTATATTTGCTCGATACAGCCTTCATGAACGCCTTTCTCTTTCATCTCTTTATACAATAAAGAGATRTAAAGTGGCATAACRGGAATCGCAGAACTGGACTGAGTGACCAATGCTTTTAATACGCAGACTTTGGCACTGCCGCTTTTCGCAGCAAGCTTTTTATCAATAAGTCCGGCAGCTCGATCCAAGTCTTCCTTGGCTTTACCAATGCTGGCATCGCCATAAATAGGCCAAGTTAGTTTGTCGCCAATGTAGGTATAAGCAACAGTACGACAATCATCCGTCAATACACCGGCTTGATCGAGCGCATCAATCCACATTTCCCAATCTTCGCCGCCCATTACGGTGATGGTGTCTTGAATTTCTTGCTCAGTCGCAGGCTCAATAGACACGTCTTTGATAATGCGTTTGTCAGTATCAAGTGTTCTACCGGTAAATGCTTGGCCAATGGGCTTCAATACAGACTTTGCAACTACCCCTGTTTTTGGGTGTTGTCTACGCGGTGACGCCAGACTATAAACCACCATATCCACCTGGCCTAAATCARCTTTAATGGTATCAATGGTAGTTTGTTTAATGGCATCGGAAAAAGCGTCGCCATTGATGCTTTTCGCATACAGGCCTTCTTCTTTGGCAAGTTTTTGAACGGCAGCACTGTTGTACCAGCCCGCTGTCGCTGTGCGACGATCACTTGCTTGTTTCTCGAAAAACACGCCTAAAGTATCGGCTCCGCACCCAAAAGCGGCTGTAATTCTCGACGCCAAACCGTAACCGGTGGAAGCACCTATCACCAACACCTTCTTCGGGGCATTTGCAATTTTACCCTGCGCCTTTACGTATTCAACTTGTTCTTTAACATGTGCCTCACAACCCACGGGATGAGCTGTAGTACACACAAAACCTTTTATTTTGGGCTTAATAATCATCGGGTCTATTACCTTCCTAAACTACTCATTGGGCTAAAGTATGCCACCGTCATTCGACAGGAATAATATACCCTTTATTTTCAATAGCTTATCTAGGGCAACCAGACCATCTGGTAGGCATTCACACAGGAGAGGCATTTTATCGGCAATGACGAGGATAAGAAAGGGCTTAGCGTGCTCCCAATCACAATCAACCCAGGTTTAGACCCAATCTGACTCGATAATWTCGGGGCCCGCAAGCCACTTAACTAGAAATATCCCGCACCCAAAGATGAACTCCTCCCCCGCTTCAACGCCTAYAAATAGTGGAAAAAACAAATACGCTAACCCGGYTCCCTTTTTAATACGGCGGTCGCTTCAGCGCTTTGAAATTTCTCATGCTCAGTTTTACACTCTTTAACCTGCAGCACATCCACGATCCGACCTTCGAAATTTGCTATCTGGCTCTGGCGGGCATCAGCCGCCGCATCGCGCAAGGATTGCGCACCAATATAGGCAATATGATGCTGGTTGTCGGTACAAAAAACATAACAGTGATAATTTTCGGCGGAAGCACTGCCTACATACCCCTGCAATCCAATCACCAAGAAAATCAAACGTTTAAGTTTCATGTGTTATTCCTCTCAATTAATTCACCCATTTATCTGCGGGCAGTTGCAAGCCCTCACTGCTCAACGTTAAGGCACCGTCTGCGCTTTGGCTGGAATCAGCGGTGGGCGTCGCAGTCAAGGTAAAGGAAAAGCCATTCGCAGCCGTTGCCACAGAAATCAAATAGTTCCCTGTCTTTGTCGACATGGTCTCCACGTTGCTGTTATACAAAGGCCCCATCGTGCTGGCATAGACTCGGTTATCAAGCTTAAATTGATTTTGCAGATTATACGCATCCATTAAAAACGCTTGGGCCTCAGACCGATTCGCACGAGTGGAATACTCTTGATAAGACGGTATGGCAACCACCGCCAATATCCCCACCAAGGCAACAACAATCAAAAGTTCTATCAATGAGAATCCCTTGATTTTCCTTTCATAAGTCATCGTTGCACAACTTAATTGAGTTAATCGTTGATTTATAATCATCCCATTCCTCACTGTTTAAATACTTTATTCGATATCGAGACTAGAAACCAAGACCAGTCACCCAGCCCTCGCCTTCCCTCATTGCTTGCTATTCTTTCTGCTGCTCATACCAAAAGGTGCGGTAACTTTGTAAGGAAAACCCTGTATCAATATGATCCTCTCTTAAAAGACCAATAATCTGAGTAATGCCATYTTCACCGTAATAAGTACCCGCCTCACCGAATATGCCTGAGCCTAACAAAGTCTTACTTCGACTCGACGAATCGGTACCAAATATCCTCGGCGTCGCATCATGAAGATTAATGGCATAAACTAACTGCCGACCCGAAGCAATGCTGCAGACTTGCCCAGATGAATCATCCATTCCACCGGGTGTGTACGAAGTAAATACAACCAAGCCGCCCGCAGTCGATGCCGCGCCCAAGTTTTTCTCCCCAGCACCGGCTAAATCTATTCGCCATCCGGACGTAGCTGCGAGGTTACTTAACGCAGTATTTCTATCTCCTGCACTGCCGACTCCAATTGTATCGTCAGTGGCATCAAATAAATCACTGACCGTAATAGCAGCAGGGATCGGTGTACTACAGCCTGTTAAATCTTTATCGTTACTATGGCAAGAGGTAAAGATTTGAAAGTCTTTCAACATAAAAAACATGTTGTCCGCCCCGGACTCATTAGGATGAGGCCGATCTCCGCTGCCGATCACCACTGCGTCGTAACTAGCGCCCCTAAAGATTGTTTGCAACACATCAGGCTGATTGAAAAAACGTCGGTCTGTCGCAGCGGTTGTCCCGCCTAATTCCGCGAATTTAAACATCGACCATTTTCGGTTCGCTAGAGGCAGCGCCTGCCCTGGCATATCAATCCGCCAAATATTACCGCCGGTATCACTTGCGTAAGCACGATCGACAAAGCCGTCTCCGTTACTGTCTATGGTTTTAAGCGTTGCCGGAATGGAATCATCAATATCTACGTGTGTATTTAACGCACTATCCGCTTCAGAGGTAAAGCTCTGCACTAAAGCGCCCGTTATTAAATCAACAATAAAGACCCCTCGACCTTTGGTGTCTGTGCTACCGATTACAGGGATACCCGCACTATCAGTCAAATCTTTATTTTCGTCATAGCCGGCACCGAATATTGCTACTGGATTATCGTAACCCGCCAAACGAACTAACTGCGGCCTAGACCAGGTTTGTGCCATTTGGCTAAAGCCTGGCAAAATATTCGAAATGGTCCACATCATTACCGGTGAATCGGGATTAGTCACATCCATCGCATAGTAGTTAAGCCCGCCTCGTCTAAGTCCAAACATTACAATGGCCCGTTCGTTCGAGGTGATACTGCCATCGAAATTACTATCTTCTAAATAAACCGACACCTGACCGTCAACGCCATACGGATGTTCATTAAGCGAATTATTGTCATAAAGTATTACTGCRATATCGGCTAACTCTTTGGGGAAAAATGCCCAATCCTCTCGGCCAGTGTCGGACGAAACCATATGCAAAAACCCGGCATTGGTACCGAACACCAAACGTATATCAGGGTCGTCTGTGGTATGCCCGTTTATTGCGCCGTAATTAATCGCCAGCGGTCTGGAATGTAATATGTCGCCTAGAATCCACGGCCGAGCTTCTTCTAGCTCATCGTCATCATCCTCGTCTCGCACATCCCAACCAATAGTCCAATTAATGATTTCCTCTAAATCATCATCCTCTTCAATACCAAACATRACTTCAGTSAGTTCTTCATTATCGGTATCAAAATCTTCCAAAATTGTAGTAACGCCCGTGTTGGTATAGATCGTCCKATCACTAATWGMCCKRCTAATCAGYTCGCCRCCTGCACCGCCTAACTCAACGTCCCCACCATCCACTACGTCACTCCAGAAGGTTCGTGCGGTATCACGGATTTGACCGGTACCGGGGTCAATGGCAGGCAATTCGCTTTGATCCAACAAAACAGTGCCAGCACCAATGCGTAACTTTTTCAAGTTGCCAGGCCAGCGCGGCGTAGATCGAGGCACAAATGCCGCGATGTAGGCATCATCAATACTGCGCACTCGACTAAATGCATTGGTAGCAATCGTTGGCGCGGTAAAACGACTCGCAGAGGCCAAAATATCAATAAAGACGCCTTCAAACGCACGCGTTAATTCATCCGCCGTATTGGCGCTATACGCCTGCCCACCACCCAGCGTCGCAGTGTCTAAAAGAATTTGGTCTTCATCCAAATTAAACCCAATGGTGTAGGTTTTAACAGGCGTGCCGGTATAGCCCGTAAGCCCACCCAGGTTGGCAATGTACTCCGCTAACTGAGGCAAACAATTTTCTGTAAATTTGCCATTACTCGAGGGGTATTTTTGACATTTTTTATTAGTCAATTGCTTAATTTGAGAATTCGACCCGGTATCATTGGTAGGTACACCATCGGTCATCAAAATGATGTACAACTGGTCGCCACAAGTAAGTTCGGGGGCAATATAAGCACCGCCTGATTCAGCGGTTGTATCACGAGGCGGCGTAGGAGAGCTTAGACTATCTCCCCAATGAAGTCCTAGGCCGGTTAAATAGCGATACGCTTCATAAGTCGATTCACACAGCGGAGTCGATCCCGACGCAATTAAGGGATCAATATTCTCGGTGACAAATAATTCACGGGCGTCATTATCCATCAATTCAATTTTTTTAACGATACGCCCGCCTCTGCCATCTGAATTAAAAACATCCAAACCAAAATCAATGCTGGTGTTCTCACGCACAAGGCTACTGATCACTTCTTTTGCAACCACTATTCTAGATCGAGCGGTTTCAACTAAATCAGGGTTGTGATACCAATTTAGAAAGTTAGCGCTAAATAATGTATAAGGCCCGCGCCAAGACRCATTYGACTSATTAATRTTRGTYGTATTACCACCGGCTACATCATTCAAGGGATAACCATTCGGGTAACCGTCGCCAGGGTTGCGGTTATCCGCATTGTCGTAATCTTGCTGGCAGTCATAATAATTATTGTGATCATCGCGATCAAAGCTAAGCCACTCTTTACGCTCAACGTCTATTCGCCGCAATCGACGGCGAACCCTAACGCGTTCGGTAAATTCCTTAAACTGAACTAAATTACCCAAGTACTTCCCTGTCACCTCTAAAGGCGTCAATGAGTCCTGGCAATTATTTCTATTCGCCGCCATCCAATTACTTGAGTTGGTACCGGGATAATCAGTACTCGTCGACCAATAAATTCGATCCGACTGAATATTGCCCTGTTGAGGGTAAGTGATGGTTGGATCAAACGCTTCCCGCTCCGGCAACGTAAGGGAACTCATACTGCCCGACGTATCAAACACAATGAGCACTTGAGCTCGACCTGAAGGACTGTCAACAAATATTTCAGTGTCGTCAGCATAAACATTCGACACTAAAGCTGAAAACAACGTAATGACCAGACAATAATTTTTCATAAACAACCTCTCCGCCAATCCATGTCGGCTACTAAATTTTCGTACACCAACCATTCAAACACTCTCTTTCACCACACTCACACTTGCTACAACACCTACTGTTGCGCAACCATTTATCGCGCAACTATTAATTCTGTAGATCAATGACCTGTTTTAGATATCCTTGATATTGTTCTGACGTACCAATATTGGGATCATCAAATTTGGCTTGCACTGAATACTTATCGCAAAACACACTTGAAGTGGTCGCTTCAGTTCGCGGGCAACTGGCATTAAGCCCTTTTAATTCCGCCGATACCGCAACACTAGCGGCCACGCCGAGCRACTCCAACGGAGAAGCCACATCAGCGGCGAGCAAACCATAAGGATCATACCCAGTATTCAGCCCTTGGTGCGTTTGCAATGGTTTGTTAGTACTAGAAACAGCTGCGTCTTGCTCCAAAAATAGGACACTGTCTAGGCCTGCACTAGCCCCATAAAAAGCCACTTTTTCATCTTCCACATTGGCCGCCATATTCAGTTCGAAAACACTATTTTCAGTACCCAACAATCCCACCAAGGTAAGAATGAGCAGAAATATCAATCCCGTCACCAACACGATGCCTTGTTGATCCCGACGCCTTCTATTTTCACGTGATCGAGTGGTTAATGGTTTTTTAATTCGCATTTGCATTTCCATTTTGAGTTACCTTGCGTAAAACGGCATTCCTGATAGACACGGTGGTTTGCATCACTGATCGTCGTACGTCATCGTCCCGAGCTCTCACGCCTAAATCACCTATCTGATAGGCYGTATTATTAATATACAGAGGATCAGACTCACTAAAAGCGACTACGTATACTTTTGCGGAAACCACGTCATCCCAAGTATCACCGGCGATTTCATTCGCAGGAAAATAACTAACATTCCCGAAGTCACCCTGAGAATCTACGCCGTACAAAATGCGTAAACTCTCAATATTTTCTGCGATAACCTCATTCACCATGCCATTCTCGGTTAAGGTATAACGCATTAAAGACTTTACTCCTTCCTCACCGTCACCCAGCCTATCCGATAAATAATACACATCTAAATTAAAAGGCCAGACATTAAAATCCGTTTCAGTAGAAATCGCTTGCGCAATAATTTGACTGCCCAATGTCAACTCGCCCTGAGACGAAAACGTGGTTAAATACACTGCGTTGGCGACTATCCCATCCGCCGCATCGAACTCTTGATTATCGTTTTGATCCACTATTTTATTGGGCGAAACATATTTAACTAAGATTGCATCAGAGGGAAATACGGTGCTGCTGGAGCGATCATTTATACAACCGCCAAAAAGAGTCGCATTGTCTACGGAGACGCCGAATAACGCAGTAATGCTGGCATTATTAAAGAAATCCGCTTGGTCACCGCAATTATTGGGGATTTCAGCGATTGAGTTATGAACCGTAATTTGACCTAGATCTTGCACCCCGCCCAAAAAATGCCCCAGCTGGATCGCTTTTGAAAGATACTCGGTTGCAAACCGACCACTCTCTTGCAAATCAGAGTTAACCTGATTCTTCAAATAAAGCACCTTGGTCTGAGTGAACATTTTCGACACCCCAGCAAGCAAAAAAACACCGATTGCTAATGCAATCATCAATTCGATTAAGGTGTGGCCGAACGTTCTATTTTTCATAATATTGATTCACACTGTTTATATTTGAAATATATTTCGTCATTTGAACTTACGAATTACTTTACCGTCTCACTTCAACAACTATTCCTACTGCGTTTCACGAACCGATCACTAGCGTGCCAACAAAGTGGTAAATTGTAAGGTCCGGCGAAACCCAGCTTCCCCAGAGGTCCCCTTGTACTCCTCTCGATCAGCACCACAAATGACATTGCCATTTTCATTGCTACGCCGTGAACCACGCCAAACCACACTCACAGTGACAAAATTACCCGCCCCAATCGTAATACAGCCAGTCGGTGCCACTAAGCCACTGCGCGCATTAAGCCCCCGCAACTCTTGCCCCCAAACGGAAAGATCGTAAGTCGCCATTTGCTGCTGATTACAAAAGGTATCAATGCAATCAGTCCCCGGCGGGTTCGGTTCTTCTGCGCCCACCACTGCTTGGTGGTATATCGCCACTGCATTAGCTCCAACATTCAATCGTATTCGTTCCATCATTGAGTGCGCTAAGGTTGCCGCTTCTGTTCGTTGTATGGCTTCATGCACAGATTGCTGATTAGTCACCTGCATACCAGCAACGCCCAACAAACCGACGGTAAATATGAATAATGCGACCATGGACTCAACCATGGTAAATCCAGCCTGGCGATGCCTARGCAGTTTYTCTAAGAACATGTTGCGCCCCCCTCTACCCCTACTTTTGCTCGACCACTCAGGCTTAACCTTAGATTCCGAGAAAAGCCAGAACCTCTATCATCGCAAAAAGCGAAGTTACCTGACGCTGACACCTGCCCCTTTGAGAAAAAGGTGACATTTAAATTATAAAGATTCGCGTCAGGCGTAATGGTCAAGCTATTACCGGCCGGGCGCATTACTTTGATCACTGTATCCACATCATCAATGGCATCATTGTTATTCGTGTCAACATAAACAATCCAACCGTTCACCCAACTATTGTTCACATCGGCACATTGCCGACCACCATTGCCGGCACAGACTTTCACTTGAGTTTTTCGCTTTACGGCTTCGCTTCTTGCCAATCTCATCGCCCCTAGTAACTGGTTAGATGCACCAGCGATATATTCGTCATTGACTAGATTGTTATAGGAAGGAATCGCTAAACTCAATATTACGCCGGCGATACTGACCGTAACCATCATCTCTATTAGCGTGTAACCTCGGCTAGCTTTCATGATTTCTACTCAAAAGTTATTAGAAAACTTTATTTACTACTTTTTGCTGATTTCGATCTAACATAAACCCAAATTATTGACAAAAATACCCCTTGTGTTGATCTTTACGATTAAAGGTAACGGATTCGTCAATTTCTAGACATATGGCAAATGAATCGTGACAGAAGGGATTTGAATCGGAAATGAAGGCGATTAATGCAGCCCATAGGGCGTTACGACGAACGGAGCATATTAAGGAATGAATGGTAGAGCCGATATAAAATCGAGGTTGGGGCTGAAAGTAGAAGAGATAACGTTACGTGATACAGGCCACACGAATGCGTATAAAAAATAACAACTTGAGCGGGACGTTAGTTCTCTGTCAGAATCAATTTTGAACCGGAACTATTTAAACGGCAATATATTAGAACGAATGGAATTTCGAGGAAGGTTACTACAGAGGGTTTTCTTTTTAGTACATTGGCCTTGAGGCCATTCGCATTGAGTGCGCTGGCATTCAGCACACAGCAAGTTAGCGCACAGTTATCTTAAGGAATTATCTTGAGGAGTTATCTTGAGGAGTTATCCTGAAAACCCTTATTTAGGGCTACTGTTGTCAAGTTCACGCGCAGTATGAGAATGGAAATATGCATCGCTAGGAACACACTCAACCATTCGCTTSACCCCTAAGATTTGATCTTTCGGCTGGACCGTCAAAATGCTCTTCGCTACTTTGAGTGTTTCCTTATGATCACCAATATCAAAGTATTGAATAAAATCGGTATTGTGTTCCGTGATTAAAAGACATTTATACGGCTGAGCCCAGACGATACAAGGCTGCATGAACAGGCTTAAAAAAATGAATTGGAGCACACGTTTAATCATAACAAGCTCTCAAATAGGTTGATTAATCTTATTACTGTTCATAACCACCAACGTCGCCGACAGATAGTACACACCTCAAGTATGGCTTATCTACCACGCCTCACTAGGCGTAGTCTGCCCAAGATGATTCAACGTTAGCGTAAAATCACCGTCTTGCAAGCCGTCACTTACCGGGGTCGCGGTTAAAGTAAAGCCTACGCCGCCGCCTGTTAATTCAGACGAAACAGTATAAAGCCCTTTCAATGTCTCCATAGTCGCACCCGTCTTGCCGTACAACTCCATTACATTCGCCGTATAGCGTCTGCGCTCTTGAAAAAACTGTTGCTGCTTCTGAGCGGCTTCAGTTAGCGCTGCTTTGCCTTCGGTGCGACGGGTCTTTTCCGCCTGCGACAAATACGACGGGTAACCCACACCCGCGATGATGCCAATTATTGCCACCACGATTAACAGTTCGGTCAACGAGAAGCCTTTTTGTAAAATGTTTTTCAACTTCAGCAAAGGCCTTTTGTTCAATCGATTTCGCGTTCCAAAAACTTCTGTCCAATTAACTGCTCTGCTCATTACGTGATTGCGTGTTGGTTCGTTAATCTTCATACCAATAGGTTCCATGCGCCTTCAATTTAAAATCATGATCGATCACCCCATCAGGATCCAAGCCAATAAGTTGAGTGATGCTCTCATCTCCGTAATAAAGACCGGGATCACCAAAAAGACCACTGCCTTTTACATTACGACGCCTATCGTCTTTGCTTTTATTATCATCCGGACCCCAATACACAGCGACGCCAGTGTGTAAATTAATGGCGTAGGCATATTGCGAGCCGATTCCAGCGCTACATTCATCTTTAGATTGACCTGGCACAAAGCTCGAAAACACCAGGGTGCCTTTAACCGTACTTGCAGTCCCTAAGATTTTCTCACCTTTGTCCGTCAGTTTCAGGCGCCAGCCTTTTTCGCTTATCAAGCCTTCTAACGATTTTTGCCTTTTCTGTTCAGAGACGCCATCTTGAATAAAGTTCTTAGTGATATTGTATAAATCATTCAATGCCACCGGCGCAGGCACCGTCGAGGAACAGGCTGCCGAAAAACCATGGCACGAACTATTGATCTCCAGGTCTTTGAGCATAAACATGTAATCAATCGTTAACGTAGCGCCTGGATGCGCTCGATTACCGCTGCCAACGACCAAAGCATCATAGTTATTGTTCTGAAACTTTGTCTGCAAAATACTCATGCGATGATAGAAGCGTCTATCGTGCCTTACCGATGTACCGCCTAACTCCGCGAACTTAAACACTGACCATTGCCCCCCTGCCGAAGGCAACTTATTACCGGGCATGTCAACGCGCCAGATATTGGCCCCGGTATCTACGAAATAAAGGCGATCCGTAATTCCATCGCCATTACTGTCTAATCGAGAGACTGGCGCTACCACGCTATCGGTTAACGCGCCCAGCGCACGATTGGTGCCACTATTTACAGCAGGCGTAATGCTCCAGATCAATTCGCCGGTTTCAAAATCAACAATATAAATACCTCGCCCAAGGCTGTCCTCTGTGCCCACAGCCGGCTGCCCATTCGAATCAAGCAGGTCTTTATTCTCATCGTATCCCGCACCAAAAATAACCGCCCAGCCATCATGGCCTGGCACACGTGTAATGATTGGAGTCGACCAAGTTTGCCCTAGTTCAGAAAAGCCGCTCGTAGTCTCATCAATACTCCACAACATCTTGGGATTATCCGGGTCGGTAATATCCATGCCATAGACAGCACTACCGCCGCGTCGCAAACCAAAGTAGGCGTAGACCTTATCTCCCGAAGAGACATTGCCATCTTTATCTTCATCAAGCATAAATAAGCCGATATTACCGTCCACCCCATACGGGTGATCAGACACCGAGGCATTTTCATACAGTACCGGTTGTATCTTCGCTAATTTCTTCGGCATAAACGCCCAGCTTTCTTTACCGTTACTGGAGTTAATCATGTGCAGAAAACCAGCGTTGGTACCAAATAGAATTCGTACATCCGGATTTTCTTCGCTACGACCATTAATCGCGCCGTAATTAATGGAGATCGGTGTTGAGTGCAGCGGATCGCCCATAATCCACGGCCGAGGCTCGTCAGTGTCCAAGTCTCGATCTTCATCTTGGACATCAATTCCTATTGACCAATCAATTAACGCATCGAGTTGACCGGCCTCTCCCAGCTCAAATAACTCAGCATTCAAGGCCTCGTTATCCTTATCGAACACTTCAAGGGAGCCTCCCTCGCCGGTATTCACAAACACTTTTCGGTCTGCGGGCAACGGAGACTCTTCGACCATTACACGGCCCGCACCGCCTTTATTTACTTCGCCACCGTCCTGAACATTGCCCCAAAAGGTTGTTGCGTCTTCTTTAATTTCGCCGCTTACGTCATCAATTGCCAACGCGCCCAATTTATCCGTAAGCACACCCTTCTCACCAATTTGTAATTTCTTTAAATTACCTTCCCAACGCGGATAAACACTGGGGCTAAAGCTGGCTAAATACGCTTCATCTAAACTACGAGTTCGGTTAAATACATTGGTCGCAATTGAAGGCGAAGTAAACCGAGTCGGCGTTTCCAATATCTCATTAACGACTCGCCGAAAGGCAAAGGCCAGCTCTAACGTATCGTTAGCGTAGTAGTAACTCCCCTGACCATGCTCTTCATCGGCGGTAGTTTCCAAAAGCTCTTGGTTGGTTTGAAATCCAACGGTATAGACCTTTACACTTTTCGAATCCAACGTATTACTGGCGTTGATATCAGCGGCCATATACTTTGCGAGTGTAGGTAAGCAATTCTTTTCGCCATTAAAAATCGCACAGGTTTCGCCGGTTAAACTTTCAATTCGACTATTCGCATCTTCATCCTTGGTGGGCTCCCCATCAGTGATGAGAATTACATTCACGTAATCCCCGCAGTCCTCATCGGGAATAATATACTTGTTATTCAGTTCCGCAGAGGTATCTCTTCCTGGAGTCCCGCCACTATCAACATCCCCATATAATACGGTCTGACCGGTTAAATAGAGATAAGATTCATACAATGTTTCTGACAAAGGCGTCCAATTTTCTGCCAACAATGAATCAACCACTAGATTAAATGCAACGCGATCATTGTAATCCATCGACTCAATTTTCTTAACCAGTCGACCGCCATTCTTCGAGCCGTCCCCTTGATTAAAAACCATCAAGCCAAAATCGATACTCGTAGTCGATAACACCATGTCTTTAATAACGTCTTTTGCAATTTCTAAGCGGGTGCGATCTTCAGGCGCAAGGTTATCATCGTGATACCAATTCATATAGTTGGCACTGTAAAGSGTACGATTGCTGCTACTCCAGCTTGTGTTTGAATTACTTACACTACTGGTAAACGGTCCGCTGCTGCCATTGCGAGGAAAACCATTGGCGCGACTGACATTACTTGAATCATTATTCAAAACATCCGCCTGACAATCCACGTAATCCGGGTGATCCCTCGAACTTAAGCGATCCCAGCTACTACGCGATGACCACCAAGACGGGTTCCAACCACGGACACTGCCGTTATACAGGCCTTGACCGCCTAAGGACGCTTGAGAATCTGCGCAGTTATTGCTAGAGACATAAAACCATTGGGAGGTAGAACTTGAGGGAGGCGTGCTTCCTGAGGACCAGTAAACTCGGCTACTGGAAATGCTACCTTGGGTATTATAAGTAATTAGAGAATCGAAGGGAGGCTTATCCGCTTCTACGATCGTGGCCATACTGCCAGAATTATCAAAAATTATAAGCACTTGCGCATTACCCGCCGCACTGCCTACAAATAGGTCAATGTCTTCTGCCACGCACAAGGAGGTATAGAACACGCTACCAAGAGCGAGTAACGCTGAAAACAAATAGCGGGAAATTGTTTTTAAAGTAAAAGAAACACGACCATAGACAGCAGGAAATTCATTTATTCGGCTATGTTTACCATAAGGAAAATTCAAAATATATTTCATCTTATTTTACATACTCTATTGCTAATATTTTATTATCTCAATCTACCTTCCACGCACCGATTATTTCAGCGGTTTTAATTTTCAGTGTTATATTCGTTTGCCTTTATACAATCCACTTCTGTAGCGTTAACACGCACCAACTTTGTCAGCCAGCAAACCCGCCTACCACGACGCACTGCCGATCACTTCCTTTTGAATACCCATGTTTTGAACGGATCGAGCGCCACTAACCATAACCGTGTCACTGGTGGCCGTGTAATAATCGCATTTCAAATCATCCGTTACTTTTTCTGTTCGTTGGCAGTCACGCGTCTCCATGAAACTGACGATCGTCTGCACATCCGTATTATCAGCAACATGACTTAACGGATCAGAGTTTCCGGCCAAACCACGATAGGGGTCCGAATCCGCCGCAATGCGTTTCAAGGGCTTCGATTGGTCATCTATGTCCGTGTTATTCTCTAACCAAAGAATAGCTTGTAAAGCCGCCTCCCCCACATGAAAGGTATTATTTTTATCTTGCAAGCTACCGGCAATCTGGAGGTTCAGCGCACTATTGGACGCGCCCATCACCCCTAAAAGAGTCAACACTAATAGAAACACTAAACCAGTCACCAGCACGATGCCTTGCTGTTTTGCAGACGATGGAGCTTTTCGATTAATCATATTAACTACTTACCCTTTTGAATAAATTCAAATTTCTTAGATTAACCGATGCTTCGACTACAGTACGCCGAAAATTATCATTCTGAACGGGTACGGTAATATCCCCTAATTGATAGCTCTGCGGGTCAACGTAATCACAACGCTCTTGGCTTTGTACCAACATGAATATCTTTGCTGCAATCACGTTATTCCAATCATCCACGTCTGCTGCTGAAAGATATCGTTCGGGCTGAAAGTCACCATCGCTATCCTCGCCATACAAAATTCGCATGGCTTCAACACCTCGAACCACCACTTCCCCCTTCATAGACGATTGAGAAAGTGTTTTTCGTTTTAAGGACGCTTTACCCGAGTCATCTTTGCCAATGTAATAAACATGATTACGTAACGGCCAAGCCACACCAAATGGCACGTCCCCACCGGAGGTCACGGAAGGCACCGAGTCATCGCCATCAAACACAATGCCTTTTTCATTATTACTAAGCACATAGGTTTCCGACGCTCTTATGCCATCTTGCACATCAATATCTAGATCGCCATCAAGATCTTTAACCGAGGCGCTGCCTACATATTTAACCACTAAGATATCGGATGGTTTATCAGAAGCAGCAATCGCATCATCAATACACCCCAAGACATTGGCAGTCTCGGCTTCACTGCCCCAAATTGCCAAGTTGAAATCATACGCCGCCGCATCGCCTTCGCACGCGTCTAACAATTCATCTAGATCGGGGGACGCAACAATGCGATCAACCGATGCAGACGAACCAAAAAATCCGACTCGACGTAAATCCCGATTTAATACGGTTAATGCGGCGTTTCCTGTATCAAACATTTCGGTCAGTACTGATTCTTTTTCGTACAAGGCTTTACTGCTACCCAAGATAGTCAACATACCCTGTAATACAAAAAGGCCGAGGCCCATGGCRATCATCACTTCCACCAAGGTCAAACCTGCTTGAGTCAAGCGTCGGCTAGATTTTACGGATGCGCAATGACCAAGCCTCGCAGTTCGCTTCAGTGTGTTATTACGAACAGGGAATAAAGTTAAATTATTCATATTACGCATCCCCGACGATATACGCGCTAATAGAAAGAGTACGGCGTAGACTGCCACCCTCCCCCTCAGTACTGGCGTAACGATCTGAATTCAAACCACACGCTAATGCTTGGTTACCAGCAAGTACTTGCTGACCACGCCACGCAACGGTCACCGTGACCCGGCCTTGATCAACAGAAATACAGCCCGTGGGCGCAATTAATCCACCCACTTCTTCACCATCACGCAATACCGCAGCACCATCCAACGCGCTCTCCCAGGACCATAAATCATATTGTACGGATTGGTTAGGGCTACATTGATCCGTAAGGCAATTGGCCCGAGGCCTATCCACTACGCCGCCTCCAACTTCTTGACCGTTATAATCACCCCGGGATGAAGCATTCGCGATCATGCGCTCGACAATCACATTAGCAAGAAACGCCGCTTGGGCGCGTTGCCGTGCTTCAAAATCCGATTGTTGAGATAGGAGTTGCATGCCTGCGACGCCCAACAAACCTACGCCAAGTATTAACACGGCGACTAATACTTCAATAATTGAAAAACCGCGCTGAGATTGACTACGCAGTGCGTTTGGCTTTTGTTTTAGGATTCGAAATTGCGCGCGATTCGAATGTAATGCTGATTGTAATTTCATTTCAACTACCCCCCCATGAACTGTCGAACCCAAATATTCCTTCGCTTATTGGACCTTGCTCTATCAAATGCTACACACCTTTTCTGCCACTGACTGGGTGCGTGTTCGACCACTTAGCTCAACCAAGATGATACGACAAAAGTCATCGCCTCGTTCATCACATAAAGAGATATCACCGCTATTATCAAGGTAACCTGAGGAATTAAAACTCAACGGCTGATCCTTTCCATACACACTGGAGGTAATTTTGTAATCCACTTCCATTCCGTCTTGTACCCTAATTATTTGATCATCAAGACGCATATCAATCGCATCAGCATTTTCAGGCGCATCATAGACGCCGTTACGATTAAGGTCAGAGAATACAATCCAACCTTTACTCCAATCCGATCCATCCGAACATACAAGCCCATTACTGCTTTGACAAACCACCACGTTGGTATTTCTCTTGACTGCTTCACGTCGAGCATAACGAATAGTGCCTAGCACATTGTTCGTTTGACTCACCAAAGTATTGTCTTGGGAGAATGAAACCAAAGACGGAGCACCCACACCCATTAAGATTGCCAATATAGATAAGGTGATCAATAACTCTAAAAGAGTAAATCCTGCTTGATTACGCATTTCACTGACCTTTTGTTGGTTTTCTATCCTATGGATTGTTTTGTTATTTTAAGTAACTTCAAAATAACGTTAATCTCTAATGACGTTAATATTAAAGGGTTCGCTTTCAACTTAAACCACCCTAAAGTATGAGGTCATTGATAAGCGTTTCATTTTTAATATACTTTTGATCGGCGGGCCCATAGGAAGGATTAGCGGCATTTCTTTGATCGCTTTAATAACACGACGTTATTAAATTCAGCGACAACCATGCATTTTAAAATAACTTGTCTTGTTCAGCCCTGAACAAACACTCCATTCGGTTATGAACATGGAGCTTTTTAAATAATGCGGCTATATGAGACTTGGCGGTGTACACCGTGACGCCCAGTTGAAGGGATATTTGCTGATTGGTTTTGCCTTTTTTTATCGCCTGTAAAACTTGTTGCTGTCGAACGGTTAATTGAACGCCCTCATTCCTTTGGGTTTTGTGTACTTTATTGATAAGCGCAGAAATCTCATTAACAACATAATCAGGCCAATAGACTCCCGAACGATCGATGCTTGTTAGCGCAAAACTCCAGGCGCGCTCGCTGGCGCCACGAAATATAAACCCGTGACTAAACAAAGCAGACAATTTATTAAATTGAACATTGGTTTCTCGACGAGAAAAACAAAGTTTATGCACCCCCCACTTGGTCAGCTCCTTCAAGTAACGTATTTCGGAAGTACTGTAGTTCCCATCCAAGTCCACCAATCCAAGCCATTGGCGCTCACTACTGACCGACTCCGCCAAGCCCATGGAAATCAACCGGTCGGCGTTCCAATCTTCTCGAGGGAGATAGATCACTGGAAACCCTTTGTGGGTGATCAATTGCCTACAATTTTCGGGTAATTCGCTTGAATTAGAGAACGCTAAAATCTTAACCATCCATTTCTCCGCGAGTTACGATAATGACGGTTAGAAACCATGGCCAGATAACCCCATTAATCCGTCGCTCTACATACAACCTGGACTCTGAAAATCCTGAGTGTAATGCCCAGAGAGTCGTATACTGACTACCCCGTTAATAGGTATAGCACCCTCACAACGGCTATCGCCGTTCATCATTGACCGATCCTCCGGTCACGCTCATAATGCCTTTCGTTAAAGAAATGATCTAAAAATTTAAAAACAATAACAATTAGTAATAAGGAGCAAGGGCTATGGCTGAAAAAATCTCTACCGATCTAGTGGGAATGGAATTCGATCCAATTCCTTATGAGTGGAATTCAAAAGACACCATGCTTTATGCATTAGGAGTAGGCTGTACTCCTGAAGAAAAAGAGTTGGACTTTGTCTATGAAAACAAAGGCCCCAAAGTATTGCCTACCTTTGGTGTTATCCCTGGCATGATGGCCATGGGCGGTATGATGGGTAAAATTGAAATGGATCTCGCAACTTTACTCCATGGCGAACAATCCATAATCCAACATCGACCCCTGCCTTCGGATGCGAAGGTGACGACCGTAGGAAGGATTTCCGAAATCTGGGACAWAGGGAAAGCCGCAGTAGTCGGCTGCGAAGGGGTTGTCAGTGATAAAGATGGACCGATTTGCACCACTAAAGCGACCATATTCCTTCGAGGCCAAGGTGGATTTGGCGGCGAACGTGGTCCCTCAAGCGAAGCCATCAACGTGGTTCCAGATCGCCAGCCCGATCATGTCTATGAAGACACCACACTTATTCAGCAAGGTGCGATTTACCGCCTCAGTGGTGATCGTAACCCAATCCATATTGATCCTGCATTTGCGCAAATGGCGGGTTATAAAGGGCCGTTTTTGCACGGTTTGTGCTCCTACGGCGTAGTAGGCCGAGCAATACTGCACAGCCTATGTGGCAGCGACCCAGCGCGCTTTAGTTCTTTCGAAGCCCGCTTTGCAGACCAAGTGTGGCCTGGGGATCAGGTCATTACTAAAATGTGGATCGTAGGCGAAGGCGAAGCGATTGTACAAGCCGAGACTCAAAACGGTAATGTCGTACTTTCTAAAGCCAGAGCAACCTTTAAAAGCGAATAGTCCCATCACCAATAGTCCCATCACCTAAGTACGCCTCGTATTACCCTTCGTAAAACGTAGGCACAAAAAAGCCGCTTATTGACGTATCAAGTAAGCGGCTTTTTTTAATTCGTTAGACTCTTAATCTATAGAATTATTTTTTCTCTTCAACATTATAACGCTCAATGCTGCGAAGAATTTCTTGCTTGGCTTCTTCAGCCCCAACCCAACCGTCAATTTTAACCCATTTGCCGGCTTCAAGATCTTTATAATGCTCAAAGAAATGAGAGATTTGGGCCAATAGAGTACTTGGAAGGTCTGTAGACTCTTTCACATCAGAATATAGCGGAGTGAGCTTATCAACAGGAACTGCAAGAATCTTGGCATCAACACCTGATTCATCAGTCATTTTAAGCTTGCCAACTGGACGACAGCGTACAACTGAACCACTAATCAAAGGAATTGGAGTTACAACCAATACGTCAACGGGGTCGCCATCTTCTGACAAAGTATTTGGAACATAACCGTAGTTACAAGGGTAATGCATAGCAGTCCCCATGAAACGATCCACAAATACTGCTCCAGAGTCCTTATCTACTTCATATTTAACAGGATCTCCTTGAGCTGGAATCTCAATAATTACATTAAGATCTTCAGGGACGTTTTTACCTGCACTGACTTTATTTAAACTCACCTATTAAATACTCCTCATATCAATTACTGAACTACCTACATACGGCGAACGGCCCGAATTATATACACCTTATCAATAATTTGCTGGATAATTTTTGTTTAGAGTTGTTTCTGGTGGACAACTCACTACATTTTAGGCCAATAAAAAAGAATCGATGCGTGCCCCATGCATTACGTGTAACATGCTTTAGTGGTTAAAGGATTAGCTGTAATACTGGGTCGACGTTATTCTATTTGAAGGCATGGAAAGGGTTAACAAGCGTTACAGTATCTCATCGAAATTTGGATGACACACCTCCCCTCAGCCCCTCAATAGACTGCTTTCGCAGGCTTTATCTAACATCGCGCAGTTCAGTAGTAGTTTCCAGCTAAACAATAATTTCTATAAATTGAAAGCTAGCTTAGGGGACACCTATGGAAGTAAGTTACCTACTACCGCCTTTACTCGGAATCTTTGGTTTATATGCTGCAAAGCATGTATACGGCCTAGTTATGGCGTATCCCGAAGGGGAAGGCAAAATAGTTCACATAGCAGACCAAATACATTCCGGCGCAATGGTTTTTATGCGTACTGAATACCGCATGCTCGCGATTTTTGCTAGCTGTTTATTTGTTCTGCTCTTGCTGTCACTGGGCTTTGCTACGGCGATCTGTTTCGCAGCCGGCGCCGTCGCATCAGGAACAGCCGGCTATATCGGCATGAACACAGCCACGAAAGCCAATATCCGCACCACCACCGCCGCGCACGAACAAGGCTCCGCAGAAGCCCTGTCAGTGGCCTTCTTTGGTGGCTCCATCATGGGGCTCGCCGTTGCCGCCCTTGGTTTGCTCGGGCTTGGAACTCTTTACCTATTCTTCGGTGGTGACCCCGAAACCTCCCATGCCATGCATGGCTTTGCAATGGGTGCCTCAGTGGTGGCGCTATTCTCTCGTGTAGGTGGTGGAATATTCACCAAGAGCGCTGACGTAGGGGCTGATTTGGTAGGTAAACTAGAAGCAGGAATCCCTGAAGACGACCCCCGTAACCCCGGCGTAATCGCCGATAACGTCGGTGATAACGTAGGTGACGTAGCCGGTATGGGCTCCGATATCTTTGAATCCTACTGTGGCGCCATGATAGCGACTATCGCCATCGCCGCGTCACTATCGGTTGAAGCCGTGGCATTGATCGGTGATGAGCGCAGCGCACTGATGTTTCTCCCTTTAGCATTGGCTTCTCTCGGCCTACTTTGCTCAATTGGGGGCATCGCATTAGTCAAACAAGCATCCGACAAATCTCCCGAGAAAGCCCTAAGAACAGGGACTCTAGGGGCTTCCGCGCTMTTTATTGTCACGTCTGTCCCTTTGCTAGCCTTTAGCGATGCCCATCTCGTGCTATGGATACCAGTACTCGCCGGTGCAGCAGGCGGCATTATTATCGGCCTAGTCACCGAGCACTACACCGCAGGCGCACCTGTCAAAAAAATCGCCCGTTCCGGTGAGACTGGCGCAGCAACCGTGATGATCTCAGGCTTAGCCATTGGCATGCAGTCAGTCGCCATTCCCATCTTTACCATYTGTGGCATTATCTATGTCTCAAGYGCCGCTGCGGGYCTTTACGGTGTAGGCATTGCAGCTGTAGGCATGCTTGCCACAGTAGGCATTACGATGGCTATTGACGCATACGGCCCCATCGCGGATAACGCAGGCGGTATTGCCGAAATGGGTGGCCTCGGAGCAGAGACTCGCGAAATCACTGACTCGCTTGACGAACTGGGTAATACCACAGCGGCGATWGGCAAAGGCTTTGCTATTGGTGCRGCAGCACTRGCGGCAYTGGCTATYATTACGGCCTACATCGAAACCGTRTCGGCCAATATCGTTGGCTTCGAACTTCTACTTAATGACCCGAACGTCTTAATCGGCTTGTTTATCGGCGGCGTGATTCCGTTTGTAATTGCCTCGATCACCATGAATGCTGTGGGGGATGCGGCTTTTGAGATGATTCAAGAGATTCGTCGACAATTTAGAGAGATCAAAGGCCTGCTGGAGGGAGAAGCAGAGCCCGATAATGCCCGTTGCATCGACATAGCCACGAAGGCCGCATTAAAGAAAATGATACTGCCCGGCATTATCGCTGTATTTGCCCCGGTCGCAGTGGGCTTCATACTTGGGCCACAGGCCTTGGGCGGCATGCTCGGTGGCGCCCTACTCGCGTGTGTTCTCATGGCGCTAATGATGGCTAACGCTGGAGGCGCTTGGGACAATGCTAAAAAGTACGTCGAAAAAGGCAACTTAGGCGGTAAAGGCTCTGACACTCATAAGGCAGTTGTGGTGGGAGATACTGTAGGCGATCCGTTTAAGGATACCTCCGGCCCATCAATGAACATCCTTATCAACGTGATGGCCATTGTCAGTTTGGTAATAGCCCCCTTGCTAGGCTAACCGCAACACTGAAGAGGACTTAAAATGTGGGTTCGGTTGAAAAACCGAATCCGCATTTTTTATTTCTAGTTCCCCCTCCCCCCGCTCTCCCTTAAATATCTCCGCACAACAACTTTAAGCCCTTCGTGACGCCAACCAATAGCAACGAACTAATGTAGCCCTCGTTTATGCTTGGTGGTGTTTCAGTTACACATCAATAGAAATAGTTAACAAATAGAAACTTGAGTCTCTCAAACGGAAGTGTCACCCTTTTAATTCAAATATCTTACACTTAAAGCTAATTTCATCCTTTAGCATTCAAATTGCGCCATTGGGCTAGAAAATTTAACTTACAGACCAGACAACAACGGGTGGCTTTGACAGCAAGGCGCCAAAGGACGTCAAAAACAACGCACCAAAACAGCGAACCAAACGTACTATCCGCATAAGTCACGTAGAAACAGGCATAAAAACACTAACACCATTAAACAGGGGATTACTCCTGAGTTTTAAGCCTTGAGCCAAAATTTGTAGGGCACACGACGATAATGATAGAAAGTATTGCCGCAAGAATAACGTTACTTTTAAGCCCGAAACATATTGTTTGGGTTTCTGCCGTTTTTTATTTGGCGTTATTAGTCAGCGCGGAAGCCATTGCCAGCCTTATATTCTTTCTGATCGAAGGCAGCACCCCTATTGGAATCCACATCTCCGCTTTAGGCACCGTAACCGCCATTGTAATCCCTATATTCTCCATCGCGATCATTTTGGTCAAATCCTTAAGCAAAAGCCAAATTGATTTAGACATTGCTAAGAAATCAGAAAAACAAGCTCTAGACGCAACCGAACGCAGCAACCAAGTGCTACGCTCCTTGCTAGACACCAGCGTCGCCATGCACCAATCCAGAGGGTTGGGGGATATTAACGACAAATTATTAAAAGAAATACACCCGCTATTCAGGGGCTGGGGTTTCGGTGTGGTGATTCAAGGCTCTCGGCCATCTGTGATAAAACATTTTTCAAGCATCGGTTTATCCGCAATCGAGCAGAAAATTATCATTCAAGAGTCTGGCAATTATTTTCACGCAGCCAACAATATAGAACGTTTAATCGAAATCGCGCATCAACAAGACCCCACACAACAAGACGTCCCCCCGAAATCAGGCCTAGCCTCAGCAGAGTGGGAGTTTATGCCCATGCACGGACGCGGTCGTAACATCATCGGCCACTTTATTGTGAAGAGTATTAATATGGATAATACCTCACGAGAATTCATCACCTTATTTATGGAGCAACTTTCAGCCGCCTCAGAAAATAAGTTATTGCTTTTGGAAATGGAAAAGCTTGCTAATACTGACGCATTGACGGGGTTATACAATCGAAATTACTTTCAAAAAGAGTTGGCAAAAGAAATCCAGAATGCACAACGTAATAGCAACATTCCCTTCAGCATTTTCGTCGTCGATATCAACGGGCTAAAAAAGATTAATGATTGTTTTGGTCATCAAGAAGGCGACCGACTAATCGTCATGATCGCGAATTTACTTAATGAGACTTGCCGAGATTCAGACATTATCACCCGTTCGGGTGGAGATGAATTTGTTGTACTCTGCCCCAACACATCCTGCGAAAAAGCAGATAGCCTGCTGACACGTATTAGAGCGTATGAAAAAACAAGTCGCATTATTTTAACCAAAGCACAACAAAAACCCGAATCGATGCCCATACATGTCAGCGTCGGTTTGGCGTGCTCAACGGATACCGATGCTGAAAAGGTATTGGCACTCGCCGACGAACGCATGTACGAAGACAAACATAAGTTCTACCAGCAAGCACCTCGATACCGATAGTATCGAGGCTAAAGACCGCCATTGCTGTTACTAAACTGCTGGGGAGAGTCCGACTCAGGCTTCGGCTGCTCTTGCCCGTATACAGAAAATAAACGAGCTAACTGTTCTTCTTGTCGGGCCGCATCTTCATAGCCTAAGTTAATCAAGTCAGATGCAAATCGCCCATCAAACAAAAGATACGAAGGGATGTCACTGTGAGTCCCCTCTTCGCCTTGCACGTATTTGCTCATAAACCGGCCCAACAACTTATTCTTAATCCGCGCTTTACCGGAATTAATAAAATCCGCAGCCATTGAACCAATATCCTCCGAAGGCCGTATATGGACCGCATCAATGGGCCTAATGGGCGCTCCTCGCAATTCGGTTAATTTATCATTCAAAACATTATTAAAGTGAGGGCCAAACGCCTTCGTACCCGCTTCCAAAATCGCATTRGTTCKTTCTAAACGATCTARATCATACTCSGTGTGATCGAGCATTAATGCATCAAGCGCCTTGCCTAATAAGAACAACGGACGAGGGTAACGAGCCCCATGGGCGTGTTGAACACTCAACTCGTCGGGCGTCGCAATATGACGCAACGACACCACCAACAATCGATCGGCACCCAAACGTATAGCAGGAGACATGGGCGTGTTCTGCCTTAGACCGCCGTCAGTGTAATATTCACCCGCAATTTTAACCGACGAAAAAACGACTGGAATAGCCGCTGAAGCCAATACATGGCGCGGACCTATGCGGGTACTTTGCTGAGACACAAACGGATTCTGGCTCCAACAAGGGTTTTGCTTATCGGCTTGGGTAAATACCACGGTATGCCCAGTCCCTACATGCGTTGCCGAAACAGCCAAGGCTTTCAACGTGCCATTATTAATATTTTTAGTAATATTTCGCCAGGGTGTTTGACGCGCAACAAACCGCTCTAAGCCTGTCGTATTCAGTAAGCCGCCGTGCCTAGAACCCCGGTACGTGGCGTCATCATTACTCTTTCCAAACATCAATCGCCCGGCTTTAAACACATCGGTAAAACCGACGCTTAGTAAATCATCAACCCGGATAGACGCCCAGCTTTTACGCAGTAGTTGCGCCTGAATCTCAGGTTGATCCATGGTCGCGGCAATAAAGCTCGCATTAATCGCCCCAACACTGGTACCCGTAATAACATCGATGGGCACTTGATAGCCTAAATTCTTGGCGAGTTTCTCACGTATATAGAGAAACACACCGACCTCATAAGCGCCACGCGCGCCTCCACCCGCCAAAACCACCGAGGTTCTGGGTCGGTTCTGTTCATTCTTCTTTGTTAGGCGGTCGGTTGTACGCAATTTTAATCCCAATGTTGCCTCCCCAGTTAGCTTCGTCCTAAATGTGACCTTAAGCATGCCAGAAAAATAAACTTCAATCTGAGACCAAGGCTTTAAAAATTAACGCATTAAGTCACTAATTCGAATCTAAAGGGGAATATTCGTTCTTATAAGATTAGATCATCTACATGCATCCTCAGCGGAAAACTTAGCATTCAACGACAAACGGCCAAGCCATTACGATCAAACCATAAAAACCATCCAACAGTAAAAGCGTCGTCCCTCATATAATTACAGGGTGTAGGTCGCATCGATATTAAATTTGTAAAGATATAGTTAGCCAATGCAGACACCCCAAGCTAATCTATCGTATAGAAAAATTACAAGACGAAAAAGTAAACCAGCTAAAACCCGAACACAAATCATTAGTCACTAGTCTCTTATCCTTACCCTTTAAACAAAGTCGCCAGGCGAATTATGACACCCAAATCACAAGTCTTACTCGCGCGCTGTGGGTTATGTGTCACTGTACTAGTGATTTTTTTTCTGGCCACCACGGCCAGACAAATACCTGCCGTAGAAAACATTAATGACAAGGTCAACCACCTTCTGGCATTCTTTGTTTTATCAATGCAACTTGATTTTGCCTTCCCTGGCAGCAAAAGCACCTACTACCAAAAATACATTGTGCTTTTCCTGTACGGCGTACTATTAGAATGTGTTCAAAACTTTTTACCCCACCGAGACTTTTCGATCGCCGACGTAGCAGCGGATATTGGCGGTATATTGGCCTATATAGGAACCGTGCCGATTCTTCGCACACTCCCTATTATTAAAAAGCGCTGGCATCCTTAACACTCAGGTCTTTAACACTCAGGTCCTTAACTTAAGGGGCCTGGGCGTGTATTAAACCGACTACGCTCGCCTTGCTCACACAACGGGGCTGTACCCCCCCTTAAAAACGAAAGGTTTCTATCTTCTTCTTTAAAATGCGACGTCAACCACTGTAATACCTCCTCAATCTCCCTATATTGACCCTCGGCACAATATGCCTATACTTACGTTCACCTTTTTCTGAAACCCTTTTATTGGCTAAAGTCTCGGAGTTTTTGCATCAATGGCTAGGATATTAATCGTAGACGACTCGCCTACACAGACGTTTAATCTGACTAAAATGCTTAAAAAACACGGCCATGAAATATTCACCGCAGAAAATGGTGAAGAGGGAGTGGACGAAGCACAAGCAAAGTTACCGGACCTGATTCTTATGGACGTGGTGATGCCGAAATTAAACGGTTTTCAAGCCACCCGAAAAATAACCCACAACAAACTTACCCAACATATCCCCGTCATTCTGGTGACCACTAAAGACCAAGAAACTGATCGTGTCTGGGGGCAGCGCCAAGGCGCCAAGGGCTATATCGTTAAACCCGCCGATGAATCCAGCTTAATTGAACTTGTGGACAGTTTACTCCCCTAGTTCTCCTGTAGTTCGCCTGTAGTTCGCCTGTAGTTCTCCTGTAGTTAATTTGCTAGCCCTATCGTTGATTCGTCTACTTTATCTTGCGGTTCCTTCGCCCTAGCGCACAACAAAGCACTCCCTCTTGATCTACTCGAACTAAGGCTTCGCTACCGCACTCTCTGCGAATAAATAACACTCGTAAAAGCACCCCGACAAAGATAGAATCCAGTGTCTTTCAGACATAATCGTATTCCGCCTGGATTTTTCAATAGACTTAATCTATGACCTCTATCTCGTTTAAAAGCAGAGCGCTAGCAGTGAGCGCCCTACTCTCAATCCCCCTGATTTTTAGCCCCGTCGCCAGTTACGCAACCAACGACTACTCGAACCACCGTGGTGATTACTACATTGGTTTGGGAGGCAACTACACCCAGCTAAAAATAGACGATATCGAATTCAATCCTACCGTTCTACGCTTTCGTGCCGGTGTCTTCGTGCTTGAGAACATCGCCTTAGAAGTACAGCTTGGCACCGGGGTCAGCAGTGAATCCCCACTAGAAAGCCTCGACATTGAAATCGACGGCCTACAAGCCATTTATGCTCGATTCCAATCCCCTACGCAACGCGGATTTCGCATTTACTTACAAGCAGGCTATGCCAATACTCAACTGTTACAAACAGAAGAATCCAATGGCGAGTCCGTCAAAAGAAGCTTTCCGGGGTTTTCGTACGGGCTGGGTATCGAAGATCAATTTAAATACTTTAAGCCTGTATACGTCTACCTAGAAGCCAACAAACTATTTAACGATGGATTTGATATCAACTCGGTCAACGCCGGTATCCGTTACACTTTTTAGGCAACACAAATCATCCCTATGAATAAAACCAGCTCAAGCTCCGTGTTTATTCTCTTTATTCGGCTCAATCTATCTATTYTGGCCGCAGTTGGGCTCRGCGCMTGCGGAGGCAACGATAAAGAACGGGATGAACTGATTCAATCGGTACGCCTTGCCGTCGCCATCGATAATGGCACCATTATTTCAAACGTTGATTTATTCTTGCGAAACGGCAACCAGCGCATTATCAATGAAAACGAAGACGCTCAACTAGGCGCTACTGCCACCCTAGAAAACGGCTCACAAGTCGACGTCTCAACACAAATCACATGGGCCAGCAGCGACACCAGTATATTGCAGGTATCCAACTCAGGCCTGCTCACTGGCATTTCCGCAGGACTTGCCACACTTACCGGCACCACCCGCGTGCCTAATGCAGTCATCACCGAAGTGGCCTTCACCGTATCGGATGCGACTATAGTGCCCACCACCTTAGAAATCCTTCAGCCTAGTCCAGCAACCGCGTGCACCACGCTGTCGGCTCAAATAAGCCCCGTGGAATTCAGCGACAATAGCTTACGTAACATCACCGAGTGGGCGAACTGGTCCATCGCCGACATCAATCAAGGGCGAGTGATCAACACATCCCCTACTGACGTCAGTATTGTATTGTTTACTCAACAAGACGTGACCCTAAACATCAATGTCGATGATACAGACTATTCACAAACCATCACCGCATCAGCCACCCCGTCAATCAACGCGGCCCTAGCCTCTGGAAACACGGTTTTAGCCTTAGGTGACACCGAACAGCTCCTAGCCGAATCAACCTACCAGGCTAACGGAATTACCGTCACTGAATCCGTAGAAGCCTTTCTAGACTGGAGTAGCAGCAACGCCTTCGTTGCCAGTATCACAGGCAGTACTGTTAGCGGAGCGAGCGAAGGAACGGCCACCGTTAGCGCCACTTGTGGCGATCTTGTAGGGGCTCTCGCCGCCATCGAACTGGAAGTCGTTAACCAGGTATTCATGGGCATCATATTTGAAGCCACTAACGAGCAAAATCAAGAAATTCTAATTGGGCCGTCTCAAGTTGATAACCTTCAGATCTTTCAAATTGACAACGGCGAGTTAGAGATTCGTGCCTTCGCCTTTTTCGACACAGGTTTAAACATCAGAGACCCAATTGAAGACGTACAAGACTGGGAGATAACTCGCACAGATTCCACGGAGTCAATCGACGATGTCGTTGACATAATCCGCGACGAGGACTTTATTCGGTTAATACCCAGAGGCCCAGGAATACTGGAGATTTTAGTTTTCTATAATGAAGACGATGATGATAATGACGACGACGATGACCAGAGCACGGTGATACGATCCGAAGTTCTCAATCTGGAATTCCGATAACCTCACAACCCGCATTGAGCCGCCGCCCACCCAGATTAAACTAATGTATTCATACGTCATTTAGACGATTTGAGCAGGCCTAATAAGCCTCTGCTTGAATCGTCCCTTTAAATAGTCCAATATGTCCATCGACCTGACCATTCAGTTTCAAAAAAACTATAGGTCGAATTTATTGATGGCATAACCTGCGATTAATAACACTTTAATAAATCATGCTAAGAACCTGATTTAAATAAATTAATTAAAAATAAATTCTGACCGGGGCTAAATTTAAGCTGATCGTCAGCGACCCTGCCAAGAATAGCAATTAAAAAATAAATAGCAGTTCACGGAGTGCAACATAATGATTGAGTGGAGCGAACAACACCTGATGGTACGCGACATGATCCGCAGTTTTATTGACGCGGAAATTGTTCCAAACATCGACGAATTAGAGCATGGCGACATGCCTCCTTACGACATCCTTCGTAAGATGATCACCACTTTCGGCATGGATCAAATGGCTAAAGGCCAATTTGACAAGCAAATCGCTAAAGCCAAGGCCATCGAATCTGGCGAAATCAGCGAAGAAGATGCGGCTAAAGAACCTTCAGGCATGGGTGTTGGCGAAGGCGATGCAATCGCCATGACTTTTATCCCAATGATTGAATTATGTAAGCATTGCCCAGGCATGGTCACCGCAATGGGTGTGAGCATGGGATTGGGTGGCAGCTCAATTATGTCCAAAGGCACCATCGAGCAAAAAGAACGCTGGGGATTGGACGTTTTAACCCTTAAAAAAGTGTGTGCATGGGCCATCACTGAACCAGGTTCTGGGTCAGATGCCTTCGGCGCAATGAAATCCACTGCTCGCAGAACAGAAGACGGTGGCTACCTACTCAATGGCTCCAAAACGTTCATCACTAACGGCCCACACGCTGACGTGATCATCTTTATCTGTAAGCTTGATGAGCCAGGCGTTGAACAGAAAGATCGCAAAGTACTCACCTTCGTACTCGACAGCGGCATGGAAGGCTTAGTGCAATCCAAAGCCCTTAAAAAGATGGGTCTACACTCCTCGCCAACAGGTGAGCTTTTCTTACAAGACGTTAAAGTAGGCATCGACCGCCTATTAGGCGGCAGCGAAGACCGTCAAACACGCTCTGGCGCTAAAGACACCTTCACCCAAGAACGTTCGGGTGTGTGTGCCATGGCWTTAGGCATCGTAGAGCAATGCTTAGACCTGTCATTAAAATACGCAAAAGAAAGGGTTCAATTTGGGCAGCCTATTGCTCAATTCCAATTGATCCAAGAAAAGCTTGCACGTATGGAAGTAGCGCGCGTTAACTTGCAGAACTTAGTGTTCCGCTTTATTGAAACTGCAGCGAAAGGCAAACAAATGTCTTTAGCTGAAGCTTCTGCAAGCAAATTATACTCTGCTAAAACGGCTGTTGATGTTGCAATGGAAGCCATCCAAATCCATGGCGGCAACGGCTACATGACTGAGTATCGCGTTGAGCAGCTAGCACGAGATGCAAAAATATTGCAAATCTACGGCGGCACTGACGAAATACAAATCAATGCCATCGCAAGGGATTTACTGTCTCGATAAGCATTTATCTGTAGACACATTCCGATCGTAAAAAAGGGCAGATAACTTCTGCCCTTTTTTATTGCCCGATTAATGCTGTTACCGAAAAAAATCGTGAGAATCTATTACAGGCTTATTTAGCATGTCATTCATAAGCAGCTTTAAAACGCCCAGGTAACGCAGCGCTGACAGCCACCACAGATTACTTAATGAACAATACTCGATTCATTCAACAAGGGCTTATTAAGCTCATCCAGCACCGCCTCTAGCCCACCCCAAATGGCATCGCGCTGGTCATTATCAGGTAAGTTTTCCACCGACTTAATTAGTATTCGAACCATTCGGATAATTTTATCTTGGTCCATAAAAGGATTTTTATCGAGGTTCTTTTTGTCGCTCATAACGCACCTATCTAATTCAGAAAAAACAGCGGGGAATATACCACTCGCACATTCCCGCTAAAATACATTTTTTTAAGAACATTCACTAGGGCTTTAAGTAACGTTTACCGACCATACGCTGCAACATTCCATCGCCTTTGATATACCCCAGAGCAATATCTAACCGGCGTATAAATCGTCTTGAGCGTGCGTTGTTATGACACAAAAACCCTTCTTCAATGGTCAATAAAGGGTCATCTGGGGCATGATTTAAAGGCTCCATATTCATGCTTTTAAAGGCATGCAACGCATCCGGGACGTAAGCAATAAACGCATCGACTCGGTCATTAACCAACTTAAGAATATTTTGCTCAATACTACGGCTATAAATAAGCCCTAACTTCGCTCCATCGATCTCAGGACCATAACTTATGCCTTTACGGGCACCCACTCTTTTGCCTTTCAGCGACTCCACACCCACCAGAACTTCGTGCCTTGGCTTGGTGTAAATAAATGCCCGTGACAAATTAAAATAATCCGATTGAATCACCCCTGAAACACCATAGAAATTCCGATCGGCAGGAAAGATGCAATCAATTTTCTCTTCAGCAAATAGTTGATCTAACTCTTGAGCTGGATAAACCTTATAACGCCAATTGTATCGGAAATTCCGCTCAATATAAGCCAACACTTTATCATAGCTACCGCCACCATTGGTTTGCAGTAACGAAGGAATTTGATAGGCGCCAAGACGAACCTCAGCACTTGCAGAAACACCAGAAATCACCAGGCACCCCAAAAAGCACCCAAGCTGAATGAAGTGAATACTTCGCACAAAATCAAACCCATGACGCAACCACAGGCCTTTTATTGAGAACATACCGTCGCCTAAGCAAATTGCGAAAGACAAACCTCCGCGAAACACACTGATAAATTCTAACAGTGTAGTTCACTCAGTCTAGGCCTGCCGTGGAGACAAACCGTTAAGCACAGCCCTCTTCCTTCGGGCACAATACAGTCTTGCCCTGACTCGCCCGCTTTATGATTTCCCTGATCCCTAAATCATTAACGAACTCTAAGCCCTTACTCATATCAAGATGAGTAGCTGTGGTACGCCATAAAAACGGACAATCCCCCTCGGTCATAGGCACCTTAAAATCGACCTTTTTTTGGTTGGCCACGGCAATGCCCGCCGTATTCAGTAAACCCGACTGATCGTAGTCGTAGGGAAGGCACGCATTAGTTTGCCAACGATGGTATAAATTACGGACTTTCACCGGGCCAGGCTCGAGAGCCGCCCATATTTCCTGAACGTTCTTACGCGTCCCTCCCGGCCCTACAGGATCATAAAGAATCAGGTAATCCACACTTCGCTTGTGTTTCTCCATCAACTGTCGAGTGACCATCAGCGCCGATGTCGCCCCCAAGCCAAATCCAGCCAAAATAATTTTACTGCCTACCGGCACCATCGATAAATATTCAGCCATTACCCCCACACCGTGGCGCCATTGCGTTTCATTTCGAGGGTATCGTTCCGACGGATTGGTTACGCACTTGGGGCCAAAATGATAACGCTCGGCAAAAAAGAAATCCCAAAACCCTTCAAGGTAGACACCCTTTCGGGACGACTGGATATATTGCGCCAGCACTTGGTCTTTTGCCTCATCGCCCTCTTTTCTAAAACAACCTCCGCGGCCGTGAAAACGTATTACATACACGGACCTCGGGGTGCACTGGGGCAACCACTCGCAGTACCGTTTAAGCGCAAATAGATCCGTCCCTGATTGAGAACGCTTTTTACGGTTCTTTTGTAATATCCTACGGCCTAATTCTGAATAATAATTTTTATCACCCTTAACCCAACCGTCGTCTTTTATAGCCTGAAGCCACATTTGATAGCGAGGACTGAAGTTACTGTTCTCTAGGCTGCTTGCTACAGCAGTTAAAGGCACCAGCGTAGTGGCAACCAACCCCCAAAGAAACAGCCACCAAAATGCCATTTGCACGCGGAAAGTGATCATATTCAACATCCAAACTCGAGGTAATTTGAGCCTAATATTTCACGCCTAACACTTTCGCAAGAATACCCCCCATGGAGGACAAAGCAAGCAGGGTTAGGCAATAGAATCGACACTCAATTCCATCCTAGAACTAAGCGCGTCACCCTAGAAGAATAGCCAACAACCCGTAAATTTTAGGTATAAAACGGGTTTCGCGCTAAGTTCTGAATCACTACAATGCGGGTTTTAAGGTTTTCTAGCGAAGGACAATAGATCTGCAAGTCGATTCGGTTTAGCCAACACCAAATAAATCGCTGCCGACAAGCCCGCCGAACTAAAGATCATACACATCACCAAGATTTGATAGCGCGCGGCAATTAATGGCGAGACACCCGATAATATTTGCCCGGTCATCATTCCTGGCAGCGACACTAAACCGACCGCAAAAAGCGAGTTAATGATAGGAATCATCGCAGCCTGTAATGCTTGAGATCGAGCGACCCAATAAGTCTCGCCTCGATTCAGTTCCGTATTCATTCGCTCAGCCGCCAAACTCACACAGTTCATTGCGTTCGCGAAGATCATGCCGGCCAGAGGGATTAAATAATGCGGTGCATACCAAGGGTCTAATACTAACACCCACTGCGTAATCACCCATAAGGTCCCYCCCCCGCCGAGTAAAATAGCGATTAAAACCACGCCATACAATTGGCTTCTTTTAGCTTCGATTGAGCCTAAGGCAATCCAACTAGAGATCAAGACCATCGAAGTCAATACCGCAAGGATTAACAGCGAGTTTGTACTGCCGAACAAAAAACTTAATACATAGCCCACCAGCACCAACTGCACTAACATTCTGGCTAAGGCATAGGTTGCCTTGCCCGCGCGGAGCCCCCAAAAATAGAGGATAAGCAGCACAGGGATCACCAACGACAAGGCAATCGCTAAACTCGATACCGAGATATCGTAAAGACTGTTAGTCATACACCAGAACCTTTAAGTTTTGTGGACTAACTTTAATAATGCAGGCGCAATAAGAAAATCTGCCAGTAATGCCAATATAATTGCCGCACCGGTTAATAAACCAAATGCATAGAGATTCCCCATATCGGATAAACAAAACACGAAAAACCCCAGTGATAATACCACTGAAGTAGACAGCATGGCGCGTCCAGTGGAATGCAATGTATTCTCAACCGCGAGATCTAAATTATTGGTCTTTCGATATTCGCTCTGAAAGCGATGCATAAAGTGAATCGTATCGTCCACCGCTACCCCGACGGCAATACTGCCAATCAACATGGTAAACATATCCAACGGCAGCCCGGCATAGCCCATTAAACCCAACACGCAAACGATAGGAAATAAATTCGGCACCAGGCTAATAAGCCCTATTTTTAGATTGCCCATTAACACAATCATCAGCAAAGAAATCACACAGCCCGCAAAAAGATAGCTCACCAACGTGCTTTGAACCACCGCTTGTAAAGTGCGGCCTAAGAGCATTGTGACGCCAGTAAACGTGATGTTATAGGACGCAGGAAAGGCATTATTGAACTGCTTTTCAACCCGGTCGAGCAAATCTCCGTAGCGCAATACGTCCGTCCAGGGCAGCTTCATTGAAATTCTCACTTGCTTAAAATCATGATCAGTGACCATTTCCAGGTCATCACTGCCAGAGAACTCAAACAAGAATAATTCCTGAGCGATTAGCGCTCTATTGTCAGGAATTATATAGTGTTGATCATCGCCGCCATTAAGCGCTTGATTTATTTCTTTAACGTAATCCACCAAAGAACGCACAGAACCCACCGCAACCGAACTGTCCTGCCACAGCATTATCTCGGTGCCGAGTGAATCTATTTGAGTTAAAAACTGAGGTTCGACCACACCGTATTCTTGCCCGGTATCCACAATAACTTCTAGTGCGTTACTTCCCTTCAGGCGTTGATCAATCACATTAGTAGACAATCGAATATCCGATTGCGCTGGCAACCACCCCAGAGGGTCGTGGGACACTTGGATCAAGGTAATGCCATTCAAACTAATCGCGACAATCAGCAAACTTGTGAAAAATACTAAGCCCGGCTGTGACGTTGAAAACCGCCCAACAGAAGACAGCAATGAATCAATTTGATCCTTCGATTGCTCATTCGATTGCACCTTCGACGTGTTCTGCTTGATTGGGCATATAGAAATCAAAACAGGCAATAACACTAAGGTATACAACAATGCAAAGCCCACCCCCACCGAGGCATAGATACCCAGCTCTGCAACGGGTGCAATTTCTGCAAATGCAAAAGATAACAAACCCAAGGCCGTGGTCAGGCTGGTCATCACCAAAGGAACCCCCACCTGCCCAAGGCTGTAACTTAAGGCCTCTTGTTTATCACCGGTCTGATTAAATCGTCGATAGAAATAACTCAGCAGATGGATCGAATCACCGACCCCAACGGCCAAAATAAAGGACGGCAAAATTTGGGTCGGGAGCTTAATCGAAACACCCAATATAGCCATCACCGACACCGTCGATAACACAGACAAAACCACCGTAACCAAAGGTAAAATAACGCCGCTGGGGCGTCTAAATATCCCGCCTAACACCACTATGATAATCAGCAACGCACTGCCAACAAACACCTTCATATTGGAATGCATGGACGCTTTTACGTCCTCAAAAACCATCGAAGAGCCAGCAACGTAGATTTCAAGGCCCTGCTTTTTATACGCATCTACAATGGCYCGAATTTGAGTCACCGCCTCACTAAGCTGCTCACCGCTCAACGGCACCAACTCAACGTTCGCAGTAGCCGCAGAATCAATATCCGTTTGATCCCGCACCACCCCGTCATCATCGGCTGGCATGAGGAAAGAAAGCAGCGGAGAGATCCCCCAAGCGGCGGACGTTTCCGGCACTATGGGTCGATTCTCGAGATAATTAATGCGCACCACTAAGGCGGTATATTGAAGCTCTTGATCTACCAAAAAATTAGTGTAGTGAGGACTACTGATGACCGCGTTCTTAATATCGAGTAAATCTTGCTCTGTTTCAGGCCATTGTTCAAAAAGATCCTCGACAACCAGGGAGTCATTTCTGCCATACACACGTCGCGCATTGATTAAACTGGTCAACTCGCCAAGATGCGGCACCTGGTTCTCTAGACGATGATGAATTTCCTTCAGCACCCCTAAAAACTCTAAGGAAAAAAGCTCCTCTGCTCGTATGGCAATGACAATAAATTCATCACGCCCGTATTGATCACGAAAGGCCTGGTAATCCACCAGAACGGGGTCATCCGCATGTAAAAACCCTTCACTACTGGTATCCACAGTAATATTCGGAATTTGACTTAAAAGTCCGAAAAACAAAGCCAGCAGGCCGATCAAGCTCACGACTTTATATCGAAAAACCAACATTCCCCAATTGTAAAACAATCGACCGATTGTAACCTTCATATGATTCACAGCAATTCCTTGATAGCTCCATACGCATGTATTCCATGGTCAGGCGGTTCCTACACAAGACCGAAATGAATACTATCAACCTATCAGTAAATCTAAAAACGCCCCACTTCACAAAGGATCAAATAAATGTCGACTCATTCTCAAAATTAGTCACCTTTAGTGCCTGCCTACACGACTATAACATCCGGGTTAAACCCGGACACCCCCACGTGGCCGTTAACAAAATATATCCAATACTGTTGTTTTTTACTTCATTCATCATTAAGCAACACCCATAAAGGCGGTATAGGGGGCCGCTCTGTAAAAGTAATCAATAAGAAAATAACGACAAACAAAACCAAAGAGCAATCGGGGCGTAATCCACTTACCCTCACAGCGCCAATGCCTAGCTTAAGCCCAAGTTTACCAGCACCTAGGCGACAAAGCGCTAGGCAGGGCCACGCCTGCTGGAAACATAGACACGCTATACGGCCCAATACTAAGGTAGCCAATGTCTAACTCGGTCATTCATATCTGTGAAATTGATTGGTTTTGGTAGGTAGTCATTCATACCTGCCKCACTACACTTTTCCCGAACGCCCTCCAAGACATTGGCAGTCATGGCGATTATTGGCACGTTACAAAAATCTCGACCCGCATCGCCCCGACGAATATGCGCTGTTGCTTCAAAGCCGTCCATTTCCGGCATTTGACAATCCATCAAGATTAATTGGTAAGGGTCCGTCGCATTAACGTTTTTAAGCGCGTCCAGCGCTTCTAGACCATTACTTACAACATCACACTGCAAGCCCATTTCATCGAGAAAATGCAGCGCCACCTGCTGATTAACGAAATTGTCCTCCACCAACAATACGCGCCCGCAATAGCTTTCAGGAGACTCCAAAGGTAACACTAGAGCCTGCTCAATAGTGTGTTCATTCCCAGGATTAGAAATAGTAGGCGGTATACTCTCACGGCTATCCAGCACCATCGAGATCGCACAGCACAGCTCATCACTAGAGAAAGGCTTGAGAAAAAACCCGTGAAAGCCAATTTCGGCAAAACAATCTCTATCCCATTTCGAGTCCACCGGCACCATCATGATTAACGACAACTGCCGAAACCGCTCATCATTCTTAATAAACCCTGCCAGCGCCTCACCATCCATATCTGGCATATGCATATCCACCAGAACAATGGGTAATGCGTGAGCGGGCGTATTTTTAGCATCCTCATTGAGTAATTTCAACGTTTGCGCCCCGCTCGTGGCTTCAACAACGCGTGCTCCCCAGCGGGTCAATTGATTCCCTAAGGCACGAGCACTTGCCTGGTTATCGTCAACAATAAGAAAGTACACGCCATGCAAACTTACACTCGGCTGCACCGGCTCAGAATAATCGCTTCTCGCCAACTGTATAGAGAATTCGAAGCAACACCCCTGGCCTGTCCCCGCGCTTGTAACATCGACACTCCCGCCCATCAAAGCACACAATTGTCGCACAATGGCTAACCCTAAACCGGTCCCTCCGTACCCACGAGTAATAGAAGAATCAACTTGAGAAAAGGTCTCAAATAAGGCCGATATACTCTCTCTTGGAATCCCCACGCCCGTGTCGCTTACATAACAACTAAACAGTAACCCTTGGCGCTGCTCCTCCACAGCGGCACGAATAACCACTTCACCGCGCTCTGTAAACTTAATGGCATTGCCCACCAAGTTAGTAAGAATCTGTCGTAACCGCCCTGAATCCCCTCTAACTACCGAACATTCAATATCAGTCACATCCAAAACCAACTCGATGCCTTTTTGTTCGGCTTTAAGCGCCATCGACTGTGCAAAACTACTTAAATGCGCTCGAATGTCGTAATCCAGCGCTTCAAGCGTCAACTTCCCTGCATCCGCTTTCGAAAAATCCAGAATATTATTAATCACCGATAACAAGGATTCTGCGCTGGATTGAGCCATCTCTACTTTACGCAGCTGATCCTCAGGCAGTTTTGCTTTCAATAACAAACCCAACATCCCCAACACCCCATTCATCGGTGTTCTAATTTCATGAGACATATTGGCTAAGAACTGGGACTTCGAACGTGCTAAATCTTCGGCCTCACGCTTAGCTTTGTCCATTTCAAGGTGGGCTCTGGTTTGCTCCGCAATGGTCCCGTTACACTCATCAATGTATTCATTAATCGCTGCATTAGTTTCCTCCAAAGCCGCGACCATCAATCCCAGTTCATCCTGGGTTTTAAGGGCTTTCGGGGGTGCAGGGAATTCACCCTGAGTTAAATGTGGCGCATTTTCCGCGACCCAAGTAATACGCCTCGAAAACCGATTTAAACTACGCAGTGAAAAATAAAAAATGACAAAACTGCACACAACGATGAACAATAAACCGATAAGAAACCGCGAAATAATCGCTGGCCCGTCACTGCCATCAGCGAAATAGACATAGAACTCTACCGGAACGCCTTCTAAGGCATTAATTCCCTTGAGCAACAACAATTGATTCAAATCTTCATTCGGCCCGGCCTTCAGAACAGCGCCTTGATCAGCGCTTAATTGAGTGCCCCCACCCCGAAATCCGCCGAAGTATTTCACTTTCAACTGAAGCCCATCAGCGCCGTGAGCAGGGTATAAAAATGAATCGTCAATAAAACGCCCCACCACCATAGCCCCACTCATTCCATTGATCGACTGTAAGGGCAGAACGTACAGTAAACTAAGTTGTTGCTCATAGACCTTTACGTGAAAGCTTGCTTGGTTTTTTTGGATTGTGGATTGAAGTATTGGAAAGAGTTCGTCTGGGCGACCAAAGTCCCCAGGAATATCAGAGCGGGCAAAGATATCCAGATTATGATCATACACGGTGACAAAACTGAGCGCGGCGTGATCACTGTAGGTGTCCAGCAAATCAATCACCTCAAACTGATTATCCAAGTCTAATGCATTCACTAACGTTTGCTTGCGCTGAATAATCTGCGCCGTTGTCGCCAACACTGCAAGGGACTCATTTAGGTGATGGCCCGCCTTAACACGCAGTAAGTCTTCCTTCGCTTGAATTTGAATTGATAGGATTTGTACACCGAGAACGCCTATCACCAGAATAAACGAAAACATCAACCCCGAAACCAATAGAGTCGGCATCATTAACTTGGTTCGCAACTTCATACTACTTGCCCAAAGCAACTTTTCTTACCACGTCATAAAAAGAATCTGGTCGTTCGACGTAACCGGCTGCGGGCAAACCTTTCAATATCGAGGCGTCCGCTTCAATTAGAGCACGTCGAATCTGAACTGCTTTCTCATCACTCATGGTTGAATGAGCGACCACACAGAGATTGGGAATAGGTGGAGAGGTGAGAATAATTTTAAACACATCGCCATGTTTGATCACCGCCTGTTTCAAATTAAAGTCCCAGGTCGCACCAGCATCAATACTGCCAGCGGCCACCGCATCAGTCACGCGAGGATGACTCCCCAAAAAATAATGCTTCTGAAAATAACGCTGATAATCAAGTCCTTTTTCTTTTAGAATCGCATTAGGGTATTTAAACCCGCTGGACGACTCATTCTTTACAAAGCCAAACTTTTTCCCTTTAAGGTCTACAATCGACTGAAGATCCTCGCGCGTTTTAAGTGCTACAAAATAGCCCAAGTATGAATCAGTTAAACTCTCCCTGGCTTTATCCCAACTTAATTCGGTTACGAGCAACTTTAACTTCGGATTTATCTGTTTCGCTAACACGTAAGGCACCGGGGAGATGCTCGCTAAGTCCACCTTGCCTTCGGCTAAGTATTCAATCATTTGTTGGTAGTCTCGGGAACTCACAAGAATGTAACGATCACCGGTTTTCTCAGCCAAATAGTCCATCATTTTTCGATAGTGATGATTTATATCGTCCTGGGACTGCCCTTTTTGCCATGGCGTCACGCCAAAACGAAACGTCTGCGCCTGAACAGTTGTTACGCCCAAGCACAACACTAACATTACGCTCCATAGACTCCGCACCATGACGAACACCTCTTTAAACGAAGAAACCTTGCTTAACCGTTCGCGGTCTATCGAAAAACCCGAAGGTTCCCCCCTATTTAAGTATGGATTATTGCGCCAATTAGTTTAATTTGGCTTTATAGCGATTTGAACTAAGCCCAGCCCTCGCGCCTACTTATTCCATCCAATCAGTCTTTCGTTACCCCTAATTTATTACTTCTTTGAACGGGTCACCCTCATTCCCGTTGCCCACAAGCCCCCGAGCGGTGTACATTGAGCCCCTAGAAACGAATTTTGTTACCGACACACTAAAGCCATCGATAGTATTCCCCACAAAATAGGGGCGTTAGAAATGCGTTATTACAATAAGTCGTTAACATCCATACTTAAACTACAGATCTATACGTCGAATTGAGAGGGTATCTATGAGAGGCGCAGGCGGCACTTCCGGTGGCATTGGTAATTTTGTGCTGGGACTATTAATGATGTGCGGAGGCTTCTACCTCCTTTTAAACTCAATCACAGTCACCTCAAACTTTGGCATGGGAGCACGCTTGTACGGCTTTGCGGCGTACGGCGGAAACTACAGCGTTACCAGCGGAATGGTCATGATTCCCTTTATGTTTGGTGTTGGCATTATTTTTTATAACAGTAAGAACATACTGGGCTGGGTATTAGCGCTAGGGGCTATAAGCGCGCTGATTATGGGCGTCATCGCATCCATTCGATTTAGCTTTCGAAGCATGAGCGGGTTTGACCTGATTACCATACTCACCTTAGCAATCGGCGGGTTAGGTCTATTTCTGCGCTCGCTTAAAAACTTTGAATCTGCCCCCTCCCCCGATAGCGAAAATAGACAAAGAGATCCTTAAATCGGCTCTCATGTCGACATTCTCACCCCCACCACATCATCAGCGTATGACTTGGGGGCTGAGTCACCCTCAAAAGGTCAAATCATCAAAGCCGGGAACCGCCCGTCAAGCGAATAGCCGTATGAGATATGAAGAAAGAGGAATTTGGAAAGAGGAATTTGGAAAGAGATAACAGGTAATGCTCGGTGTTAGTCTTCAGGGGCAATGGACAAGTTACTGATATCCACTTCGACAGCAACAACCTGTTTTTTTTCAACTAATATTTCACTGCCCACTGGCGCCACAGAAATGTGACTGACATCGGGCGCTTGAGGGATCGCCTGTTTCTCCACCCCTTCCAATAGCTGTACTCCCACAGGCGCAATAACCCAATCCTCAGCATTCGCTTCGGGCTGACTAGAGGATTCCTCAGGGCTTGAATCGTTGGGGGTGGCTTCAGGTGCCACAGCAGCCGGGGCATCAATAGGCTCAGATTTAACTGGCGTCACGGTGTTCTCAGGCTCAGCTGCCACAGGCTCTATGGCCGTGACTATCCCCGCCTGCTTTAACTTACCTCGATATTTAATTGCGGTAGCTGAGTCGATTTTCTTTTTCAACACAACCCGCTTGCCGGAAAATATCACCGCCAACTGCGGTTCAGCCAAACCAAACAACTTGCCTACATTAGTCTTCACCGCAGCTTCGTTAACGCCTTTAACGAACTCACCGTTGAATACGATATTAAACAGCTTGTCTGTCATGTTAGCCCCAAAGCACTCAAGCGAGATGCATAGTGTCCGTAATAAAGTTAAGATTCTAGCAATAGAGAATTAGCTTACCACATCACTCTCATCGCAATGCGGCCTCGTTCTACACAAGTTACCCACTGAGTGCACAGCCCAATGAACAAGCTCACATATTTGCACTTCAGCTCAACTCACTAAGGCACCCCCAAGTGAGTCGTTCATCATACTGAGTCGCACTGCCAACCCCAGGCTTTTTGTTGCTTCAACCAGCGTTTTGCTTGAACATTACATTGGCTAGATTGGAATTCACCGATATTTAAAGGCTTCAAACTATTGCTTTTGAAATACAGCATCTCGCAGGCTTGCTGCTTGGCGCCGGTTAGGAAATTAAGCTGCATTTTTATACGCTGACCTTCTGAGCGACAGGTGTAGGCGATATTATTGTAACGACGCGCTCGCTGACCAGCGATATTCCTTTGCTCTTTCGCTGAACCCCGTTGTGCACTGGTTTTTTGCTTTAACTGTATTTTTCTTCGCGCTAAGCGTTTTCTCTTTTCTATTTTTCGAATTAATTTAGACTCCGCAAGATGAAACGGCCCCGCATTCAGGCTCGCTGAAACCGATGACACGCTCCCTTGTGTTGGCCCGTGTGGGTGAGCCCTACCCCTTAAACTCTCTTGCACCACTAACGCCTCAACCTCATCGAGCATAGGCGTATTTTCAACCCCAGAACTTTCAACCCCAGAACTTTCAAATCCGACATTTTCATCCGAAGTATTCATCAAGGCATTATTGCTACGTAACGCCTCAATCATCTCAAGCATCAGATCGTCACTGCTTTCAACGAATTGAATGCCATTCGTATTAGGTTCTAAAGGGCTTAATGCGTCGTCTTCCCCCATTGGTAATTGCAAAGCAATGTTCGCGGTACCGATTTCCTTTTTATCCATCTTGGTTTTTTTGCTCGGCTTAGACTTTTTTTTCGGCTTTGCTTTTCTCTTTTGAGTAGGCCTCATATCAATACTGATATGACCGGTTTCCTTATTAATGATAATGGTCTCTGTAATCCCATTATTATATAACTTAACCTTTTCCACCTGGTCTTCCTTGACCCACGTATTATCTTCGACCACCTCAATCGTGGGCTGAATCGTTAAGTTTTGACAATAAACATAACCCGAGCAGGAAATCATCCCCACCCAAACACACCCTGCAAGACCCCACTCAAAAGAACATTTATTTCGCTTGCCCACCGGCGCTAAAGAATAACTACTCATGCACTACTGCCCCTAATTCTACTCACTTACAATCCCTGTGCGGATTCATTCAACGATGAACCCGACGGAAAACAATCCCGCTATCCTATTTAGACTAGCAAATACCCGGTAAGTCATCAGAGCAACTTGTTATAACTGAACAGTATATTAAACCCAAAGGCTAACCCGCTTGGACGTTGACAATCGAGTCATCCGGCCACAAAAAAAGGATGCCTTTAACCCAAACCTGCGAAACACAGGTCATTGGAGGCATCCTTTTTTAATCCCGGAATAACCTTGCACAACGCTTTACAAGCGTTATGCAGGCATTACAGTATTTATTTCCGCTCTAGAACGCAGCTTAAATCTGGTCAGCCAAACTCTTAGAGACAATTTCATACACATCATTGGATAAATCCGGCTGAGCAATAATTTCTCGCAAGGCATCGCACATGGCTTTTTGCCGAACTAAATTATAGCTAGACCACTTCGTTAACGGCGTGATCAATCTCGCGGCGATTTGAGGATTAATTTTATTCATCGCTAAGATACAATCCGCATGAAACTGATACCCAGCCCCTGAACCTTGATGAAAGTTAACCAAGTTGGCATTGGCAAATGTGCCATACAACGCTCTGACTTTATTCGGATTGGTTTGCTCAAACGCCTTGTGGCTTTCCAAGGCTTTCACTTGCGCCAAGGCATCTTCAGCGGGCGAACTCGCTTGTACGCCAATCCACAGATCCACAACAAGCGGCTCATGTTGCCACTTGTTATAAAAATCATCGAGCGCACCACGCCAATCACCAAGCTGTTGATGAACAATCGTACGCAGTGCGGCACTCTCATCGGTCATGTTATCTGCGCTAGCAAGCTGCGCAAAACAAAGTGATTCAGACACATCCGAGCCAAGCACACTGAGGTAATCTAAGCAGGCATTTTTTAATGAGCGTACGGCAATTTGTTCAGCCGTCGCTTCATAGGCAACCGATAATTTGTTGCCTTCATAACGTGAAAGTAGTAAAGCTTCCAGTTTAGTTGCAATACTTCGCTTAAAGAACTGCCGTACTTTAAAGATCGCATCGGTGTCAGAAAGCTCAGTCTCTTCTACCAAATAAGCCTCCGAAGGCAGCATCAAGATTCGCGCTACCAACGCGTCATCCAAGCTTTGATCTTGCAACACATATTCAAAGCTCGAGACAACTAACTCGTCCAAAACTAAGTCCATGCCTTCTTGGCAGTTTTGAATTTGTTCTTTAATCGAAAGTAATACCAACTTTTGCGCTGCGTCCCATCGACTAAAAGCATCACTGTCATGACGCACTAAAAAGGCTAAATCCTCTTTAAGGCAGCGGTAATTTAATTTAACCGGTGCCGAAAAGTTTCTTAACAAACTGGGAATAGCGCGTTCAGACACGTCCTCAAAACAAATTTCCTGCTTTCGCTCAAAGACTGGCACCACACAATCATATTCATTGATGTACAAGACATCACTACGGTCGCCCTTGACCTTCACCACAATGGGCTGACCTTCTGAATCAAACAGACTTATTCGCAAGGGAATATAAAAGGGCTGTTTTTTATCCTGGCCCGGCGTAGGCGCGCAATATTGAGCAACAGAAAGCGTAAGCACCTGAGTGCCTGAATCATACGCTGTGCTAACCTCCAGTTCGGGCGTGCCCGCTTGTTGATACCAACGTCTAAATTGCCCTAAATCAATTTGATTAGCTTCTTCAATGGCGCAAACAAAATCATCGCAAGTCACTGCTTGCCCATCATGGCGATCAAAGTACAAATCACAGCCTTTTCTAAAGCCCGCCTCACCCACCAAGGTGTGAATCATACGCACCACTTCGGCGCCCTTTTGGTAGACCGTAGTGGTATAGAAGTTATTCATTTCAATATAAGAATCAGGCCGTATAGGATGAGCCATTGGCCCTGCATCTTCTGCGAATTGATACGTCTTTAAATACGTTACATCTTCAATACGCTTAATAGAGCAGCCCATATCACGGGAAAACTCCTCATCTCGAAACACGGTAAAGCCTTCTTTCAAACTTAACTGAAACCAATCTCGACAGGTAACGCGGTTGCCGCTCCAATTATGGAAGTATTCATGCCCAACAACCCCTTCCACGCGCTGAAATCCAGCATCGGTGGTAGTGGCAGGATTAGCCAGCACGCAGGAGGTATTAAAGATGTTTAACCCTTTATTCTCCATCGCCCCCATATTGAAATGGCTCACGGCCACAATCATGTAAATATCTAAATCGTATTCACGGCCATAGACTTCTTCATCCCAAGTCATGGCGTTTTTAAGCGATTCGATGGCGTGATCACATTTATCTAAGTCTTGAGGCTCTACGTATAATCGAATATCCACCTTTCGACCGGAACAGGTCGTAAAGCTATCGTCGGCACAGGCCAGGTCCCCCGCCACCAAAGCAAACAGGTAACAAGGTTTTTTAAACGGGTCCTCCCAACTCACCCAATGACGCCCGTCTTCCAATGCCCCGTCGCCTACAGGGTTACCATTGGAGAGCAGTATTGGGTATTTGCTTTTATCAGCCTCTATGCGCGTAGTAAAACGACTCATCACATCCGGACGATCCATAAAATAAGTGATGTGCCTAAACCCTTGGGCTTCGCACTGAGTGCAAAACATGCCATTGGAGACATACAGGCCTTCCAAGCGGGTATTGGATTGGGGCTGAATAATCGTTTCAATTTCCAGAACAAAACTTTTTGGAACCGCTTTTAATACCAGCTGTTCATTCTCTACGATGTAATTATCATCGTTCACCAACTCGCCGTCGATCTTGATAGTCACTAACTTAATGTCCCCACCATCAAGCTCTAAAGGCGGGCTTTCAACCTTCGAATCAGGGTTAAGCATCACTTCCATTCGCGACAGTACGACTGTGTCTTGATCATACAGTTTAAACGTAAGATCCACTTTATCGATTAAATAGTCTGGGCAGCGATAATCCTTCAAATAAATCGCTTGGGGGGCTTGATTGTCTTTCATGACGTAAATGAAACTCCTAAGAAAATGAGTAATATCAAAAATTATAATTAGAATACGCGAATAAAAACGTCTGCAGCTAAGAACACTACAACGTATACAGCGGTAAAAATCCTGCCCATCCAGGCCGGCAATTCAAGATTTCTTATACTCGGCCAAACCAAATCACTTCCAACAACGGTTAGGCCAACAGAATCAGGGGGGATAAAATCACAGTGATAGAATCATAGTCATGAATCTATCACTGTGTGCCCGTTTTAATGAATCTAGGCCATTAAAAACGGACTTTTGAAACAGTACCACCAGCGCTAGAGCACACTGCTCAATCACTGGCTTGCATTACTGGCATGTATTACTAAGCGCTCTTAAATTCTATTTCATACGCAGTAAACTTGCGCATATTAATCACACCCGTATCAAAAATAAGGTATTGCCCCTTAATCCCGACAAGCTTACCGCCCACCTCAGGTGTTTTATCAAAATTAAAGCTGCTCACCTTCACGGGGTATTCTTGAACTGGGAACTTAATGTCCACTACCGGCCCGTCCAGACGCTCCATAATCTGGTCTTGTGGCGCGCCTAGCTGTTCGGCCAACGCAGCAAGATCATCTTGGCTTTCGGCCAACAACTCATCGCGTCGAGCAATCATGTCCAACGGCTCAGGCTCACCTTTGAGCATTGCACGCCAATTGGTTTTATCAGCAACCCTTTTTGCCAAAATCACTTCCACAAGCCCCGAAAGGTGCCGGGTCGCCACTCGAAAGACAGGTAATGCTTGGCTCGCGCCTTGATCAATCCACCGCGTCGGAATCTGGGTATTACGGGTAATACCCACCTTTAACCCCGAAGAGTTCGCTAAATACACAATGTGGTAGTCATTACAGAACTTATCACCCCATTCGGGCTCACGACACGTGCCTTGGCTAAAGTGGCATTGTTCAGGCTTAACAATACACATGTCGCAGCTTGCCAGTTTTTTAAAGCAAGGATAACAATGCCCTTGGCTAAAGCTTTTTTTGGTCTTTCGGTTACAGTGAGTACAGAATATATTGCCGGTATGGCGCATCCATATCTCCTCACCGATCAACGAGGAAATAGGCGCGCGCTCATCCCCAATTGGCAGCTGATACTCAACTGGATTGCCCAATTCACTTTCCATCTTCTTTAACGTACCAATCATTTGTTAACTCACTCTTGTTCGCCTGTAGGGAAATAACAGGYCTTAATTTATAGCGCTAGGATGTGTATCGGAAAGAAGCAATCCAATAGAGGTTCTATAGAAATTTAACGGGCCTTTCATCATTATCCGCGCCGTCACCAGAGGGCTTATCATCCCCTGCACAAGGCTCTTTCTTCTTCGCCTTATTAACAAAACCAACCCGGTCCTGCTCTTCGTTATGAATTTGATCGTAAGCAATAATCAGTTGCAAGGAGCTTTCTTTTTGCTCTGCATTAAGCTTTCTTCCATCGGCCCACTTCCCTAGTTCAAGGGCTGTACGYAACTGCTGATAGGTCTCCGCTGTTAGTTTACTCGCCAAACTGACAATCGACGACGCGTCTTTCTCGTCCAAGCAACCTCCTAATTCAAACCAAAATACTCTTTAAAACCAATCTAACTGACGGTCTATTTCACAAGCAATCCCACTATAGCCTCACTGAGCCTCAGAGGGACCACCAGGATCGATGCAAATCTAGCCATCCATTGTATCAGCCACAGCCCCAAGCTGGGAGCTACGCCATGATTAATAAGGAATCAGCAGCCCGCAAGATTCTCTCCTCAACGAGAACTTCCAGACTCCCAGGATTGCTGCGAGCCTATTCAATACCGGTTATCACGTACCCTCGCTACACCGAGTATCTGATCGACACGCAGAAACGGCAAACTATATACAAGTCTGCGCCGCCACAAAGCCCCACTTATGGGCGCATTGATAGATAACGTTGAGTATTCACATTGAAAAAAGGCTGGATCAGCGGTGTAAAGCTATAACTTAGTGCCCCAACCTAGTTTTGACCGGCAAGTCTCGTAGAAATTATGGTTTAAGGGGTGAATCAAACGCAGCTTACGCACCTTTTTGCTGATGGTAATGCAATCCCCAGGCGCGGTAGTAATGGCTCCCTGACCATCGAAGCTCAAGTGAGGGTAGACCTCATTATTATTACTAATTACAATTTTTATTTCGCTATTGCCGCCGACAACGATAGGACGACTACTTAAGGTATGAGGAAACATGGGCACCAAGACGATGGCATCCAACGAAGGATGCATAATCGGCCCGCCTCCCGATAACGCATAGGCGGTTGAGCCGGTAGGAGTCGCGAGAATCATGCCGTCCGAGCGCTGGCTATAGACAAACTGCCCATCAATGTACAACTCAAACTCAATCATGCGTTTGGATTTTCCAGAATGCAGCACCACGTCATTGAGGGCATCCGCACAGCCCATCGTGTGGCCTTCGCGCTTGACCACTGCATCCAATAAAAACCGTGTTTCGGAGGTAAACTGGCCGTTAAGGACCTCTTCTACTTTTTGTTCAATCTCGTCWGGGGAAATGTCGGTCAAAAACCCTAGACGRCCTCGGTTAATGCCTAGAACCGGCACATCAGACTTCACCAACGCCCTTGCCGCRCCGAGCATACAACCATCGCCSCCCACAACAATGACTAAATCACACACTTCCCCCAACATTTTCTTAGCGGAAACTTGCTGATGATGCCCTGGCAAACTCTCAGCCGTATCTTCTTCAAGAATCACGTTGAGGTGTTTCGATAATAAAAAATCTTTCAGTTGTCGAACTGAATCCAACACTTTAGCACTGCCTCGACGACCTATCAGACCGATATTTCTAAATTGTTCCATTCGCACCCTATAACGTGGCAACACGTTTTAACAAGTAATCAACGGTCTCTATTTTAAGGCGCACGCCAGCATTCCACCAGCAGTATTATTATAATCCCCGGTGTTTCCTTCAGTCATTCAATGCAGCTGGAATTCTTGGGCTATCTAAATGATCGTGTCATGCCCTGTAATCAACCGAACAAGGCCACCCTTACGCTCATTACTATTGCGGGTGCAGCAGCGGGTTATTTTATGATGATAAGCGCCGCCGGAGTCCACATCCCTGTTATAGACCGGTCGCGGGTTAACGTCTATTCGCTAACCCTTAAAAAAGTAACTTTCGTATAACAATATTAGTGTTTGTAATTACCCGTGCAAGTCGGCAGCAGACCTAGCCATCACATCAGAAGGGTCCCTCGGCAAACTATTTAAACCGCCCGCCAAGACAATGACTTTAAACCCCAGCTGTCTAAGCAAGTACCCAGCCACTGAACTCCGCTTGCCGGTGTCGCAATACACGCAATAGCGCTTGCGATTATCCAAAAACCGAGACTTAAGACGGAGTATTTTTAACGGTAAATTCATCGCTCCCTGCAAAGCATTACGTCCGAATTCATCTTCTGTACGCGCATCAATCCAATAAAAGGGCTCATCACAGTCCCCTACTTCAGACCAACTCAACTCCTCCACCAAACGCTGCTGTAACAGATCAACAAAATCTTCTTGATCCAGGCGCATCAACAACCCATCACAGGTCATGCGCACCGTTGCGTTCCTTACCGAGTGACTTAACAAAGCTTCTTCGCCAAAACAACTGCCCGCTTTTAATGTCGCCACCCAATGCTCGCCTAACTCATCCGTTTCATACACCCGCGCCTCGCCTTCGCGAATGTAATACCACGCATCGCCTTCTTCGCCCTGCTCAACGACGTTGTCGCCCTTGCTAACCGATATACTTTCCAGTCGGCCAAAAATATTAATGATATTGGCCGGCGGCAAGTAGAAAAATAACGGTGATTTCAAGAGCTGGATCATCCAAGCACCGTCTTCCCCCGCTGAATCTAGGCTAGCGATGTCCAAAAGCTTGTAACCCAAGGTTTGATCCCAGGTTAACAGCGTATCCAGTTTATATTGATCAAAACGAATCAAGCGCACGTCAGTCACTGCCAAAGCCGTCGACTTACGAGGCTGATAATGGTCCAGGGGGTGCCAGCTATCCAGGCTTCCTGCCTCCACTAATGTCGTGTCACCGTATATGTCAGACAAAGCCACCACACCGCTCAAGAGGTATACCGTTAACCCATCATTCTCCCCCGCTTTAAAGATTGCCTGCCCCTGACAAACCACCTCTACTTCCAACCCTGATGACAACTGATCGACGCAATCCGCATCCATCGAGTCTACCGGTACAAAATTCTGCAAAGTCGCGTTACTGACTCCATTATTGAAATGCATTGTCATTAATTACTCCAATTGACCTAGTTCTTTGTTCTTTGTTCTTTGTTCTTTGTTCTTTGTTCTTTGTTACGGTGCTACGTATCGTGGTAACGCGCCATCGCACCTTCCATGCCTCTCAAGCCCTGCATGCCACCGCCATGCACAAGCAAAATTTCATCCCCGGCCTGAAAGCGTTCTTTACTGATTAAATCGTGTAAACCAAACAATAATTTGGCACTGTAGATCAGCTCTAACGCGATGCCTGTTTGGGCTTTATAATCATGCATAAACTGAATTAATGGCTTATTTACCCTGGCGAAACCTCCAAAGTGATACCCGCTAATCACTTCCCAATTATCCTCTCGCTGAAAACCTTGCAATACCAAAGCGCTCCGAACTTGCTGCGCCAAAGATTGCGCACCTTTCAGTGCAGCAAAGCCTAGAAAATGACTTGGCCAGTCAGAAGAGATTAGCCCCGCAAACGTACTACCCGTGCCTATATCGCAAGCCACGTAATCAGGGAATCGGTCAATTCGATGTGCTAGATCCTTTAAAATCTTTTGGCAGCCTTTAACCCCCAGTGCATTACCTCCACCCTCAGGAATAAGATAGAAATCACTCAGCTGCTGCTCTAATTCATTTGCAAACGACTCACTCTCTTTCTGTCGATACTCTTCACGCGACAAAAATCGCAACTCCATGCCCCAGGCAGCCGCATCAGATAAGGTTGGGTTTTCGATATACTCAGGCTCACCACGAATGAACCCCATGGTACGAAAGCCAAATTGCTGACCTGCGGCAGCAAGCGCATGAATATGGTTTGAAAAGGCGCCACCAAAACTAACCACCCACTGTTTATTTAGCTGCTTCGCCCGTATTAAATTATCCCGCAACTTAAACCACTTATTACCAGACACCGTTGGATGCATCAGATCTAGACGTAGCATGCGCACGATCAAACCATGGCGTTGATACAAAGGGTGTTCAACGAGTTGCAGAGGGGCCAAAGGCGCAAAAGAAACCAGGCGCTGAAGATCGTCAATAATAGGTTTTGCTCCTCACAACATTGATTTGTAAGCTCAGTTTTTGTCGCTTTATTTAGAAATTAGGGTTCTATGTTAGGGGTGGTGGCTTGAAATAAAAAGTGAGCTTCTTATTGTCTAGCAAACTTCACCACGGAGGACGATTGCACCAACCCATGCTGATGGGCTTCGCACCGATCATTTTCACCTGAGGCGAACTGGTTTGGTACCTCCACTCGCCGCACCCGGGTATTGCAGAAACTACCGGGAGTCACTTCGCATTGGCAACTAGGGTTTTCATAATGATCTAGCCAACGACGATAGTGATCAGTCGATACCATGCACTTCTTGGCGGCATAACGCATAGGGTCTTCGGTGTAATCCACCATATCCTCCAACGGAATGGAAAGATGCCCCGCTCCAGGATGAAAGCTGATAAAACTGACGCCAATTTGATCCAGCTTTTCTAAAAACTGATCCGCCCCCGAACTCATTAAACGAAGTTTATCCCGCCGTAACTGACATAACTCCTCGCGCAATTGCTTATTGATCTCATCCCGATAAACTAATTCCATTTTCTTTATTTCAATGGTTTCTTTCAGTTCGGCAAACTGTTTATTGTGTTGTTCTAACTGTTGCGCCTTGAACTCCTCTTTGAAACTCTCAAATTGCCCCGTTTTATCATTTAATTGTTGCTGGAGCTTGTCCTGCCACTGCTTCTCTAGCACTGCAAGTTGAGTCTCCTGAGAGGCTTTCTGATCCTTTATGGCTTCATTTTGTGTTTGCAGGGACGCCACCATTGTCCGCTGCCTCATCAGCTGAGATTCTAATTCTGTCAACTTCTCTTTAAAACCGAACTGCTCCGCGGCCAGCTGTTCATTTTTCTGATTTTTTAAGGTGCTAATTTCTAAACGTTGTTTTCGTATAATGTCGGCGATTTTCTTACGTGTTTGCTCATCCATTTCCGGCCGAGATTTAGACTCACTTCCCTGCCACGATTGATTCGCACTACTGGCGTTTACTAATCCAGAAGACTCCGACACCTGTTTAGCAAACAAGGCCGCCGCCGAAAGGTCATCATTAGCTCCTTGTGTATCACGCTTATTCTTGAATGGTGCATCGGAACGGTACTCAGGGCTATTCGCTGGAATAATGGGCAGTGATTCCTGTGGTGCTTCCGCCAAAGGCTCTGCTTTAGCAATACATAAATGATTGCGCTCAATCGCATTACAAATTGCCACCAAGTCATTATCAGCAACCCCAAGACTCGGATCCCATAAATGCGCTTGATGCCAAGGAATTGGACACTGAGTCTTACACGCTAAGCGTATTGCACCGGCACCTAAATCAGGCCCGCCACCGGCCACTTCTTCAAGATGTCGCAGGGGTAAATTCCAAGAACGACTTACATCCCCCGAGCGCCCAAATTCGAGCGTGAATAAGACACAACCGGTCACCCGCAGTTGACTATCAAAGGTAACGTAAGCCACTTTGCGTGTTTCGCTAGCAAACTCTATCAACCCAACCACACCATCAAGAACCGCTTCAAACTCTGTATAGAGCATTTCCTTACAGATTTGATGCGCCTCGAAAAACAACAATGCTTCATGAGATTCAGCCGTTTGAAAACTCATAGATTAAACCCAGACATTGCACCCAAACCCACCCCCAGAACCCTTGCCTTTATACAGCTCGGTCAAAATAAAGACCGAAAAAACCAAATACTGAAATAACACCCGGTCACTTGAACTCGAAAGCAGGATTAATTGGAATACAATCGCTGCCCCTTTGTACCCCCATAGTCTAGCGGAAAGAATAAAAGCTCGAAGTGACTGAAAACTAGTTCTCTCTGTGATCTGCCTCAAAGTCACGCAATAATGTCAAATTGATACTGCTTCATGTCAAACTGATACTGTAGACGAATTCAAATAAGACAAAAGCCATGACACGCCGTATCGACCTTCAAAAACCAGACCGGCTCAGAAATACACTAAAGGAAAAAGAGTTGGATTAAGGTAGGGAAGTCAGGGGAACAGAATCGATTACAGAAGAAGATCTGTAATCGACGTACTATAAAACGCTTAAATCAACGTAAATAACCATCAAATGATTAGAAATACATTGATAACTAAAGGATATCAATGGGTTACATTTCTACCGCGTCTTCAATGTCTGCGCTGTCTTCGTCCCAGCACACCTCATCCGGGGTTTCCAACAGATCTTCTAAGTACTCATCCACAACATTGCCTCCATGCAATTTCTAGCCCTTCTTAAGTTAAAGCCATCGTACTTGTTATCTAACCAACTGAATCACAACGAGTTAAGTCAAATATAGACGAACTTAAAAAAGGTGAACGATTTTATTTATAATAGCTAATTAAGTTCACGGGTTAATTACGCTATAGGTCTAGTTTAAATTAAAGCACAGAAACGCCAACCTTCCACCCACGAGCAATTTACTTGCTCAAATATACTACTGATTGAAAAGGGCAGAAAACCGTTAAAACCAGATGGTTTCAACTCAATGTCAAAAGTCTCATAAACGAAACCCAAGAACTTAAAGCAATAACAGGTATTTAGACCAAAAACAACTTAATTGTACTGTGGTCAAACCAATGAACTATAGAAGAAGTTTGTATGGGGGAGATAAAGGTACGAGGAACGCTTTTTATTTATAAAGTAGATCTCTAAAAAACAAAAGCGTGCTCTGTAAACAGATGAAAGCCTTTAAACTAAAGGCTTTACACACTTTGCTTTAATCTCACCATCACAAAGGTGTGAAAGTGAGACCGAGTATGGCGGAGCGGACGGGACTCGAACCCGCGACCCCCGGCGTGACAGGCCGGTATTCTAACCAACTGAACTACCGCTCCAAAAACTGGTGGGTGGTGAGGGATTTGAACCCCCGACATTCGCCTTGTAAGGGCGACGCTCTCCCAACTGAGCTAACCACCCGGGGAGAAACAAATAACAGAATAAATCTATTATAGAAAATAATACGGTGTGCGTAGATAATTTTTTATTTAAAATGCAGGTCTCTAAAAAACAAAAGTGTGCTCTTTAAAAAGATAAGAACCTTAACTCAAGGCTCTACACACTTTGTTTTAATCTCACTAACACAAACTGTGATAGTGAGACCGAGTATGGCGGAGCGGACGGGACTCGAACCCGCGACCCCCGGCGTGACAGGCCGGTATTCTAACCAACTGAACTACCGCTCCAAAAACTTGGTGGGTGGTGAGGGATTTGAACCCCCGACATTCGCCTTGTAAGGGCGACGCTCTCCCAACTGAGCTAACCACCCGAGGAGAGGCGCCATTTTACGTATTCCTGGAACCCTGTCAACGATTTATTTTAAATTAATTGCAATTAGTTCGTAACCCATCAGAACATCATTAAGATCAAAGAGCTACACCCCACGGGGGGCTAAGCATCCACACCAAACGAAGCAAAGCATTTAACCACAAACATCAACGTCAATCGGCTTCCAATACACCCAATAACCGCCTGCATGAAACGGTCATCCGCCCTTATTATCGACCGATTTCAAGTAATCCTTAAGGAAAGCTTGCGCCAACGCCAAGGTTGCTGCGTTGGCTATAGTTTCACCGCCGGGATCCACAACGAGATAGCGCTGCACGTTAAAAATCAACGTAACAGAATCAACCCCACCCTCCTCTAGTATTGAATACCCCGTATCCAGATATGCATGCCCATCTCCAATCATTATCACCCCACCCCAACCAATAGCCGACCCACCCCTGCCCCTCAATACAAACGCCCTAGTAGCGCTAAAGACCGAATGCCTAGAGAGGTTGCGCCTCGAATTAGAACATAGAATAGCAACAAGCATTCTATGTTATACTTACCCTCCGCACCTCTTCTAAAACAATCTCAAGCAATAGCGAGCCAGCGCACTCTCAGCCGTATGGAAATATTTAAAGACTTTACCTTCGAAGCAGCCCATTTTCTTCCTAACGTCCCTGACGACCACAAATGCAAGCGGCTCCACGGACACTCTTATCTCATTCGTATTTGTGTTGCCGGACCGGTTGGCGAGGATACGGGCTGGGTAATGGATTTTGCTGAACTCAAACAGCAGTTCTCACCCATATTGGATCAGCTAGACCACTATTACCTAAATGACATAAAAGGGCTAGAAAACCCAACCTGTGAAAATATTGCACGCTGGATCTGGGAAAAGCTAAAACCTAACCTACCCCAACTTAGCAGAATAGAAATAAAAGAAACTTGCACAAGCGGGTGCAGCTACACGGGCCCTTAGGAAACCAGATTCGGTAATATTAAAAAGCCGAACCACCTCCAGNAAAAAAACACGAAACGCCTATCTGGTCACATCAGGTCATACAGCTCGCCATACGATACTAGACGACGCGCCTGCATACAGCCCCACGAAACAAATAAACAAAATATTTTAAATTGTTTTGTTTATTTATTTCCTTTAATTATAGAGCCCTACGAAACACTAAAGACCTTCAAGTGAGTTACCCACATTTTATCCACACCTCTATCACTTGCAATCATTATTGCCTCCCTATACCTTTAGCTCCGCAACAAAGAACTCAAACAAAAGCACTGTGTTTTGCCGTTTATAGGTGCAGTTTTTTGGGTTGCTAAACAAACAAGTCAAACCACCAAATGGATAATTGGTAATGCACTTAAAATCAACCATCAAAAAAAAGATAAGGTCTGCTGACTTATTGAAGACGGRCTCAAAACACGTTCAATCATGTCGAGCTAAGCCCCACCGCGTTCGCCCACGCGATACGTAGCCGCACCCACGTCAAGCAAAGCTCAACCGCTTCAATTTAAATTTTATTAATGCCGGTACTATTTTTGTTTTGTGTCTGCACGAGCAAACTAACAAACATAAAAAACCCAGCCCTAAAATCACAGGAGGCAATAGTGTCAGACGACCAAAACAACAACCAAAATCCAGAGAAAATACTTACAGCCCTGGACGAAGTAGAACAAACCATCGAAGTTATGACCAATGTTGTTGACCAACTTAAAGACCAACTTCACAATGAGTTTCGTCAAGGCGAACAAGTGGCTCAGATAGCCCAACACTCCATCGAGCACAATGTTGCGCCTCAACACATAGTTCATTGACATAGCTCATTAACATGACTAATTAACATAGTTCATTGACGTTGATTAAACGCCCCAAAGCCTTATTCAACCTGCGAACGGAATAATTAGAACCAAGCAAAGATTTAATGCCAATCAAAAAAAACGCACTCAATCTCAAGCTTTTAATTAACTGCGCCCCCTCACGAAAGACTAACTTAATCGTTAGTCTTTTAGCTCTACGGACAAATAGCATCAACCAACTGCTTACGGCCAGCCAATAACAAAACGATGCGTGCGCCTTGCGAAATCCGCGACAAACCACAACAAAAAGTCTCGAGTTTTCCTTTTGCATCGTTTATTGTTTCTTTACTTATCAAACTCAGCTAACAATCCTACACTGGATTCAGCATACCAAAACTGAACTATCTATATCGACGTACGTCGCACCTATGCGAAATCCAACGTGGACCCAAAGAACCAAACTCACGGGCCGGCCACATCAAATAAGAGACCGCTAACGATGACCATTTATACTAAAGTACTGGTTGCAATCGATTTAACCGACGAGTCAGAGCTGGTCGTTAAAAGGGCCAGCCAACTCGTGCGCCCCGAAGGAGAGATATTAGCCTTACACGTGCTTGAACCCATTGATTCGGTCTATACGGGGGAAGCCTTTGGTGCCACTGCAATGCAGATTAATGGAATTCAAGAAGACTTAGTCTCACAAGCAAAGTTACGTCTGGCAGGTTTTTCTGCCAAATATCAAATACCCAAAGAGAATCAAAAGTTGCTCCTAGGGCGCCCTGCAAAAGAAATTCGCGACTACGCCACGTCACAAGATGCAGAGGTTATTATCATTGGAACCCACGGTAAGCACGGTTTCGAACTGCTGCTCGGCTCTACCGCAAACGGTGTGCTGCACGGCGCTCCTTGCGATGTATTAGCCGTTCGCATCCCTAAGAAACCAAAGTAAATACGTCCCTAAAATAGGCCTGGGAGCAAACTCCCAGACCTATTGTCTGCCATTCTACATTAGCGCTATTCGACTTTGGCGTTACTCAACCTTGGCGTTACTCAACTACAGGAGGCGTAACGGGATCAATGGTCCCGGACACAATTGGCTCAAACGCAGTCCATGAATCAAAACTGCTTGCACTGCCTGTAAGCTCAACATTAGGGATATTACTAAAGTTATCGGCCTCACCATGCAGCGCCATATAATTCAGCAACACCATATCAGTCAGTAAATTAACGTTATTAGCCGCAGGGGACGAAGAGCGATCAACCGCAGCATCGGCGCTCATTGACCCAATTTGCTGGTGACGCGCCTGCTGAGCAGGGTCAGAACCTAACAAAGTAGGTCGGCCGTTCGGGTCATAAACCAAAAAGAACGATGCCGCCGTAGAGGAGTTATCGCCACTCCAGACACCCTTACCACGCCCTAATACCGAATCATCAATACTACCGTTACTTGCTACAGAACCATCACTGAAAACATACAGCATGACTGGCACACCTAGACGAGCGGCATACTCTAAGCAAGCGCCCATACAACGTCCCGCACGAAAATCTCTTTGCTCGCCTGTGGACCGATCTCCAGTATGGTAATCGAAACCTCCCATTGTGATCGTACCGGCCCCCGCATAGCCCTGATTAACCAGTTTCATTACTGACGCAGTTTTTCGGAACTCACCTTCGCCATCAAACTCTTCCTGAGTAAATATTCCACTCGACCCCACTATCAAGGCATCCTCCTCAGGGTTTAATGTTGCAGGATTACCGAAGCGATCTGCAATATCAGCGCTTTTTACATAGCCACAATTCACCAAGTCCTTAATCACCTCATCAGTGGTTACTTCTGTTTGTACTCGACCCAACTTTCGTGCACTAATTCGTTGAATGGACTCCATTACCGCAACCGCATCGCTTTGATTCAACAAACCCACCAGATCACCTACGTCAACCAATCCGGTAACATCGCTCACCCGGTCCACCTTAGTAGGCGCCAAACTAACGTCCAACCATTTAGACGGCGCCATGGAATTACCGCCCGACACCGAGGAYCTTGAGCCGATTAAAGAYAACAAAGAACCATCGGCKCCGGCATTATAGATGCCATACATTGGGTTATGAGGGTTATTGCCTGTGTCATTGTCCGATCTAGCCGGAATAACAGCGCCATTAACATTCGCAGCAGTCGCATCAGACACCCTCTCAAGAATACCCCTCAAAAACGCACTATCCGAATGAAACGCTAGGCCTAAATCTCTATTAATATTTTCACTCTGGCCGTTATCAGCATCCACTACCGGCGGCACCTTATCCTCAGGGATGCCCAACCGACTGTAACCCGCATTGGTCAAGAAGTCCTCTTGCCCCCCTCGTCCACCTACCAGTACATTAGAACCTGCAATATTGGCCCCACCTACAAGGTCGAAGCAAATAAACGGGATTTTTCCAGCGCCCGCAACGGCAATGCCGCAACTGTCCTTCAGCGCATTCAAATCGCTGGATAGCGATGCATGTGCTTGGCGAGGGTCCGCAAACAAGCCCAGTATTGAAGGAGCGGCTACAGTCGCTAATCCACTACAAAAACCCTGCGCAACAAACTGCCTGCGAGTCATGGGTCGAGCGTGATTAGCATGTCGCAAAGGATCATTTAAACCAATTATCTTCTTTCGCCTGCTCATATTAATGCCCTAGCTTTGTAAACTTCTTTCGTCACTTTTCAAAACCGAATTTAGCCCGCTCTTTCTATCAGTAAGCGTACGGCTTTACGTTCGTCGGCTCATTTATTGAATCAACATAACAGCACTGCCTAACACAGCAGCACAGCTGGCCTTGACTATGGTTTCGGTGCGCTCAGTGTCGCAATCACTCGGGCAGACATTAAGCGTATCAATCAACCCATCAAAACTCTCACCGCCAACGGCCACCCCCCCGTCAACCAGCACGCCTATAATTTCATCACGCGTCGGCTGCACGGTTATATTGGTGCCTAGCATATTCTCAATGAAAGCATCCACAACAATGTCAGTACCCGCAGTGTTAAACGCCTGGTCTGGGTTAACACCAAAGTTAAAGCCCGAAAAATAACCCGCCCGCAAACTAGTATCTTCTACCAGCGCATCACAATACTGAATCGCCATTTGTGTAATCGCCATTTGATGAGACGATAAAAACCCATCAATACTCTCAGCCGAAGGCAACTGTTGCCTCACCTGTTCATAAGTTTCAGCTACGCCCGATTCAGTCACCGCTACGCCAGTCATTTCAGACATCGTATGATTAATCTCTTCGAAGGTCCGAATGCCTATACGCGGCTGCTCACTTTCTTGGAATGACAAACCCGGTACTGACGGAGACGCCTCAACAAATACATTTTCGCGATCCCCAATTTGCTCAAACGTTAGGAAGAACTCATCGACTTCAGCCCCTTGCTCCAAAGCAATAACCGCTCCAAATTCTTCATTATCGGACACTCCGGGCACATATTGCGCAATCATGCTGGCGCCAGTTTCCAAATTATAATTAGATCGTTGCACTGTGAAATCTAAATGCGTAAAAGTCTGCCCTACCACCGCTTCTCGGCCATTAATGCCGATCCGCATGCCTTTCATAACAAAACCTTCGGCAGGRATWAGKGCKTCYACMGARTCYGYMGYKKCKAGSGAGAAAAAATARGGRTTAGCRAATAAATAACTATCRCCATCAAATTGGCTGACYTCRAAMACKATGTACGCYTGCTCSACRYCTACATAWTCCGAAACATCRAAGAGCAAGGAATAAAGCTCWCCTACMCCRGCTTCAAAATTYTGCCTGATTTGAGTTTCCGAGAGTACTCGGTTATGCACCGCTACATACCTAAAAGAGCCCTGCCATAAACGGTCACTGGACACCTCATTGCCGATAACAAAAGCAAACGTGTCGTTCCATTCGTTAATGGTGCCGCCAAGCACAGAATCCACCGCGTCAACCAGGTCGCCATTAACAAATATCCTGCGGCCATTATTAGGGTCGTACGTCACAATCACATGCTGAAGCGTGGCCTGCAATATCTCTTCATCATCGTCAGTAGACAACGCAGGATCGCCATTACCATTGGTAGTGCTCGACCTGTTCAAGAAGTCATAATTATAAAGGGTCTGCCCTAAACTGAAGTTTCTAGCAGAAACACCCCCAGAGTAACTTAGTATGCGGGCGTCTTCTTGCACCACATTGGCAGGAGTCACCCACGCTTCAAGGCTATATTCTCCAGTAGCAACGATTGAATCTGCCAACTTTTTACTCGAGCTAGTGGTAGCCTGGGCTTTACCGTTATTAATACGAATACCTGCCGAACCCAACCACTGCACATCGCCGCTTAAATTCAAATGCATGGCAGGTGCAACGCCACTGGTGTCAAAGGCAGTGACACCACTCCCCGTAGTAAACTCATAAATAGCAATGGCGTTGGCCGTGTGGCGAACGCCTTTAGTAGTGGCTACGCCATCGAGCAAGGTAACGGCTTTACTTACGACCAAATTTGGATCAACTTCGGTGGTCTCAACCCCATCAGAAAACAATTGAATTGCTGCATTCATTTCAGCAGCATTCAAACTACAGTCACTCCAACAGTTATGGAATTCATCCCTTAAACGCACAACCAAACGAGAGTTCGAAGGAGTTTCCAGATCCATTCTACTTTGCACAGCCTCGTATGCGGTATTGACATCAGAACTCGCGAAATAAGGTGTTTGAGGAACAGGTGCTGAATCGGAATGACACGCCGAACAATATTCGGTAAGTATGGGGTACACCGTCCCTTCGAAAGCACCCGGCGCTTCGGGGAAGTTTTTACTCGAGCTAACCGATTTGTCAGGGGGGGCGATCAGCTGTATTTCAGTGCTAAATGTCTCCGGGCGTGATTCAGCCGCCCAGTTACTAATATAACGCTGAATCTCACCGGCACAAAACGAATCAGAAGACTCCCAGCAACTATGTCCACCGGCTATTTTCGCAACCAAGCGGGACTCTCCAGGGCTTAATAAATTAACCACCGTAAGCGCTGCATCGTACGACGTATTAATATCCACTAGGCTCACAAAACGCGGCGTTTGTCCCCCTGCACCATGGCAATCCCCACACCGGTCATCAGCTGCCAACTCATTCCATAAATTAACTCTAAACGCTTGAACATCATCACTCCTAGCCGCAGGACCACTAAGCTGAGGGCCATCTCTATCTCTGGCGACACCGCTGCTTGTATCATCAAAGATTTGATTTTCAGCACCACTGCCGCTGTGACCATCACAACCGCCCAGCATCAGTGCAATGAAGGCACCGATCAGCAAGGGCTGATGCACTATTCGCTTAAGATGCACTTGCCGCCTAAGCTGATTCAATAAACTACTGATACCAATTAAGAAAGGGCTCGACTTATAAATCATATCATTCATCCTATTCATCACTATTCTCCCATGCAATAAACGGCAGAATCAGCAAAAACCTGCTTAAGCTTGTAGTTAGACGTTTTAAAAGCGGTTGTCATCAGGCCCAGCTGGGTATTATCTTGTGCAGATAACGGCTCTCTCAAGCAGACGGTGCGAAACACCTTTCTCACCTGACATTGAGAAAATGCATCGCTGTGCGCTAACTCTTGACCCATTGATTTCGCACCACTCCCCCCCCCCGGCAGCCCCTCGTCCCAACCTAACGACTGATTTTGCCCCTCGCGCCAGTAATTGTCCCAACGATCATTCGGAGTGATGTAGCCATATTTAAAACTATTCGAATTGATATGGTATTTCGCTTGAACACGCGAGCCTGTCTCAGGGTCCACATCCCCTTCACGATTGTAAGCAAGACGACCGAACACGCCGTCGGTATCATTTTCTTCGTCATACTCATATTGGTAATAAGCAAACGACTGAGCCATTGGGTCCATGCCCGTGTGACACCCTATACAGGAATTCAAAAATATACTGCTATTCCCACCAGGGCTTCGGGATACATCTTGTCGAATTCGATCTGCAGGCCGAGAAGTATCTCTAACGCCCTCTAAGTCTGTACATAAATGATTGAGAAGCGTGAAACGGAACATTGCTCTATTAGTTCCGTCTTTAAAAAATGCTTGGGCGGCGGCACGACTTGTCAGGACGCCCGCAGTTGCCTCGGCAGGAAGACCGGTAATTGAGGATTGAGGTGAGCTACCCACCAAATTATCTTTTAAGCTCACATTTTGCGCTTCCAATGCGGCGTAATGCTCATTATTACTATTGTTGTATGCAGGGATACCTGGACCGGATGAACCTATATAGAGTAAATCACCGCTCAGGATAAGCCGAAAATCTAGATCGTCCCGAACAATACCAATCACCGTAGCGGTATAATCATTCAGCGGCGCAAAAGCAGTTTGTTCCTCATTGGTCCAAGGAGTTACCATGTTCTTCAAGGTGACATTATAAAACGCCGCATTATCCATGGCCGTAAATGCCGCCGCACCGGGATTTTCGCCGTCAATCGCTGCAGCCATTGAGTCGATAACAGCGTCTGAGGCTTGAACACCTGCAATTCGATCATGGATTCGTTTAGCCTGATCTCTACTGCCTGCATTCGTAAAAAAGGCGCACTGAATAAGCACGGCGAACAACAAAACGCGCTTAACCCCAAACATTGAAAACCGATTTTTTTGAACACGAATCATAGAAAGCCCACCTTAAACATAATCTTGCACCGAAAACGCAGTCTTGCACCGAAATAAAGATTGAGTATTGAAACTTGTTGGCAAGGCTTTTCTTCCCTCGCTCAACGCCTACCACCCACCCAAATCAGGCCTTATTTCTAAATATATACGTCAGTAACTTTTTAATCATATTCCATCACAATAAGAATCAGCCTGGTTATACCTTGTATCGATATTCAAAAACACTCGATTATTTAAATATCTCCTCAGTTCGCGTGCTTGCTCTGCATTTACCAAGCAGGATTGAATTACCGCACACACCAACCGACATTACTCCCCTAGCCTCAACGCCTTTCCTTGCAATTCTGGCCGCCATTCTATGCTTTTACTTTCCGTTTTTAAACCGCCTTATATCAAGGAACAAATACTCGTTGTGTTTCTCATGGTTTAATTCTAAACAATGACCTGTCATAGGATTGTGACCGCTTCAACAGAACCTTTAATTAATATTGGACCATAATGAGAATGTGTAGAACGGCAGTAGAGCTAAACGAGAAGTCAAACACAGAGGCCCAAGAATGCGGCCCTATCTCGCAGTTGTTTTTAAACATTGATTAATACAAATCTTTACGATATATACTGCGCAACGAAAAAACCTGACCAGCRAAATGAACGCTCGACTCATCAGTATCCTGCCAAACAAGGCGTAAATGTGGGTAAAGCGTCATTATAACGAGCCCAARCWAGCTGATTAGGGCGRAYTTAATTCAACAGCGAAKACRCTAAACAAAATGTATTCTCGCAGCGGRTTCTTTTACTCAGTAACGGCAATGATACGACCAACAACACAATCGTTCACCAGTGCTATTTTTACCCTCCGAATAGAGCAACTAGGTTTTTAATGATGCCAAATTCAAGTAAAGCGTTTGTAAAACATCAAGGCTTAGAACTAAACAATATGAAGGCTAAGCTGAGCAGCTTATCACTTCACTTTAGCCCTCGATCATTACCCACATTACTCCTAGCAACGTTAATGCTTTCAGCTTGCGGTGATGGGGAACTCGGAGGGGACGGCCAAAGCCAGGACCCAGCAGTAGTGGATTTCCCAATCGCCTTTGTACAACGCTCATTGCCGGCAGATGAAGACGGTCTACTCGAGAACCAAGATCCTCGAGAGCCCTTTAGCTTCAACCCTGGCGCCACGCTATTCTTAAAAGAACGCGCAGCCCTTTCTGCTCAAAAAATTGACATCAGCTCAGCAAGTTTCCCCGGCAACGCGCTATACGATGTCAAAGACATCTCAATTAATGATGACGGCGATAAAATAATCTYCGCCATGCGTGCCCCCGAGATCGAAGATGCCGATGATGATGAACAACCCACCTGGAATATTTGGCAATACGACAATACCACCCAAGTCGCCTCACGAATCATTGAATCAAACATCCTTGCCGCAGAAGGACAAGACATAGCACCTCAGTACCTGCCTGATGGGCGTATCGTGTTTTCCTCTACCCGGCAACGTAGTTCCAAGGCCATTCTAATTGACGAAGGCAAGACGCAATTTGCAGCCCTCGACGAAGACCTTAATGAACCAGCAGCCGTTTTACACGTTATGGACTCGGACGGAACCGACATCCATCAAATCACCTTCAATCAAAACCATGACCTTAATGCCGTAGTGCTTAGGAATGGCCGTATATTATTCAGCCGCTGGGATAATGCTGGCAACACAAACGGCTTCGACCTTTATCAAGTAGACCCCGACGGTCAGAACCTTAATTTTGTCTATGGCAAACACAGTCACGACATCGAAATAGGCGATGAAAACGAGACACTACAATTTACCCGGCCGTCAGAAATGCCCAGCGGAGAAGTAGTTCTCTTGCCACAGCGCTATAACGCTCAGTCTGTAGGCACAGACCTGTTACTGATCGACGTTGAAAATTTCACAGAAACCAACCAACCGATTGGCTCTGCCAGCGCAAGCTTAATCAGCACCCAGTCCTCATTGGCCTTTGGTGCGGTTAACTTAAGCGACGGCCCGTCTCTAGGGGGGCGATTCAGCTCAGTGTTTCCTCTTTGGGACTCGAGTGATCGACTGTTAGTGAGCTGGAGTGACTGCCGTTTAACCAACACAGCCACCGATGATCAGGGCGAACCGCTGCCACAACAAGCATCAGACCCCGTACTTTTTTGCAATGAAGAAAATTTAGCCAATGCCAGCCTTCAAGAATCCAACCCGCTGTTTGGCTTATGGATGTACGACCCCAACAGTAACACCCAGCTGCCTCTAGAGCTCCCTCCAGAAGGGCAAGGCATCACCGACGCAGTAGTACTAGGCCCCAAACCCAACGCGACGTTCCTCGCCGACAGTACCGTTGACCAAAGCCTTGCAGATCGAAACTTAGGGGTTTTAAATATTCGCAGCGTGTACGACTTTGACGGCGTTGATATGAGCCCAGCCGGAATCGACGTTTTAGCGGACCCAGAACAAACGCCAGTCGATCAGCGCCCAGCACGATTCCTTCGCGTACTGAAAGCGGTCTCTCAAGCCAGTGATGACGTAGTAGAAGTCAATGGTAGCGCCTTCGGGTTTGCCGGCAGACAAAGAATGAAAGAAATCCTGGGCTATGCACCCATTGAGCCCGACGGGTCCGTACGCGTTACAATCCCAGCGAATATTGCATTTACTCTCAGTGTATTAGACGTTGACGGCAAACGGCTTAATGCCAGTCAACGGCACCAAAACTGGTTGCAACTTCGKCCCGGCGAAGAACTGCAATGCAATGGCTGCCATACAAACAATAGCGAGCAGCCGCATGGAAGGCCTGACGCAGCCATCGAGTCGGTTAATTTCGGCGCGCCCACCTCCACCCTGCCGTTTCCCAACACCAATCCAGCCCTTTTTGCCGACATTGGCGACACCATGGCAGAAACCCGATCCATTCGAAACGGCACCCCCTCCCTTGACGTCAATCTAACTTTTGTCGATATATGGAACGACCCCGCCTTAAGCACACCCGCCGACTCATTCGAACTCTCCTACACGGACCTAAGTACGGCCGTACCTGTGGCCACTTCATGTGTCACGGAATGGACTGGTTTATGTCGAATCGTTATAAACTACCCCGAGCACATCCAGCCACTGTGGGACCTTCAACGAGAAACGCTGGTCGTGGACGAGCGGGAAAACACCACCTGTGTGAGCTGCCATAATATTATAGATGCAGCAGGCGACTCTCAGGTGCCAGCCGCTCAGCTTGACCTTACCGGAGGCCCGTCAGATCAAGAAAACCAACGATCGATTTCCTTCCAAGAATTATTAAATAATGACCAGGAAGTTTTTTTAGATAATGGCGTATTAAGGATTGTCCTAGTACAGGACACTGACGATGAAGGTAACTTGCTCTTTAATGTGGATGAGTTAGGGGAGCTTATATTGGACGAAGATAATAATCCAACGCCAATTCTAGTCCCTATAGGGAATAACATTGTACCCCCACTTGCCCGCTCTGATGCATCAAGCAACTCAGATTTCTTCGACTTATTCGCAGAAGGCGGTAGTCATGCTAACTATTTAACCGCAATTGAGCTTAAACTTATCACTGAGTGGCTGGATATAGGCATTCAATATTACAACGACCCTTTTGCAATATCACAGGACTAGGCATTGACAGCGAAATTTTGGTGGATCCCCACAGCTTTTTTCATTTTGTTCTTTCAGTTTGAGTTGGCTTGGAGTAAAAGCACCCCGCAGTCCGTACAAATCGCTGATGCCTTTATTGATATTCATCGAGGACCCGGCAGAGGCTTTCCGATATTCTATGTAGTAGAACGAGGGGACGAGATTGTCATCCAATTGCGTCAAACTGACTGGTTTAAGATTACCACTCCCAATGGAAAAACAGGCTGGGCGCACCGAAAACAACTTGAAAAAACCCTCGACAGCCAAGGGGAGAAAATACAATTTGTTGACTTGGAATTCCAGGACTTCGAAAAAAGGCGGCTTGAGCAAGGGATTTTAGGCGGAAACTTTGGCGGCGCTAGAATACTAACCGCCTATGCGGGCTATGCACTAACCCCTAATATCGCCACCGAAGTGTCCATTTCGCAGATATTAGGCAACTTCTCCGATGGATTTTTAGTCAACTTAAAACTAGTCACAGAACCTTTTCCTCGATGGCGTTACTCACCCTACTTTGCCTTAGGCACGGGCATTATCAAAACCGAACCCAATGCGTCTATAGTTCAAGCAGTAGACCGCACAGACGAAACCTTATTAGTGGGAATAGGAACACGCATCTATTTAACCCAACGCTACTTTCTACGAGTAGAATATAATAACCACCTGGTCTTAACCAGCCGCGACGAGAATGAAGAAATAAACGAATGGAAAATAGGTTTCAGCACTTTTTATTAACAGCGGTACTCGGGGCAACCCTCACCGTGGGCACGATGCCCAGCTTTGGGGCAGCAACCCCCGCCTCAAACGACAAGACTAACCAAACGCAGGAAAAATCCGGAGATGACCCAGAGTCCGATGACCAAGACTCAGAATCTCAACAAGCGGAGCTTCCACGCATTTCGCCCGTGATCGAACGTATTCCATTCGATCCCGCGCAAATCGATACAGAAGACTTTGAAATAATTCTTTTCGCAGGGTTAATGAGCGTCGAAGATTTTGGCGCAAACCCAGTCTTTGGTGGACGATTTGCTTACCACGCCTCAGAAGACTTCTTTTTAGAAGCGCAATATGGCCAAACAACCACCGACCCCACCAGCGCCGAAACACTCAGCTCATTACAACTACTAACCGATGACCAGCGTGACCTAAGCTATTACACGATGTCATTGGGTTATAACGTCTTACCCAGTGAGGCCTATCTAGGTAGAAAATTCGCATTCCGATCTGCTTTGTATGTCTTAGCCGGCGCAGGTTCCACAAGCTTCGCAGGCGAAAACCACTTTACCGTCAGCTTCGGCGCAGGCTATCGTTTCTTGATCAATGACTGGATAGCTGTTCATTTAACGATGCAGGATAATATGTTCGACTCGGAGTTATCAGGCGAGAAGAAAACCACTCAAAATTTACAATTCCAGCTGGGCTTAAGCGGCTTTTTCTAACCCCGTTACCGTTCAASCCTGTTTTAKCGAMCTTGTAACCTAAATTGATTAATTAGATAATTTATCGAAACACGCAGTAAAAGGCATTAGATATGAAACMATTWAAATCCCGCACATTATTCATGGCAATTCTATTCGCCAGCCTCACCTTCAGCAACCTAAGCATCGCAAAGGAAATTAACCAGGCTTCCCACGACTTCACCCTAAAGTCGCTTTCAGGCAAGAACCTAAAACTCAGCGAATTTCGAGGCCAAGTAGTTCTGCTCAACTTTTGGGCCTCTTGGTGCGGCCCTTGCCGACAAGAAATGCCCGTTCTGGAAGAAATCCAACGCCGCTACAAGGACCTCGGTTTTACAATACTCGGAGTTAATGTCGATGAAGATTCCGAAAAAGCGAGAACCCTACTGAAAGAAATCCCTGTGAGCTTCCCTATTTTGCTGGACGCAAAGAATAAAACCAGTGAACTCTATGAGCTAGAAGCCATGCCCACCACCATACTCATCGATAGAGACGGCACCATGCGCTACCTTCACAAGGGCTATCAACCAGGCTTCGAAGAACATTACATAAAAGAAATTAAAGCCTTGATCCGAGGATAATTAAATGACCCGCCCGTTATTGTGCCTTTTAGCGATCGCTCTTTTCCTATCCGCATGCGTGCCAATAAAGCCGTGGGTAAAACCTTACCAGCGTAATAAACTCGCTGACCCGATTATGAGCTTCGATCACGCACCAATTTCCAGCGCCTATATGCATCACGTATACCAAGCCAGAGAAGGTGCCAGAGGTGCAGAAGGAGGCTCCGGCGGAGGCTGTGGTTGCAATTAAATCAATGAATTCAAAGATATACAATAAGCTATTGATACAACGTTACCCCACCCCTGAGTTTTCTTACGCGCGCCTACGTAATAGACACGCCTCACAGAGAGAACTGAGTCGTACCTTAAGCAGGTCCTTAAGGCAGGTGCTGGCTAGATCCCTTTCCTTGGTGATCGGCATTTGCTTTTGCGGCACGGCACTAAGCTCCGTTTTGCCGGAAGATCGAGCCGACGTACTCTATCATTCCTATGATGGCGGAGGCGTGAGCATTAATGGCCCCTCTGTTTTGGTACGCAAAGGCTTTAAGAAGAAATACTCAGCCAGCGCKAATTATTACGTCGACAAAGTCAGCAGTGCCTCCATCGACGTGCTCACCACGGCCAGTGAATACACTGAAGAACGCACCGAATACAGCCTTGGGCTCGACTATTTAGACAACAAAACCACGTTAAGCACGGGCTACGGCCGCAGTACCGAAAACGATTATGACGCCCAAACCGTTTTCTTTAACCTCTCCCAAGATTTTTTTGGTGACCTCACTACCCTCTCGCTTGGATACTCCCAAGGCTCCGATGTCGTCACACAAACAGGCAATGACGACTTCAGCGAAAAAGTGAACCGAAAAAATTATAAATTGAGCCTAACTCAGATACTCACCCAGAATTTCATTGCCAATGTTTCCTATGAAACCATCACAGACCAAGGTTACCTAAATAACCCTTACCGACTAGTACGCTTTCGAGATCCTGACCCAGATCGAGAAGGAGCGCACGTATTTGAACAGGAGCGATACCCCTCCACGCGTACCAGTGACGCAGTTTCTGTACGAGGCATATACTACCTGCCCTATCGCGCGGCCCTTAAAGCGGAATACCGTTACTACGCTGACAGCTGGGCGATTAAAGCTGACACTTTTGGAATTGAATATCGACACCCGTTTAAAGAGCATTGGCTGGCTGAGTTCCGGGTGCGTCAATATTCACAAACTGGCGCTGACTTTTTTTCGGACCTGTTTGAGCGTGGGAATTCCCAAGCATTTCTAGCGCGAGACAAAGAGCTCAGCGACTTTGACTCCCTGACCTTGGGAGCCACAATATCTTATGAGCTTAAGTTTAAGCACCAAAAGATACTTGAGCGCATGGCCGTAACGTTTGCCTATGACCGGATAAATTTTGATTATGATGAGTTCAGAGAGATTGATCCTGACACTCAGAATACAGACGCGGCAATCTCAGGCACCGAGCCCTTCTATAGTTTCAGTGCTAATGTAATTCGCTTCTATGTTTCCGCTTGGTATTAAACGGCGCCTCTAGGCGCCTGGTTTTAACCCTATGTTCATGCCTGCATTATTTGATGGCTACATTAGCTGCTTTCAATAATGCACTTTAAGCTAGAAACCAACTGCTTACACTCTGCTTCGCTTCCCACGGTAATCCGTAAATGGTTATCAATGCGCGGCTTATCAAAGTAGCGCACGATAATATTTTCATCTCGCAGCTTCTGGCTTAGCACCTTCGCACTGAGCTTTTTATGCTGAGTAAAGATGAAATTGGCACTGGATTCCAAGCTGTCAAAGCCTAGCTTACTGAGTTCTTCAGTCAGCCAATCACGGCTCTCGATTATTCGTTGGCAGGTCGCTTCGAAATACGCCGTATCGTTAATCGCAGCCACCGCCCCTTTGATCGCTATACGGTCTAAGGGGTAGGGATTGAAACTGTTCTTCACCCGCTCCAGGCCACCGATTAGATCGCAATGCCCCAACGCGAAACCCACGCGTAAACCGGCAAGAGAGCGCGACTTTGAGAAAGTTTGTACCACCAGCAGGTTGTCGTAATCATTGACCAAACTGGCTGCCGAATCTGCACCAAAGTCGATATATGCCTCGTCCACGATGACAACAGTATCGCGATTCATAGCGAGTAACTGCTTAATACTCTCTAAAGGCAAGGCTTTGCCCGTCGGTGCATTAGGGTTTGGGAAAATTATACCGGTGTTGTCCTGCTGAAAATCATTGATATCAATATCAAAATCATCATTAAGCGGGATACGCTTTTGCTCAACCTGGTAAAGACCACAATAAACCGGGTAAAAGCTATAAGAGATATCGGGGAACAGCAACGGCTTAGTGTGCTGAAAAAACGCCTGAAAACTGTGCGCCAAGACCTCATCGGAGCCATTGCCAACAAACACCTGGTCCTCTGCAAGCTGAAAATTGTCCGCTAAAGCGGACTTTAGCTCACTGGCATTGGGGTCGGAATACAAACGCAAGCTATCCCCTGTCTCGGCCTTCATCGCGGAAATTGCTAAAGGGCTTGGAGGGTATGGGTTTTCATTGGTGTTTAACTTGATCAAATCAAGCACTTTAGGTTGCTCACCGGGTACATAGGGATCAAGCGTGTGAACAATTGGGCTCCAAAAACGACTCATACAATCCTCTTATTTAATCAATACAGCCCGCACGGGTCAGGCCCCTTTGGTTAGTGTTTAACAACAACTCTTTAATGCAGCCGCTATCTTAGCCCCTCTCGCACACAGCCTTTCTATCATCAGTCATGGTATAGATTTCGCTTAACAAGTGATGATGGAACTCGCATTTTGTTTCATCGCAGCTATCAACACCAACCCACAGGSCAAAAAGCGTATTAATTATACCATCGTTCCTTCACAGGCCATTATGTTTCTAGGCTTTGGCGGACATCTAGCGCTGCCGCCCATCGGCGCAAAACAAATCCCGAGCAAAGCACTGTCATTGCTATACTTTTAATATGACCGTTAACAATTTGACGTCTAAAGAACCAGACGATTCACCCAGCGTCATTAATCCTAACCGTAGGAGGCGGGGCTTATTTATAAAAATGAGCGCCATCCTTTCTCGCATCACTCTTATTTTCCTTAGCGTTCATACCATTGGCCTCGCTAGCGGCCTAGGGTCAATTACTTCAAACACCCAAGTTCTAACGACATCTAGGCAGCAAGAGCCCACCTACAGCCCCGACCGATCGCTCCTGTTAAGCGAGAATGAGCAACACTACCTTGTTGGCAGCCAYTCTTACGCGTTAAAAGACCCTAAGAGCACACTAAAGATCAATGACTTTATCGGAGTTAAGCCCAAGGTAACTCTCAAGGAATGGCGGAAATTAAATAAAGAATCGCTCTCACTCGGGTTCAATCAACCCACCCATTGGTTTAAAACCACCCTTCAAAATAAATCTTCAAAACACCAGCAATGGCTTTATCAACTCGCCTACCCACAGCTCGACTTCGTTGATTTTTATTTGGTTCAAAATAACAAACTTATCGACCATCAGATTAGTGGCGACAACGTCGACGTAGAAAAAAGAACGTCCCGACACCGTGCACACCTATTTGAATTCCAACTCGAGCAAGGCAAACAAATAGACGTCTACATCCGAATTGCAACCCAAAGTGCATTGCAATTTTCTGCACAACTATTATCAACCCAAGAATACACACGTATCGATCGCAGAGACCAATTATTACTAGGGTTCTACTTTGGGATCTTATTGTTGTTACTTTTTTACAATACCGTGACTTACATCCAAGTGAAGGATTCTCGCTACTTAGGCTACTTGGTATACCTTGCCGCCTTTATTGGCTTCCAATCAATTATTACCGGCTTCTCATCAGAACACTTTATGTCTAAGGGTTATAGCTGGGAAGACGAGATGCTAGTCCTATCCATTAGCATCTGCGCCTGTGGCATGTTGTATCTATCTAAAACCTTTCTAGATCTAAAAAGCACCGCGCCGACATTAAATAAGATGCATAATATTGGCATTGCATGTCACCTCCTGTTACCCATATTCACCTTATTGATTAACTACGCGTATGGAGTCATGGCCGTCACTATGGTGACCCTATTATGCGTCGGATTACTCTTAACAAGTGGCTTCCTGCGCTTGTTTAATCGTTTCAAACCCGCACGCTACTACATGCTTGGCTGGAGCTTTTTACTGGTCGGCATTTTTATCTACGCCACTAAGACACTCGGACTAATACCGTCAACACCCTATACTGATTACGCGATTCAAGTTGGTTCCTTATTTGAAGCAATTTTCTTATCGATCGCACTGACTGATCGAATCTCACTGCTCGCCCAACAGTCTCATGACTTAAAGGGCAAACTCACACAAAAACTTCAAACTGAAGTTGAACTACAAACCGAACAGCTCACCCAAAGAACCCAAGAAGCCGAACAATCTAGGCGCCTTGCCGAACGCGAACACGCCAATGCAGCAGAAGCCAACCAAACCAAAGGCCAATTTCTCGCTAATATGAGCCATGAGATACGCACACCAATGAATGGCGTACTGGGCTTAGTTGACATATTGGCTGATTCAAAACTAGATAACTTACAGCGCCGGTATATCGACTCGATGCGCGTGTCAGGGCTTGCCTTGCTGCGAGTGATCAACGACATCTTAGATTATTCGAAAATGGAAGTCGGTAAACTAGATATCGAATTCATTGAATTTGAAGTTCATCAACTAATAGAAGACTGCATTGTTATCTTTTCAGATAAAGTAAACATCTCCAATATCCCATTAGTCTGCTATATAGAACCCGATGTCCCCACAAGAATATGTGCAGACCCCACCCGCATACAACAAATCATACTCAACCTCCTCGGCAATGCATTTAAGTTCACGGAAACAGGTCAAATTCTAATAAAAGTTGAATTAGGCTCCATCAACGACGACCATTGCATTATTAAATTCCGAATCATTGATTCAGGCATAGGCATCGAAGAAGATAAAAAACACCGGTTATTCAAACCCTTCTCTCAAGCCGATGCCTCATCGACCCGCACCTATRGCGGCACGGGCCTAGGGTTATCGATATGCCATAGTTTAACTGACTTACTAGGCGGTGAAATAGGCATTGAGAACGCGCCCGATACAGGCACTGAATTTTGGTTTACAGTACTGGCTAAACTAGTAGGAAGTAACACAACGCAATCAAAGGCCTGCGACCAAACTCAGGAATCATTTCCTACCGTCCCCCAAAATAATTCGCTACAGGTCATTGTACTCACTGAGAACAAAATAATTAACGAAATCTACTGCAAGCACTTTCGAGGCAGCCAGGTTAATGCGCAATCAGCCACAAATACCCAGGAATTCGAATCCCTCATTAGCGACAACATTCGCGCAATCCCGTCCACTTCGGACAATTCAGAGGCATCACTCAGCCCCACTCACATCGTATTCATCGACGCGCAATTCAAACAAAACGGCTTGCGTATTGGTCAGCATCTAGCCTTGGCCCACCCCTCGATTCAACACTGGGTTTATATGTGCCCACGTCATAATCCGCGCCATTCAGGCCTGGCCCTTGAACGAGGTTTTACTGCAATATTGGAATTGCCAGCAGGCCCTCTCTCAATACAAAACAAATTGTTGGAATGCCTCAGCAGCAAACCTAAACCAGAGGCTCACCCGCCCCCTAAAAAAACCCCCAATACCCTCTACCCAGAATTTAAAACACTGGTTGCCGAAGATAATCCGGTCAATCAAATCGTCGTTAAGGCCGCCCTTAAAAAGATTGGCATCATTCCCGATATAGCAAACAATGGGAAAGAAGCCGTAGAGCTTATAGGTAATGGCGAAAAACAATACAGCTTAATTTTAATGGATTGCGAAATGCCTATTATGGATGGATTTACAGCCACCCGTATCATTAAAGGCTTAATTCTTAATAAAGCCCCCTATATCTGTGGGCTGAGCGCTCACGCTAACCAAGAATCTAAGGACAAAGGCTTTGACGCAGGCATGGACCATTACTTAACAAAACCACTCAATAGAGACGAGCTGTATCGACTTATCGAATCCGTTAACTCGGGGCTCCTGAATGATAATGACTCAGCTCTAAATACTAACCAGAACCCTCAATAGCCGCCCCCGCAATCACAATAATCTTTTTCTTATCGCATATCTTGACCTTAGAGAGTCTATTCGATCTAAGTGGTTTCTCATTTATACTCTTGTTTTTGGTGGA
>NVVB01000070.1 GCA_002402085.1 Gammaproteobacteria bacterium
GGGGGTTCGAGTGATTCCTCTAGTCCAGCGCAGGATCAAGCAGCCAACTTAAACCTTGAAAATGTCCAGAAAGTGCTCGACTCGAATGCAGACATTGCTTTAGCAATTTATAACGATTCAATCGCCACTGCCGAGAATTTAAGGACTGCACTAACGACTTTACGCAACGCCCCGTCACAAGCAAACCTAAACGCGGCAAGACAGGCTTGGCTTGTAGCAAGAGAACCCTACGGTCAAACCGAAGTCTATCGGTTCCGTTTAAGCCCAATAGACTCCACGGATTTTGCCAGCGAAGACGGCCCAGAAGGGGATATCAATGCCTGGCCTTTAGGCGAGGCATTAATTGATTACGTTATCCTTGATAACCTTGATCCCACCGCAGGCACAGATTTCGGCGACGACCAAATTGGTGTCACTGAGCACGATACAGGCGTCAATGGAAACAACCCGGTAAACACAAGTAACCATTCGGGTAACAATATTATTGCCGACACAGCTGTGATGATCGACGGTGATCTTTTAGCGCGCACGGCCACTGCTACCGATGAGCATGATGTCATTGCAGGGTATCATGCCATTGAATTTTTACTTTGGGGCCAAGATTTAAATAATAATCGCATGGTGACCAATGGGACTGATCGCGAGACTGCAATAAAGGCATTCGAAGCCGTCACTATCGCCAACGGCGGCCAACGTCCTCTTGAAGACTTTGTGCCAGGTTACAATGGCGATGACGTAACGTATGACAGTAATGTCTTGCCTCATCGCAGGCACCGTTATTTACAAGTTGCAGTAGACAAACTAATCGCAGACCTCGAAGGCGTGCGTGATGGTTGGCAGGAAAATGCCAGTTACCGAACGGCGTTCACTCGGGTTGAAGGTCAAGCTGAAGCGCGATTAAAACTATCACAAATATTAACGGGCATGGCGACTTTATCCGAAGGCGAGTTAGCGGGCGAGCGTATGCAAATCGCGTACAGTACTAACTCTCAAGAAGATGAGCATTCTTGTTTCTCTGATAATACCCATCGCGATATTTGGTTAAATGCTGAAGGCGTGTCGAACAGTTATTACGGTACGTACGCAGGCTACGATAGTACGTTAGACGGTACTGACGATATGACGAGCCGGGCAGTGGATGGTTATGGCTTAGATAAGCTCTTAGCTTCAGAGGGCCTTGAAGCGTTAGCGAGCCAAATCGAAGCGGCRCTAAGCAATACTGAAGCGGGTTATATGGAGATTGATCGGCATGCGCGGACCTTGGATATGCCGGTTGACGTATTGATTATGAATGCAAATCGAGACGAAAATAACCCCATGTTTGAAACTATTATTTCATTGAACACTCAGTCTCGATTGATTGCGACCTTAGCAGAACAATTTAGCATCGATGAAAATGTTGAAGACGACGATGCATCCAGTTGCGACACAAGCAACCCAGATACCATTTGTGAATAAGCAATAAGTAATAAGCCCTAAGGCAGATCACCAAGAGACAAAAACTCATATTGGTGATTTGCCTTTTTGTTTTATTAATACCAATTCGGTGTGAATGTTTGCTGCGTACATGGTCTGTCAAAAATAAAATTTGACCTCGTTACGGCCATGTAGCGCRTGTAAATACGAGCGGGCTCAACTTTCTTATTTCAACAAAATAGTTGCTTGGAATAATCTAGATTAAATATCTTTAATGAAGTTATTAAAAACCAACCTTATAATCGGTTTCACGATACTGCTTAGCACCTGTGGTTCACGAGCACTACAAGAAGACCCGTTTGAAACCCAAGCCTACCCTGGAGGCCAGGGGTCTACGTCGAGTTTTCCTTTTGTGTCTTTYCTTAAACCAATGTCGAATATCCCAGACATTGAAAAAYCAATATTTTACGCAGGCCAAGCGCTAGCGAAACAACCTTGGGTTAAGGCGCCTACGGTAACGTTTGCTCGCGACGGGCTAGGCCCCCTTTATAATGCGCGCTCTTGTTTAGGCTRYCATAAAAARGGGGGGCGCGGACGAATCAATGAGTYAACGTCARRCACTAGCGAACACRTTGYCTTAATRGGGCCGGTMTTAAGAGTCAGTGTCCCCGGTAACGACCCCTTTCACGGGGTTGTCCCAGAATCGGTATATGGCGACCAGCTTCAAACCCAATCCACGGCATTGTCTCATCAGCTTAGCGGATCAATTAATACCAACAAATTATCGCGTTTCACTGAGCCGCAACCCGAAGCGTCTATTCACCTGCAGTGGTTGAATAAAGAGAGCGTCTATCCTGACGGGCAAACGATACTATTACGCTACCCGAAGGTTACTCTTAAAAACCTTGCCTACGGCCCATTGCAAACAAACGCCATGCTTAGTCTACGTAATGCGCCTCCGTTATTGGGCTTGGGGTTAATTGAATTAATTGCCCAGCAGGATATTGCTGCGCTGGAAGATCCTGTTGATTTCAATCGTGATCACATATCGGGTCGGCTTAATTGGGTTTGGGATGTTGATAAAGCCCAAATGGTTCCTGGAAGATTTGGCTTAAAGGCCAATCGGCCCGCCAATTTACGCACCGTAACCGCGGCTGCATTTTCTGCTGACATTGGCATTAGCAATCCATTGTTTCCAAGCCAGCCCTGCACGAAAACCCAAACCTTATGCTTAAACGCAGCCCACGGTAATGATCAAGGTGGGGTGGAACTGCCGCTGAAGCTACTCGACTTGGTCGCGGACTACAGTCGAAATTTAGGCGTCCCTAAGCGAAGCTTAAAGAAAATTAAACGCACCGTTGAAGGCAAATTGTTGTTCGAACAAGTAGGCTGCCAGCAATGCCACACAGCACGATTTGTCACCCAGGAATCCACACGGCTGCCGCATTTGTCCAAGCAAATCATATTTCCCTACAGCGACTTTTTGCTGCATGACATGGGGCCAGCACTCGCAGACGGGCGTCCTGACTTCAATGCAATGGGGGCGGAATGGCGTACTGCGCCCCTATGGGGAGTTGGCTTAAGCAATAGGGTCAACGGCGCCAACAACTTCCTACACGATGGGCGAGCAAGAACCATCGAAGAGGCCGTGCTTTGGCATGGCGGTGAAGCAATTCAAATTAAGAATAAATTTATGCATCTGCCTAAAAAGAAACGACTACAACTTTTAGGTTTTGTGGAGTCACTTTAATAAATGAAAGCAATCAACGCATCGCATTCAACTAATTTACTGCGCCGTAAATTAATGCTTGGACTGGGCGCATTCAGTATCGCACCTACGTTACTGGCGATAGAGCGAAGTCGCAATTCAACGACCTTGAATGAAGAAATATGGGTTTCAGCGCAGGGCAAGCATACTGACCGTTATGGACTGAGTTGGGGCAATCCGTTAAAAGCGGCATCAAATACGCATTTGAGTGGATTTCGTGGTCACGGCATTTCGTTGCATCCACGCAAGCCCCATACCGTAATGATGTATGCGCGTAGACCCGGCACGCAAGGCGTTGAACTCGACCTTAAAACCGGCCGAATAAATCATCGCTTAAAGTGCCAAGTCAATCGGCATCTTTTAGGGCACGGTTGTTTCAGTCGTGACGGTCAAACCTTATTCACTACTGAAGCGAACTTACAATCTACGCAAGGTTTAATCGTAGCTCGCGATAGCGAAACGTATGAAGTGCTCGCTGAATTCGAAAGCGGCGGTATAGGCCCGCATGAGGTCAGTGTTCTGCCCGACGGCAAAACATTAGTGGTCGCCAATGGCGGGATTTATACCCACCCTGACAGCGGACGGAAGCAACTAAATCTCGATACCATGGCATCGAACCTTAGCTACATTGATTTAAGCTCCGGGGATATTCTGGAGAGCCACACCGTTGCAGAAGCGAAAGCAAGCATACGTCACCTCGATGTTGCCCTGGACGGTACGGTTGCCTTTGCGATGCAAATGCAGCGAGGTGCGTCCAGCCATAATAAAGTCGTGTCGTTAGCCGGTCTACACGCTCAAGGTCGCGCAATACAATTATTCGACCATCCAGAGCAAGTGATTTTCCGAATGAAAGATTACGCAGGCAGTGTGGTAATCAGCCCCAAAACGCGAGTCGTTGGATTTACTAGCCCCAAGGGAAATATCGCTGTCTTTTGGCATGTGGATTCCAAGCAATATATAGGGCACCACGCGATGCATGATGTGTGTGGATTGGCGGTGTCTGCCGATCAACGCCATTTCATACTGAGCAATTCACTAGGAGAGTTACGTTACTTGTCAGCAATAACCTTAAACGAAGATAAAAATCGCCGTGTACGAATGCCTAAAATGTCTTTTGATAATCATCTGCTCGTTCTTAACGAAAAATTAAACGGATAAAAAATGACGCAATTTAATAGACGGATAGCATTATTTTTATTCCTCTCAACGGGCCTCCTCGGTGCTTGCGGTGGTGAACGAGAAAATGATCCGGTAAGCCTTACGCAAGATAACCTAAGTGTTGCGCTTCAAGAAGTAGTCGATTTGAGTGTCATTCCAGCCGTGGACAAGTTCGCTGCACAGTCAATACAGCTAGACGATTCAGTCGATCTCTTTTGTCTTGCGCCAACGATAAGGCAATTAAGTAATGTGCAAGCCGATTGGATTACACTCTATGGCGATTGGTTTCGCCTAGCCAATTATAACTTTGGCCCTTTAGACGATGATCTGATTTTCCCAGCGTTTACCTTTATTGATTCATTGCGTCTTAGAGGCACTGATTACTTACAAACCGTCCGCAGCGAAATCGGGCTAGACATTGCTGGCAGCCAAACGTTAAACAGCATTTACTTTGCCAATAAGACATTTCAAAACGTAGGCTTACTGGCGCTTGAGTCCGCTCTATTTGAAACCTCCGTGACTGAATCGGGCACCCAACACAGTTCACTTGGGAGTGACATTGTTTCGGAGTTTCAAACCTCGACACGAAAATGCAAAATTATCTCTGGCTTGTCTGAGCAGTTAGTCAGGCACGGTAATGCCATACAAAATGGCTGGCGTGTAGCGTTTAAAGATACCGGGGTAAATTATCGTACGCTGTTTCTTAGCGCWCAATTGGAAGACGGAACAGARCCTCTGACATTACTCTTRACCATGATTCAAGATCATTTGGATTACCTTCAAAAAAGAAACGTCGCCATCGTATCGGCACCATTTTCCGGTCAAGCTTGGCAAGGGATTGCGTTATCAATTGACGAAATAGAGCAATTCCTGGATGGCACTGATCAAACCACCATCAGTCTATTTTCCCTACTTGATAGTGCGGGCCTCGACACGGCGGTACTGCAAATAAAAGCCAATATAAATGAGATCAGGCAGCGTATTGATGAGCGCGATCCAGACATGTTGAATATTGCCCTCGGTAAATTAGACGGTAACTTTAAGCGAGAAATTCCCGATGGCCTAGACGTGGAGTTAGGGGTTAACTTCTCTGACGGCGATTAAATCCATTCAATTATTTGCATTCCCTAGTTAGGATTAGAAAGATGAATAAAACAGTTTTATCGGCGTGTCTATTAAGCGCTCTAAACGTGAATAYAACTTGGGCAACGAATGCCKCTGAAATTGACGCCTGCGCCRCCGTRCTGGACCAGTTGACTGCGCCCAATGCAGTGAACCCAGCGGATTTAAAACAAAGCAAATTACAATGCCAAGTCGAGCACTTATCCGCCACTGTGGAAAAGCTCGAGCAGCAACTAGACTTGGTGTTGACTGATATCATCGACATTGAATCCAAACCCGGCGCGGAGCCTTCCAATTCAGTGCATATAGGCGGGTATGGCGAGTTACATTACCGCAACCTAGACAACGCAGGGGAAGAATTCAGGGAATTAGATTTTCACCGTATGGTATTGTTTTTTAGCTACGACTTTAATGACAGAGCACGCTTTGTTAGTGAACTTGAGATCGAGCATATTATTGCAAGCGCCGGGAGTCGAGGCGCGGTAGAACTGGAACAAGTCTATTTAGAATTCGACCTTTCTCCTGATAAAACACTGCAAACCGGTGCGATATTAATGCCAATAGGCATTATCAATGAAACACATGAGCCCACGACTTTTTATGGCGTGGAACGACCCATCGTTGAAACCGCTATTATCCCCACAACGTGGTGGTCCACCGGGGTCAACTTTACACAGCGCTTTGATAATGGCGTTCGTTACGACCTAATGCTTTCCGAAGGCCTTAAAACTGACGACCCCAATAGCAACGCCAATGCAGACCCGTTCGACCTCCGGGCGGGGAAACAAAGAGGGTCCTTTGCTGATGCATTTGACTTGGCCGTAACCGGCCGAATTCGTTATACGGGCCGCCCTGGTTTAGAGCTGTCAGCCTATGCGCAATACCAACCGGATTTAGACCAGAGTGCCAAAGAGTCCTACGCTGACGAGGCCACCTTATTGGGCGGCCATGTTATTTACACATACAATAAGGTCTCCGCTACGGCATTATTCACTCGCTGGGATTTAGGCGGAGACCAGGCAGCCGAGGCGGGGCGGGATGTTCAGCAAGGCGCCTATGTGGAAGTCTCTTGGCAGCCGGTGCAGCGCTGGGGTGCCTACGTACGACAAAGCGCCTGGACATTAGAAGAAAATGTTGATTCTGAACAATTTGATTTCGGCGTCAATTTCTACCCTTACGAAGGGGTCGTATTTAAAGCAGATATGCAATTTCAAAACCAAGATGCCGGTGATTCGGACGGATTCAGCTTGGCCATGGGGTATTCATTTTAATCGATTGATACGGGGGGCTAATAATCACGGGATTGTGTTACTGTTGCGTTCGGTAAATATTTCCATTCCATTTTGACAAGTAACCGTAACCTGGGGACGCATGAAAGAAATCACTCGCATTAATCACATTGGTATACGAGTCACTAATCTCGACGCGTCTCGTGCTTTTTACGAATTGCTCGGTTTCGACTTTATTGTCGGCCCCATAGGACCCGAACCAGTGGCTGTGATGGAGCATCCAAGCGGCATCAATATAAACTTCATACTGAATGCTGATCAGGATACTTCGGTCAATATGTTGATGGATGTGCCGGAGAAGCATGCCGGCTACACTCACATGGCTTTGGAAGTAAGCCATATTGAGTCAATTAAAAGCCAATTGATCGAAAAGGGCATCACCATTACTGGCGGCCCCATCGTACTACCGGATGGCGCTGAATTCGTTTTCGTACGAGACCCCGACGGCAATGTGATCGAGTTTCACCAGCCTGGGCAGTAACCCTATTATTCAGGCCATCCTTTAAATTCATACGCTAAGATCTTCATCATGACCCTCTCGTCTTTTGCTTTGCGTGCATGTTAAAACGTGTTTGCTCAAGATCAAAAGCGCGATATTTTATTTATATTGGAACTTATTTTTAATGGCAAAACTAGAATTCACTAAACAAGAAATGCAGTCAATGGTGGATAAGTTACAGGCTTATTTTGAAAAAGAGCTTCACCAAGAAATAGGCGGCTTTGATACGGAATTTCTACTTGAATTTTTTTCTGAGAATATTGGCGCTCATTTCTATAACAGAGGCCTACAGGATGCAAAAGCTATTTTTGAAGCAAAGATTGAGTCTATTGATGAAGAAATATATTCCATTGAAAAAGTAATCGAAAGTTGAAAAGCGAGGGGTAAGTCGAGCCAGATTCAATCTGAWTGGCTTAGCTTCTACTTGTGCTTGTACTGGCGCCTTACCTAAGCCTCTACTACGGCTACTAACGCCATTTACCTATTCAAGCCTTATATACTGCTGATAGATATCGGGGTCAGTGAGCGCTTGCTTCAAGCGAATCGCCGTCATATTTATTACCTAAACCGTCCACCACTAGCGCCTGCGCTTTTGGGATATCCAGTGCATCAATAGAGTCAATTGAACGACAAAGCTGCTCCAATATGTCGGCTTGAATAAGACTTCGTCGTAGTGCCTCTTGATAAGGGATTTGATGGAACATGACCATACTGTAACGGGGTATAAACTCTTTGGGGAACTGGGCTTCCAGCTGAAAGGCGACCGCTCGTTTAAGTTGATACTTGGAGTCCAGTACATCAGCTCTCATTTCTTGATAATTATTTAGAGACATTGTGGCTATTGCATCGGTATTGGGTTGGCGTTGCGTTTGTGTTTTTTCGAACATTGTCTGCCAGTCTTGTTCTGTGTCCAGTAAACGATTAAAGGTAAGACAATCCTCAAACCCGCAATTCATCCCTTGCCCGTGAAAGGGCACGATTGCGTGCGCTGCATCGCCCAAAATAAGCAGCTTATCTTGATAGTACCAATGATTACACCGTACCGTGCCAAGATGCCCAATGGGATTGCTGGAGAATTGCCTGGGTAGATCTTTTACCATCTGACTAAGGTCATTAAACTGAGAATTAAAGAAACGTGTTATTTGATCCGGATCAGAAAGTGATTCGAACGCGTACTCGCCTTCATGGGCCAAAAATAACGTAACCGTAAAACTTCCGTCTAGATTCGGTAAGGCAATAGACATGTATTGTTTACGAGGCCAGATATGCAATGCGTGCGGGTTGATTGGGTGCTGATCATTTCCATCAGCAGCGATGTTAAGTTCTTTATAACCATGGGGAAGGGCCGTGTAATCGGTCTTGGTATTATGCCGCTGCTGTATTAATGTTCTTATTTTTGATTGACTGCCATCCGTGCCAATGATGCGATTAAAGTAATGTTCATGGTAAGTCTTGTCAATTGTATGTTGGCAAGTAAGTGTTTTTCTTGCAAGATCTACCTTTTCTAAGGTTTGATTAAAATACAGTGAGACATTACCGGTAGCCTCTGCTGCATTCATTAATACTCGATTCAGCTCCGCTCGAGAAACCGAATAGATCACTTCCTCAGTCCGCTGGCCGTATTTTTGAAATTGAGTGGCGCCGTTTATCTCATGAATTTCACGACCGTTCATGGAGATGATTATTTTTTTCACCGACTCAAAGACACCCACCTCTTTTAACGCAGCGATGCCTCGATTGGCGAGCGCGAGATTAATTGAGCGGCCTGCGGAAATACTCTCTAGGCGCAAATCGGGGCGTTTTTCGAATACATCGACCTTAAAACCCTTGCGAGCTAAATAGATGGCCAGTAATGCGCCGACCAAACCACAACCAATTAATGTAATTTGCTCCGGTTTCATAACAGTAACTCTTTCAATAGTTCAACCAGCTGATAAACATCTTGGAATCGATTGTACAAGGGCACGGGGGTTGCGCGAATCACATTGGGTTCTCGCCAATCAACGTTCACGCCACGATCACAYAGYGCTTGATAGCAATCTTTAGCGCTAATCCGACTACTTTCTATCTTTAATGATAACTGGCATCCCCGTTGTTCAGGGTTAGACGGCGTGATAATGGTTACCCGTGAATCTAATTGTTGTTGAAGCAAGTATTCGAAATAGCCGGTTAATAGTAAAGATTTTTTACGCAAGGGGGCCATTCCATCCGCCTTAGAGAAGACATCGAGCGAGGCGCGAATTGCCGCAAGCGATACTATTGGGGGGTTGGATAATTGCCAACCCTCCGCACTGGCAATCGCTGAAAATTGATCATTCATGTCAAAGCGTGTTTGTTTTTCATGCCCCCACCAGCCAGCAAATCGTGAAAGCGATTTGTTCTCTGCATGGCGCTGGTGAATAAAGCAACCGCCTACAGCCCCTGGCCCCGAATTCAAATATTTGTAGTGGCACCAGACGGCAAAGTCTACCTGCCATTGATGTAGCTCAAGCGGTGTATTGCCCACGGCATGCGCTAGATCTGCGCCGACTAAACAGCCTTTTTCATGGGCGGCTTTGGTAATGACCTCTAAATCCAAGCGTTGCCCTGTGTAATATTGAATCCCCGGCAACAATAGCAATACAATTTGATCGCCTTGTTGTTCTAGTAGCTGCAAAACATCTTCGGTATAAAATAATAAATCGTCTCTATGACGCAGGGTAATAAGATGGCTGGCTGGGTCCAGTTTATGATGGATTAGTTGGGAAGCGACGGCATAATTATCGGAAGGGAATGCATGTTGTTCAATGACTATTTTATTTCTTAATGAGGTTGGCTGAAAAAAACTTACCATCATTAAATGTAAATTGGTGGTCAATGAATTCATTGCCACCACTTCCTCAGTTTTCGCCCCTACGAGTTTTGCTAATGGTTCGGCGAGTAATTCATGATAAGGAAGCCAAGGGTAGGGGCCTTCGAAGTGGCCTTTAACGCCTAATTGCTGCCATTGCTCAAGCACCTCGTTTACATATTCAGAYGTACAGCGCGGYTGYAAMCCCAARGARTTGCCRCAAAAATAWAGCGYYTSATTSGACGCATTTCCTTCWAAACGTGGAATATARAATTCGTCNNNNANNNCGGMAWGNGGSRWSSKGSTSWTSCNTKWTSMMTKYKKAMTNCAWRATCMANNGAKYMAYTSAKKRWKTCRYSKWGTCSRCTNGWYYGYTGRTTGTTGGTTGTTRAATGTTAAATGTTRAATKTTAAATGTTAATAGGCGATCTACGAATCGCTTGAATTGGAAAGAGTAAGGGCCGGCTCGGCACTGCATCACTTTGAATAGACGGGACTTGAAGGTTAAGAAGAAATATCCCATCCAGTATTGTTTCGTCCACGTAGATCAACTCCGTCACCGTGCGATGCAGCAAGGCGTCTGCATTTGCGGTGGACACTAATCCGCTGTTTTTGCGTTGCGGTATATTCCACCAGCAGTGATGATTACTTAACAAACCTTCGTCATACATACGGTCTAGCGAGGGCAAGTCTACTAACAAATGAGTAATTTTAAGGCGCGACAGGTAAGACATTGCTTCACAGGAAAAAAAAGCCGCTTGATTGTCTTGGCTATAAGCGTAGGTGGTTTTCTCCTTTGTATTTGGCAACACGCGTATAATTAGGGCCTCGACATTTTGACTCAGTAAGGAGTCACCGGCTTGATCGATTGCGTCTACCAGCATTGATTGGCTTATGATTAAATCATTACCCTCTTTTTGCGGAATGTAGCTGTCATCACTTTCATTCGCCAAGACTGGCTGCACGGTAATTAACTGCGCTAGACACAACGTGTTATCAAGTGTTTCGTAGACGGATAATGACTCATTAATAATGTGCCCAGCGCATTCAGTGTGGGTACCATTGCAGTGCGGTGTGATGGAGAGTTGGTCTGCATTACAGCTTGCGCCTTTTAGTGTGCTGCCAACATAGCTTCCCACTGTGAGCGGGGTGCTCGTTGCCCTTGGCGCGCCAAAATGATTAACCTGCGGTTCGTCAAATCGAATAGGAATAGAAATATCCAGTGCCGAATTTAAATCAATTTGGTACGCTTGAGATTGCAGTTCAACAATTAATGTCATCGTCATAATAAATCAATATTTAGAAATAAAGTGCGTAGGGTCCAGGTTTAGCCACTCCAATGCCGTGCCATTGAACAACCTTTCTTTATCGCGAACCGGCAGTTCAATTGCCTCGATAAGCTTCCCTGGTTCTAAGTCGCCTAAAGGAAAAGGGTAATCAGTACCGAGGGCAATTTGATCCACGCCCACTAAATCGATCAGAAAGCGCAACATTAACGGGTCATGCACCAACGAGTCATAGAATATTTTGTCGATGTAGTGCCTAGGATTAATATCGTTATCGATGGCACACAAATCTGGGCGAACGTTAAAGCCATGCTCGATGCGTCCTAACGTGGCCGGGAACGAACCACCCCCGTGCGCAAATGCGACTCTAAGTTTGGGTAAACGTTGCAGTACGCCGCCAAAAATCATTGAACATATTGCTAAGCTAGTCTCTGCGGGCATGCCCACTAACCAAGGCAACCAATATTTGTCCATCCGATCAGCACCCATCATGTCCCAGGGATGGACAAAAAGGGCAGCGCTGAACTCCTCCATGGCTTGAAATACTGGGAACAGGGGTTCGGCATCAAGATTCCAGTCATTGATATGGGAACCGATTTGCGCGCCGGACAAGCCTAATTCTTTCACGCAGCGTTCTAGTTCTCGTACCGCCAAATCGGGGGCTTGCATGGGTAGGGTCGCGAGCCCTACAAAATGTTGCGGATAGCGCTCGACTACCGACGCAATGTGGTCATTAAGGCGTTGCGCCAAATCCAAGGTGTCTTTCGGTTTCGCCCAATAGTTAAACATCACCGGCACGGTGGATAGAACTTGCACTTGAGTTTGGTGTTGTTGATATTCTTCGATCCTAACGTCAGGGTCCCAACAATTGGCCTCTATTTCTCGRAATACTTTYCCGTCTTTAAGCATTTGRGCGCAGCCACACCCTCCGCCCTTGGCAGCCGTATGCGCTAACTGCACCCATCCGCCGTAGCCATAACGGTGTTTTAAATCCGGCCAGTCTTTCGGTAAAATATGTKWAWKYMKGYCNKWYTTTYRGWRRMATNTGKKTATNGKWTRTNTRKTTWTWGNGKYATTGGTTATTGGCTTTTATCTTAAYTATTTCCGAATATTKCACCGCTCATAATTTGTTRTTCGCGGGCGTAATATACTGACAATGCTTACACGTCCTTAATGMCTCCGATTCAACAAACCGATCAAAAACAGGTAGAAAATCTTTCTCAATGCTCGTTAGRTGAAAATACTCCTCGTATAGCTTTTGATAACACTGATCACAGAACCACATTAAGCCGTCTTGTTCCTCGGGGCGCCGTTTGCTTTCTACCACTAAGCCCACTGAATTTTCGAAGCGCACGGGGGAGTGAGGAATCTTGGGCGGGAGCAGAAAAATATCCCCTGCATTAAGCGAGTAATCCACTGGCTCATCGGACTGAATAGTTTTTAGCGTCATCTGGCCTTCAAGCTGGTAAAAGAATTCCGCTCCTTCATTGTAATGATAATCTCGACGCCCATTGGGCCCACCCACGATCATAATTATGTAATCGCCGTGTGGATAGACTTCTTTATTGCACACAGGCGGTTTGAGTAGGTCGCGATGCTGGTCTATCCACTGCTTTAGATTTAACGGGGGGGCTAGCGTAGACATTTTGGCACCTGTTAATTGGATTAATTCAAACTCAGTTGGATACGACTCAGCCCGTAAGCTCCCTCAAGCACTGAGGCCTTAGAGGGTTTCGGTTTATTTGAAACCCGATATCTAAATCAAAGCGATGCATTTCAGTTCAATGGCAATGGGTGTCGGGAGGCAATTCACTTCAACGGTGGTTCGGCAAGGTTGATTATCAGCGAAGTATTCACTATAAAGTTGATTGTAGGCTTTAAAATCATCTTTCATATTGGTTAGGAATACTGTTACGTCTACCAACTGATGCCAACTTGAACCACAGTCCGTTAGGATTGTTCGTACGTTTTCAAAAACACTGTGGCACTGATCTTCTATATTATAATTTACGATGTTGTTTTCATGATCGAGTTGCACGCCAGGAATCTCGTTAGTATTTCGCTTTCTAGGCCCTACACCCGACAGAAACAATAAATTGCCCGCTTTTTTCGCGTGAGGGTAGGCGCCTACGGGTAAGGGCGCGGACTGGGAGTTCCTGTATGAACTTTTTTCTTTGGCCATACCTTTCTCTGATCTCACTTTTATCCATTCAATATTCAACGTTAAAACACGGGTTATCTATTATGAGTAGACGTTCTGCTAGTACGGGCTGATTAATATTTCACACAAATATTTTTTGTCTCTGTAAAAAAACGTAATACTTCTAATCCGCCTTCGGTTCCAACCCCCGACATTTTCATGCCGCCAAAGGGCGTTCGTAAATCTCGTACCAACCAACAATTAATCCATACAATGCCAGCTTCAATGCTGCGTGCTATTTGATGCGCACGTGATAGGTTGTCGGTCCAAAGGGTCGCCGATAATCCGTAATCACTTTGATTGGCTAAGTCCAATGCCTGTTGATCGCAAGTAAACGGTTGTAGCGTCACCACTGGCCCAAATATCTCTTGCTGATTCGTGTTGCTATCGTTACTTAGATTCTCAAACACCGTCGGCTGCATAAAGAATCCGTTTTCACACCGGCCGCTTAAGTGCACTTGATGTCCTCCGCATAGCAGTGTTGCGCCTTCGTGCTGTGCGGTTTCAACGTGACGGAGTATTTTTTGTAGGTGCGCATAGGAACAAAGTGCACCTTGTGCCGAACCCGAATCCAGCGGGTCACCGACGATAAGTGCACTGGCTTTTGCTACAAATAATTCTTTGAACGCAGCGTAAATTGATTCATGTACATAAAGTCTACTCGGACAAAGACAAATCTGACCTTGATTCGCAAAACAGGCGTTCACTAGCTGCTGTACGGTTTGTTCTAAATTACAATCGTCAAATACTAACGCCGGATTTTTCCCGCCTAATTCTAACGAGACTTTTTTAAAGTGTTTCGCTGCAGTTTGTGCAATGGATTGTCCTGTCTTACTTCCGCCTGTAAATGAGATCGCTTTGATGTTCGGATGTTCGCAGATCTGTTGCCCGATACTCGCTCCCGAGCCATGCAAAATGTTAAGCACCCCTTTAGGCAAACCCACTTGTTGGCATATTTTGGCCAATAGAAATGCAGTCATAGGGGTGAGTTCAGAGGGTTTTGCGATGACGCAATTGCCGCACGCCAGGGCAGGAGCTATTTTCCAAGTAAACAAATACAGMGGCAAATTCCATGGCGAGATACAGGCTACAGTGCCGATAGGGCTGCGTAAGGTGTAGTTAAACGCCTGATCCTGCATTGCATGGCATTCACTACTGAATTGAGTCACGGCAGATGCAAAGAAACGTAGGTTGGCACTGGCTCTAGGGATATCAATACTAAGCGCTAGCGATAGAGGTTTACCATTATCGATCGACTCAGCGAGCGCTAGAGACTGTGCTTGTTGGTCGATCTGATCAGCAATTCTTATAAGGAAGTCAGCGCGTACTTCGACTGGCATCAAAGACCACTCGGAAAAACTTGCCTGACTTGCGGCTACAGCACGCTCAAGGTCTTCAGAAGTCGATTCCACGCAGGCGCTGTACACCTCGCCGGTGGAAGGGTTTATGCTTTCTAAGATCAATCTGTTATGAGTAGAAAGGAATTGGCCGTCGACAAAATTGGCGATGGTTTCGATGGCATGCCCCCCCGATTTCAAGTGCTCATTATTTGACGACCGCTATAAACTGGAGGTCCGTCCTCCATCCACTGATAAGTTGATGCCTGTAATGTAAGACGCAGCCGGAGACGCCAAAAACCCTACGGCACTGGCAATTTCTTCAGGTTCACCAAAACGTCCCAGTGGGATAATTGATTTTTCCTCGTATTCTATTTCATCCACTGTTTTATGGAGTCTTGTGGCTTTGTTTTCAAAAATCGTCGTTAATCGACTTGTATTGGTAGCCCCCGGTAAAACGTTATTCACCGTAATACCAAATGCCCCTAATTCGTTAGCAAGCGTTTTGGCCCAATTAGCCACAGCTCCACGCAAGGTGTTGGATACCCCAAGCCCATATATGGGCTGTTTGACGGAAGTCGAAGTGATATTGATTATCCTGCCATAGTSGGATGCTTTCATGCCGGTTAGTAAGGCCAGCACTAGGGCGTGGCTCGATATAAGATGTAAGTCAATGCCGAGTCTAAACTCTTCAAATGTAGCCTTATGTGCTGGCCCTGGAGGCGGTCCGCCGGTATTGTTGATTAATATTTGATAACGCACATCATTTTTTAAATGACCGTCAATGACCTGTTTAACCTCTTCTGGCCGCGAGAAGTCTGCGATTAAATAATCATGTTTCTGTTTATTCGTACAGGCTAATTCGGAGAGGGTGTTTTTTAATCTGCCTTCATTTCGAGCAAACAATGTAATGCTTGCCCCTTGCCGGGCTAGGCTCATCGCACACGCTCGACCAATACCTTGGCTGCTGCCACACACGAGAGCATGTTTACCTTCTAAATTGATATTCATATCGCTTAAAAACAGGTCCTTTTGGTTTTATTATGTAAAAAGCGAGATATCACGCTGCACCAACAAGAGAGCACTGCCGTCGTATAGGTGATAATTTTTCCGGGTCGTGGATAGTTATAGGTGAAAAATGCTCGTTTGTCGTAAACCCCAGACGAAAAAAATACGCCTTTAGGCCTTTGGTGAAAGGGAACAGCATCCAAACCACAATACTGGTGAATTTAGGCAGCGAACCGGGTAGTATCAAGTACATGCCATCAAAATAATTAAAACAATCCAAATAAAAAATAACTAAAGGGAATTGTAATGGGCGGTGAAAGCAAAACAGTGGGTGAAAATCGTTTTAGAGAATCTTATGGCCGTTATCTAGAAGATTTTAGAGAAGGCGACATCTATGAGCATAGGCCCGGGCGTACGATTACAGAAACCGAGAACACCTGGTTTACCCTATTAACCATGAATCAGCATCCCTTGCACTTTGATCAAGCATATGCAGAAAAGAGTGAGTTTGGAAAGATTGTTGTTAACAGTGGATTCACCCTGCCTTTGGTATTGGGTATGAGTGTCAGTGACATTAGTCAGAAATCAATTGCTAACTTAGGCTGGACCGATATTAAGCTTTTAAAGCCGGTGTTCGTCGGAGAGACTATTTATGCGGAATCCACGGTGTTAGAAATTCGCGAAAGCAAATCTCGCCCCACGCAAGGCATTGTCACCGTTGAAACCCGAGGCGTAAAAGCGGATGGCACTCATTTTATGACGTTTATACGCACCGTACTGATCCCCAAGAAGGGTCACGCAGTGGATGATATCGCTGATTATTAATGCACTTTTAGTAAGAAAATAAGAATATTTCAAACGGTCGATTTAAATCACCGTATTTAATTAAACGCATCCAATTGATTGATTAGGCATACGCTAATTTACGTCTGTTATGGAATGCCACATCATCCAAATACGCTAGGAAGCCAACCTATGTTACCGCTCGAAGGGGTGCGAATCATCGCCATAGAACAATACGGTGCAGGACCATTTGGGTCTCAAGTATTGGCAGATCTTGGTGCTGAAATAATTAAAATAGAAAACCCAAAGGAGGGTGGCGAAGTCGGGCGTCAAGTTGGGCCTTATTTATTGGGAGATCACGATAGTCAGTTTTTTCAAAGCTTAAATCGTAATAAAAAAAGCCTCACACTCGACCTCAAGTCCCCTCAAGGACGAGAGATATTTCTTGCTCTGGTTAAGACCAGTGACGGCTTGCTGGATAACTTACGAGGAGATCTCCCCGACAAGCTAGGCATCACCTATGCCCAACTTAAAGAGGTCAACCCAACCATTGTCTGTTCCCACCTTTCTGCCTATGGTCGTACAGGTGAACGGGCAGCGTGGCCAGGGTTCGACTATCTAATGCAGGCAGAGACAGGTTTTTTGAGCCTTACGGGTGAGCCTGACGGCCCCCCTAGCCGATTTGGTTTGTCCATTGTTGATATGATGACAGGCATGACAGCCGTGTGTGCGCTCGCCTGTGGGATTATTGGTGCGCGTGCAAATAATCAAGGCATGGACCTCGATGCCAGTCTATTTGACACGGCGTTAAGTAATTTAAATTACGTTGCTGCATGGTATCTCAACGAAGGGGTTAACCAAGGTCGCGTAGAGCGCTCTGGACACCCCTCGCTAACCCCTAGTCAACTCTTTAAAACAGAAAACGGCTGGCTCTTTATTATGTGCAATAAAGAGAAGTTTTGGCCTCTTCTCTGTGAGGAACTCGGCAAGCCAGAATGGGTTCTCGACCCCCGTTTTTTACACTTTGAAGCACGATTGGAAAACAGACAGGAACTCAGTGGTCTTATTGAAACCCTACTCAAAAAACGCACGACCCAGCATTGGTTCACCCTGTTACAAGGAAAGGTCCCGGTTGCCCCCGTATATGACATTGCCGAGGCCCTAGAAAATCCATTTGTGAAAGATCAAGGRCGTGTTATTTCGATCCCACACGGTGATCAAGGTGAAATTAAGGTCATCGCTTGCCCAATCAAAATTCCAGGCCAGGCGCCTCGGTTAGAGCCCGCGCCAGAACTTGGCCAGCACAATGAACCGTTATTAACGGAATTAGGCTACAATGCCGCCCAAATTAAGCAACTGACGGACCAAGGCATTGTCTAATGTTTCAGTATAAAATAATGCATAGCGAAAAGAGCGCATAACTGGATTGTGGATTTATTTGACGATACGACGCATTCGCTTCATAAGCCCATTAATCGATTACCCAACGATGGGCTCGTGCATTATTACGGGCCAGTGATTCCAGGGGTGGAGTCCAATAAGTTTTTCCAAATACTACTCAACGATATCCAATGGGAACATGATGTCGCGTTTATGTATGGTAAAAAAATTGTAACGCCACGAAAGGTCGCATGGTACGGGGACAAACCCTATCAATATACCTATTCCAATAACACTAAAACCGCTTTGCCCTGGATAGAGGTCTTGTCCACGCTAAAAACCATCGCCGAAAAAGCCTCTGGTGAGCAATTTAACGCCTGTTTGTTAAACCTATATCATAATGGTTCCGAAGGGATGGCTTGGCACAGTGACGACGAAAAAGAATTAACCACAAATTCCGCCATTGGTTCACTTAGTTTTGGCGCACAACGTAAATTTTCTTTTAAGCACAAGCAAAGCAAAGACACGGTCTCGCTTTATTTAGAGCATGGCAGTTTACTTATTATGACAGGCCGTACGCAGAAAAATTGGCAGCATCGATTACCGCCAACGAAAAAAATCAATCAGGCACGAATCAACTTAACCTTTAGACGACTGAATGAGCCCTCATAATCCCATCAATCAGACTCACCAATAGGCTTTAAAACAGGTGTTAATCAGTAAAATTAAACAACGCTGGTCCGAATGGTCCTATCAGAAAATGAAGCATAAGTTAATGCTTGAGCTGACGGCCTCCGATCAATCCAATCAAATACTAGCAATTTCCTTTGCCTTCGGGCTTTTCGTGACACTGTCTCCCTTTTGGGGGCTTCAGAATGTCATCGCAATTGTCGTGGCTATCCGATTTAAATTAAACAAAGTCATCGTAGTAGTCTTGGCCAATTTAAGTAGCTTTCCCCCATTAGTGCCGATCATTGTATTCACGGCATACCAAACCGGGTCCCTGGTTACTCAAGGGCATCTAAGTGAAAGTATTCCTCAGCTAGATGAGTTAGCGAATTTAAAGGCTCATTTTATAACTTATTGTGTCGGTGCGATGGTTTCAGGTGCCGCACTTTCACTGCTATTGTATTTGATTGTACTTCCGATTCTTAACAAAAAACGCCCGCAGCACGCATGAATTTCAAATGGCTTAGGGGCAGGGTTAATGGTTCGGGGTTGATGGTTCGGAGTTAGACCACTATGCCTGGGCATCTTTCCTGGCATAGCAGTTTTTCAGTTACTATCATCTAGTTCGATTTAAAGTTAACCACGACTTGTTCAGAGGATTCTTGAGCATTGTCCTTGGCAACACGTTCTACCACCCATTCATCCATACTGTCGGCTGTGATCATGCCATATCCGGCAGCAATAAATACATTGTAGAAGGGCAGTTTGCGCATTAGCTTAAATAAGAACGAAGCCTCAGAGCCAATGACTCCGCCAATAGTGAGTGACACTATCGTACCCTCATCATTGCTTTGCTGAGGCATTTTCAAATATTCTATGTGACCCGTTAGTGGATGCATATATCCGTGATCATGGGAGTGGAATAGCATTTTGTTTTCATCCACTCGCTCTTGATCAATGTATATTTCCACGGGGATTTTAAGCGGGCCAAATCGTACGGCGATTTGAAGATGAGACCAATCTTCTTTAGTTTCGTCTGGGGTTAACCAGCCATAGGTCACTTCATTGTATTCTGCGAGGCTATCAAAATTATTAAGTAAGGGTTGAATGGTTTCCTGAGGCAAAGGGATGTATTGAATCGCACTTACTTGATAGATGTCGTACATTTCTCCGTCGTGAGAAAGCTTTCGGGATTTCTGATAAAACTGCACACTGCCTAACTTGGTTAAGTTCCTTAATTCTTCCATGTCTAATTCGGAGTTATCACTGATATATCCATTAATCGAACGAATATCATAAATCCCTTCATCGGGCTTTTCTGCTACATCAGGGTGTCGACGTGCTGCCTCGTCTTTAAATTGAACAATTCGTTCATACAAATTGAGTATAGGGAAGACTTTGCCGAGTGCAGGCTCTGCCTCTAGCACCACTTTATACATAAAGTCCGCACTGTCGGTATCCTGCCATCCACTTAGCACGGTGAGGGTGCGTTGATCATCTAAAGGAAAGAACTCCCAGTAATGAAACATTGCCTCCACATCGCCTTCATCAATGAGTAGCATCCCAATGTCGCCGTTCTCATGTTTATTAAATTGCACTACAAAATCACTGACCAACTTAATAACTGGCACCTTGATGGTTTGTTGGTACGATCCAATCAACAAGTTTTCTTTTTCACTGAGGACTTTTATATCTTCTAGTAACGGAGAAAATTTCTCTTGCCCTTCAAAGTCCCAGGCCATCGCCCTGACTTCCTCGATAGGCGCGTCAATCACTGTCGCCACATAAGTGACACGTTTGTTTTCGAATAGCTGTACTTTATTTTTTCTWGCATTCCAGAGTTTAAAGTCCTTCGGGTTAGCGACAATWACAAAYTGTCCGCCCTGAGTGATCTTGGCAATTTTAGTCGGATTAAACTTAAGGTCGGCAAAGCGAGCGGATGGTAGCTGCCACTCAACGGGCTGATACTCTTCGGCAGACAGTCGTTGGGGAGCCTGGAGAATCAAGCCAAACGTTAACACCCCATAGGAAAAAGCGCGCAAAAAATTTGCATAATATTTCATTGGAAGTCCATTTCTTATTATTATGTTTTGCTCACTAAAATCGCACTGTTTTGAATGCAAGCCAACAAACCGCAGTCATAGTAAGCTGTGTTTTTACACTGCTCTTGCTTTATAGCACACTAAAACAGGTTTTCTGAGTTTCTTAGCAATTATGTCTTTATATGAATAGGGAATAGCATTGCATGAATGGAAGTGATGCGCAGTACAATTTGTAGTCCCTTATTACTCGAGGGCATGCCGCAAGAATTAAACCGAAATCAACCTGCCGGCCATTTACAGAACTCATTAAGGCGCTTTTGAACTACTCCTTGGCAAACCGGTGCTATCATAGCGCGCTTGGGTTGATATCTCGTAAATCCATTAAGTCAGTACAGCCCAGCACCCTGAGGAACATTATGGATAGTCAGTTATTGTTAGATGCAGTGAATCAAGTCATGCCGTTTGGGAAATATAAAGGCCGTAAATTATTGGAGTTACCCGAGCCTTACTTGGTATGGTTTCACTCAAAAGGCTTCCCAGACAGTAAGCTAGGCCAACAATTAGCCTTAATGTACGAAGTAAAGCTTAATGGACTCGAAGGCATGCTCAAACCCATGCTTCGCCGGTAATAGCCAAGCGAGCCATCCAATCTAATTCATGCAGCGATTATTTACGGCAACAACTGTTGAGGCAGGCCTCGGGTTTGAATCAATGCGGCAAAATCCATGGTCAACGCGATAGACACGTGTACACCAACACCACCCCAGATTGATCTTGACCGCATCGCTAGCACGCCTAAAAACAGACCGAAGGCTATTGCGCCAGTGGCCTCTAGCCAGGGCTTTTGGAAGTGCAGCATGGTGTAAGGCAAGCACATCACCAGAATCGCATTGGAGCCAAATACATGCTGAGTAGAGCGCAGCATAAATCCTCGAAAGAAGAACTCTAAGGAAATAAATTGAATCACATAAATGATTTCCCAAAGGATCAAATCGCTCCACGATCGAAATGCTAAATTGTAAAAAGGGTATTTACTCGAAAAGTCAGCTCTAAAACTTACAATAACCGCAAAACAAAGGATTGGCGCAGTTAGGAATAGGTACCATTTTAAGTGTGAGCGTACGTCACCGGCTTGCAGTCCGTAATCAGCAATCTTTTCATTGAAAACCCATTTGATGCAGGCGCACGGAATCAACATAAAGCCAAATAGATGGATTAAACCCCACCAGGCCTGACTATAAAGTTGGCCATAGGTGTGCGACCTAATCTGCCAGGCGAGCAGTTTAGGGTTGCCCTTTATTAAGGACGAAATCCCGCTTAGAACGTCATTAAAAACAACGTTGTATTTAAGGTAGTGAACGAAAAGCAAACAAAAAGCGGCTGTTAGCAGGGCGACTAGAATTTTATGATTATTTGAAGGGGAGGCGTTGGGCGTTATTGACTGGTGGTCTATATCGTTTAAGACCCGCAACAATTGACTTGGATAAAACTGACGAAAGAATTTYANGKYTKMWYWWRWAWWTAKRRAMATAAWAAWRYCYCYAWWTARTYNATTKSKNAGNGTTTTTTATTTAAATAGGCTGCTGAATTTACCGTAGCCTTTTTCTTCAAGTTGTTCTTTAGGGATAAACTCTAGTGCAGCAGAGTTAATGCAGTATCGCTTGCCTGTAGGCTCAGGCCCATCATTAAATAGATGGCCTAAATGGGAGTCACCTACTGAACTACGTACCTCAGTACGCGGTAAAAGCATTTTGTAGTCTGTTTTCTCTACAATATTGGTTTTCGAAATGGTATCACTGAAACTAGGCCACCCTGATCTTGAGTCATATTTATGGGTTGAGCTAAAGAGTGGCTCGCCAGTCACAACGTCAACATATAGGCCCTGTTTTTTCTCATCCCAATACTTATTGTTGAAAGGAGGTTCAGTGGCATCCCGCTGAGTCACTTTATACTGCAGCGGAGTTAAACGATCCTTAAGATCTTTTTCACTTGGCTTTAGGTATTGCTTAGAGTCGGCAACCGTTTTCATGGCTTTATCTCTTGTTGAGGGAGTGAATTTTAAGTCGTCACCCCAAATCTTTGTTAGATATTTATCTCGCCCTGAGTTGAAACGATAGTACTTATAACGCACAGGGCTCTTTTTGTAAAAGTCTTGGTGATATTCTTCTGCGGCATAAAACGCAACGGTTGGAGTCACTTCGATATTAATAGGACGATTATAACGACCACTATCGGTTAACTTCTGGATCGAAAGCGCAACGGCTTGCTTTTCTTCTGCGTTAGCATAAAAAATAGCAGGGCGGTAAGTAGGGCCACGATCAACAAATTGACCTTTATTGTCGGTTGGGTTGATTTGGCGCCAAAACGATTCTAAAAGATCGTTATAACTAATCACACTTGGATCGTAATACACTTGTACGGTCTCAGTGTGGCCAGTGCCCCCGCGAGTAACTTGTTTATAAGTAGGGTTAGCTGTTGAGCCGCCCATAAATCCAGAGACAGCGTCTCTAACACCGGGAAGTTTCTCAAAGTCGGACTCAACACACCAAAAACAGCCCCCCGCAAAGGTGGCAATTCTTTCATTCTCAGCAAGGGTGACCCCGTTGGCTGATGAGGGTTGAGCCAATGCTTGTGTAAACAGCCAAACGGTCAGCGCTAAAACACACGCCAGTGAAAGGACTATGGTGTTCATCGAAAATCGTTGTTTTACTTGGGTCTTCATCGGTAGCTTCTCCGCAACAATGCCTGCATTAATGCTGGTAGCAGTAATGATACCTGCAATAACACTCGTAATAATACCGGTAATAATACCTGTGACTACTCCACCAATGCACCTGTAGCAACGCCTAGGTAATGAAGGACGATGCAGCAAGTAATTTGCTAAGAGTAATGTTTATATTTTTATTTTGGCAAGTCTTAGGACAGATGTGAAGTGCGTAGCGGCCAATGTTATGGAATTTTTATAGGCTTGCAGTAAGCGTGATAGTTTTGTGATGATTTCGTGAGCATATCGCCACATTTATTGTTTACGCTTTTGAGAGGGCTCATGTACCTAGTATTTACCGGGCCCTCTGTGCGATTAATGGAATATATGCCAACGACTAAAGGAATAGATAATGAATCTAAGTAAGTTATTGCTAGCGGGTAGTTTCGCTACCCAGGGGTTATTGTTTTCGCCACTTGTTGATGCAGAAAATATTGATATACAGTTTATCAACTTAACACAGGGCATGCACTTTACCCCAGTATTATTCAGCGTGCACGATGGCGCCACCAATTTATATGCGCTCGGCGCTGCAGCTAGCCCTGAAATCCAAGCGATGGCTGAAGGCGGTGATATAAGTGGTTTACAGGCCCAAGTAGTGGCTGCTGGCGGCAGTAATATAGACGATTCAGCGCCAGGCTTATTAGCGCCGGCGAGTAGCAGTGAAATACTGGGCTTGGACGTTGACCCCGATTCATACCTTTCAATTGCCACTATGCTGCTACCCACCAACGATGCCTTCACCGCCTTGAACGGGTGGAAAATCCCTTCAGAGCCAGGTA
>NVVB01000071.1 GCA_002402085.1 Gammaproteobacteria bacterium
TGAAAGAATTGGCACCCGAAAAGGGTTATCTCATCCATATCAGTCACCAGCTGGGGACTCATGAAGAGGTGTCAAAAGACCTACCTGAGTTTATCGAGGTAGACCTTGCAGACTTAGAGCTAGGACAAATCGTTCATTTAAGTGACCTTAAATTATCCGAAGGCGTTGAAATCCTTGCCCTTATTCACGGCGATGATTACGACACTGCTGTTGTAACTGTCAACAAGCCTAAGGGCATTAACGAAGATGAAGCAGCAGGCGAAGCAGCCGGCGAAGCAACAGACGCTGAAGCAAGCGAATAGAGCTTTCTCTAGTTGAGTGCAATCAAGCTAATTGTGGGCCTGGGAAATCCAGGCCCCGAATATTCCGAGACCCGCCATAACGTGGGTGCTTGGCTGATCCAACAAATATCTCACAACAATAACAGCCCGCTTAAAGTTGAAAGTAAATTTAAAGGCTTAGCTGTAAAAACCAACATCTCCGGTCACACATCCCACCTTCTCATCCCTACCACCTATATGAATCACAGCGGCCAATCCGTCGCGGCGCTTTGTAACTTTTATAAGTATCAAGCAGATGAAATCTTAGTGGTTCACGATGAGCTTGACCTACCCGCTGGAATTGCTAAATTCAAAACAGGGGGCGGCCACGGTGGCCACAATGGCTTACGAGATATCATTCAACAGCTTGGCAATCAGAAAAACTTTCACCGCTTAAGAATAGGAATCGGCCACCCAGGCAGCGCGCCTCAAGTCACGGGCTACGTATTGGGCAAGCCGCCTAAACAAGATAAAGAGCGCATTGACGCCAGCTTAACTGCCGCTTTAGACGCCTTACCTTTGGTGCTTTCTGGAGACATGCAAAAAGCCATGAATCAACTCCACAGCTTTGACGCTTCAGACTAAAACCAATCACTGAGCAGAGCCAATCGTTGAGCTTCAAAAAACCCGGCCCATAGACTAACCGGCCATCCAAGGCGACTACATTCAATCGCCCGATTAATAACTTAGACCCAGTTCATTGCTCTAATTGACCAGTGGAATATGTCACCGAATTGTAAGGGAACCCAAAATGGGATTTAAATGCGGCATTGTAGGATTACCCAACGTAGGCAAATCAACCCTTTTTAACGCGCTTACCAAAGCTGGCATTGACGCTGAAAACTTCCCATTTTGCACCATCGAGCCAAACACCGGCATAGTACAAATGCCCGACCCTCGACTGGACCAATTGGCAGCCATCGTTAAACCCAAAAAGACCATCCCTACCAACATGGAGTTTGTAGACATTGCAGGCCTTGTTGAAGGCGCCTCTAAAGGCGAAGGGCTAGGCAACCAGTTTCTAGCTAATATTCGTGAAACAGACGCCATTGCGCATGTCGTACGATGCTTCGTTGACGACAATGTCATCCACGTATCCGGAAAAGTAGACCCTCTTTCCGATATCGACATCATCAACACCGAGTTAGCTCTTGCTGACCTTGAAGTGGTTGATAGGGCATTCATCAGGGCCAACAAACTTGCTCGCACCGGTAACAAAGAAGCCCAAGCTCAGCTTAAATTACTTGAAGAAGTCAAAGAGCACCTGGACCAAGCAAAGCCTGTTCGTAGCCTTGAGATGGACACCGAACAAACAGCTTTCATTAATTCCATGCAGCTGCTGACCAGCAAGAAAACTCTCTACATTGCCAACGTTGACGAAAGCGGCTTTGAAAACAACCCGTTGCTAGACAAAGTGAATCAACTGGCTGAACAAGAAAATGCGGAAATCGTAGCCATTTGTGCAAAGCTAGAATCCGAAATCGCGGAATTAGACGACGAAGAAAAAGCGGATTTTCTCGCAGACCTCGGCATGAAAGAACCTGGCTTAGACCGCGTCATTCGCGCTGGCTACCAACTGCTCGGACTACAAACCTACTTTACCGCAGGGGTCCAAGAAGTAAGAGCCTGGACTGTACGTTGCGGCGCTAGCGCACCTCAAGCAGCGGCCGTTATTCACACTGATTTTGAAAAAGGTTTTATTCGCGCTGAAGTTACCGCCTTTAGCGATTTCATCGAGTTTAACGGTGAAACTGGAGCCAAAGATGCAGGCAAATGGCGTCTTGAAGGCAAAGAATACATCGTCCAGGATGGCGATGTTGTACATTTCCGGTTTAATGTCTAAAACTAGAGTAGAAACAATGATTGAGAGAAGGGGAATTATTCATTCCCCTTCTTGACAACACTCCGATTTAGGGGCAGAATTCGCACCCTCTTGATGTGGCYATGTAGCTCAGCTGGTTAGAGCACAGCATTCATAATGCTGGGGTCGGTGGTTCAAATCCACCCGTAGCTACCACTTCTTTTTCTTCGTATTGCCCATAAAAATAATTTTCAGCGCACAACGCTCGCCTTATATTAAAAGCGCCGCCTTCATACCATCCAGCACCCTCCCAATCCAAAACCAACATTAAATGACTCCCCCGCGTTATTTACCATTTCTAGCCTCTTCACGTATACGAGTCACCACCTGCCCCCCAACACCCCAGTTATCGGTATTGACCTCATCAATCACCACTACTGTCGTAGCCGGATTTTTATTCAACACATCCACTAACAACTGAGTCGCGCCTTCAATTAATGCCCGCTTTTGCTCCGCGGTCACTTGCTCATCGGTTATTTTAATATTCACATACGGCATGATTACTACTCCACTATTACCATTGATTATTAATTTCAATACGCAGCAAGATCATTAACCTGCACGCAACTCACCCCAGCTAGAATTTCCTACCCAAGCACCCAAGCTTACCAACACCAAGCCAATCACTAACATCAGATGAAGCGGTTCACCCAACAAAACCACCGCTAAAAAACCAGACAAAATCGGCACGACCCCCATCATAAGCCCCATTTTAGACGGCCCCAACAACTGCACTGCACGCACAAACAACAGCATTTGTATTACCGTCGCTAAAACGCCCTGATAGAACGATTGCAAGAAGATATGTGGCCACCACAGATCCCCCCATGATTGCCAAGAAATCGCTTTCGGTAAAGACARGCAATAAACAGGCACGTACARRACGCACGTGATCAACGCTAAACTTACCGTGGCCTGCCAGGGAGAAATATCCCATCGCTTAACGAGCGCCGTGAATACCGCCCAGCATAGCGCGCCTGCCATCAACCAAAGATGCCCAACAGACAATCCCTCACCACTCACGCCGGCTGAAAACAACAACCCACCCACGCCTAAGGAAATCAAACCAACGCCACACCCTTTGGCTTGACTACATCGTTCGCCATTCAACAGATAGGCCGTCAACGTGGTGAACAAAGGCAGCAGCCCCGGCAGCAGCAAAGCCGCATGGGACGCAGGCACTAAACTAAAGCCCCTAAACGTACACAACGCATACGCAAGCCCGCCCACCAAGCTCACCCCCAAAAAACGCCATTGAAGCAAATCAAAACGAAACTTAAACCACCACACCGGCAGCACCAGCATCGCACACGTTAAATACCGAATCGCTATCACGTCATTGGCTAATAAAGGGCTCACACCCCCCATGCGTGATACCAAAATAAACCCACACCAAATCAAAACGGCTCCGCCCGCATACCAATACCCGTTTAGATTCGAGAGAGGCATGCCTTCAATCAAATCGCCCTGCCCACGAACTCCTGCTCCTAAATGCGCCATTGGCCTGTTTACCTTGAATAGATACCGCCGAAAAAACACATCGTAACCCAGCGTATCTTTCATTGATAACGAATAATAATGAATATATTATTCGTTATTAGTGAACACATCAAAGTCAGCAAATGACAACAAACCACCAGGAACGCAATCATGGAACTTTCTGATTTAGTCGTCTTCACCACAGTTGCAGAACAAGGGGGCATCACACGAGCCGCCAAGAAATTACACCGCGTCCCTTCCAACGTCACCGCACGCATCCAGAAACTCGAGCAAGAACTGGCCGTAGCATTATTTATTCGCGACAAGAACCGGTTACGCATCTCTCCCTCAGGAGAGAAGTTTCTCGAATACAGTCGACAAATATTAGCGCTGGCCGAAACGGCAATTGATCAGCTCCATGCCGACACCCCAACAGGCAAACTCAGAATAGGCTCCATGGAAGCCACCGCTGCAAGCCGTTTAGCGATTCCTTTGACGCAATTCCATGGCAACTATCCCGACGTTCAGCTGGAGGTKCAGACCAATCCCAGCGGCACATTGTTTGATCAGGTAATCGCAGGGGAGATCGACCTTGCCTTTGTAGCAGATCCTATAAAAGACCCCCGCCTCAGCCTCACCCCAGCCTTTAAAGAAGCCCTTATATTAGTCTCTCATTGCGACCACAGCGCCATAAAGACCAGCAAAGACCTGGGCGAGCGTCCGACAATATTGGCTTTTAATCCACGCTGCGCATACCGGGCCCGACTCGTTGATTGGCTCACAGAAGGCCAGACCATCGCAAACATTATTGAAATCAGCTCTTATCATGGCTTACTGGCGTGTATAACTGCTGGCATGGGCGTAGGCATTATCCCAGAATCACTGCTCACGGATTACCCCTATTCTAAAAGCCTCAAACTGCATCGCCTACCAACACATATCCAACAATCCACCACTTACATAATTTGGCGTACGGACTCGCTGAAATCCAGCATGACGGCCTTTATAGATTGCCTAAAAGAGTAAGCCGAAATCAAAGAGAGGCAAGACGATAGAAACGTCAATGCGCAAGTTTTTTGATCGCTTKACGCAATAATGTGTGTGCCGATTTTTTACCACTAAGCGATAAGAATTGAACCACTTCTTCCCAGCTTAACGCCTGAATTATTTTTTTCACCACAATGCTCTTTTCTAGCTCAGACAATAAAGACGTCGCCTTCAAGCCATCGATATTTAAAAACACTTTTTTCCTTAAGGCTAACAAACACGTTTCGTAATTACGGTTACCACACGTAAATGCCTCAACGTCCAAGCTATCTTGCTCATCCAGAACACCGTATATATGTTCACGTACTCGGCCGAAGCCTTGATCCACCGCCCCCGAAAAAAGCGCCAAGACTAAGCCTACAGACAGTTCTTTTAGGTATTCCTCTATAGCCAACGGCAATTGGTTTAAGAAACGCTCCTGAGCCAGTTGCAACATGACTAATCCATCCGCACTAAGCGGCCTCATCACCAAGCCGGCATGACAGCCACTGCTTTTTTCCTTACTCATTCCCACTCTCACAGTAACAAAGTCATTGTGATTCCAGAAACGCAGTACTTGCTCGGTCACCGCAAAACTCGCTCCGATGCAATCAAAACCCTGCTCTTTTAATTCGCCGGATAACACACGCAATAAACTAGACCCCAGCGTCTGACCTTGCAAACCAGGGTGAACCGCAATACGCACGACCCTTGCGCAGGCTAATTTCGGCGCATTCCGAAACCCCAACTGCTGACTTAATGACTGAGGCAAAATATGCCCCCGGAGACGACGCTGCCCCAGCCATATGGGGTCGATCAGTTCATCAGGCAAGTGACCTTCTTCTGCAATCACCGCCGCCGCAATTATTTTTTTTTGAAAAAACACGGCGTAAAGTCGTAAATTGGGGCAATCCAACATTCCTCGCAGATCCCCTGGCGAGGTACGGTAATGGGCAATAATCAACAAGCCCATCAACTCCCGTAACTGCGCTTCATTGGCCGACAACTTTTCCCGATCCAACAATTCAGTAGTGCACTGATCAAAATCAATAGAAGCAACATTAACTTGGCTTGTACCTGTATTAAGCCCTCCGACCTGAAGCTCGCCAGAATCATGATTCTCCGAGCGCTCAACCTCAGAAGGACGAGCATCTAACAACAAGCTTCGAAAAATAAACCGTTCCAAAGGGTCCGCATTGCCCCACCGCACCGGCTCATCTAACACCACTGTTTTCCATCCGGGTACTTGTTGATCCAGCACCTTGCAAAACCTCAACCGAAAACCTTGCCCATTGCCCTCATAACCGTGAATCGTCGTAGCAAACACAACGCGTTTATAGGCTGCCAATATTTCAGTCAACAGAAACGTGGGCAGTGCAGCCGCCTCATCCACAAACACCATATCTGCTTTTGGGGTGTTTTTTATTAACTCATCCGCGGCAATAAAACGAAGCCCTCCTTGCCGCCAAGTCACTTGATTGGCTTTCCAAATTGCGCCGTCACTCTCTGCGCCTTGGCCATCGATGCCCTGCCCACTCAGGCCTTCACAGCAGTGGCTGATTACTGCCGTCACCGAACTCAAYTGAGGCGCCACTATTACAATATTCCACTGYTTCTCTTTAATGAGCTCAGCGGCCGCCAACCCCAATAGCGTGGATTTGCCTCGGCCTCGGTCCGAGCTAATCACCAAAGATTTTTTATGCTTTCCCCGCGCAACCTCCCTGATGGCCGAAAAAGCTCTCTCTTGCCCTTCGGTTAACCGCCCTTGCCCAGAGTCTTCCCGAGGGCCGGCATTCAAATCAAGCTCAAATACCCGCTCAGAATCGCCCTCGCGCACCCACTGAACGTCTGCGTCCTGCTCAAGCAAGCCCTTTAATCGCCTTAAATAAAACCCATCAATGTCCTCGCGCTTATAGGGCTGGACCACCAGCTTTTCGTACTCTGGATCGTCAAAACTATCCCAGGCCGTAAGATCAGGGGCCACAAAGAACAATAAGCCGCCGCCCATCACCGTACCGGCCACCACCGCTATCGCATCAGGATTAAAACCACTGTAGAAATCCACCACCGCGTACTGAAATTCTTGTCCTAATAATTGTTTTGCCCGAGACACCACGATCTGCTTTTGATCTAAGCCTTCATATTCGGTTAGACAAACAATCTGATCCCGTGGCACCGCTTTAAGCTTGCTAAGAATGAACTCCAACCCCCAGCRCTGCTCCCCTAGAAYCAATACAACATGCCGAGGCGCCGTGTTTTTTAATTTCATGGTTTCCATTTCATCGCTTGTCACAAGAAGTTGGGATCAATTATCGCAAACGCCACGAAGAAAATATAACCCATGACTACGACTTTTCAATCTTAACCCCCACCCAGCGACCCACATTCAGTGAAGCCTGGGAATCGCGTAGGCAAACGGGAGCGACACATCGCGTTTTTTAAATAGATAAGAGCTGTCCCGCCACGAATATTCGGCGTATTAAGAGAAGACTGATTAGCCAGGGAATTCACGCAGAAGGGTTTTGGTAAACATTATTGAGCGCAGCGATATTAACGTAGAGCGTTTATAAAACGGCTGTATCTAGCGCTTTTTAAAAGTGAAGAGTATTTATTAGCAGGAGTATTCAAGGCAGGTCAAATAACGCAACCCCATAAGGGCACCTAGACCACTTTACGCGACCGGCGACACACAACCGGTCTCATAGCAGTTTACGATTTCGAGACTAAAAATGGATCTATGATCAATCACATTGGCCCTAGACTTCGAAACCCCTAGGGTTCCAAGAGTCCTTCATCAATGTAGGACGTAGGAGCAATCTAGAATTAAATAGGCTTCGTATTCAGTCAATGTTCGGCCTACTCGGCAATATTCGTCGTATAAAATAGCAACGTCTCGTTCAGAAAACTGTTCGGGGAAATCTTGCCCCTCATCCTTAAACACAGCGATATGATGCTGTTGTCCTAAAACCTCCACATATAATGTAATCATTTTTACCGCCCTCCAGTTGTAACTTATATACTCGTGACAGCAATCGACCCAATGTATCTCCATAGCATCGCGCTCATAAAGCAGCGATCTGACAACATTTCAAGTTAACTATAGATCTTATAATTCTAGTTGGTAACGAAATTCGTCGCATTTTTTCTAGGTACTTATTAACATCTAATTAATACCCTTATCTTCAAAGACTTGGAAACTGATCTCAATCATGACCCAATTCAGAAATGGATGACATAGTAGCTGCTAGTTTTCCGTCCGACGGGTCTCTCATTCGACTCAGTGGATAAGTGCCATTAAAGACCGGTGGCTTTTTCGGAAGTTTTTGCCTGCCTTAATTTAACCCAAACAAAAATATCCGCTACAATTTTAAAAGCCCGCGCCGCGCCCACTTCACTCGGGATCCATTGCGTCCAATGACTCAAAAAGAATCAAGCCCAGCTCGCGCCCACCCGCTCTACCACAAATTTCGTTTAATTCCCGCATACCTCACCACAATAACAGTACTCTTAAGTTACTTTAAATACTCACTACTCAAATTATTACTGGGCAAGCGCTGGGCGAAACGCAATCGCCATAAACACATTAAAAAAAATGCCCGGCGGATCAAACACTGCATTTTGAAACAAAACGGCCTATTTATAAAAGTAGGGCAAATGATTAGTATTCTAAGTCATTACCTGCCAGCCGAATTTCGAGCGGAGCTCGAAGGCTTACAAGATAAAGTTCCGCCACGCCCTTACCAACAAATACGAGACACCATTGAATTGGAACTCGGACAACGCCCCGAAACACTGTTTAAAGAATTCAACCCGAACCCTATCGCCAGCGCCTCGCTCGCTCAAGTGCATAAAGCAACGCTATTCGATGGTCGAAAAGTTGCGATTAAAGTACAACATCGAGATATCGAACAATCGTCCAAACTAGATCTAAAAGCATTTCACCGCATATTAAACTTGGTTAGGATCTTCACCCCCATTAAAGGCCTAGAGCACTACTACATCCAAATTAAAAAGATGATCAAGGAAGAACTCGACTTTACCAAAGAAGCTGACAACCTAATAACACTCAAAGAAAAATTAAAGTCCGTTAAAGGCGTTTATGTCCCCAACTTAATTCCTGAACTGTGTAGCCAACGAATTTTGGCCACTGAGTTTATTGATGCCATTAAAATTTCAGACATCAACCTTACCCAGCATCCCGACTTCGATCTCGCCAGAAAACAGAAAATCGCAGAAAAGCTACTCGACACCTATTGTAAAATGATCTTCGAGTTTGGCATCTATCATGCCGACCCCCATCCAGGAAATCTACTGCTGCTCCCTGACGATACCTTAGTATTTATTGATTTTGGCGCAGTTTCCAGCCTTTCTAACGCCACTCGCCAAGGCATCCCCAAGCTTATCCAATCCGCGTTACAACAAGATACTAAGCAAATGATTAGCTGTTTAAGAACCATGGGGTTTATCACGCCCTTAGGCAGCGATGAAGTCGTGACTAAGCTCATCAATTATTACATTGATCGATTTGATCTGCGTCAGGGCTATGACCACTTCCAACTCAAGGATCTTAATACGGATATCGCAAAAGAGCTCCATACCTTGCTGGACTTTAAAAAACTAGGACTTTCCCTCAGCGAGCTGGTCACATTGATCAAGATCCCTAATGACTGGGTCCTTTTACAACGTACCGCGGCCATTCTTCTTGGGGTCAGTACCGACTTAGCCCCCGACCTCAAACCTATCAATATCGTTCGCCCTTACCTTAAAGAGGTGATTTTCAACGAAGACGCGGATTGGCTAGCGTTTATTGGTCAATCCYTTAAGGACGCCGCACTCGCGATGCTAACAACCCCGGAGCATCTAAGGGAGCTGCTACTTAAGGCAAACCGCGGAGAGTTAGTGGTCAAGGTCAATGGTCTGCAAGAAAACGCTGCCATTATCCGCTCCTTGGGACGCCAGCTTATTCTTAGNTTTTTTTTCAATCTCATTGGCTGCTTTAAGCTATATCGCCTACATTCGCCAAGATCACACCATCATGATAGGTGCTTTAGCCGGCGTAAGTCTATCTGTCTTATTAACACTTCGATTGGCACTTATGCGCCCTCAGCACCACTGAACAAACCAATAAGCGATCGCTGTTGCCCTACGGCTAAAGTAGCTAAGGTGTCCAATACAGAACTACGGATTAACATTAACTCGCGCACATAGAGAGAGTAAAACAAAACGCGGGTTGAATACGGCCTGATGCGAGACCCAATTTTAGGCCTCGGTACACGGTATCTACTTCGTATGAATTATGGCTTTTATATGAAGAGATATAGATAAATATTGCTCAGGTATCAACATCTTAAGCTACGAGTCTTACTTCTTGCCCCGGGTAGAGGGACCAAAATGAATAGGCAGAGGAGTCACTTTCCCCCCGGTAGAAACCACTTTAGCAACGCCTTCTTTTTCCACTTCATCAATACGTACTATCGCACCCATTGGAATGAAGCTACGGACTACGCCTTCAAGTTCATTTTTTAGCTTTTCTTCACTGGGGTCGACAACGATTTGGCTGCGCTCACCGAACAAAAACTCTTCTACTTCGATAAAGCCAAAAAGGTCACTTTGATAGATATTTTTCGCATAAACCTCGTAAACCTCCTCTTGGTTCAAAAAGATTACACGGTAAATCTGCTTTTTATCTTCAGCCATAATTCAATGTTCAGCTCAGAGTGTGTAGGGGCAGAATATACGCTGAAAATCAGCCATTAACGCCGGCGGCAGAGTGTAGCACGATAAGGGAGCTATATTACATGAAATTGCGAGGGCCCTTTCTCGACCAGCAATTATTAAACACCCTTTACTGCCTTCCTAATCATTAGCCCAAATTGCCAAAACTGCAAGTCAATGGCCTAAAAAAAGGGTTAGATTTGTAACCGTCTCAAAACCGAACTAGAGCCATTGTTTAGCGACCAAGCACCCGCGAGCTCTGAGCCATTACATTAGAATTTTCTGGCAGCCACTCCAACGTCACCTCACTCTCAGTCGTCTGGCTTATACCAGACGCCTCACTTGAAACCTCGCCCTGCCCCACAGCCTCATCCTGACTTGTAACCACCATACTAACCTTGCGGCTAACCCCCACACTAAACGCGCTATCCTGGCTTTCTGGGCTTGCATAGTCACTCAACACCTCCACAGCCATCGACCCAAATGTCTCCTCTAAACGCCCTAACTGTGGCCTTTCCTCCCAAAGGTTACCCAGCTCAAGCTCCAAATCAAACATTTCATAATCTTGTATCAGCGCCTCCTCGCGACCGATACCGGGAGCCACCCAAAGATCCTCGTCAGCCTCACCAGCCTGGATTTTAGCAAGCGCCTCTTGTTCAGCTCGTAGCTGTTTATTAAGTAACTCTTGACGATTAAAATCAATTAAATCAACAATTTCTTGGCCCAACTTATGCTCGCACCAACTCGAATTTGCCAGTGACTTTAGTAATAACGCTGACGCATCATTTTTGCCCTTAGCGTGCGCATACTGCCAAACRGCGCTATAGGCTTTGGCTTTACCGTTATCRCTTTTAACCTGCCTTAATATAAGCTGCAATGAATCAGGGCTTGCTCGTTCTAACACCCCTTTGCGTCCAGCACTGCACTGCTCAACCGCACCGCTCAAGTATTTCTCTACAACAGGTATCTCGAGATTTATACGTGCTAATCGATTCCCTAACCGTTGAATATTTAACTTAACTCGCTTACACAATCGTTCGCCTTCTTGGGTCCAAGTTTGACCCAATGTTCTCGATAACAAGTCCGGGCTCATATGCAACGCCTTGGCTTTTAATTGTATATGGGCATCGAAGTATTTCTCAGCATTGAGCACGTCCAGATCACTCACAAACCGCCTTGCCGTATTACAAGATAAGTAGCTTTTTTCGAGATAAGGGTTTGCCGTAGCGCGCGTTAAATCGACGGCAACCTGATTGCAATACGCAATATTACGATCAATATTATCCACACTGGTGGACACAACACGGGCATCCTCAACTTTCGCTTGTGCCAAGTAATCAAGATAAAGTTGAAACTTGCGTTGAGCCCCTTCGATATCGCGACTTCGTTGGCGATGCGCGGCTTGGCAATGGCGATACCCCTGATTAAACAAGCCTATAGCGATCGAGCTAGGCTCTACGAAGTCACCGGATTTTTGCGAGGCCCCTAGACCGAGAGTACAAAAGCTTAAACAGCAAATCCCTAATGACATACTGGCAACGAACTTCAAATTCTGTGAGCGTTTCACGTTCCAACCCCGTTACTAAAATTAGCCTCTTAAACATAGAGTAAATACAGGCAACACAAGGTGACAAACTAGACAAACTGAACCTGACCCAGCCGACATTTCTTAAACATTTAGCTGCTTATAGAATGCATTTTTATTAAAAACAGAAACCTCAGTAGTAATCGATACATCCTCTCCACAACCTCTCCATAACCTTCCTCAACACAGCGCTTTTCGTCATTTATAACTAAAAAACCCCTTTATTAGAGCCTTTATACCCACATAGCGCTACACAACTACAAATACTAATCATTCCTCCCGAACCTCAAATCGCACAACAACACGAACAACACGAACAAATAATGCAAGCGCTTGAATAGCGCCGATCAAGTGGGCATCTGCGAACCCATTCCAACCTCGACTGAAAGCATGTATTGCTAGTGCCATCACAAAAAATATTCATAGAAAATCAGTCTATTCTTTACCTATAGGCAGGCAAATCAAACGAGTTAATCCAGGATCAATGGGCGCGCCCTCAAGCGAAAAAATACAGCATTCAAAAYACAGAATGCATTCGATTAAAAGCGGACTGCTGCGCGCGGTCACGTTAACTTTGTCGATGGTATTATTTCTCGGCGCAGTTATCGGCATAGCTACCAGCCCTATCACGGCACAGGCACTGGAAATCAACACGCACCAGCAAAGATATAACCTTGGCCCCCAACTGCAATATTTAATTGACGAGCATCACGAATACACCATTGAGCAAATCCAATCCAAAAAACTCGATCATCTATTTATTCAAAGCGAAGTAGACACACCCTACTTTGGCTACACTGACGCGACCTTTTGGGTTAAATTCGAACTCACACAAGTGTCTATTAATAACTCGCCAGAAAGCAACCACCCCCGTCCTATAGATAATACAAACCGCATTTCAAACTGGCTATTGGAATTGCAATACCCAACCTATCGTGAAGTCACCTTGTATCAGCCGCAATCAGAACAGCCTGAAAAGCTTATCAGCAAAAACCTTGGACTCCAGTCGGACCACCACCTTTGGGAAATAAAGATTTCTCCACCGCTTTACGAGATAAGGGTTGTACACAATACCCCAACCACCTTTTACCTAAAGTTACGTTCCTCTCAATCAGTGCAAATCCCACTGATTCTTTGGTCACCGAAACGATACATTGAAGCCATGAGCCTGGAGAAATCACTTTGGGGCATATTTTATGGCATTCTCTTATTCGCGGTGGCGTACAATCTATTCATTTATCTATCGGTGCGCAAAGCCAGTTATTTTTATTACATCCTTTACATGATTTCCGTTATCTTACTTCAATCCTCACGCAATGGCGTTGGACACCAATATTTATGGGGCGATAACAGTTGGTGGTCTGAAATATCCACGACCTTTTTTATCGGCTCGACGGTTCTATTCACGGTGTTATTTACCAAAGAGTTTCTAAGTACCAAAGATCACTCGCCGTATTCCAACAGCTCTCTCACTACCCTCATCGTGTTATCCATATTGATAATGCTCGGCGCAATCTTTAGCCCCCCTTTAGAAGGCCTGGTATTTGCGGTGATCGTCGTGTTTTTCGTAAGCATTACTATTCTTTCAGTGTCCATTAGTTGTGTTCTTCACGGAGTCAGGGCGGCAAAATGGTACTTGATCGCGTGGGTATTTTTATTGGTGGGTATTTTTGCCGTTGCTTTAAGAGAGGTAGGGCTCGTAGCACCCCACTGGAGCATCAATTATGCAACCGAGATTGGCACCATTCTAGAAGCAATTTTACTGTCATTAGGCCTCGCCGACATTATTAACACGGAAAGAAAAGCAAAATACGAGGCGCTGAATCGCCAGCACCAAACCATGATAGGATTACAGAAGGCTCAAAATGTATTGGTTTACCAAGCCACCCATGATGCCTCTACCAACCTACCTAATAGCGCCTTATTTGAAAACAACCTCAACAAAACCTTACTGGCATCCAATGACAAAGGGAATTCGATTGCAGTTTTTATTATCTACCTTTCTCGGTTCAACGAAATCATCAATACGCTTGGAAAAAGTAAAAGTGATAAAGTGCTGCAAGATGCCAGTGATCGACTGTGTAACTTTTCAAAAAACTACCTGAGCGTTAACAATATTAAGAGTGAGGAAGGAAGCTCTCCGTTAGCATTAATCGAAAACAACACGTTTGCATTATCGATTAACATGCGCACACCCGACCATGCCAGTCACGTCGCAAAAGGATTACGAGACGAACTCGCTAGACCGTTTATTTTTGACGACCTAACCTTCGACGTCGACACCAACATTGGCGTCAGCATCTTCCCCACTCACAGCGAAAACACCGATGATTTAATTCATAAAGCCCACATTGCCGTTGACGTTGCCGAAGACGAAGAAAGCAACTTCGCAATATACTCAAGTCAACTCGACCCCTACAGTGAAAAACGTTTAACATTAATGGCCGACTTAAGAGAAGCCATCGCTTATAACGGCGTCGATCTCTACTTTCATCCGCTTGTGGATATCCAATCGGAACATACCGTAGGTGCAGAGGCGCTTATCCGTTGGAATCATCCCGTTCACGGTTTCATTTCCCCTGATGAGTTTATTCCTTTAGCCGAACAAACCGGTGTTATCACCCCGCTCACAGAGTGGGTATTAGAACAAGCGATGAAACAAATCGTCGCATTAAAAAGCAACGACACGGACATCGCTATCTCGGTCAACATTTCAGCTCAAAACCTCAGGGAAGCCAATTTTTATCGTCATTTATTACAGCGCTTAAAGCACTACGATGTCCCGACTCGAAGCTTGATTTTAGAAGTCACCGAAACGGCAATGATGAAGGACCCGGCTCAAGCACTGGCTATCCTCGAAAAACTTCATCAAGCAGGGCTGGTCTTAGCCATCGATGATTTCGGTACAGGCTATTCATCACTGGCCTACCTTAAAAGTTTACCCGCAAAAGAAATAAAAGTGGATCGGTCTTTCGTGAGCAATATGGTCCAGGATAAAGACGATGCCGTAATCGTCCAAACGATTATCAATATGAGCCATATTTTTGAAATGCAAGTAGTCGCGGAGGGTATTGAGGACAAACCCACCTTGCTTGCTTTAAGGGCCTTGGGCTGTGACACAGCCCAAGGATTTCTGTTCACCAAACCCCTGCCTAAAAAAGACTTTGAAACCTGGCTGATTGRCAGCCCCTGGGGTTACAGAGGCCCGCCCTTACCCACGAGTGAATAAAGGCAAAGGACTTTAACAACGACTAATCATAAACAATGATGCCACGCGCATTCAGGCCTGCTTGCATATCATCAAACGCTTGAGGCGCATCATCAATGTCATAGGTCTTAGTAATCATTTCATCCAAAGGCAATCGTTTTTGGCGGTAGAGCGATAATAGATTGGGGAAATCAACCGCCGGGTTCGCATTGCCATAGAAACAACCTTTATAGGTTTTGGCGGACAAAGAAAACATCATTGAGTTAATGGACACAAATTCTGTCAACTTACCCACCCCCACCACGGTCACTACGCCACCTCGCCGTGTCGACATGTCAGCAATGGTCACTAATGCTGGAATACCCACCACCTCAAACGAGTAATCAACCCCAATCCCGTGAGTAATCTTTTTAATGTCGTCTAAAGGGTCCTTAGAAGTAATGCCATGGGTGGCACCAAACTCTAACGCCAGATCGACTTTGTTTTGCGACAGATCAACCGCAATAATGGTTTTCGCCCCCGCCAAGCGCGCGCCCTGAATTACCGACAGCCCTACTCCCCCACAACCAAATACGGCCACAGTTGAACCGGGTTTAACTTCAGCCGTTTTAATCGCAGCGCCAACGCCAGTCATTACACCGCAACCCACCATAGCGGCCACAGGAAAAGGGATATCATCTTCAATTTTCACCAAACTAATACTTGGCACTACTGCATATTCCGCCATTGCACCCAACAAGGTCATTACATTGATGGGGGTATCACCTCGAAAAATTCGACTGGTGCCATCGAGTTGCTTGCCCATTGCGGCCGATCCAGCCGTGCACAAATGTGGTTCTTGGTGCTGACAAAAGAAACATTCACCACAAATAGGCACCCACGTCAGGGCTACATGATCGCCAGGCTTAACGTTTGACACCCCTTCACCCACAGACTCAACAATACCCGCGCCTTCATGCCCGACAACCACAGGGGCCGCCATCGGGATCGTACCGTTGATTATTGAAAGGTCCGAATGGCACACGCCTGTGGCCTTCATTTTAATTAATACTTCACCCATTTTAGGTTCGCTATAAGCGACTTCCTGAACAGAATACTCATTGACTCCGTCAACCACTAACGCTTTCATAAGCCCTCTCCTTTGTTCACTGTTATTATTAAAGATTTATATTGATGTCACGTTTTGAAGGGTATTTTATTAAAGACTCGTCTTTCAAGTTATTTAATCAGCAATAAATACCATTTTAGGCAAAAATATAGGTAATAAATATAGGTAATAAACGTTTAGCAAACTTTGCTATTTAACACCCTATGTTCATTCCTTCGCGATAAGAAATCCATGCTAACGGCTAATCACAATAAGGTCTACGCCTTAAACGTATTAATCATTCGATTTAGGATTAATCTAGGGACAACATTGATCAAAACTGACGCCAGGTTTGGCGTATTAAGAAAGGAGTTTTCACTGCTAATGAGAAGCGTGAACCAACACTCATGGCCGTCACTACTCGCGCTAACACACGCACTTTTTTAACGAGAGCAGCCGCACCTATTTCCAATTGCGTCATTCATTAACGTTTATTTTGCTTGCACTACAAGCTCAATCAAGCGCTGCTGGCGCTCTTCAATAAGCCCCCAGTTTTCTTCGATTAAAAGCTCAGCAATAACGCTTTGCGCGCCCTGCAAGGTATCAAAGTTTTTATCTAAGGCGGTAATTTCGGCCGCTAAATTGTTTTTTTGAGTAAAACGCTGATCTACAGAAAGATTCACTGTTGCCCCCTTTAATTGCTCAGACATAACACCTCCTTGTGCCATAAATTGTGCGATGAATTTTGAGTCTTCGCATGCCGCGATTCGATTCCAATGGACACTTTCAGGCAGTCATTTATTGCCTACCCGTTCGAGCCATCCATCCTTCAATTGAATTAGTCGCCCCCAATTCTAGTAACTCACTTAGGCGATCTCAACGATTGCATTAGTAACTATTACCATTGGCTCAGCCAAATTTAGAACTTGTTTTTGATATTGGCAAATTAAAATAGATTGCATTTCTTCCTTCGGGTGTGGCGTTATAGCCTAACTTCCCACCATGTCGCTCAACGATGGCTTTACATCGTGCCAAAACAACGTCCCGGTGCGGGTCCATACGTGCATGCAACGGCTTCGAAACATGAAAAATTCCTGGCACATTATCTCCTAACAAAGGTTCGCCATAATCGATCACCGACAAAAACGCCCGTTGCGCCATGTCCTGTAATTTCATCTCGATCCGCCCCTGTTGATTCGAATTCGCTACTGCATTTTTCATTAATAAGATTAATACATCCTGAATATGAACCAAATCAACTTTCACCCACGACTCAGAAGGCGGTGCACAGTAATTAAATTGAACGCCTTTCTCGTCGCATAACGTTTGACATTGGTCCGTTATACCGTCAATACAAGTGCTAAGCGAGTAATCCCCGTATTCAAAGGTCACCTCTCCAGACTCAATTCTTTGCACCTCATCCATTTGACGAATCACATCAACCGTACTGTCAGCATGCGATGACGCGTCGCTTACTAACGCCTCCAGCTTAGAAAGCCCCCCTCCAGCAAAGCCTTTCATTAATAAATTCAGGTCTTCTTTAATCGAATCAATGGAAGGCTGTAATTCTTGTGTAATGCAATGCGCCCAATTAGTCCCTGCAATCGAATGTTCGACAGTTTCTAAATCATCGAAAACCATCACAAAACAATCCCCCAGCTGGCCTTTCACCCGCAGCGGCACCACTCGCGCAGAAAACGCCTGCGCTCGGCCTTCGGAATCAAGCAATGCGGTTTCAAAACACTGATTACCTTGCTCACGTGTTCGAAGCCAGCGGCGTAAAGAAGGAATATAACGTTCTACCTCTCGATTATTATCAGTCAATCGATGAATCCCTAGCCTTTCCAGCGCGCTTTCATTGCCGTATAAAATTTGTCCATCCACTTCAAATAGTAAGACGCCGTTGGAAAAACAATTAAAGGTAGTAATCGGCATCACTTGTTCGTCGTCAGCATCAAACGAGTGGTTAAACGTATCATCATTAAAAGTATTCTCATTGGCCGCCAACCCTCCTGCCACGGCTATGCCTGCGGACTCCTCAACGGTAATGTCGTCGATATGATGGGCTAGCGCGGTCAAATAGTCCCCGGCGTTTCTTAACGAAGCGCCATTATTCAAAACGTGCTGTCCGGACTGTAATTTACTAGCAACCAAAGACAACTTTTGCACCAAGCCACGAAGCGGACTAACAAAGACATAACTGACATAGAAAAATACCACCATGGCCAACATAAAAAATACCGCCGCACTTTGACTCCACGATTGCTGGTATTCGAATTTATAATTAAACACTTTAGCAGTCGCATTTTCTAACCGAAGTAAGTTGAAGGCATTCAAATCACCTAACACTTTATCCATCCGAAAGGTATGCTCATTCCACAACGCCAACTTCGCGTCTACTTGCCCCCTTTCCTGAAGTATCAAATAGCGCACCAGGTCTTTCTGCAACCCATTTCCCTCGCTTAGCTCATCATCGAGTTGATTCAATAAAGCGAAGCCATGCCAACCCCGCTGATACGCCTCCATATCCCTAAGAAGAACTTGATTTTCCCGATTAACAAAAGACACCTGCTGCAAGCTATCTTCATTACCCTGTAATTGAAACGCAACTAAGGCACGCTGCAACAATTGGTATTGATGCTTAAATTCAAATATTAAACCTGCCAACTGCTTGGTCTCACTCACCTCCCGGCTTAATTCGCCCTGCGAGATCATATTTCGATTTAGAATAATATGCATTGCACCAATCGTTAAGGCTAACCACAGCAACAACACCACAACGACTTTGGCGACCATAGAGACCTTTTTTTCTGGCCACTCTTGTTTTACCTCGGCCTTTTTCATTCACTATTCCTTGATTCACTCTTGTTGATTCAGCCCGACTCGACTCGTGCCTGACTCCACTACAGGCGTAACTACAGGCGTAACTACACTCGACTACACGCGTAACTACGACGTAGGACTATAAATGCAACAATCAATTTATTAGGCACACGCCAACACTGAAAAGGCGAAGGTCAAACAGACCCGAGCCCAAGAAAGCCTAGTTAAAAACTCGCCAGAAAACGTAGATTAAAATACAGTTGAAATATACTTCATTGAAAAAAATAGCACCCCACTGGCTAAAGGATAGGAATTCAATCAGTTGTCAGCCAGTTTTAAGGCCAGAATTCCGCTACTTAAATCCATTAGAGCGCCTAAACTGGCAAGATAGGTGAGAGAAGGTATAATGCCGGCCCGAAACCTTTTCCACTATTGACCTTGTTAGAGAAAGAATTCAAGCCTGTATGACTAAAAAGCTATTTATTCAAACCCACGGCTGTCAAATGAATGAGTATGACTCATCTCGTATGGCGGATTTATTAGAAAATAGCCACGGCTTAGAATTAACGGAAGATCATCACGATGCTGACGTTTTACTTCTAAACACCTGTTCTATAAGAGAAAAGGCTCAGGAGAAAGTTTTCCATCAGTTAGGACGCTGGAAGATCCTGAAAGACAAAAATCCTAATCTGATCATTGGCGTCGGAGGCTGCGTTGCCAGCCAGGAAGGAGACGCGTTACAAAAACGCGCACCGTATGTCGACCTCGTGTTTGGACCCCAAACGCTTCACCGTTTACCAGCGATGATTGGGCAAGTGAGTCAAGGCAATCAAAAAGTTATTGATGTCACTTTCCCTGAGATAGAGAAATTTGATAGCCTCCCCAAACCACGCGTGGACGGTCCCACCGCGTTTGTCTCGATTATGGAAGGCTGCAGTAAATACTGCTCTTTTTGCGTAGTTCCCTACACGCGAGGAGAAGAAATTAGTCGTCCCATGGCGGGGATACTAGAAGAGATCAATCACTTAGCTCGCAACGGTGTTCGAGAAGTCACGCTGCTTGGCCAAAACGTCAACGCCTACCGAGGACTCACGGAGTCACAAGACAACTCAGAAACCGCTGACCTTGCCGAATTGATTCAAATCGTCGCCCAGATTAAAGGCATTGGCCGGATACGCTATACCACCTCCCATCCCATGGAGTTCAGCGACTCGCTGGTTGATGTTTACGCCAAAGTGCCGGAGCTGGTTGGCCATGTCCATCTGCCCGTTCAAAGCGGTTCAGATCACATTCTAAATCACATGAAGCGCAACCATTCCGTTTTGGAATACAAATCAATCATACGGAAGCTAAAAAAGGTTCGCCCTGGCATTAGCATCTCATCCGATTTCATCGTTGGCTTCCCCGGCGAAAAAGCCAGTGATTTTGAAGCCACAATGAACTTAATCCATCAGGTGGGTTACGACCATTCATTCAGCTTTATTTATAGCCCCAGACCAGGCACACCCGCAGCCGAAATCCCGGACGATATTACCGCCGAAGAGAAAAAGCAGCGACTACAAATCCTTCAAAAAAGAATTGCCCAAAATGCCCAGGAGATCAGCGCATCAATGCGCGGGTCTCATCAAACTATTCTCGTCGATGGCTACTCAAAGAAGAATCCTGGCGAGCTAAAAGGCCGCACAGAAAACAACCGTGTGGTTAACTTCCCCTCCCCGGACGATGCCTTAATTGGCCACTTTGTCGACGTGCTAATCGTAGAATCCTACGCCAACTCCTTGAGAGGGGAGTATATAGCGCTGAACGACTCCGTATTGCCCACGGATTAAAGGTTATCTCAGTAAGCAGTTCAGCAAGAAACAGACTGGCATTCACCCGATCAACAACCTAGCCCTCTATTAACTTGAGGGCTGATAAATATTTGATCTAGCAATATGCCCCCCGAAGCGCTTATTTGCCCGACTAAAGCTTTTACTTCATCCATAGAAGGTATATGCTAAAATTTGTTTCAAATTCACTAAAACCGGGCCGTATTACTCTATATGGATAATATAGAGTATGAGTAATGCAGGGGACGTCGCACGCTATATAACGTTTAATCACCGACATTGTGCCCACTCAACCCGAACCTAATTTAAGTAGCCACTTTGGCTCAACACGAGGAATTTTTTCTTTTTTGAACGCAATATATGAACCCTGCCAGTTCACCTTAAAGCCCAACGACACCCGCAGATTGGCCGATTTATGTGGCCCATGCGATGAGCACCTTGAGCAAGTCAAAAAGAACTTTGGCGTGCAGATTCGACACCGAGGCAATCAGTTTGAGCTCGAGGGAGAACAAGAAGCATGCCTAGCCGCTAAAGGCGTATTGATCGCGCTTTATGAATCAACCCGGGACCAACAAACCATCAGCCCCGAACAGATTCACCTGCACCTGCAAGAAATCAATCAACAACAGCACCGCTGCCCTCCAGTCGCCTCACAATCCACTGATATTATGGATGAAGTCGAGCCCATTAAGACTCGTATAGGCTTAATTCGCGCGCGCGGGAAAAACCAAAAACAATACCTACATTCCATCAATAATAACGACATCAATTTTGGTATCGGTCCAGCCGGCACAGGCAAGACGTACCTGGCGGTGGCTTGTGCGGTCAGTGCTCTTGATAACGATGAAGTAAGGCGAATTATTCTAGTCAGGCCAGCCGTGGAAGCCGGAGAAAAACTAGGGTTTTTACCTGGCGATCTCTCTGAAAAGATCAATCCTTACCTAAGACCTTTATATGACGCACTGTATGAAATGCTAGGCTTTGAACGCGTCAGTAAATTAATTGACCGCCAAGTAATCGAAGTCGCGCCGCTCGCCTACATGCGAGGACGCACACTCAACAATGCCTTTATTATTTTGGATGAAAGCCAAAACACCACCAAAGAACAAATGAAAATGTTTCTCACCCGAATAGGCTTTAGCTCCAAAGCGGTCATTACCGGCGACATTACTCAGGTTGATTTGGCCAAAGGGGTGCCTTCAGGCTTAAAACATGCGATTGAGGTCCTTGATGGGGTTAATGGAATTGGATTCACTCACTTCCAACCCAAAGACGTCGTGCGACACACCCTCGTACAAAAAATTATCGAGGCATACGACAGGCATCAGTCTCCTGACCAAAAACAGTTATGACGACTCAACAAAACAATGCAATGTTACCCCCCACCTTAAAATTGTTTACTCTTCCCCGAAAGAAATGATCAACGGAGCTTTGATTTTTGAACACAACACCCATGGCAGGTCAGTCTAACTAATGGACTCTGCCCCGAATACTGATATAGTCGTAGATATTCAGACCGATTTAATCGAACATTATCACCCTAGCGCTGACGAAATAAGCACCTGGGTTGGCATAGTGTTAACGTCGACCAACAACAACCACTTCCAACATGTTGAAGTGAGCCTGAAGATCGTTGAGGAACAAGAAGGTGCCGCCCTTAATCAGCAATACCGAGGCAAACCAGGGCCCACTAACATTTTATCGTTCCCACTTGATCCGCCTAAAGAAATTCCGTTTGCACACTTGGGCGATCTAGTCGTTTGCGCACCCGTGGTGGAAGCAGAAGCAATTCAACAACAAAAATCTGCGTCCCAGCATTGGACCCATATGATTATTCACGGCATATTACACCTGCTCGGGTTTGACCATATAAATGATAAAGAAGCAGAAATAATGGAAAGCCTTGAAATCGACCTGATGCAACAACTCGGCTTACCCAACCCTTACATTGAGACCCACACACACCCATGAGTTCAGAGCCGTCCAACAATCAAGCCTCTAAATCTTGGTTAGAAAGAATATCAAACGCCCTTAACGGCGGAGAGCCGCGTAATAGAACAGAGTTAATTTCAATCCTTAGGGATTCGCATACTCGGCAGTTATTAGATACCGAGGCACTCAACATTATCGAAGGTGCACTGCAAGTTTCTGACATGCAAGTGCGCGAAGTCATGATCCCTAAATCCCAAATGATCATGCTCAAAACCAACAGCGAAGCCGATGATTTAATCGCTAGAATAGTTGAATCCGGTCACTCACGATTCCCCGTCATTGACGATGACCCCGATGAAGTCATAGGCATATTACTCGCCAAAGACCTATTGCCTTTGGCCGTGTCAGGCAAGCTCCACCGAGTCAACATCAAGGACCTACTGCGCCCTGCGAAAGTAATCCCAGAGAGTAAGCACCTCAATACACTCCTTAAAGAATTTCGCGCCACTCGCAATCACATGGCAGTTGTGGCCAACGAATACGGCAGCATCTCAGGCCTGATCACGATTGAAGATGTCTTAGAACAAATTGTCGGCGAAATAGAAGACGAGCACGATATTGACGAAGGTGAGCACGCCATTAAATCGTCAGAAGGTTGCTTTATTGTTAAAGCGCGCACCCCAGTTGACGAATTTAACAGCCACTTTAAAACCGGTTTGAGCGTCGATGATTACGACACCATTGGCGGGTTTGTGCTGGAGAAATTCGGTCGCCTGCCTAAAAGGAATGAAATGGTGGAATTTAGCAATCTACAGTTTAAAGTGCTCAATGCCGATAGCCGAAGCATCCGCTTACTACAGGTCACTCCAACCCTTGAATCCCGCGCAATCTGAGCGACTTGATCAATGGACATCCCTCCTTCGAAAGCGTCTTCCTAGGCGCTTTCAGCTAAATCGAAGGCTCAATGAAATTTCTCAGTCCAATACGCCAAAATAAAAAGCGCCTCATAGCCGCAACGCTATACGGCGCATTAATCCCCTTAAGCCTGGCCCCATTTAATCTATATCCCCTAAGCATCATCAGCTTATTAGGCCTGCTTCACTTGTGGAAAAATGCCAGCGCTGCCAGCGCTGCATTATCGGGATGGTTTTTCGGCTTAGGAATGTATGGCGCCGGAGTCTCTTGGATCTACGTCAGCATCCACGACTTTGCATATACCCCGGTACTAATCTCCATCATCACCACGCTCGGTTTTGTGGGGGGCTTGGCACTACTGACTGCAGCACAGGGATTCCTTTACGGTCGTTTTAATCTTCACCGAGCTAGCCTTCTGACCTTCCCCGCATTGTGGGTGTTGTTCGAATGGCTACGCAGCTGGTTACTCACCGGCTTCCCCTGGCTGTACCTTGGCTACGGCATGATAGACACCCCACTCTCAAGCTTTGCACCGGTTT
>NVVB01000072.1 GCA_002402085.1 Gammaproteobacteria bacterium
ATGTACTGGTCGTATATTAGAAGTGCCAATCGGTACTGGTCTATTAGGCCGTGTAGTAAATGCACTTGGTGAGCCAATCGATGGCAAAGGCCCGGTAGAATTTAGCCAAACTTCTCCAGTTGAGAAAGTAGCGCCGGGTGTAATCGAACGCCAATCAGTAGACCAACCTGTTCAAACAGGTCTTAAGTCTATCGATGCGATGGTTCCAATCGGCCGTGGCCAGCGGGAATTGATCATCGGTGACAGACAAGTAGGTAAAACTGCGGTCGCTATCGATGCCATCATTAACCAAAAAGGCACAGGGATTACCTGTATCTATGTTGCTATTGGTCAAAAACAATCATCAATTGCTGCAGTAGTACGTAAGTTAGAAGAGCACGGCGCGATGGATCACACCATTATTGTTGCTGCTTCTGCTTCTGATCCAGCGGCCATGCAATATATTGCACCGTTCTCTGGTTGTACTATGGGTGAGTACTTCCGCGACATCGGCGAAGATGCATTGATCATCTATGATGATTTGACTAAACAAGCCTGGGCTTACCGTCAGATTTCATTGTTGCTACGTAGACCTCCTGGTCGTGAAGCGTATCCTGGTGATGTATTCTATTTGCATTCCCGTTTGTTGGAACGTTCTTCGCGTGTTAATGCTGACTACGTTGAAAAATTCACCGATGGCAAAGTAAAAGGCAAAACGGGTTCTTTAACCGCACTGCCTATTATTGAAACCCAAGCCGGTGACGTATCTGCGTTTGTACCGACTAACGTAATTTCGATTACTGATGGTCAGATCTTCCTTGAAACAAGCTTGTTTAACGCCGGTATCCGTCCTGCGATTAACGCTGGTTTGTCTGTATCTCGAGTAGGTGGTGCAGCCCAGACTAAAATCGTTAAGAAATTAGGTGGTGGTATTCGTTTGGCCTTGGCTCAATATCGTGAGTTGGCAGCGTTTGCACAGTTTGCATCTGATTTGGATGAAGCAACTCGTAAGCAGTTAGAGCATGGTCAAGCTGTTACTGAATTGATGAAGCAAAAGCAATACAGTCCTTTGAGCGTATCGGAAATGGGCGTTAGCTTGTTTGCTGCCAACGAAGGTTATCTTGTAGGAATCGCGATTAATAAAATTGGCGATTTCGAAGAAGCGTTGATTGCTTACATGAATTCCGAGCATAAAGGTCTGATGGACGAAATTTCTGCTTCAGGTGATTACAACAAAGATATTGCGGCTTCCTTTAAAGAAGCGCTGGATAAATTTAAATCYACGCAAACTTGGTAATTTAAACKCAAAYTGCAACTGAGTAGAGGCCGTTATGKCGGGCGCTAAAGAAGTAAAAACGCAAATTTCGAGCATTAAAAGTACGCAAAAAATTACCAGTGCKATGGAAATGGTMGCTGCTAGTAAAATGCGTAAAGCTMAAGAACGCATGCAGTCYGGTAAGCCYTATGCGAAWMGAATGCGYCAAGTGGTGTCTCAYTTGGCWAATTCKAATCCTGAATAYCGCCAYTCCTATATGGARGMGCGWGAGGTWAAACGYGTTGGRATTATCGTRRTCTCTACCGATCGYGGTTTGTGTGGYGGMTTRAATATTAATTTATTTAAGMAAGTCATYGCCAAAGCCMAAGRTTGGTCAGARAAAGAAGTGSAAGYTGATTTYTGTTTAGTGGGRTCYAAAGCYCAATCCTATTTYAAAAGTGTCGGTGGYAATGTRGTTGCYACWGTYGCTGGWTTAGGSGATGCCCCCAAAYTWGAAGAYCTSATTGGTTCAGTRAAAGTMATGCTGGATTCYTATGAYGAAGGRAAGATYGAYCTGCTTTATGTSGSTTACAAYGARTTTGTAAACACMATGATWCAAGATCCGACCSTRCARCAGCTTYTGCCTTTGCAAACCACCGAAGACAAAGACTATCRGCATCACTGGGATTACATTTATGAGCCTGATGCGAAAGAKGTTTTRGATCCWCTRTTGACTCGTTATATCGARTCACAAGTCTAYCAAAGTGTTGTTGAAAACGGCGCCAGYGAACAAGCTGCGCGRCGRGTAKCKATGAARAGTGCKACCGACAATGCWGGRGATTTGATATCGGATCTRGAGCTGGTTTATAACAAAGCGCGCCAGGCTGCTATTACCCAAGAGCTATCAGAAATTGTTAGCGGTGCTTCAGCAGTTTAGTAAGGGTTAGAATTTGAAGTAAGCGATGCTTACTAAAAAAATTGAGAGGAATCGAGCATGAGTAGCGGACGTATCGTACAAATCATTGGTGCGGTTATCGATGTTGAATTTCCAAGAGAAAGTGTGCCTCGTGTATACGAYGCGCTTCAAGTRTCGGAAGCTGAAACCACGTTRGAAGTTCAACARCAAATGGGTGATGGGGTTGTWAGAACCATYGCWATGGGATCYACYGAAGGWTTGAAACGTGGTTTAAACGTTTCTGATACCGGTAAGCCSATTCAAGTGCCWGTTGGAGAAGAAACTYTAGGYCGYATCATGGAYGTWTTGGGTAACCCCATYGATGAAGCGGGCCCKATTGGTGARAAAGAGCGTYTASCYATWCATCGSGCYKCKCCWASYTAYGCTGAWCAAGCRGTAAGYGATGAATTGCTRGAAACYGGYATCAARGTWATYGATCTAGTYTGTCCTTTTGCTAARGGCGGTAARGTYGGWYTATTTGGTGGTGCRGGTGTKGGTAAGACCGTTAACATGATGGARCTTATCCGTAACATCGCTATCGAGCACAGTGGTTTCTCWGTRTTTGCYGGTGTTGGWGAGCGAACTCGTGAAGGAAACGATTTCTAYCACGAAATGAAAGATTCCAACGTACTRGATAAAGTATCKCTAGTATACGGWCAGATGAATGAGCCTCCWGGAAACAGAYTRCGCGTWGCGTTGACYGGTTTGACCATGGCTGAGAARTTCCGTGATGACGGTCGTGACGTATTATTATTCATTGATAATATTTATCGATACACATTGGCCGGAACAGAAGTATCAGCACTGTTAGGGCGTATGCCTTCAGCGGTTGGATACCAGCCTACTTTGGCTGAAGAAATGGGTGTTTTACAAGAGCGAATTACCTCTACTAAAACAGGTTCAATCACTTCAATCCAAGCGGTATACGTACCTGCGGATGATTTGACCGATCCATCGCCTGCGACAACTTTTGCGCATTTGGATGCCACYGTTGTACTTTCAAGAAAAATCGCCGAATTGGGTATCTATCCTGCGATTGACCCACTTGACTCTACAAGCCGACAATTGGATCCTTTGGTTATTGGCCAAGAGCACTATGACGTAGCGCGTGGCGTACAAGCAATGCTTCAACGTTATAAAGAGTTGAAAGACATTATTGCTATTTTGGGCATGGATGAGCTTTCAGAAGAAGATAAGCAAGCGGTAGGCCGGGCACGTAAAATTGAACGTTTCCTATCTCAACCTTTCTTCGTTGCTGAAGTATTCACCGGTTCACCTGGTAAATACGTCTCCCTTAAAGATACCATTCGTGGCTTTAAAGGAATTCTAGAAGGCGACTTCGATCACTTGCCAGAACAAGCGTTCTACATGGTAGGTTCAATTGAAGAAGCAGTAGAAAAAGCGAAAACTCTATAATTAGGTCTCAATTAGAGCGGGGCTAGCTCCTATCGGCCAGGTTATTTTAACCTGGCTTGTATTTTGGAACTCGCTTCGCTAGGAGAGAAATTGTGGCATTGATTCAATGTGACATCGTAAGTGCGGAAAGTGAAATATTTTCCGGGGAAATCGAAATGCTTGTTGCGACAGGCAAGGGTGGAGATTTAGGTATTGCTCACGGTCATGCCGCGCTGCTTAGCCAATTGAATCCTGGTCCAATTCGTATTATTAAAGAAAACGGTGAAGAAGAGCTCTACTATGTGGGCRGCGGAATGTTAGAAGTTCAGCCCAATGTAGTAACAGTGCTTGCTGATACCGCAGTTCGAGCTGATGATGTTGATGAAGCGGCGGCTTTAGCTGCACAAGAAAGCGCTCGACAAGCTCTCTTGGATCAAAGCTCGGAGATTGATTACACTGCAGCTGCAGCAGCATTAGCAGAGGCGGCGGCTAGACTTAGAACAGTTCAGCAGATTCGTAAAAAACTAGGTAATTAAACTACTTAGTGTTGAATCGATTAAAAAGGCAGCTTAGGCTGCCTTTTTTTTAGCGTAAAATTAGTGCTAGAGTTCTCTTTTGCAATCAAAAGGAACAAGAAAGCTACGCCAACTAAGGGATTACCTTGGCAATTTCTGGTTTTTTAATCATACTTAATTATTTGATAACTTCTTGGCCGTTCAAGGTTTTACGAGATAACAAACGCTTAATATTCTTTATTCTAAACGACTAGTTTTTCAAAGCTTCCTAGATTTAATAGATGTACTAGTAATCTTATTTCCTAATAATTGATCCATTGGTGTAAATATAGAATGACCATTAGCGCAGTAATTTTAGCCGCAGGAAAAGGCACGAGAATGAAGTCCACTCGAGCGAAAGTACTCCATAAACTTGCTGGTAAGCCGCTTTTGCAACACGTGGTAGATACCGCAGAAATGCTAGCGCCCCGAAATATTACTGTTATTTATGGCCATGATGGTGAGGCTGTTCAGTCGGGAATCGAAGGCGATACGCTTTGTTGGATCGAGCAAAAAGACCAGAAAGGCACCGGTCATGCAGTAGCACAAGCATTGCCCAATATTAAGGCAGATGAAAAAGTGCTTATTCTGTACGGTGATGTGCCGCTTATTTCGAAAGCGAGCCTGGATGAGCTTATTGCTTTATGCCCTGAACAAGGCGTTTCATTGCTGACTATTAAGCTGCCTAATCCAAGTGGTTACGGGCGAATTATTCGCAACCAAGAGAACCAAGTGATTGGCATAGTGGAGCAAAAAGATGCCAATGCTGAGCAGTTATTAATCGATGAGATCAATACAGGCATTTTTTGCGTGACAGGGTCTTTATTGCAAAGGTGGTTACCTTCACTTGAGAATAACAACGCTCAAGGCGAATATTATCTTACCGATATTATTGCTTTGGCTGCAAAAGAGGACGTGCCTGTTTTTGCCTGTCATCCTGAGTCCGCGGAAGAAGTGGAGGGCATTAATAACCGAAGACAATTGGCGCATTTAGAAAGAGCTTATCAACTTAATGTGGCGAATGAATTAATGGATGCGGGGGTGACCTTATCTGACCCTACGCGTTTAGACGTGCGAGGCAATGTGAGTATTGCGTCGGACGTTGAGATCGATATCAATGTAATTTTTGAGGGTACAGTTGAAGTTGCCACCGGCGTAGTGATTGGTCCTAATTGCGTCCTTAAAAACTGTAGTCTTGGAGAGGGTGTTGTGATCAAGGCCAATACAGTGATTGAGGATGCCGTGATTGAGAAAGACTGCGTAATAGGCCCATTTGCGAGAATTCGTCCAAAGACTGTTTTAGCTGAAGGCGTGAAAATTGGTAACTTCGTTGAAACTAAAAAATCCAACATCGGCAAAGGCAGTAAAGTCAGCCATTTAAGTTATATCGGTGATGCTGAAATAGGTGAAAATGCTAATATCGGCGCAGGTACTATTACCTGTAATTACGATGGTGTGAACAAATTTAAAACTGAGATTGGCGATGGCGCGTTTATCGGTTCCAATACCTGTTTAATTGCCCCAGTAAAAGTGGGCGTGAATGCGACAACCGGCGCTGGATCTGCGATCAACAAAGACGTTGCAGACAATCAACTTTCAATAGCGCGTGGTAAACAGCGTAATATTGAATCTTGGAAACGGCCTCAAAAAATCAAACAAGATTAACTTAAGATGGAAGCCTTATGTGCGGAATAGTTGGTGCAGTAGCGGAACGACAAGTTACTCCTATCTTAATTGAGGGATTAAAAAGACTTGAGTATCGCGGCTATGATTCGTCTGGAATAGCCGTTATTGATCCAGAGACAGGTTCGTTGAAACGTCTTCGACGATTAGGCAAAGTGAATGAGTTAGTGAAAGCTAATCAAGAGCAAGGCACAGAAGGTACGGTTGGCATTGCGCATACCCGATGGGCCACTCATGGTCGGCCTAGTGAAGCCAATGCGCATCCGCATTTATCAGGGCATAAACTTGCGATTGTTCATAATGGTATTATCGAGAATTATGAAGTACTTCGTGAGCAGTTGAAGGCTAATGGTTATGAATTTAGTTCCGAAACAGACACCGAAATTATTGCCCACACGATTCATCAAGCATTAAAAACCAGTGAGTCTTTATTAGACGCAGTACAGCGATCGGTTACTCAATTCGAAGGCGCCTATGGTTTGGCGGTGGTTTCCCTAGATTATCCTGACCAAATAGTAATTGCACGAAAGGGCAGTCCGTTGGTTTTAGGCTTGGGTATCGGAGAGAATTTTATTGCCTCTGATCAACTCGCTCTATTGCCTGTTACGAATCGCTTTATCTTTATAGAGGAGGGCGATACCGGCATTGTTGAGCGGGATAAAATTAGCCTTTTCGATAAAGATGGCAATGTGGTTGAGCGGGAAGTGCATGAATTTGATGCCGAGCATGACAGTGGCGATAAAGGCGAATTTCGTCATTACATGCTTAAAGAGATCTACGAGCAACCTCGTTCAATTCAAGCGACTCTGGACGGTAGAATTACTGATACTAAATTATCAGATACTATATTCACTGAGGCGGAGTTGGACATTCTTAAGGAAGTTGATCGTGTCCAAATCGTTGCCTGTGGTACCAGCTATCATGCAGGCAGTGTCGCGCGCTATTGGCTTGAAGACATTGTAGGCTTACCTTGTCAAATTGAAGTGGCGAGTGAATTTCGTTATCGTAAAAAGGTCGTGTTAGGAAAGACCCTTTTTGTAACCGTATCTCAATCAGGTGAAACCGCAGATACTTTAGCGGCACTTAGAACGTCGAAAGAACTAGGTTTTTATGCCACGTTGGTCATTTGTAATGTGCCCGGTAGTTCTTTAGTACGTGAGTCAGACATGTGTTTAATGACGAACGCCGGAGCCGAAATTGGGGTTGCTTCTACCAAGGCGTTTACGACACAGCTTGTGGCTTTACTGCTTCTTACCTTGCAGTTAGGGAAAAGTAACGGCCTAAGTGAAGAAAAAGAAAAAGAGGTAGTACGAGAACTTCGAATGCTTCCTTCCTATATTGAAGCGACTTTATTAATTGATAAACAAATTCAATTATTAGCGCACCGATTCGCCGACAAACACAATACCTTATTCCTAGGGCGCGGCGTGCAGTATCCCATTGCGATGGAAGGGGCGCTTAAATTAAAGGAAATCTCGTATATTCACGCTGAAGCGTATCCTGCTGGTGAATTAAAACACGGGCCATTGGCTTTAGTCGACGAGAATATGCCCATCGTGGCAGTGGCACCGAACAACGAATTGCATGAAAAATTAAAATCGAATTTAGAGGAGGTGCGTGCTAGAGGCGGTGAGCTTTACGTTTTTGCAGATAAAAGCGCTGGCCTGAATCCCGATAATGATTTTCATGTGGTGGAGTTACCGTCCGTAGGCGATGTGGTAGCGCCTATTGTTTATACCGTTCCGCTGCAGTTGCTTTCTTATTATGTTGCAGAGCAAAAAGGCACCGATATAGATCAGCCTCGAAACCTAGCTAAATCGGTCACCGTGGAATAAATTTAATTACCCAAAACCTCCGCTAAATCTGCTTGAGACAATGATTGTGCGGCCAGGATGGCCGCAATCTTTTCGCTGTCGACTGGCCGACTAATTAAATAGCCTTGAATACAGTCGCAGCCTTCATCTTTTAGGAATGAAAGGTGCTCTTTTGTTTCTACACCTTCTGCAATAACACCTAATCCGAGGCTATGTGCCATGGCGATAATCGCTTTGGTAATTGCTGCGTCATCTGAATTTTTATCCACCTCTTGAACAAATGATTTGTCGATTTTAAGGATATCAATTGGAAATTTCTTTAGATAACTTAAAGAAGAATAGCCTGTTCCGAAGTCATCGAGTGAAATACACACGCCCATATTACGAATCGCCTCTAGGGTATAGACGGTGTTTTTAATGTCGTCCATCAGAAGACTTTCAGTTAGTTCAAGTTCTAGCAATTTGGGATCTAAATCGAATCGAGTGACGGTTTGTTTCACTATCTTAAAAAGATTGCCTTTATGAATTTGCTGCGCTGAGAGGTTGACGGACACTGATATCTCGCCGAAATTTTGTTGCTGCCAGTATTTTGCTTGCGCGCAGGCTTTGTCGAGCACCACTTCACCTACGGCTGAAATTAAGCCGGTCTCCTCAGCTAAAGGGACAAATTTATCGGGTGCCAAAAGCCCTTTGGAGGGATGATCCCAACGTACCAATGCTTCAACGGATTCAATTCTTCCTGTTGCCAAGGTCATCTTGGGTTGATAGTAGACGATGATCTGATCTTCAAGTAAGGCTTTTCGAAGCTGAGTTTCGAGCTGTAACTTCTCAACGGAAGAGGCCTGCAACTTACTGCTATAAAAGTGATATTGATTGCCGCCCAACCGTTTGGACTGATACATCGCCGTATCAGCTTGATTGAGTAGTATTTGCATTTCCTTTGCGTGTTTAGGGAACTCAGAAATACCGATACTACAGCCCAATGATAATTCTTGGTCTTTAATAAAAAATGGTTTTTTAATGGATTCAATAAAGGCAGTGCAGTATTTCTCTATCTCTTTACTGTCTTCATAGCTTTCAATGACCACGGTAAATTCATCGCTACCAACGCGTGATATAGAGTCGGCATTGGGCATAATCATTGATAAGCGTTCAGCGACTGATTTTAAGAGTTGGTCGCCCGTCTGATGACCATAGGAATCGTTAATTTGTTTAAAGCGGTCTAAATCAAAAAATATTAACGCTAAGTTTTTATTGCGCCGGCGAGCGCGGTTGATGGCGTTATGAAACCGATCATTAAACAAGCTTCGGTTGGCAAGGCCCGTGATAGGGTCATAATTTTCCAAGTATTTAAGTTTTTGTTCTGATTTTCGGTGTTCAGTTAAGTCGGCAAATAAGCCGACGTAATTAAAGCGAGAACCGTCTTCGTCGTATATGGCATTAATTTGCAGCCATTGAGGGTAGGTCTCACCATTTTTTCGTATCCCGACTAGCTCGCCTTGCCAGAATTTGTCTTTGCGCAATGCCCTAAATATATCACGGTAGGTTTCTCGGTCTATGTCAGTGGCTTGGTCGAGCTGGAACACCGATTTACCGAGAATGTCTTGGAAACTAAAACCTGTCGTTTTGGTAAAAAAACTATTCACGGTGATAAAACAAAACTTGGCATTGAGTACGAATATAGATTCTGAGACATTTTCAAACACGGTAGTGGAAAGTTTCAGTTGTGTGTCTGAATCCCGACTATCGGTGACGTCGCGGCGGGTGCCAATCATTCGGGAGACTTTCCCTTGATGATCCCACTCGATTGCTTGTCCTCGATCCTCCACCCATATCCAGTTGCCGTTACTGTGTTTTATTCGGTAGCGTACCAAATAGTATTCCGACTTAAGTTTAAAATGTTGAACCATGGCGCGCTTAACACGGTGATAGTCATCGCGATGCACTAACGTGGAGAGATGGTCTATAAATTTTGGGATCTCATCGGCGGAATAGCCCAATAACTGATCGAGTTTGGTTTGATACATTTCATCAGTAATTAAGTTCCAATCCCATAGACCGGTTTTACTGGCATCAATGGCTAGATTAAGGCGTTCTTGGCTTTTTTGTAAGTCTTCATTGGAAAGTGACAACTCTCGGGTGCGTTCGTCTACTTTAGTTTCGAGTTCAACAAAAGATTTCTGTAGTTTTTTATTGAGTGTTTCAGCGACTAGTTTTTCTTTATTGATATAATCGAGTAATTGCTGATTTTTATTTTGAAGGGCGTAGAAACCTAAAAACATGGAGTTTATTTTTTTAGCGCTAAAAAGTAAAAAGATAAGAAATATAATTACAATGCTCACCATGGAAGGTTCTTGGGTTGTTTGCTGAAGCAGTGAATAGAGACAAATAGGAATCACAGCAGGCAATGAAAATGCTAAAAATATTCGATAGCTACAGGCATAGATTGCGGCCATACAAATACATAAACCTGAGACAATGGTGGTAAATTCAGATTGTATGAGTAGCGCGCCAGGTTGTTGTATATAGAGGCACGCTATTCCCCAGTTTAACCCGGATATAAAAGTACTGAATAATAATGCGCGATAAATTAAGGAGTTCTGTAGGGGAGGGTTTTCTTTTCGGTAACTACCGGCCAGGGTGATGCGCACGGCGCTAGTGAGTACTACCCAAATTGACCAAGCGAGTAATAACTCAGGCTTTATCTGCGGACTGGAGTAATAAAGGTAGTTGGTTAGTAGTACGGACAAAAAACAAAACAGTTCGAATATGCGCGTGTTTTTAAAAATTGTTTTTATTTGAAGTTCTGCGCGTTTAGCACTTGAGAGATCAGGAGAGTCTCGTAAAGAGAGTTCTAGTCGATTTTGTATTTGTTTTTTTGCGTGTCCGATGGACATGATATATAGCCCGATTTTAATTCTAAGTGAGCCGCCTAGCTTAATTCTTTTTTGAAGTGTACCAATTCATACGTCGTTAATAATGTGTGGTATTTAATTACCCTTTGGCCGAAATCATTCAATAATATAAGCAAGCATTAGAATGTCACATTATCATAACTTTTTAGGAAGTGATAATAAGTAGACCGATTTATATACCCTGATTTGACGAGATTCGTAGCATTAGATTGCAGGGTGTGTCGAAATGTAACGCCTAGTTAGTCGATGTTGATGAAGACCACTAAATTCGCCAATAAATTGGGAATTGGTCCGGCGAGTGTTCCGTTGCCTGGCTTGTTATATAACCCTCTTTGTCATTGGCGATCGAACGCGTTGGTTTTCACTTAAGGAGGGATGAGCGTAGGGGTAATTTAAAGGTACTTCGATATGCCCTTTGTGGGAGCAATGGACTCTTAGGGGAGTAGGCCATAGGGTTTGCTCTTGTACTAGGCCTTCGTTGTACCAGTGATAGTCCTTGTATCACGCGGCATCAACAACTAGACCAGTACCAAAACAGTGCCTATTACTAGGTCTATCATTGTGCCTATCACTATGGCTGTAAGGACAGCTGTGGTAAATTAGCTGATTTATTTAGCCTTCCTCTATTATCGTCAAAATTAAGTGAAATCAAATGGATGTCAGCCCAATTTTAGATCATTTGAATGAGCCCCAGCGCGATGCAGTCACTTCTGACAGCAACCGCTTACTGGTGCTTGCGGGAGCCGGAAGTGGCAAAACCCGTGTGTTAGTCCATCGAATCGCCTGGGTTATGGCCACAGAAGGGGTCTCTCCCTATGGCGTGCTTGCGGTTACGTTTACCAATAAAGCCGCCGCTGAATTACGCACACGTATTGAGGCGCTGACCGGCCACTCGGCTCGGACTATGTGGGTTGGTACTTTCCACGGCTTAGCGCATCGTCTTTTAAGGACTCATTACCAGGATGCGGGCTTACCCAAGAACTTTCAAATCCTTGATTCTGATGATCAGTTTCGTTTAATAAAGCGTACTCAAACCGCTATGGGCATTGATGAAACACGGTGGCCAGCCAAACAGACGCAGTGGTTTATTAATAATCAAAAGGATGAAGGGCTTCGGCCAGAGCATCTAGAGCATCATGGTGATCTTCAGCGCAAAGCCTTGATCGAAATTTATCAGGTCTATCATGAAACCTGCCTGCGTGGCGGCATGGTGGATTTTGCTGAATTGTTACTGCGCTCCCATGAATTATGGTTAAAGAATCCTGTTTTACTGAAGCACTACCAGGATCGTTTTGATCACTTGTTGGTGGATGAGTTTCAGGATACCAACTCCGTACAGTATGCCTGGTTACAGTTGCTCACTACTGAGCGAAATAAAATTACCATTGTCGGCGATGACGATCAGTCCATTTATGGTTGGCGGGGCGCTAAGATTGAAAATATTCAGCAATTTGAAACCAAATACCCGAAAGGGCAAGTGATTCGCTTAGAGCAAAATTATCGATCGACTTCAAATATTCTAAATGCAGCGAATGCAGTGATTGCTAACAATCAGGATCGTTTTGGTAAAAACCTTTGGACGGAAGCGGGGGAAGGGGACCCCTTGTATGTTTATGCAGCGTTTAATGAGATGGACGAAGCCCGGTTTGTCGCAGATAAAATTGAATGTTTTGCAGACGAGAATGTAGATCGGAAAGAAGTCGCCATTCTATATCGCTCTAATGCTCAGTCTCGGGTGCTGGAGGAAGCATTACTTCGTAATAATATTCCGTATCGGATTTACGGCGGACAACGCTTCTTTGATCGTGCCGAAATTAAAAATGCCCTGGCTTACTTGCGCATGATTTCTAATCGCAATGACGACACGGCCTTGGAGCGCATTGTTAATGTGCCTGTTCGAGGAATAGGCGGCAAGACTTTGGACTTGGTTCGGAATCTTGCGCGCGAAGAAAAAATATCCATGTGGCAGGCGTCGTTATCAATTATTGAACGAAACGGATTAACTGCCCGCGCCAGTAAGGCATTGCAGGTATTTATCGATCTGATCAATCGCTTGGACATTGAATCACAATCGATGGAGCTTTGGGAACAAGCAACACAAGTGATCGAAACCAGCGGTTTAATTGGTCATCACGAAAAAGAAAAAGGCGAGAAGGCGAAGTCGAGAATAGAAAACTTACAAGAATTAGTCAGTGCCTGTCGACAGTTTGAAGCGGACGAAGATGCAGAAGGTACGCCACTGACTATATTTCTCGATTATGCAGCGCTTGAATCGGGGGATTCGCAAGCGGATGTCTACGAGGATTCAGTTCAGTTAATGACACTGCACTCTGCCAAAGGCCTCGAATTTAAGAAAGTATTTTTGGTGGGTATGGAAGAAGGGCTATTTCCTAGTAAACAAGCGCAAGAAGAGCCAGGCCGTTTAGAAGAAGAGCGCCGGCTTTGTTATGTAGGCATTACTCGTTCGAAGCAGAATTTGTATTTGTGTTATGCCGAAGCACGCAGAATGTATGGGCAAGATAAATTTAATCCGCCGTCCCGATTCCTTCGAGAGATACCCTCGGAATACATGGAAGAAGTACGCCTGAATGGCACCGTGACTCGTCCTACTAGTTTTCCCGGTGGAGCAGACGACCTGGACGATTCTGTCGATGGTTTTCGTTTGGGTCAAAAGGTGCTGCACATGAAGTTTGGTGAAGGGGTGATTTTAAACTGTGAGGGCCAAGGGCCTAATGCGCGCATACAGGTTAATTTTTATCGGGCAGGCAGCAAGTGGTTGGTGGCTCAATACGCACGTTTAGAGGCATGTGATTAAAAAGCCTTCGGAACGCCTTGGGTAAAAAATCAAAATAATTAAGGATTAAATTCTAATGAAACGAAGAAAATTTGTAGCCGCGTTAGGGGTTGGGGCTGGCGCGTTGGCGGTCAGTGCGTGTAATAGCAAAACCGATAGCTGTGGTCCCGATGGCGCTTCTGGTACTGGCGCTCAGAACGGCGTCATGGCTGATAAAAAACAAACCTATAATTGGAAGTTAGTAACGTCTTGGCCTAAAAATTTACCGGGTCTTGGCGAGGCACCTGAACGCCTTTCGAGAATTGTAAAAGAAATGAGCGATGGTCGTCTTAATATTAAGGTTTATGGTGCAGGGGAGATTGTACCCGCGCTTGAAGTGTTTGATGCGGTGTCCAGCGGCGTCTCTGAAATAGGCCATAGTGGTGCCTATTATTGGAAAGGCAAAGCGCCTGCGGCACAATTTTTTACAGCGATTCCTTTTGGTTTGACGGCCCAAGAAATTAATGGTTGGCTTCATTACGGAGGCGGTCTGGAATTATGGCGCGAGCTTTACGATGATTTTGGTTTGATACCCATGGCGGGTGGTAACACCGGTGTTCAAATGGCCGGTTGGTTTAATAAGGAAATTAATTCCTTAGAAGACATGAAAGGTTTAAAAATGCGCATCCCGGGCCTGGGCGGTGAAGTACTTCGAAAAATTGGCGGAGTGCCTGTGACCTTGCCTGGCGGGGAATTATTTACTGCACTGCAAACCGGTACGATTGATGCGACGGAGTGGGTGGGGCCTTATAACGATTTGGCGTTTGGTTTGTATAAAGCGGCTAAATATTATTACTACCCAGGTTGGCATGAGCCCGGTGCTATGTTGGAATTTATTTTTAATAAAGAAAAATTCAATGCATTGCCTGCGGATTTACAAGCGATATTAACCCATGGCTGTCGTGCGGTGAATCAAGACATGTTGGATGTCTATACGGCGAAAAACAATGACGCCTTGGTGACCTTGGTAGAAGAGCATAATGTTCAATTGAGAAAGTTTCCCGACGAAGTATTGAAAGAACTTCGTAAAGTTTCCCATGAAGTGGCTTTAGGTATCTCTGAAACTAGCCCATTGACCAAACGAATCTATGATTCTGTGATGAAGTTTAAAGGCAGTGTGGTTAATTACCATGCTATTTCTGAACAAGCCTATCTTAATGCCCGCACACTTTAGGGGCGTCACTCAGTCAAAAGCGCTCAACTGTAAGGTAGAGCGCTGGACCTGGACCTGGATCTGGATCTGTGGATTTAAATCCGGTAATACACTTTGTGTCGCTAAACCTGCGCACCTAGACCTACGCACCTAGACCTGCGCACCTAAACCTACGCACCTAGATCTATATAACTACCATTATATAACTACCACTTATTGGCTAATCTGCTTAAATTATTAGTATAAGCATTAGTTTCATGGATGAGTAGATGGGTCTGGAATTCCTGGTGGGCATAGTCATTGGCAGTATATTGGGCCTAACCGGTGCGGGTGGGTCGGTATTTGCTGTTCCGATGTTGGTCTATGGCTTGCAGTTACCGGCTCAGAATGCGGTAGGTATTTCCTTAGGCGCGGTGGCAGCCAGTGCTTTTGTGGGTGTCTTGAGTCGATTTCGGCGCGGCATCATTGTTTGGGCACCTGCCGGGATTGTTGCGGTGACCGGTGTTTCTACGGCACCGTTAGGCTTGTGGACCAGTCGTCGTATCCCCGAACACATTCTATTATTCGCGTTTTCCCTCTTAGTGTTTATGATTGCTTATCGAATGTGGCATGAAACGCGGTCTAAGGCATCTAAAACAGGGATTATCAATACAGCGGTTCAACAATCTAAAAACCTCATCGTAATGACTGAGGGCGGGGGCTTTTTATCCTGTGGCTTGGATAAAAGGGGCGTTTTGCTGATTGCCCTAGTCGGCTTGGTCACGGGGTTTTTAGCGGGCTTATTTGGTGTGGGGGGTGGGTTTATTATTGTCCCGACGCTGATCATCCTTTTGGGCTTAGGGATTCATCAAGCCGTAGCCACTTCCTTAGTGATCATTTTATTTATAGGCAGTTCAGGGTTTCTGGCTTTTTTAAATGCTCAGGAACAGATGCCCATTAGCATTTTGCTACAAGTGGTCATAGGCGGTGTGGTGGGGATGATGTTTGGCTCGTTTTTTAGTAAGTATCTGTCGGGTGCCACGCTTCAGCGAGTATTTGTATTTATTTTATCGAGCGTGGCGTTATTTACGTTCTACAATTCCGTCCATGGCATCGTTGAAATGTATATGACCGGGTAATTCCTTAGCGCGGGACTTGGCGTGTGCCCCTGTTTTTATTGATGGCCACGAAAGTAAATATTGTTTCAGTGACTTTGCGTTGTTCGTCTTCCGCGGGATAACACACCCAAACTTCGACATTGACCTTGATCGAGCTTCTGCCAATGCTGAGCAACTCGGTGTAGCAGCTTATGATCGAGCCGACAGTAACAGGCAGCATAAATGACATGCTATCGATGGCCACCGTGGCGACTTTACCTCGGGCCAATTGTTGGGCGTAGGTGCTGCCTGCTAGRTCCATTTGAGACACAATCCAGCCGCCGTAAATATCGCCAAACCCGTCTGAATCCCTCGGCATAACCGTTAGTTTTGACGATAACGTGCCTTTAGGTTTCGGTGTTTCTTCATTTTCAATGTTCATAGGTTTCTCTGTTATTTACGGCTGAAACTTCAGAATTATTTGGTTGTGCGCTAACTTCATACTATTCAAATTAGCGCTGCAAACACGCTAAGCAAACCGGGGATGATTAAGATTCATATATCTGCGCCGGTAGCCAGGTAGCCAGTTCGGGCCAGGCGACCAGCAGCAGCATTAAAATAAGCTGAATGAGTATAAAGGGCAATACACCTTTGTACATGGCGGTGGTGGTAATCTCCGGTGGTGCCACGCCGCGTAGATAAAATAATGCAAAACCGAAGGGCGGTGTTAGGAACGAGGTTTGTAAATTGATCGCAATAAGAATGCCGAGCCATACTGGGTCCAGGCCCATGGCCAGGAGGATGGGGCCCACTATAGGCACAACGACAAAGGTGATCTCTATAAAATCCAGGATAAACCCGAGTAAAAAAATCACCAGCATGACTACGATCGTGGCACCGACTACCCCGCCGGGCATATCGGTAAACAAGTCTTGAATTAGCTCTTCACCGCCAAAGCCKCGAAAGACTARAGAAAAYAACGCTGCACCAATCAGAATCTGGAACACCATGGCGGTAATTTTGGTGGTTGAACGCATGACTTCTTTGAGTGTTTCTAGGGGTAACTTCTTATTCACCAGCGCTAAAAGAGTAGCGCCTATGGCGCCCACACCCGATGCTTCTGTAGGGGTGGCGTAACCCCCTAATATCGAGCCAAGGACGGTGATAATCAAGCCTAGGGGGGGTAATAGGCTGCGCACCACTTCATTCCATAAATTGGATTCATCGTCTGATTGGCTTGGCTCGGCTGCGGGAACTGAATCAGGCTTCACAAGCGCAAGAATGCCAATATAAAGTAGGTACATGCCGACTAAGATGAGCCCTGGAATTAAGGCACCAAAGAATAAATCACCGACGGAGACRGTTTTTGGGGCGAATACGCCCATTTGGAGTTGAGCTTTTTGGTAGGCGTTGGATAATACGTCGGCTAATAACACTAACGCGATAGACGGTGGGATGATTTGTCCTAACGTGCCCGTGGCGCAAATTAGCCCACTGGCAAATGAAGGGCTGTAGCCTTTCTTAAGCATGGTCGGCAGTGACAGTAGGCCCATGGTGACTACGGTGGCGCCGACAATACCGGTGCTGGCTGCGAGAAGCATGCCTACTAGGGTGACCGAGATGCCCAGTCCTCCGCGCATTCTGCCGAACAGCTTGGCCATGGTTTCGAGTAGTCTTTCCGCGATTTTGGACTTTTCCAAAATCACCCCCATCAAAACAAATAGCGGTACTGCGATCAGGGTTTGGTTGGTGATAATACCGAAGATACGATTGGGGGTAGCGATGAGAAAGCTACTGTCAAAGGTGCCGCTGGCGATACCGGCTGCGGCAAACGCTAACGCAGTACCGGCCAACGAAAATGCCACTGGATAACCCAGAAGTAGCACTACGCAAACGCCAGCAAATAAAAACAGAGGAATGTATTCAGCCATGAATAGGGCAAAACCTTTAATGAGGGTTAGGGGGAAGTCGCATCGCTAGAGAGGTTATCGGTTATTAATAGCCCGTTACGTAAAAGCTCTGCTAGGGCTTGCAGTAGAAGGGTTGCAACCAATACGCCGATTAACGACTTGAGTAAAAATGCGGCTGGAATTCCCCCGGCTTCTGGGGAGCTTTCTAAGATTCGCCAGGATGCAGCCATATAATCAAAACTTGTCCAGCCTATAAATAAGCTCACCGGTATTAACAGCAATAAGGTGCCGAAGAAGTCGACCCATGCGCGGGTTTTAACCGAGTACTGACGGTAGAAAATGTCCACCCGTACGTGCTCATCCCACTTAAGGGTGTAAGCGGAGGCACCCATAAACAGACATGCGTGTAAGTACATGACAGATTCCTGCATGGCGATGGACCCAAAGCCAAATATGTAGCGCAACACCACGATTAAGAAGGTGATACACATCATTAAAAGCGTGATCCACGCCAGGCCTCTTCCGGTGAATTCGGAAAAATTATCTAAATGCCTAAGAATGTTATTTAGTAGTTTGATATTCATAGAGAAAGAGACGAGATAAAAACCTCGATTATAACCCAAATGTGGAAACTATTGGGATTCAAAAGTGGATGAGGGTGCATTTACAGGCTAGTTTTGAATTGGAACAAGCGGACCTGTTTAAACGTAACGATATAGCAGTGTGTTAAAATAACCATAAATCAGATTTAAATCCTGCAGTTAAAAGGACTAGACGTAAAACCCTGCCGAGCATTTGGTCACGGCAGGCTTAATAGAGTAGGAAGGCATATGGCGGTGAAGACAGTATTGTTAGTGGATGACTCCAAATCAGCACGCTTGGTGTTGCGTAAGATGTTAGAGAAAAATAGCTTAAACGTGGATTTGGCTGAGTCAGCCGAAGATGCGTTCACCTATCTATTAGGACATCAGCCTGACGCGATCTTTATGGACCATCTAATGCCAGGCATGGATGGCCTTGAGGCGACTGAAGTGATACTAAAAAACCCGGCCACTCAGTCAATTCCTATTGTTATGTGCACGTCTAAAGATGGTTCAGACTTCACTCGCGAAGCGCGTTTAAGGGGGGTGATGGATATTTTGCCTAAACCGCCCTCGGCCTCGGCTGTCACGAAAGTGCTAGAGAGCATTAGTGAATACAACGAGCAATGCAAGGCGCAAGCTGCTGGGGTTGCCGAGAAGGTGGCCTCCGAAGCGACCGCCAAACCGGTAGTCGATAACGGAATTCAAAAACAAGACGTTGAGGCGATTGTTGAGACCGTGGCGGGTCGCGTTGCGCAACAGTTATTCGATGCGCGCATGAATGATGGGGAGGTCATGCAACGCTGGGTCGGACCGGTATTAGAAGTCGCATTGACTAAGTTACAAGACGAAGTGTTATTGGTTGCCAAAGCTTCTGCGCGCAATATTGCTGAAGAAGTAGCGAGTCAAGATTCTCAGGAATTAAAGCAAAGTATTCAGGTTTTGTATGACTTGGTCGAAAAACAAAATGAAGCATCAGCACAACCCCAGTCAGCACAATCCGAGTCAGAACAAACTGCTCTAAATATAGACAATGTACTAGAAGTGGTTCAGGAGCAGCTTGAAATATTCTCGGCTAATCAGGCTGTTGCAGACAATGTTGTGGTTGAATCTGCGATTGACGAAGCGGCTATTGATGAGAAATTGGTTAATTTAGAAAAACGTTTTCCAGAATTCCTTGAACAAGAAATTTCGTCCGTTGCCAGTTCTTTAAAGGAAACAACGGTACAAAAAATYAGTCAGTTTGAAGGCAGYATCGTTCAGCAAGTGAATGAATCGGTYGAGACCTTTAAAAAGGAATTTTCTACCGAGCTGGATTTGTTGGCGCAACAAAATGACGAAAATAAAAACAAAATCACCAACCTTCAATTAGTCGATACCAGCGCTGATTCAGGCGTTGATGAGACCTTGAATCTCCGATTGCAGTCCTTGGAGAGTGAAGTGCTCAATAAAGCTAAATCACATACTCAGTCGGTGGCGGATAATGTCTTCCAATTGATTGAAGATATACAGCCGTCCATCAATCAAAACTCCCTGGATGCGCTTAAAGGCGAGATGGTACAACTGATTCATTTGAAAGAAGCGGAGCTATCGAAGAAAGTAAAGCTGTCGGCGATTATAGGCGGCGCAGTAGGGGTTGTTGCTGCAGCGGGCGCGATTATTGTGAGTCAGTTTTTATTTTAGGGATTCTTTTGTGAGGGCGCTCGATTAATGCAGTCTTCCTAATTCTTGGATACTTAAACAAAAAACCCGAAATAAGCGTGATGCTTTTTCGGGTTTTTTTGTTTCTGAACGACTGGCTTTACTGAATGACTACCAAATTACCGTATTTGTATTGTTGATAGGCGGTATAGGGTAAAACCAGCGTGTCGGCAATACCGGAAAATACGAAATCAACGGACAATACCCACGCAGGATCAAGCTGCAGTTTTGCGGGTACGTTTTGTTTTCTATAGGCGTGCAAAATGCAGAAGTCGTATCGAACGCCACTGTAGATATAAGGGATTTCCTGACATTTTGTAGTGACTAAGCGGTGTTTAATGTGTACTTGGTTATTTTCGTGATCCAATGATTTAATGGTGCCACAGGAAATCAATGAGCAAGACAGTAAAATAAGTAACAATTTAGTTTTTAGCATTGGCGTGTTTCACCTTGATATATTGTAAATGTGCTTCTTTGTTCGGTTTGAGACATTGTTCGTTTTTGATGAGGCTGAGCGTTAAGCTGTAAGGTATTGGACGCGCTTCCTAGTTTACTTGAGGTTTCAATAAGCGCAGCTAATCGTTCTCAGGGCGTCATTTAAGCGTGATTCTGTAGCGGGGTCAAGATTGTTGAAGCCTTCATTGAGTAGGTTAGAAAAATGACCTGCTGTGAAAGCTTAAAGGTTGATAGGATCGAGGTTTAGTTCAATCTAAGCGTGTATAAAAAATCGTCGCCAGGGCGATCAAACCGTGATGTAGTGAAGCAGAATGCCTACGAAAACCGCCATGCCGACCCAGTTATTATTTAAGAATGCTTTTAAGCAGCCYTTTCTTGAGCGCCTTTTAATAAGTAGCTGTTGATACAAGAACAGTATTACGACCACTCCAAGGCTGGCGTAATAATAGCCATTAAAGTCTAGTTTGTTACCCACTAGGATTAAACAAAGCACGGTTAGGCCTTGTAGAACCCCTATCATTGCGCGGTCATTGTCGCCGAATAAAATCGCTGTTGATTTGACCCCGATCTTTAAATCGTCGTTTCGGTCGACCATGGCATACATGGTGTCGTAGGCCACGGTCCAAATGAGTGTGGCGATATAGATGAGCCAAGCGTAACTGGGGATCTCATTCATATGTGCGGCGAAAGACATGGGGATGCACCATGCGAAAGCAGCGCCCAGTACCACTTGAGGTAAATAGGTGTAGCGCTTCATGAGCGGGTAAGTACAGGCAATGGCCGCGGCGCCTAATGAAAGCACGATGGTGAAGGTGTTGGTAAAAAGCACCAAAACAAAGGCGCAACTGATTAGAATTGCGAAAGTAATTAAGGCCTCTAAAAGAGAGATTTTGTTAGTCGCTAGGGGGCGGTTTTTAGTGCGTTCTACTTTGCCATCGATTTTTCGATCGGCAATGTCGTTGATAACGCAGCCCGCGGAGCGCATAAATAACACCCCCAGGGTGAAGATAAGCGTGACCTTTAAGTCGGGTTTACCTGCTCCGGATATCCAGATCGCCCATAATGTTGGCCACAACAGTAATAAGGTGCCGATGGGACGGTCGAGGCGCATGAGTTGAACGAAGTCAGGAATGCGAGAGGTCCATGAGGGTCTGGGGGAGGGAAATGAGTTCATAGTGGGACTTCTCTAAACAAATGGAATAACTCGGTGATACATCAAGAGCGCGTTAACCTCGCAAAGTAGCACTGGCTTTGGCCTTGAGCCAAAGGGCTGGGGCCCAAAAAATGAAATTTTAGTGCTTCTGCGTACGGCGCCTAGTGTTTGAAGGCTGCTTCGGATCGGCTAGATTACTCATAAATGTTAGCAATTGAAAATCTTTTATATGAATGCTGGCCAAAGTACTGTTCGCCGATGGCTAGGCTGTGGCTATGGTAATCGAAGGGGTGGGTAATTATTAGTCTACCCCTTCTGTTCGCATAGTGTTGGCCTTTGGGACAGCGCGGTTAGCTTGGGCGCTTGAAATTACCTTAATCTCCATTCATTATTGCTGCGCTAGGATCATAGACACGCGTTGAGGTAATTCAAAGGGCGTAATACACAGTTTATGAGCCATGCTGGAGTTTCAATAAATATTCTAATTTAAAAAAATAACTCACGTGCTATCAGGCAGTTATTGACTGGTTGTCGGCTAGTTTGCGTGTGTTTATTTGATATTTTTGGCAATAATAAAAAGGTAGTGCACATGTCGGGCAAACAAACAGCTTTAATCACCGGAGCGTCTTTTGGTTTTGGTAATGAGCTAGCGAAGCTTTTTGCTAAAGATGGATATAATCTCATCCTAGTGGCCAGAAGTGAGGATAAGCTTAAGGATCTTGCAGAGCAGTTACGCCAACAGTATCAGATTGATGTGTTGGTGATGGCTAAAGACCTATTTTCTCCCACCGCGCCCAATGAGATTTACCAAGCGCTCAAAGACGCCGATCAAGTGGTTGATGTATTGGTGAATAATGCGGGCTTTGGGACTTACGGGCGGTTTTCTGAAATCGAAGCGGAAAATGACATGAATTTGGTCCAGCTCAATGTGGCTACCGTGACGTTGATGACTAAATTGTTTCTTAAGGACATGGTCGCTCGAGACTCCGGTAGGATCTTAAATGTGGCGTCAATGGCGGCGTTTATGTCAGGCCCTTATATGGCGACTTATTTCGCTAGCAAGGCCTACGTGATGTCGTTCACTGAAGCGGTGGCCGAAGAGGTGCAAGGCTCTGGAGTTAAAATTATGGCATTGTGCCCAGGGGTCGCGTCGACCAATTTTCAAGCCACGGCGAAAAATGAGGCGGCAATTATTGGCGGAAAGTTTGATAGCTTGATGATGACCGCTGAACAAGTAGTGAGTGCGGGCTACAAAGACTTTATGAACGATAAAGTGATTAGTATTCCAGGGCTATCCAATAAAGCCACGGCACTCATGGTTCGGTTCATCCCTCGGCGCCTAATGACTAAAGGCATCAAGATATTTAATAGCAGCAAAGGCCTGTAAACATTACCCCGGCCGGCGTTTGTCCGGTCGGGTGTTTATCGTAGATTTAAATACAGGCGGATTTGATAATCCTGGGTCACGGATAATCGGTGGCGGGGTGTAGAAACCATAGACGACAGTGCTCGACCGAGGGTTTAATCTCGAAGCAGTCATTGTTCACAGAAAGGGATTTTGGGATTTAAGGCGATGCTTAAATGGTGGGCCTGGAGGGACTCGAACCCCCAACACTCGGCTTCGAAGGCCGATACTCTATCCAGTTGAGCTACAGGCCCGTTGTAGTGATGATTGTGAGGCCGACTGGCTCCGCAATATCAGCACAAGCGGTAAGTGCTTCATGCATTTAGGGGTGCGATAATAAATTATGCCTCGACAATTTACAACCTGATTTTTAGACTCTTATTAGGCTTACGTCAAGTTACGGGCTATTGCTGGGGGATGTTGATGGGCTTGGCGGCTTTGGGTGGCAATTAAAGGTTCAAGCGCGTATAAAGCGCAATTGCGTTGATCGGCCGATTTTAATTTAAAAAGTGCCGTTGAGGCGGTCTATTTTATGCGTTGATGACGTTTGATCCACCTGTTTTTGTGGCTTCGAAGGGTCACAATGTGTTGTATTATTTTTTGCAGAGTCTAGGGTGGGTTTATTCCTAGGCTATGCATCGTCTTTTTGGGGTAGCTCGATGAAGAAGTGGGAATGCGTAGTATGTGGTTTAGTGTATGACGAAGCTGCTGGTGATCCGGATAACGGTATTGCACCCGGTACCGTTTTCTCAGATGTCCCGGATACTTGGTTTTGCCCGGATTGCGGTGTGGGAAAAGAAGATTTTGAGTTGATAGACGATTAAAAGAAAGGCGGTTAAAAAGTCTTTCTTTTAGTCTGTAGCGCACCATGTGTAGGGCCATGTGCCGGATGGATAATAGGAATTTGTCCCGGGAATGAGCTATAAAGAGTGGTCTCTATAAATTAGGCGTTAAAATTGCACCTATAGATAGTTTGGGGTTTGTGTCTGGAATAGTGTCTGGAATTGCATCTGGATTTGTATGGACTCAGCGGAAGAGATCTAGATGAACGGATTCAACAGGAGCGTGGTTTGATACGTAAACCAGAAGTGGCTGGGGCGATTTCAGAATCGTTAGATTTGACCCAAGGGGTGGGGCAGGAGTTGCTGTCTCAAATCCTGGAAGAAATCACCCT
>NVVB01000073.1:0-8713 GCA_002402085.1 Gammaproteobacteria bacterium
TATTACAACTAAAACAATGTTAAAAATCTTATTCAAATAGTTTTTATTGATATTTAAYAATGACTTACAAGCCATAAAAAGACCCGACAACACCCTCTAACCACCACCGGTCGTGTCGTCGATTAACAATTGAATATCAACTTGGTTCCTGTAGACTCACCCGACCTCGAGGCTAATCACTAAAGCCAAACGGGCTACGATGCGGTTTAATTTGGAGCAATCCCCGGCCCTACACAGGTGTAGATAAGCCACCAGGGTAAACGCTAGACCCATTGGGTTTGCAAGGCCGAAGCAACTTCCTTTGCTTGAGTCCTCATCCATTGACTTAGACCGACATCAACGAACACCCCTGCCTACCACAAGGTTAAGTCCTAAGGTTTAATCAGTTTGAGTTAGTTAGAAATACAAATAAAAGTCCACCAGGAAGAGTTCTATGACTACAAATAATACTGCTGAAATTCACAGCGAATTCGATTTTGACGAATCCCTATTCAATTGGAGAAAGGGCAAGCAAATATGGAAAGGTCGTAGACGAGTATACAAGGCCATCTCCACCGTAATTCGAATAGAGCGCTCTTACTCACGCTTAAACAAAAAGACTAAAGGCTGGGATAAAGAGCGATACAAGCCGCTCTACAAAGCCCTACACAAAAAGAACGCTAACTTACTGTATGAATTGTGTTTAAAGAACGGCGCAACTTGGGTCAAACTAGCCCAGTTCTTAAGCGCGCGTCCTGACATCCTGCCTCAAGCATATATTGAAGCGTTGAAACCGCTACAAAACGATAATCGCGAAATTGCATTTTGGCGTCTAGCGGCAGTACTTGAAGACGAACTTGGCGCAAACTGGCGCAGCAAGTTTGAGTGGATTGATGAAAAACCCATTGCCACAGCTTCTATCGCACAAGTACATAAAGCCAAATTAATCGACGGCACCGAAGTAGCAATCAAGATCCAACAACCTCAAGTCACTAAGTTGTTCGATCAGGATTTCACGGTTTTCTTACTCATTGCTGAATTCCTAGACGGCAGACTGCCTGGCGCGATTGATATCAAGCAGTTCACTCGCCTTCTTCTGGAAATGACTGCCGAAGAACTCGATTTCCGTAACGAATACCGCAATACCGTAGACTTTGCCGCGCTTGATCATATCGATCGAATCCGTGTCCCCAAAGTTATCGACGACCTATGTACTCGTCGTATTATCGTTTCCGAATGGATTAACGGCTCTCGTTTAGTCGAGCATCTGGATCGAAGTAACAAAGACGTAGCAAAAGATTTGCTTACAGTACTTCAAGACAGCTACATGCAGCAGATCACTCAATTTGGTATGTTCCAAGCAGATCCCCATCCAGGGAACTTCCTGGTAACACCAGACAAAGAGATATTCATTGTTGATTACGGCACCATTGGCCGCCTCACCACTGAAGAAACAATGAATTACACCATGATCATGATGGCCTTAATGGGCCATGTAGATACCGACCTCGGTGAGCTAATGCTTCGCTCCGGGTTCAGTGGTATTGATTCAGACGTCATTGAAGATCTATCGCAGTACATGATCCGCACCAAAGGCGGACCGAAGAAAAAGGTTTCCATTGAAGAAGTCATGAATGAAGTACTCGAGTCCCTGCAAGAAGCACACGTGATCGTACCTGACCCCTTTATTGCTTTGGGTCGAGTCATTGGTACCTTAGGCGGCTTTATGCAAACCTATCGAGTGAAATTTAACTGGATGCCAGGCGCTAGCCAAACCGATAGCGCGAAGAAAGTCCAAGAAGGCTAAAACGCTTTAATACTCCCGATTCGTTCCTACAGCCTTGTAGGAACGAATCGAGGAGTAACGCCTCTCAGCCTCAGATCTACTCCGCACGATTCAACCCACCGCCACTCAACAAACAGTTCTCGCGCTCGTCAAACACGCCTCTATTTAGCACCATTACCAACCCCACGCCCCATCACTTCGTCCTGCATTCTCACTAGCGTTCAATCAAACGCCGTCAAACACRGTTGCCCTCCGCTAGCCTTCCGATATACTAAGCCACATGAATGTGAACGATCCTCAGGCATTACTCCAACCGAACCTACTGACTCTAAACGCATTATCAGGCAATCTTAAAAGGTTACTGATTATCCGTATGGTGCTGCTTACAGGCACCGCAACAGCAGTGGCTTACGCCTACCTAAGCGCGTCCATGCCGCTACTGTTTACCCACTTAAGCATTATCTTAGTGGGGCTCACCTGCATCAATATCCTTAGCGCCTGGCGAGTTAAAAAGCATTGGCCGGTCACCGAAATTGAGTTTTTCTTACAGCTGTTAATCGAAGTCGCAAGCCTGACACTGATTTTATTTTACGCRGGCGGCTCGACTAAYCCGTTTGTTTCCTATTACCTCATCCCTATTATTATTGCTGCCGCAACACTGCCCTGGCATTACACCTGGACCCTTTCGACGATTTCTCTTGTCGCCTACACCGGCCTCTTGTTTTACTACATCCCCATTACCGACAATGATATGGGCATGAGCAATGACATGAGCAACAGCATGTCTAATGGCATGTCTAATGGCATGGCCATAAAAAGCGCTCATCAACACGTTGCCGAAGATTCCCTCGTCAGCCTACACATCATAGGCATGTGGTTTAACTTCCTAATGAGCGCCTTACTGATTAGCTGGTTTGTGGTGCGAATGGCCAATGCCTTGCGTAACCAAGAAAACCACATCAACGAGCAGAAGGAAAACGTACTGCGGGACGAACAAATTATGGCCGTCGCCACCATAGCCGCAGGAACCACTCACGAACTTGGCACGCCCTTAACCACCATTACCGTTTTACTCGACGAATTAATGGCAGAGCATGCTCAGAACCCTAATTTACAAGCGGACCTAGCCACCCTTCAAGAGCAAACAGCGCTGTGTACCAACACCCTACGCAGACTCGCCAATACTGCAGAACAGTATTACAAAGGCAGCCATGACCCGATCCCTGTGGCAGATTACATCGACAACCTACTGGATCACTGGCTATTACTGCGCCCCGATGTTAATGCCGCCATTCACATCGCCAACGACCTGCCCGACATTAACATTCAGTTCCCCCCAACCGTTGAGCAATCAATTCTAAACTTACTGCAAAATTCGGCCGACGCCAGCCCTCAAAAAGTGTCCGTCACAGTAGAGTGGGATTTAGAGAAGCTTAAAATTATTATTAAGGACTCCGGGCCAGGCATTACTCGAGAGGCCGCACAAAAAATGGGCAAACCGTTTTTTACTACTAAAGGCAAAGGCTTAGGTCTAGGGTTATTTCTCACCCACGCGTCACTTAACCGTTACGGCGGTCAAGTTAAATGGTTCAACGACACTCCCAGCGGCACCATCACCGAGCTTACACTTCCTTTCGCTTCCCTTCACCAGACTGAGAACCATCGTGACTAGCCAAGAAAAAATTCTACTGGTCGATGACGACCCAACATTTACCAACATTCTTTCACGCGCTTTTGAACGTCGAAACTATGACACCCAATGCGCGCACAACGAACAAGAAGCACTCAAGGCCAACCAAGAATTCATGCCAAACAAACTGGTCCTGGACCTTAAACTCGGCAATGACTCAGGCCTACATTTAATTGAAGCGCTTCTATCCACAAACCCTACATTAAAGATCGTCATGTTAACGGGCTACTCTTCAATTAGCACCGCCGTTGAAGCCATCAAATTGGGCGCGAGCAACTACCTCTGTAAGCCTGCATCGATCGAAGAAATACTGAATGCATTTAATACAGAGAAAGGCAACACACACGTAGAAATCCCAGACACACCCCCATCGGTAAGTCGCATTGAGTGGGAACACATTCAAAAAGTACTCAACGAAAACCAAGGCAACATTTCTGCGACGGCACGCGCTTTAGGCATGCATAGACGCACATTACAAAGAAAACTGCAGAAACGACCGGTATCTCATTGAATTCAATGTTCATTTAACTATAACGCTCTCGCAACCCTCGCTGCCACACATTCAATTCGTTTTTCACCCCAATCAAAATTTCTAATTTTTATTAAAAAAATAAAAAATAATATTTCTTTTGTTTACATTCAGTTACCTACCGAGACAAACCTCCCCCGCGCTAAGCTATTGTTTTAACGTCTACACGACGCGCCACCAAAACATTATCCCCAACACTGACACCTCCTTTACGATATAATTTCCGGCTTAACAGCGTCAGTAATTCCTGACAAGCTTTACAGTATCTTATTGGCACATCAATGAATTCCACATTAAAAGTAATCGAATTAAAAACCATCGTTGAAGAAATAGAACTCATTTCTGTTCCAGACAAAAATTTAATGTGGCCCAACATAGTTAAAATTTACGACATTAGTCCTCACGAACTAATCAACTGCTTACTGACATTATCATCCAGCCCTGAGTCGCAATATTACATTGACGAGAAAATAGAGGTCRTCAGCAACCTATCTCAGTCGGCACTTATGGAAGTAATGCTTGGCATACGCCAAAACAAAAAGCCCGCAGCAATTCAATGGGAATTAATTAAATCCGACTGCATCAATTTCTTTGATCGCCCCATGGATAATTATTATTCTGACTTCCTGAAAATAATCTTATCTCAAATCTCCAGCCTCGGATTCAATACCGATGAGCGTTTTATTGAAAGCACCCAGCGCTGGCAAGACTATCTTTCCGACCGTAACAATGACAACCCGAATAAAAACGAAACGGTAGAAGACGCGCTGAATAGCTTAATCGACTACATCAAGAAAATGGAATTCGAATCAGAGTATGAATTCTTTAGCGTAATAACGGATCAAATCAGTTTCTTCCCACCCGCAGAAATGGCCAGTCTATGTCGAGAATTATTTAAAATTGATTTCGACATCATTCGTGAAGGAACGCTATTACTTTTACTGCACAAAAACATTTCAATCCGCGACGCTGTATTGCTCGCGCTTGCCGACGCAGAATGCATTCAAAAAACATCACCCATCGGCTTACGCCGCTTAATCAGCATCCGAAACTGGCTCAATATTAGCCAACGCAGCTTACTAGACGATATTATTAAAGATATACGTCGTTGCAACACGCAATGTGCAGCGCTTTACACCGATGACGGTATGCAACTACAGCGCACCGTAGTCACCAGCTGCGACGGAGTGGGCGCTAGCAGTATTTTTTGCTCCTTTACACACGCGGGAAAAAGCGCGGTTATTGGCGCCATCATTAAAGAAAACGTGGGTATCATCGACACCTGGGTTAAATTAAATTGCGACGCTGAAGAATTCGACGATATTGTTCATCAAATAAATGAACAAATACCCACTGAAGAAGTGAATACGGACTACCTAGAAATAGTCCTGCCTCACTTCCTGTGGCTCAACGTACAGTCAGAAGAAGCACTATCTCCCGAGGTATTGCTTTGGATGGAATGGATCGGCCTCGACATCTACCACCCTCAGCCGGCCTCAAGCATAGACACCCTAAAGCAATGGGAAAACGAACAGCCTGAATTATTCTCGCGCTCACAAGTCAACACAACATTTCAAAGCAGCGCGCAATGGTTTATCGATGGCAGCATGACTCAAAGCTGGTTTGAAACCGATTCCAACATAGAGCAAGTCATCAAGCGATTCAAAGAAACCGAACAAGACTTTGATCCCGAGTTAGTTAATTCGCTACTTGCGCCTCACCGTAGCAAATGGCAAGAGCGATTCTTCTTTCTCGCCTTACGCGCAAAACCTAATAAAAATACAACCAGCAATCAATGGTCGGACTTCGCCTTGATTTCGAAATTGCTCGCAGGCAATGAACCCCTAATCAACATCCCCGCCATGGCGGAAATTGCCATCAACACATTAAGCTATCATAACTGCGAGGTTTACCCGAGCGACGAAGAAGCGGAAACATCAGAACAGCCACCCGCTGATAGCCAAGCAAACCAGCAACCCAACGACAACACGGATTCGCGTAGGTCTCATAAAGCCGAAATGACCCAGGCGGTTTCCGTCAACAACTGGGGTCTTTCACTCAGCCCTACCGAAGAATCCTTACTCATTGCCTCACTGCCCGCGCTAGCGAAGCAAGGCATTGAAATCAATATCGATTTCCTGTCCGGTTATATGTCAGCGATCTGTGCGTCGCCCAGCGCGTTTGACGAACACGATTGGTTTAGCGGCATACTCGACGCCGATTTATATCGTCAAACCAGCGATGACACTAAAAACTGCTTTGCAAAATACTTCCAACTTATTCGCCTTACGATTGAATGCCATCAACCCAGCATTAGCTGCGAGCTATCGTTAGATTACCAAGAATCACTCTACCGACCATTACCGGCCTGGTGCCAAGGGTTTATATTCGGAATCCAATACACCGGCGGAGTGCCAGCGTGGTCTAATTACTGGCCCCAAGAACATCAAGAGATGCTTCGGTCCGCGATCAGCATTATCAAAGACATCGCAGACTATGACAAATATTATAACGAAAGCGGAAACTCCAGAGCCCCCGTAGTAGGCAATGACCTGAAGCTAATAAAAAACTGTTATGCGGCGATTGTTCACGCCACTGCGGAAGGCAAACAAGCCCATCAAGAACAACCCTCAAGCGACTCGTTAGATCGATAACAGCACCAATCACAATCACAATCACAATCACAATACGGTCATTTACTAGGGCCGTATCCCTCCAAGGCATATAGCTTTTCAGCTTTTCCCTGCCGGTTCTTCGTCATCGCACTTAATATCGCGAATCGCCCTGACTCCAACAGACGCCATCAAAAGGCATAAACAATATAGTCCCATGGAACCCCCGCCCTCAGAACCTGACGCATCACTTTCACCCGAAGAACTAACCTCAGATCCGGCCTGATTATCTCCGACTATAACGGGTATAGTTAATGAATCCTCAGCACCTAGCTCATCGACAACGGTAAGCGTCACAGAGTATTCACCTTCCGCTTGATAGCTGTGATTAAAATCGTTCTCCCCAAACACTTCTTGACCATCGCCTAAATCCCAGTGAAACGATACCAGTTCAAATTCACTGTCAGTTTTATTTATAAAGCGAATCATCGCCCCATCCACACTCACTGAAAAATTTGCAAGCGGTCCATTATCAAGAGCCTCGCGATCGAGATCTAGTTTCAACTCAGCCATATTCAAATCAAGTTCAGACGCATTTTTAAAATATACACCAAACGTACCCTTTCGGTTGATCACCCCCCACGCTAGATCGGCATCAATTTCAACGCTGGACTGACCTTTCAAGAAAGTAGCCTCCCCCCCTTGTATATCACTTCCCTGACTAGAATAAAGATAAGAGTAATCCCACCTTAATCGTGACTCCAGATCAAGATTACCGGCACGAAACAATGTCACTTTAACTAAACCCGTCTCAGGCTCAACGTGATACCGAAACTTATCGATTAAGTAAGCCCCAGTGTTACGATTAACATGTTTATCCGCCAACAACTTAGTTCTAGAAACAAAAAGTCGCGCATTATCCTCAAGCTCAAAGCTGCCACAACTCACCCCCTCTTGCTGTAATTGGGAACTAGAGAAATAACGGGTTTTAGGGAAACTTTGATGCATCACGGTATGGGCCTGACCACACTCTGTGCCATAACCAAAAGATGACGAAGCCCTCAACGGCTCATTGGCCCCATGCGCCGCGCCTAATAAATGCCCCAGTTCATGCGTGAGTATATAGGCACTCTCTCCACACCCAGGTCCCAAGCGAATCACACCAAAGGAAGAAGTTTGCGCCTTACTTTTAATGCCCGATTCAGACCCAATGCTAGCCCATCCGCAGTAAGCATCCTTAGAGTCTCGATAATCCACCAAGAAAATCACATCCGCTTGATATTGCTCGGCTAACCGACCCTCGCCCCAATACGCGTCGCTGACCGTCAGCCTCATCGAGTTAAACATTTGCTGCGCCGTCGCGTTCTGAAACCACGCCTCACTACCCAGGGTCCAAGGCCCAACATAGGCCATACTCACTTTCGCATCGACCCGACTATTGATAAAGATATCGTTGGCCTGTTCAATAACCCCCAACATCTTTTGATCCAATTCATAAGGCGTAAAACGCTCATCGACGCTTGGTAGAGTCAGGAACATAACCCTGATATCAGATAGAGAAGATTCTCCCCCTGCTCCCAGCCCCAAAACACGATGAACTTGCTTAGGCGTATTGGAGTAAGACAATTCGTCTTCCTGAACGGCATCTAAAACAGTAGGCTCTTGAACCAAGGTAGAAGCCTGCAGTGATCCTGCAAAACAAACACTCAACCCTACACTTATAGTCACCACCTTCATAAACAAGGTCGACTTATTCAAATAATTCGTCATTAAAATTTCATTCAACTCATCTATTCTGCATACACACTTTGGTGAAGCATTGATATTTATAGGTTTTTAATTTTTGGCATCGGTGACGAGGCGTCACGTTCTGAAGGACGAATAATACCGTTAGAAGATGATTGAATACGTAACAAATTGTGAATGACTGAAATCCGTTAATTTATAAATAAAATCAACGATAAGGAAGAAGTAGCGATATTTTTGACTCTTCTTGCGTCTAAATACAGGGAATCAAAAAACGTTCTGTTTTTMYYWTTYYKWAYWYCTRATTMMYGWWTTWNCMGTTKNAGMCTWYKNAKGTTTTTWWSTKCKTMRKKYCKYSSWTTCNTARRSRR
>NVVB01000073.1:8718-23722 GCA_002402085.1 Gammaproteobacteria bacterium
TTGACATCSGSKRWKKMRRKNNTCGYKTYWMRWTMWYWYRWGWYYWYRTWWMKTCMAMWRWAAMRSSMTTWGKMCWAAKSSYKTTWYWKTKGAMNTWAWSWNAASTYRYRWRAWWTYGAMRNNCGAYYMTYSAMWKNCCNGATGTCAAYMKYYTWSWWNAYGAAKRMRCGRMSWWAMGAMSYARAWAAMAWMMTRSGMWSWMYNNTWAAYWSRWWATCAGGAATCAGGAATTAGGAAAGGGAAAAACAGAACCATAAGAAGCACGCATATAAAGGCGTACTTATTAATTGAAAATACGAAGGATAAAACAAGAAAAAACGGAGAGAGGAAATAAGGTGGCATCCCTGCCCACAAAACAGCTTTAACCCATTGCCTAGATGGAGCTGAATTGACGTCATCCATAACTGACCAACCAGTAATTTGGTTCATCAATAAACGATGAAGAAAGAAACTTCATTTACTTCTTAAATCATTAAGTGCCCTCACTTACTGGGCACTTCAGTTCTTTTAATACTAAGGCGCTACAAATCTCTGAACACGCTACGTTGCGTCATTAAATTCGTCGAGCTGTGCCTGATTGACATTCTGCGGCAAAACGCTTTTTTGTGACTTGGCGTCACTCATCGAGCCAACGAGAAGCATTCTATCACTCAAATCTATTAACAAAAGTAACGAACTGCGGTCAAATGAGTCATGTTTCGTTCGCAAACGACGGCAGTGCAATAAAAAGATGCGTGTTTGATTACAATTCAGAATCAATAACGTTCAAATCTGACTGTCTCATATGACTTCAAAACGTTGCGTAACCTTCAATTACACACTGCAAAACAATCCCCCAAAAAACGCTCGAAACAGACTGCGACACACCCACGTAAACACCCCAACCAAGTTGGCTCTATAAAATAGGTATATAAATCAACAAGCACTCTTATGCAAACCCCTACTAACTACGTTAAGGAGCCAAACAGCAACAAAAACCCACCCTTCCACTCCGCCCGCCATGATACCTTGTCGCCCCTTCAGGCCAGTACCTGCCCTTTATTAGCGGATTAATTAGTTACTCTTTATGTTTAGAAATCTTCTTCTTTATATCATTGCACTGACACTGTTCACCCAAACTGCTTTTGCGGAAACAGACCAGTCACCCTATAAAATTAAGTTTCACACTTCTTTTTCCGGAGGAATAATAAATGATAAGGCCGTCTTATATTCTGCTGGCAGAGAAACCCAGATCTATAAAATAATTAACGCGACTGCTGGCGTCAATATCAAGAATTCATCGGGGTGGGAAACCCAGTTGGACTTGGTGCTAATCGGTGACGAAGCGCATTACGACCCCGAAGACAGTGCGTACAATGATTACTATAAAAATCTTGGCGCAGACCTTTATTACTACGGGAAATATCCTGTTAAAAATGCATTCTTAGCGTATACCAACAAAAAGTCATATCGCTTCCAAATGGGTCGTATGATTAATGTCTACGGAATGGACAACATTGAAACCCTGTATTCTCATCGCTACGACGCCCCCCACGCAATCTATTTGGATAAAGAACTACTGACGGGCCTTTCTATCTCAAAGAGAATCCAAAGCATTGAATTAACCGGAGCCATTCTTAGTGGCCGAGGGCGTCCCGACTCCGACTACAATTACTACCTCAACGGCCAAACCGATCCGAATATAAAAGGCAATAACACGCCAATCCTAGAGTACAAAATAAAATGGCAACCGACGTCCACGCTAAGTGTCAGCCATTCCGGTCATCGCAATAAAACAGGATCAGCGCCAGGCGAACTATTTAACGGAAAACACAATGACGAACGCTACGCATTCGGCTTCCAATACAGCTCTAACTTTCAAGCCAGCTCAAAGCGCTTAAAATACATGCCCAATTTTACGCTATACGCACAAATCCAACGTTACGTGATAGGCCTAACGGAAAATGGCRCACAGGGCGACGCCACGCCCACAGAGAGTAAAGACATTAACAAAGACGGTGCGTTCTTAACGCTAAACGTTTCACTGCCCAAAAAATTGAACCTGCAAATCAGCTATGAGCACCTCGATAGAATGGATTCATTGGTATGGAAAGAAATTGCGCAATTTCAACCCGATCACGAGTCATTCCAAAGTATCGAAAAAAATACGATGATCAAGTTAGGTTATCAATTCACTCAAGGAATTAACATTCACGCATTTTATCGTCAATCAGATTTTGACTACCAACAACTCTCAGGCATCACCCCGGACAAACCCATCGACACGGATAAATTTGGCATTGTAGTCTCAGCCGACCTGGATCTTTTTTTCTGATTCACCCACCCAAATTAAATCCACACATTACGGATAAGCGCCCCGCTTCTCCGGCCAGCTCTGCCATGCTTAAAATTTGACTAGGCAGAGGTGTTTGTGTTGTTATGACAACTAACTCTATGAAAGTAAGATTAACGCAAGGCCTCGTCCACATTTGACTAGGAATTGAGCATTATTTTGAGGAAGCGTAGCTCTCCCGGTTACGGTTCTTTCGTGTATTAAGAAATAGACCGAAGGAATAGGTCTATACCCGCTGGCAAAAAGTCATGGTAATAAAAACAATAAAACAACCGAAGTCTCAGTGATAACGACACAGACCTAACAATCTGCTCAGCAAGGTCTGGCAAACAAAGCCTAATGACTTAGGCCCAATATGTAATGTGTTAGTTAAATTGTCCGAGCTTAGATATCACCCTTATTGCCGTTGCACTCAGTACCGACTCACCCGAATACTAATTCAACATGTACAGCATCACCTAAGATGTACGCCGTTAACCTCAATACGTTTCATGATTGATTTTGAGTAGCCAAGAACAGGCGCAATAGAAATCAAACCTACTTAAAAAACAGGTCGTATGACTCATTGGTTAAAGGTGCAATAAAAAAAATAAACAGTTCAACTTAAAAGAAAGGAAATGAAATGGCTCAAGGAAACGCTATTGATTTTCGAGATAAAGCGGCCATCGTAGGCATAGGGGAAACCGACTACGTTCGGGGCACCGATAAATCCTCCGCCGAACTCATGCTCGAAGCCACTCGAATTGCTATCAAAGACTCAGGCCTCAAACCAGGCGACATTGACGGCATAATTCCTCCTCCGGTCAACATCACGGGTGAAGAAATTGCGGCCAATTTAGGCATTCAAGATTTAAGGTACTGCGCCACGGTCAACATGGGAGGCGCTAGCCCGACTTCAGCGATCCAAAGCGCCGCCATTGCAATCGCCTCAGGCGTGGCCAAAAACGTCTTAGTGACACTGGGTTGGCACGGCTATTCCGCACTACGTCCTAAACCAGGCATTACCAAAACTGAGCGCATCAGCTTAGCGGCAATGGAGCGAGCCACCCGCAGTTATTACATGCCCTATGGAGTCACCTCGCCTTCGCAAATGTATTCCTGGATCGCCATGCGGCATATGAAAACCTTTGGCATCCGTCATCAAGACATGGGGCGAGTCGCCATTGCCTGCCGAAAACATGCCCAGCTCAATGAAAAAGCCGTCATGGGCAGCAAGCCGTTAGACATGGAACTCTACATGAATTCCCGCTGGATATCGGAACCGCTGCGCCTATACGACTGCTGCCTAGAAACCGATGGCGCTTGTGCTGTCATTGTCAGCAGCGCAGAGCAAGCCAAGGACTGTAAACACGACCCGGTCTACATCATGGCCGCAGCAGAAGGGCATCCGTACCCTGCCGATGACATCCCCAGTCGACCCGATATTTTTCGCATAGGCCTCAGCTACGCAGCACCGAAAGCATTTGCCATGGCCGGCATTTCCCCGTTAGACGTGGACTTCTTGCAAATTTATGACTGCTTCACCTATGTCGTGCTACTCCAAATTGAAGCACTGGGGCTCTGTAAACAAGGCGAATCAGGCGAATTTGTACAGGACGGCCGGATAGAGCTAGGCGGAGATTACCCCCTTAACACCCACGGCGGGCTGCTGTCCCAGGCCCATGTCTGGGGGCTCAACCATGTAGTAGAAGCCACACGGCAACTCAGAGGCGAAGGAGGAGACGCCCAGGTCCACGATGCTGAATTAGGACTGGTAACAGGCTGGGGTGATTTTGGCGACGGAAGTTTGGTGATATTAAGGAGGTAATCCCATGACAGAAGAAATTAGAGACATACCCAAGTTAGCGCCACACACAACCATGGACCTTGATGAACAATATTGGGCCCACTGTGCCGAAGCGCAACTTCACTTTCAAAAATGCGATGACTGCGGTAGCTGGCGGCATTTGCCCCGCTACATGTGTTCAAAATGCGGCTCCGCCAACTGGCAATGGGCGCAATCGAGTGGCAAAGGTGAAATTTATTCCTGGACCATTACCCATCAAGCGTTACTGCCTTTTTTCAAACAGAACGTRCCCTACGCCTCGATCATTGTAGAAATGGAAGAAGGTGTTCGTATGGTCAGTGGCTTAAAAGGCATGGACTTGAAGGATCTTGAACTAGGGCTCAAAGTAGAAGTTCATTTTGAAGATATTTCAGGTGGCAAACTACCGATCTTTTATCCTGCCAAAAAATAATCGTGGCTGGGTCTAGAACACGTGCATTCTAGGCCCGCATATCCTCGACGCTTAAACCCAACATCAATTTTATTTAAGCACATCACAACATCAAGAAAAAAAAAGAATAACCCTATAAAAAGCAGTTTGGACAAAAATAAAACACACCACTAATTTTAACCCAAACTATACCCCTGACATTGCCAGCCTAGCGGTTTGGAGTCTAACGCGTTTGCTTTTAACGCTGTTAATAAACCCTACAATTTTCGATGCGGGTATACCACAGAGGACGTGCTATGACCGATCTAATCTACGAAAAAAGAAATCACATTGCTATCATAACGATGAATCGCCCTGAAAAGCGCAATTCTTTCAGCCCTCAAATGATTGTGCAAATGGGGGAAGCCTGGCAAGACTTCCGAGATGACGACTCACTTCGCGTCGCCATACTCACCGGCACAGGCGATCAATCGTTTTCTTCCGGTGCAGACCTCAAACTATTAATCCCATTACTCATTGGCGCACGTAAGCCAGAAACAGAGTGGGACAAAAAGATAGTGACCGACCGACGCTCCATGGACAACGCCTTGCTGCGTAACTTCGAACTCTACAAACCCGTAATTTCTGCCGTTAACGGCTTTGCCCTAGCCGGCGGCACCGAAATACTACAAGCCACCGACATTCGAATTGCGGCCCCCCACGCCAGCTTCGGACTGTCCGAAGCTAAACGTGGCATCGTCCCAGCCGGCGGTTCATTAACGCGCCTACAAAGACAAATCCCCTTTGCTAAAGCCATGGAAATATTATTAATCGGCGACCCTATTCCCGCCGAAGAAGCCCACCGTATTGGCTTAATTAATGAGATTGTTCCCCAAGAAAAACTGCTCGAACGCGCGCTAGAAATTGCAGAGAAAATCGCTGCCAATGGTCCGCTTGCCGTACGAAAAATCAAAGAAGCGCTCATTCGCAGCAACGGCAAGTCACTCGAAGAAGCCTATCGGATCGAATCAGAGTGTGCCATGATGGCCATGCTTTCAGAAGATGCCGTGGAAGGACCTAAAGCCTTTATCGAGAAACGTAAACCGAACTTCACCGGTAAAGAGCGCTTCCCATCCAAACCTATCCGCGACAAAGGCAAGGAGAAGAAGCTTGAAGCTGAAGACACCCATTTGTGACCTATTCAATATTGAATACCCCATCTTCCTCGCGGGGATGGGCGGCGTTGCCTACGCAGAAATTTGTGCCGCAGTCTCGGACGCGGGCGGTTTCGGAACGCTAGGCATGGCGGGGGTACCGCCTGAGCAAATTCGGGAACAAATGATCCAGGTCAAAGCCTTAACCGACAAACCCTTTGGCGTAGACTTACTCGTGGCCATCCCCGAGCAAGTCGAAGCCGCCATCGACGTCATCATTGACGAAGGCGCAAGTGCCTTTATCGGCGGCCTAGGCGTGCCTCGGCGGGTTATCGACAAGTGTCACGAAGCCAACGTCAAGGTTATGAGCCTGTGCGGTAAAGTAGCCCATGCAGTAGACGCCGCTAAAGCGGGCTGTGATGTCGTCATCGCTCAAGGTACCGAAGGTGGAGGGCACACAGGCCAAGTCGCAGGCATGGCATTAACCCCACTGATCGTCGACGCCGTTGACGTGCCGGTAATCGCCGCAGGGGCTATTTTTGATGGTCGAGGACTGACTGCATCGCTCGCATTTGGGGCTCAAGGCGCGTGGATAGGCACACGATTTATCGCGTCAACCGAAGCGCACGCWGCCCTCGTCTACAAGCAGCAAATACTAGACGCTGAATGCGATCAAACCACGATCTCTCGTTGCTACTCAGGCAAACCCATGCGCGTTATCCGCAATGACTACGTCGATGATTGGGCCAAACGACCCGAGGACTTAAAACCCTTCCCTCAGCAAATGTTAGTCAGTGTACAGAACGCCACCATGGGATTACTCGCCGGGCTGGAAGTAGACATCGACCCAAACAAAGCGTGCATGCCCGCAGGCCAAGGTGTTGGAGGAATTCATGAAATCCTGCCTGCGAAGGAAATTATTGCCCGCATTATGTCTGAGGCAGAAGATAATATTATTCGAATGGGCGATCTAATCAATTAGTTCACCCGGGTTTGAACAGTCATCTTTATACTGCGCCTATGACTCACTTCCTCGGCCCAGCAGCTCAATCATATAGCCATCCGGATCTTTTACAAACGCGAGTACAGTGCTGCCATGCTTCATCGGTCCGGGTTCACGTACAATGACCCCGCCCTTCTCACGAATGGTATCGCACGCTTGGTAGACATCGGGCACCGCAATCGCAATATGGCCAAAGCCATCCCCTAATTCATAACTGGAAGTCCCCCAGTTATGGGTCAACTCAATAACAGAAGAATCCTCTTCCGTGCCATAGCCCACAAACGCTAGCGTAAATTCACCCTCTGGAAAGTCATGCTTTCTCAGCAAGTTCATTCCCAGCACATCAGTATAAAACTCAATCGACTTATCCAAATCTCCAACTCGAAGCATGGTATGTAATAAACGCATCATATCCCCTTAAACAATCAAATTAACGGCTAAATTTTAAGCTAAATGTTCTACAAAAATCAACAGGCTCATTAAACACACACGCCCCGGTTAAAGCAGGCACGGCCCACGATTAATCACAGCCAAGGAGAACACTGATTGATTACAGAAATTTAGACCATGTGTTTAGAAAAGCGGCAAAGAAAACCCGAAGATGTCAGGCAATCGATTTTACAGCACACGAACCGTTAATATTTTTTATACAGTGTATATCGACCCGCGTCGGAACAGCCCGACCTTATTGCAACAGATAATCCATGCCCGTGCCCGCCAACACCTCACGCGACACACTGATCTCAGACTGCGCAACAACAAGTATATTTAATTGGTGAGCCATACTTACTAATGACTGAACAATGACTTGCGCTTTCTTAGACGATTCTAATTCAGAAAACACCGTACCGATAACAATGTAATCAACCGGAATCGACTGAATCAACGAAAGTGACGAAAATCCAGAACCGAAATTATTAATGGCTATTTTACAGCCCTTGTCATGCAGCGTAGCAATAACATCTCTACAGTCATGGGTACGATTAAGCACGGCATTTTCTTCAAACAAAAATATGATTTTTTCCACTTGCAGGCCGTACCGCTTAATCTGCGCCAACACGTCGTCGACGAAATTGTCCTGCATCAATTGAACCGCAGCCAAATCAATCATCAACGTTTGATCGTTGGACAGCGACCCCCCATCAATGCCTTTTTTAAATTCGCTGAAACCAGTTTTCAGTGACCACTCCCCAATAGGCACCTGCATCCCAGTACATTCAATTAGCGATCGAAACTCGTGTCCTTCAATCGCGCCCTTCTTCGGATGATTCCAAACCACTTCCAACTTATACCCACCCAGGGCATCAGTATCCAGATGACTCATCCTGAGCACTCTGGCGTTCAGTTCATTTCGATCAATTGCATAATGAAGCTGACTTTCTAACTCCAGCCGCTCAATACTTAAGGTATTCATCTCAACATTAAAGAACTGGTAATTATTGCCGCCAAACAACTTCCCTCGGCTCGCTGCGGTGTCCGCATTTTTAATCAGTTCTGAAGCCGAATCACCACACGCGGGGTAAGTCGCAATGCCAATGCTAGCACTAATTGATATTTCGTGGCCTTCAAGCAAAAACGGTTTACTTAATTGATCCTGCACTTTATGCGCCACACCGGCTGCGTCTTCAGGCCTTTGTATACCATCGACCACCAACGGAAACTGATCGCCGCCCATTCGCCCAATCACATCGGTTTCTCTTACGGCTAATTTTAAACGCTCCACGACGAACTTAATCAACTTGTCCCCCATGTCGTGGCCTAAACTTTCATTAATATTCCTAAAGTGATCTAAATCCAATATCAAAACAGCCATGCATTGTTGTTTTTCTTTAGCGCGCGCAATGGATTCTTCAATCAATTCTTCACAACGCACGCGATTGGGTAAGCCCGTCAAATGATCACGTTGAGAAAGCTCCGATAGTTTCTCATCATTCTTTTTGTCAGCRGCAAGCTCCTTAAAGGCAAATATAATTTCCATGCCTTCCATATCGCTGACCGGCACCGCAGCAAATGAGGCCTTAAACTTAGACCCATCTTTACGACGAAAACTTGAATTCTTTACATGCAATATATTGCCATCCAGGCAGGCCTTACGAATAGGGTGATCAGTCCATTCAGAGACCGCTTTATGATGCGGCTCTTCCAGCAAGGTTTCCAGATAGACTCCCAACAACTGAGCGGGATTCTTTCCTAACATTCGCCCCGCTGACGCATTGGCAAAAAGAATAATGCCATTACTGTCAATGCCTAACACCCCTTCATGAATCGCTTTCAAGAGCTTTTCATTTTCATCGTGGCGATGTTTCACCACTTCACGGTATTGGTGTAATTGCAGGTATTTTTTAATTTTCGCAAGAAACAACGTTTGATTGATCGGCTTATAAACAATATCAATCAAACTAACAATATTCCCATACAGCTTTTGTTTCTCAGTCGAGAGCTGACTGACTAACAAAATAACAGGAATGTGCTGTGTTTCCTCATCTGAGGACAATTGATTCAAGACCTGAAAGCCATCCATTTCAGGCATTTCAGTATCCAATATCACCATAGATATATCGTGCTTGGACACTARCTCAAGCGCTTGCGTGCCAGAGCTCGCCATATACAGCTCTGCATCAATCGAACTGAGGTTGCCTGACAGAACTTTTCGGTTCTCTTCAAGATCATCTACTATCAGTATTTCTGGGCGACGATACTGCATACTATTAGTCCTTTTTGTGCCCCCACCGGTGCTAAGCAATCATTATCTACAGCCCGTCGAATTTAATTATCAGTGTGTTAATCGACGTTAAAGCGCTCGTTACCCTGCGCTAGGAGAATTATCAGGTTCTATGTTGGTCCAGCGGTGAATTGTGTTTTCCAACTCTTCCGTTTTAAATGGTTTTTGCATGTAGTCGTCCATCCCCACTTCGAGACAATAGGCTTCATTGTCATGAACGCAATTGGCCGTTAGCGCGATAATAGGCACGCGCTGCCCACCGACTTCTAGCGCACGGATATCGCGAGTGGCTTCATAACCGTCCATGATCGGCATGTGGCAATCCATAAAAATCAGGTCAAACTGTTTTTCTTTGACCGCGTCAACGGCTTCAACGCCATTGTTAGCAACCTCGATCTGAACCCCAATTTTTTTCATCATGCCTACCGCCACCAATTGATTGACCTTATTATCTTCAACTAATAGCACTTGGGTACTACGACTGGCACCATATTTATTGTTTATTTCTCCCGGGCCGGCCTGACTACAACTTTCATGACCCAACTTATTTAATAAACCCCCAATACAATCATAAAGTGCTTCTTTACGTATTGGCTTGGACAGTAACGAGTGTTCATGACTGACATGGGTTTCTTGATTACTATGCCGTCCTGCACGCGTACCCAGCAATATTATCTTCAAACCCGCCAGCTCTTCCAATGAACTCAAGGTACGAATAATTTTTTCTCGCGCACCAGTAATGCCATCGCAACTCAAAAGCAGCACATCAAATGGAATTCGATCTTTAATACCATGTAATAGGCAATCAACAATCTGTTTTTCTCCGTTGGCCCTGTCCCATTCCACTTGCCAACTTTTAAAATATTGTGTCATGACTTCATAATCATACACCGACGTATCCGCTAATAAGATACGCGTATCCCGCACACCGTCCATTTCAATTTCGGGTTGTACGCCCGGCTTCAAGGGCAAAGTAAAGCCAAAAGTAGACCCTTGACCTAAACGGGAAAACACATAAATTCGTCCACCTATGCATTCCACCAATTGTTTGGTAAGCGCAAGTCCAATCCCACTGCCGCCTTTGGTACGCGTATTGGATTCATCGGCTTGCGCGAACAAATGGAAGATCTTATCCAGCTGAAGGTCCGAAATCCCTATCCCTGTATCGCTAATTTCAATCCGCACGATACAATGCTCATCGCGCATGCCTAGACTGGTTACACGGGCGACCACCCGCCCCTCATTCGTAAACTTCACCGCATTACTTAACAAGTTGACAATGACTTGGCGAAATCGAGTGGGATCTCCCCACACCACTTCCGGCACCGTCGGACAGACCATAGTCACCAGATCGACATTCTTTTTATGCCCCTCTTCCGACWTTAATTCAGCCACATCTTCCAATACAAAGCGTAAATTAAATTCCACACTCTGTAGAGTAAAACCTTCAGAATCAAGCTGGGAAAACTCCAGCATGCCATTCAAGAGATCAAGCAGGTTCTCTCCGGCATGATGAGCAATCTCTAAAATACCTTTTAATTCAGGGTCTGCATTTGGGTGATTCAGCGCCAACGCCAACATCCCTAACACACCATGCATTGGCGTTCTTATTTCATGACTAATGTTGGCTAAGAATTGAGACTTGGCTCTAGACGCAGACTCTGCAGCTTCTTTGGCTTGCACCAATGTTTCTCGGATTTTTTGCTGCTCAGTCACATCACGAACGACACAAACAAATACACCGTCCACTTCCGCAGCCGCGCTTGCAAAACCGTCGTCATTAAATAGGATTAAATCTTCAGGTCGAATCTCCTTAATCGAAATAGTCACCGGAAAGCGTTCGCCGTCACCACGCAAAGCAATCAACGGAGACTCTTCTTGATTARGATTCTCTTCTTGATAATCTTTTAAAAAACGAGGGATATTAGAGTCATAGCCTTGAGGACAAGGCAGCAGGTTATCGGCGGTGCGGTATAAAACCGATATTTCCGAAACACCAAAAATCCGCTCTGCACTGCGGTTAAAGGACTCAATCAAGCCCTCAGCAGTAAAGATAATAATCGCATCATCAGCGTCATTTAACAGCGATTGAAACTTGCTCTGCAAACTCACGAGCTGCTTGGATCGTTCAACCACCTGCGACTGAGTCAACCGTAAGCTTTCTAGCTCGGCAACTAAGTCTTTTTTGCTTTTTTGAAAATCGTTCTTGCTCATAAACTTAGTGAAAACTTGCAATCCATCAGCGGTACAACAGGATTATCACCAATGCGTTAAACAACGGGACCTTGAATAAAAGTATAGACGCTATGAAGTACACCGCCCCATTGAAACTAAGCACGAGATTAACTAAGTAAAAAGCTCACTTTATAAATTCACATCAATGCATGACAGACAGGCAAAACCGACACGTGTTGTATAAGGGGGCACAATAAAGACTTGGCGTTAAGATAAAGAAAGGCAGGTATCAGGCCTTAGCAAACAATCCATTGTTGCTAAAAGCCTGAACTATAGAACTATTAAACTATACAACTATACAACTATACAACTATACAACCGCACAATAATAAATCGGCTGACTAGAACTTTCTATTTCGACCGGCCGCAATACGCAAACGTAGGGCATTCAGCTTAATAAAGCCTTCAGCATCCTGTTGGTTATAAGCACCCGAATCTTCCTCAAAAGTCGCAATACTTTCGTCAAACAAGCTGTCCGACTCAGACTCTCGCCCGACGACCATAATGTTGCCTTTGAAAAGCTTCAATCGTACATTGCCATTCACTACGTGTTGAGTTTCATCGACAAGCGCTTGAATCGCTTTACGTTCGGGTGACCACCAATAGCCATTGTAAATAATTTCAGCGTAGCGAGGCATCAACTGATCTTTTAAATGGGCCGCTTCGCGATCCAAAGTAATCGACTCAATCGCACGATGCGCCTTCAGCAGAATCGTGCCGCCTGGTGTTTCGTAGCAGCCTCGAGACTTCATGCCCACATAGCGGTTCTCAACGATGTCGAGACGGCCAATACCGTGCTCACCACCAATTTTATTCAACAAGGTCAGTGCTTGTGCTGCGCTCACTGGCGCACCATCAATAGACACCACATCGCCTTTTTCATAGCCCAAGGTCAAATAGCACGGCTGGTCCGGCGTATCTTCTACTGCGCGAGTCCAGCGCCACATAGAATCTTCCGGCTCATTCCAAGGGTTTTCTAGAATGTCCCCTTCATAGGAAATATGAAGTAAATTAGCGTCCATAGAATAAGGCGATTTTTTACCGCGCTTCATTTCAATGGGGATATCATGCTTTTCAGCAAAATCCAATAAAGACGCACGGGAATTCAGCTCCCACTCACGCCAAGGCGCAATGACCTTAATGCCTGGCTGAAGCGCATAAGCACCCAGCTCAAATCGCACTTGATCGTTCCCTTTACCTGTCGCGCCATGAGAGATGGCATCGGCACCGGTCTCTTCTGCAATTTCGACTAAACGCTTGGCAATCAATGGCCGAGCAATGGACGTCCCGAGTAAATACTCACCTTCGTATACGGCGTTTGCTCGAAACATGGGGTATACATAGTCAGCAACAAACTCTTCGCAGAGGTTCTCGATGTATATTTGCTCAATCCCCATCGCCTTCGCTTTGGCTCGAGCAGGTTCAACTTCTTCCCCTTGACCAATGTCCGCGGTAAAGGTGATGACTTCGCAATCGTATTTAACCTGAAGCCACTTCACGATCACTGAGGTATCTAAACCTCCAGAATAAGCTAGTACTACCTTCTTAATATCCGACATTTATTCTCAACCATCCCAGCGCTAGTTATCAATTGGGCGCTATTCTACTCCTTTTCGACAGAGATGCTAAATTTGAAAGTATCTCTACCAAAGAAAGGATTGCAAGGCGCCCTGGTGGGCAAATTTTAAGCACACGGCCAATAAAACAAGGCGCATCAACGCCACCATAAGAAAGCCTAAACAACTGTTAAATAACGATTTAGGCCTAGGACCGCAGCAAACGAAGTGTGACTCGACGATTCCTGCTGCGTTGGCGGATATTGCCATTTGCATTAATTGGGTATCGCTTGCCGTGGAATCGCATGACCACTCGATTCGGATCGACACCCGACTTTATCAGGTAATCTTGCACCGCTAAGGCCCTTAATCGAGACAGCTCCCAGTTATACCCCTTGCGCCCACGATCGTCCGTATGGCCATCCACGTAGATGCTATTAACGCTGAAATCGACATTRACGTACTCGGCGACCATTTCCAAATGCGTTTTCATCTCCGCACTCAGTTTCCAATGATCGGTATCAAACAACACCGTCGAACGAGCAATCTGATCGTAATTGACCGGCAACAGATCCGAAAGACACAACACATAAGCTTGATACGCTTGCTTAAAGTTAACCGAGGAAATATCCACTTTAACCTCATGCTCGGGAAACCAACCGTTATGGATAATAGTGGGGAACATGCCTTCCTGAAGCTCAGCTAACAATTCAGCCGATATTTCCGCGCCCACCGTCACCGGCACCCGCCCACGCTTAGTGCTCACCGCGCCTACATCATGAGTCGCAACGCCTGGCAGCCAATCCGGGGCCACAATCTTAATCTGCGCATCGCCTACCGGGGACACAATGCGTTTAGACTTCAAGAAGAAGGTCTGTAACTCACCCGCTTTATAACGAAAAACCGCCTCCCCATAGACAGGAATACGTTGCCAAAGCCGACACTCCAGCCGACTGGTCTCTAAATGCCACTCAGCCACATCAAGACGCGCGCGGTAGTTGTGGGCCTGACTAGGCAAAGCACCCACCAAACACCACACTACAGCCGACATTAATACGGATACAAGCCCCCGCGCCAACACTCGCTCACACATCAATGCAGCCACTGAGGCATACATTAAACAGACCTTCTGAAGAAAACGGTTTGCATGCATTGATAGTCAATCTCGATCGATGTCTGAGGCGTTAGATCCATCACGGAGCCYTACGCAAAACCCTTTGCTGGGGCAGTTTCACTGAGGGGAACCACACTCGCCCCTTGTCTAAGCTATCGACCTTCACTGGGCGGACTTAAGCGAGATTTAGCGGGAAAATAAAACTTCTTAGATCAAAACAATTTAACCGAGGAAGGAATTACCCCGCTAACCAACCTATTATTTAGATTTAAAGTTTGATTAAAGTGACAATCAACATGCTTGGAGCCTAAACACGATGGCAACTATTCTTGCAGTAGACGACTCAAAAGCAATGCGCGACATGGTCAGTGTCATCTTAACCAGCGCCGGCCATGAAGCTCATTTATTTGCGGATGGTACACAAGCCATTGAATTTGCGCGTAAGCAATCAGTCGATTTAGTCCTGGCGGATGTCAACATGCCCGGCATGACGGGCATCAACATGGTCAGCAAACTGCGTGGCTTAGAGTACTATGCCAACACCCCCATACTGATGCTGACCACTGAAAGTAGCGGCTATAAAAAGGACAAGGCCAAACAATCTGGCGCCAATGGCTGGATATCCAAACCCGTCACCGCAGACCGGCTGTTAGCCGCAATCAACAAAGTACTCCCTCACTAACGAGCCCCTCT
>NVVB01000074.1:0-9726 GCA_002402085.1 Gammaproteobacteria bacterium
GTGCGTCCAAGTTCCTACCGCAGTGCACATTGCCCCTGACGGGCCGTAATTGCATCGACATGGTCATCACAGATCTAGGCGTATTTTCCCGCCCAGAAGGCGAAACAAAATTCCGCGTAACAGAACTAGCCCCAGACGTAGAGATGGACGAGGTGAAGGCGAAAACAGAAGCGGATTTGGATTGGGGGTAGGTATTGGAAAATGTCACCTTTGTCCTCTGCACGTTCTGGTGCGAATCGTAATGGGTCGAATGTTTGGGGGTTGCTCCAGTGCTCTTCCATGTAGTGGGTAAACACCGGGCAGAGGGTGATGGTGCTGTCCTTGGGGATTAAGTGGCCCTGGTATTCGAAATCCATGAGGGTGTAGCGCGCCATGACCGCTAGGGGCGGGTGCAGACGCATGACTTCTTTGAGTACCCATTCAGTTTGTGTAAGTGACATTAGATCGTCTGTGGTGGGCTGCTCTTGACCGATGCTTAATATTTCTTCGCGGATGGTTTCTTGCCAGTGTGGATTGCTCGCCAGGCTGTGCAGGGTTGAGCACAGGACGCTGGTGGTGGTGTCGTGGGCTGCGAATAAAAGAAATATCATATTGTCTTTGATTTCTTCGTCGCTAAATTGGCTGCCGTCTTCGGTTTTTAAATGGCACAAGGTTGAAAATATATCTTGGCTCTTGGTGTTTCTTTTGTCGTCAATGTGTTGAAAAATAAAGTCGCTCATGACTTCCACGCCTTTGACTGCTTTGGCAAAGGGCATGAATGGGATTTCGGGGCGTTTGAGCGGATCAAATAAACCCTTTAAAAACGCGCGGAAAGCCGCACTCAGTTGGTCGGCTTCGTTGCCCATCTTAATGCCTAAGAATACTTCCACTGCCACGTGCAGTAATAGGTTCTTGATCGGCAGCATCATTTTTGTACATTGGCCTGTGGGCCATTTTTTTAGTTCCTCGCGAATAATCGGATTCATCAGGGCGACGTGGTTTTCTAGGGCGTCGCGTTTGAAGGCGCTTTGAAGGATTTTCCGGTGGTATTTATGATCTGCGAAATCCCGTTGCAGCAGTGCGTTTTCCATGAGGCCCCGGGAGGGTTTTTCATAGGCCAAGTAGTTGGAGAATTGTTTGTTCTCATTTTGTAGGACCAGCCGGTTGGCTTCAGTCCCTAACAGCATAATGGAGTCTGCTTGAGGAATCCGGAGTCGAAATACCGGGCCAAATTTTTGGTGGTTGCTGGTGATGAATTCATGGAAGTTAGTTAGAAAGGGATACAGGTGGCCGATGAAGGGCAGGCCGTCGTTGCCTGGCACGTGGGACCAGTTGGGTTGTGCGTGGCTATCTTGGTAGGCGCGTATGCTTGCGACGTCATAGCTTGAGAGTGAGTCTTGGATGATTGCCATGTCGTTGTCTCTGAAGTATTAATARACGTCGCAACGCTGAAGTGTTGCGCGAGATAGATTTCCGATGCGCCGATTTTTTAGCGCGCTAATGCCAACCTGCTAATGCCACCGCGCTATTGGCCCACAATCTATTGCCCAGGAATAAATGCCAATGAACGGTTGCCAATGAACGGTTGTTAATGAGCGATGGTCAATGAAGCCGCTGCCAGTGAGCCTTCTGTCAATATAGTGTAATGACCTGGGTTGCGTGGGGTAGCGGGCGGGTTATTGGCTCCAAAGGTGGATATTTCAGCCAGGCTGTTGGGCGCACTTGATGCCGACACGGATTGTTTTTTAAGGGCTGGGGTGTGTTTCTTGGGGGGAGTAAGTGTGCGTCGTTGATTGGTCGAGCAGTTGAGTCGCCCGTCGTTGTGTGCGACTGTGCTGGGTCAGTAATAACGTTTTTGATCTAGTTAAGAACGCGTGATGCGGGCAAAGTCCCTGACGGTTAATCAGTGGTGAGGCGGTTGTAGAAATAGATGCAAAATGAAACAAAGGGAATGGTTTTAGGGCTCGTTGGCGTGTGTGCTTTTGGGTTGACGTTGCCGGCTACGCGGATTGTCGTGGCGTACGCGGACCCTGTGTTTATTGGCTTGGGGCGGGCTGCGTTGGCGGCGGTGTTTGCGCTGATGTTATTGCTGTGGTTCGGGGAGAAGATCCCTAGCGTTCGCCAAGCGATGCAGTTGGCGGTGGTGGCTTTAGGCGTGGTGATTGGGTTTCCTTTCTTGGCGTCATGGGCGATGTTGCACGTGCCGGCCTCTCATGGCGGCGTGGTGGTGGGGATATTGCCCATGGCCACGGCCGTTGTCGGTGTGTTGGTGAGCGCTGAAAGGCCCAGTATTGGATTCTGGGTTGTGAGTTGCATTGGCAGTGGCCTGGTGATGGCTTATGCGTTGTACCAGGGGGCGGGTCAAATTCACATTGCAGACTTGGCGTTGTTGGGTGCGGTTTTGTGTGCGGCGGTTGGGTATGCGTTGGGGGCAAAAGTATCGCARGAGATTGGCGGCTGGCAGGTTATTTGTTGGGCGCTGGTGTTGGCGTTTCCGTTTGTGCTTGTTCCGGCATTACAGAGTGTGCCTGATTCATTGGCAGATATTCCGGTGCAGGCTTACTTGAGTTTTGGTTATTTGGTGCTGGTCAGTCAATTACTGGCATTTTTTGTTTGGTATAAAGGGCTCGCGCTCGGCGGCATTGCCAGGGTGAGTCAGGCGCAGTTGCTTCAGCCCTTTGTTACCTTGATWGCCAGTGTATTAATTCTTGGSGAGGCATTGGATGCGTCSACGGTAATCTTTATATTTTTGGTGGTGTGTTCGGTTTGGGTTGGTAAGAAGATGCCCATTCAACGTTTGCAAGAGGCGGACGCCCAGTAGGAACTTCGTAATTAATGACTCGCTGATCAAGAGGGATCTTCGCGTATGTTATTGGATAAAAGTGAAGGCTAAGGCAAAATTTCCGACTCCATCAATGTTATGGCGCTTAAGTTGTTTACAATTAAGCGCGTGTTTTTGATTTGGGTGTATGAGGTGAGTGAGGTGTATGAGGTGCAGCGTGAGCTGGGTATTAAGTGTTAAGTGTTAAGGCATCGAGTGATTAGAATGATCTATGGAAGCAAAGGGTTGTGCGAACGCTGTGGCGTGGAGTTAACGCCGGGCAGCTTTGTCTGTGCTGCGTGCTCTGAGCAGGCGGTTGAGAGGTCGGATGTTGGCAGTTTTTATGCGTATATTTGTCCGAATTGTTGTGAAGGCTTTAATCATGTTCACGTTGACAGGCACCCGCTGGTGGCGAGTTGGTGGCGGTTTCAGCGCGCGCAAAATCAATGCCCGCACTGTAAAAGCGACTTGTTTGAAAAGGGCAACGGGTTGCTTTATTTTGGAGCGTTTGTACCGTGCGGGGTGGTATCATTCGGATGGATATTCGATGGGTTGGACTCATCCCTGTTGCTCTTGTCGCATGCCTTGGCCATTGTGTTTTTGTTAGTTGGGAGCATTGCTAATATAAAAAGTAAGCATCGGTACCACTTAAAATCTTGATCCGACCCACAGCTGCAACGCGGTATTAAATTACTAACAAAACACCGCTCGCTTTTTAAGCGGACGGTGTTTTTTTCTTTTACTGTTTGAAATTTAACCGCGTTTTTACAAGGTGGTGAGTAGTGCGCGTAGCGTGCTCACGAAGGCGATGGGTTGATCAAGAAAAATATGGTGTGCTGCACAAGGAATGATCACTAAAGGCGCTTCGTGATTGAGTATGGTGAATATTTCTTCAAAACTAAAATCTTCTCGTGATGAAATAGCGCTGTGCTCGCCGTAAATAAGTGAGATGTTGCAGCGCAGTTCAACCGGTAAGTAGGTGCTCTCATCCCTGACTAGTTTCGACATTAAGTTGGCGTCGAATTTCCAAGTCCAGCCTTCAGGGGTTTGTTTGATCGAGTGCTTGGCAATGTAATCGAGAATGAATTGATTTTCGCAACTTTGTTCTGGCATTAGTCGAAAGCGTGATAAGGCCTCTTCTTGCGTGGCGTAAATTCGTTTGTTTCGACGTTCTTTGACGTGCGGCGGCATGCCAGAAAATCCCGAGTCCACCATGATTATGCCATTGACGTATTCGGGGAAAAGTTTGGCGGCGACTAACGGCATACGTGCGCCAAAGCTATGACCGACGAAGGTGGCTTGTTCGAAGCCTTCGGCTTTTAGGGTTGCGATGAGTTCTTTTGCGTAGAGGGGGTAGGAGTATGCGTCGCGGGCTTCGCTGTCGCCCATGCCGCTTAAGTCGGTGGCGATGACGTAGTATTCGTTGGTGAGCATGGGGGCAATAAAATCCCACCAACGGCTATGCGCATTGTTGCCGTGAATTAAGAGCAGTGCGGGTTTTTTCTTGTCGCCCCATACTTGGTAGTTGATGCGTGCGCCTTCAACGTCAATGTTTTTTGTTTGACGGGGGGAATTGATGGCGTCTTGAAACCATTGCGGGGCCGCTCCTTGCATTTATTTCTCCTCTGCGTATATCAGCATTCAATGACGAAATTTTAGCAGCCGATAGTGTATCACTTTATCTGTTTTTTTTAGTAGCTTATTGGTGCTGATGGGGCGTTTGAAAAATTACACGTTGGGTGAGTTGTCTACAATAAACGCTTTAACGGTGCTGGAAATGTAGGCAGTCCTGTCGGTAAATATGTAGCTCGATATGTAGGCCTATCGATAGGGAAAAATACGCGCGCTTAATGACGTAAAGTGCATTGGCCTGTATCGAATGATTAACTARGAATCGCCTGATTGTAAGTTTGTTTGCGAGTGGTATCATTGCGCTTAACAAAAGGATTTGGCAGGATTATGGTGCAGGCAGTAGTAGTCTTGTTTGGCCATTAGCCGCCGGTGAATTTGAGTGTGTTGTTTTAATAATAAATATTTATAAAATAAATTAATTTCCGTACCAACGATTCAAGGAGTAAGAATAGATGGTGGTAAAAGTCGATTTATCTGTAAATCATATGGTGGGCCGGGACCCTTACGAGATTGCGCTGGAAGACTACGACGTAGCGCAGCGCGAGTTGTTTCGTTCGGATACGATGTGGGGATTTTTTGATCGGCTTCGAAAAGAAGACCCTGTTCATTATTGTAAGGAGTCCCGGTTTGGGCCCTATTGGTCGGTGACTAAATTTAAAGACATTATGGAGGTCGAAGGCAATCCAGAGGTGTATTCTTCCGAGCCCAATATTACTATTCAAGACATGCCTGCGGGGGAAGAGGTAAGTAATTTTATTGCCATGGATGAACCCGTTCATGGCGATCAACGGCGGACGGTGCAGGGTGTTGTTGCGCCTCGAAACTTGGCGAATATGGAGGGCCTTATTCGTCAACGTGCCGGTACTATTCTTGATTCGTTGCCGGTCGGGGAGACGTTTAATTGGGTGGATCGGGTGTCGATTGAATTAACCGGCCAAATGCTGGCGACGTTATTTGGTTTCCCATTGGAGGAGCGTCGTAAATTAACCTTGTGGTCTGAGTGCGCGATTGCCGACCCTGGGGCGTCGGTGCCGATTCCTTCGGCGGAACGACAACGTATTTTGCGTGAAGAGTGTTTGCCGACGTTTATTAAGTTGTGGGCTGAGCGAGTCAATCAACCGCCTCAGTTTGATTTGATCTCGATGATGGCGCACGGTGAAAATACTAAAAACATGCCTTACGATCGCCCCATGGAGTATTTGGGGAATTTGTTGCTGTTGATTGTGGGCGGTAACGATACTACGCGTAATTCAATTTCAGGCAGTGTGTTATTCCTCAATCAATTCCCGGATCAATATAAAAAGTTGATGGATAAGCCTGATCTCATTGGCACAATGGTGCCTGAAATTATTCGTTTCCAAACCCCGCTTTCGCATATGCGACGGCTGGCTACGAAGGATGCGGTGCTCGGTGGCAAGCAGATTAAAGCGGGCGATAAAGTGGTGATGTGGTATGTGTCCGGGAATCGTGATGATGAGGTGATTGATCGACCGTACGAGTTTATTATTGATCGTGAGCGGCCTCGGCATCATTTAGCGTTTGGTATGGGCATTCATCGTTGTATGGGCAATCGTTTAGCAGAGATGCAATTGCGGGTGGTCTGGGAGGAGATAGTCAAGCGCTTTAAAAAGGTTGAAGTGATGGGGGAACCTGTACGGACTAATTCAAATATTATTAAGGGGTATTCGCAATTACCGGTGCAGGTTCACCGGCATTAATTGTTTTTAGTAAACCATTGCGACTTGTGATGGGCTTTAATCATGAGTCACAATGGTTGATCTTGTTGTTTAACTTTGATGTTGTTTTTTGTGCTTAACTGCCTGAAACCCGTCGATCAATGCCTTTCCAGAACGGTTCCCGTAAGTTTTTACGCATGATTTTACCCACGGGRCTTAGGGGCAAGGGCGTATGAGTAAAGGTCACTGCCGAGGGTTTTTTRTAGGAACCCAGTTTTTCCGCGCASAGTTTAATCACATCGGCTTGGCTGAYGTTGAGTTCCGAGAGTTTGGTCTCCGGTGCYACTACGCAAACYGCGTGCGGGCTTTCGCCCCATTTTTTATCGGGTACGCCGAATACGGCAACGTCTATAATTTCCGGTAAGTCGCTGATGACGTTTTCTAATTCCATCGGCCATATGTTGTAGCCGCCGGAAATAATCATATCGTCTGCTCGATCGACTATGTAGAGGTAGCCGTTGATATCGATGCGGCCGAGGTCGCCGGTTTTTACCCAGCCATTAATTAATCGTTCTGCGCTGGCTTTCGGGTTATTCCAGAAGCCGGTCATTTGTCCGTCGGACTTGGCTACGATTTCGCCAATTTCACCACGGGGCAGGGGCTTGTTTTCCTCATCCCATATGGCCACTTGGGCAAAGGCTGGCGCTAAGCCGCAGGCGCGTAATGGCGTTGAACCTTCGACTTCGCCGAACCATTGTTTCGGYCCCATAAATGCCACAGGYACTACTTCGGTTTGTCCGTAGGCTTGATACAGGGTGTCACCAAAAATTTCGTGGGCTGCGAGTGCGGTGGAGTCAGAGATGGGCGCGGCTCCGATTAATAAACACTTGAGTTTACTCCAGTCACGATTGAGCGCGCTGCCGGCCTGTATGACTGCGTTGACCATGGTGGGCACCATAAAGAGGTAGGCGATGCCTTCTCGTTCCATTAGGTCGATGGTGTCGCTGGCGTCAAAATGATCGACCATGACGTTGCAGCCGCCGTTTAACCAAACCGGCAGGAATTGATATCCCGAGCCGTGAGCWATGGGGCCAAGGTGTAAGCATTTATCACCGGGTTCCACGGGCAGTAGATTGTAAAACCAGTCGCGGCCGGCATTTAACCAAGAACGGTGTGTATAGGAGACGCCCTTCGAGGGGCCGGTGGTGCCGCCGGTGTGTCGAATAATAAAAATATCGTCGGGGCTTATTTCACTGTCGGGTTCTACGTCTGACTGGGATGCGAGCCAGGTTTCGTAGTTTTTATCGCGGACAAAAATGGTGCCGAGGTCGGGGAGTTCGGATTGTAGTCGGTCGACTTCATGGGCGTAGTTTTCGCTGACCATTAATACCCGGCATTGGGTATGGGCGAGCATGTGTTGGTGCGCTTCGACGCTGTTGCGCGCGTAGAGGGGGACGCGGACTAAGTTGGCCACTGCGCAGGCATTATAAAAATCAGCGGCTTCGATGGAGTTGTCTTCGAGGACGCCAACGCGATCGCCTGGCTTTAATCCCATGTCGAGTAAACCATTGGCTAAGCGAATGCCTCGCTGCCAGGATTCTTTAAAGCTAAGTCGTCTTTCTCCGTGCAYGACTGCATCGAGGTCTGCGTAGTCGAGTGCAGCTCGTTTCATTAACGTTCGAACGTCCATTATGTTCTTCCTATTGAACCTCGCGATGGAGGTTGAATGAGTTGGTTTTATAAAGCGCGAGTTAAAACGTAATTATGCGTAGCGAGCCGTTGTGGCCGGTCGCGAATGATTCTGGAAGTCGGTGCGCTGCGCAGCCTTGATGATAATGTTGTTGTCTATAAGACGCCATAGTTAGTGCGCGCGTTGGGTGAATTTATACTGCGCTGAGTTTTATTGAATCATTAGCAATCAGTGATTAGGCGTTTTTTAACGCGACGGCGCTCGAAAACAATTTAAGTACGAGTCTTGGTGTTCAGGCCCTTGGGTCTAAATGTCAATATGGGCCATTGAGTTGGGGGGGTAATAACGTGAGGGGCATAAGGAGAAGGAGAGGGGGACGGACAGGGGGACGGGGTTTTTATTTCTGTTGGTTCGGTTTTGTTGGTTCGATTGTGTTGGTTCGCTTTTATAGACCTTATACTTGATTGGCTGGTTTTTAAAACCTACTTCTGTGCACCTTATGTGGGTCGATCTTTATTCGTAATGCGGTAGGCACAAATAAGATTTTATTGCTTTACTAGTAGTTTAGCGTTTGTACTTTTACTTTAGTTTTCGGCACTGTTTTCGGAGCGGACTTGGCGTATGCAATTCAACGACATTAATGTGGTCTCATTATGAGCTGTGCTGAATTTGAATTGTTGCAGGCGGGTATGAAAGGTTTGCCTGTTTCTTATAGTTGGCGCGGCTATGAAACAGCAATCTTTGTTGAGGTCGGTCAGTTGACCCAAGACCCAACACGCAATCATCCCGCCGGTGAATACTCTGTCATGCTTGATTGTGAATGGCGGCTGGAAGGCGCATCGACCATTTTATGCGGGAGCAGTAGTGAGCAGGATATGATTGATGAGCAATTGAGTTTATTGCTTAAGGAGCATGTGGTGGCTGTTGAGCTAATCGGCTCGTTGCCCGAGGTGGTCATTACGTTCACCTCTGGGTATAGACTGGTGTCGTTTCGTACCGATATAGGCCAYCCGGARTGGACTATCTTTTTATCCGATGATGCTTGGTTGTGTTCCATTGACGGGCAGGTAGTGCAGCAAAAAACACCCGCCCACCAATTAGCGCGTCCGTAAATAACTGCGCATTGCGGGTGGGCTGATGGTGTTTAGATGCTTGATTTAAAGACCTGATCTAAAGGCTCGATGGAGTCGATCAAACTGAAGTGATTGAGCAATTTTATCGGAGAATTTTTTCGAGCTAAGCTGGGTTAATAATTCAAACGCGGCTTGATAACTTACCGGTCCGCCATTGGACGTAATGAGTGAACCATCGATCACGACGTTTTGATCAAATTGCACGTCGACTTTCGGGTAAGCCTTCAGTAATTCCGCTTCGCCGCCTGCCCAGGTGGTGGCTTTTTTACCGTCTAGAAATCCTGTCTCAGCCAGCAAAAAGGCGCCCGAACAATTACTCGCCACCCAGGACGCGGTTTGGCTTTGTTGTTTGATGAAGGCGACTAACGCTTGATTGTTTAATGCGTCTGTCATGTCGTAGGCGCTGGGCACTAATAGAACGTCCAGTTTGAGTGGGTCGAAAATAGTTTTGTCGGCAATAATCTTCAGTCCCTCTTCAGAGACAACGGTTTTGTTTTGGGCCGCGGAGATGAGCACCACTTGATAAGAAGAAAGCTCGGATTGTTGGGTGGCGGCACCAAAGACTTCGATGGGCGCGGTGACGTCGCTGGTGAGAAAGCCGTCATAGACCAATATCCCAATAGTCGATTGCGCTGCGTGGGTGATGCCTGTCGTGATTAACGTTGTGAATAACGTGGTGATTAAAACAATGGTCGAAAAAGCGTGACGGACAAACTTCATGACTTACCTTCCTTTGGCTGTATTGTTAAAAATCAACTTTAAAATCCCCAGCGTTTAACGAATGAGCTTAAACGC
>NVVB01000074.1:9732-23417 GCA_002402085.1 Gammaproteobacteria bacterium
GNNNNGNNGGNTTGWAACGCTGGRTTRRAACGGCATTGATGAGCGCGCTTGCTTATGGCTTACGCGYRRTCATTAYTTGGCGAGCTGGGTKACGTAGAAAGCGACCCGTGCGCCTAGATATTGCCCTTCTTTGAGTTCTTGTGGTGACGGCGCTTTATCGGGATCGTCATCCGGTGCTGCGCGACCTGTTGCGCCGTAGTAGTGGCCGCAGGCATTGATTCCGTGTGTTTCATTGAACGGGTTGCAACCGAGTCCTACCCAGATCATGCCATGCTGCATGGAAAAGGTGGTTAAGGTGCTYAARGTGTTAAATTTATCACCGGCGGTGCCGCCYGAGACGGTGAATCCAGCGGCGATTTTGCCATTCCACGTTTCTGGCAGGAAGCGTGAAACGGTGGCTTCCATAAACGCCTGCATCTTCGAAGAAACACTGCCCATAAAGGTGGGGGAACCGAATATGATTGCGTCGGAGTCATCGAGTTCAGCCAGTATCTTTTCGTTACTCCAGCGGGATGCTTGGAAGTCTTCATCGGAGATTTGAATTAATTGGCTGTTGATGTTGTCAACCGAGTGGCAGCCGATATGAATGGCTTCGGCTAGACGTTGGGTGTGGTGAGTTTCTGAGCTGTAGACGATTGATATTTTCATTGCGATTCCTTAATCACTCGCACGGTCACTCTTTTGGAGTGGGGCCAATGCGCTAAATGTATGCATCACCTGGAAGAATTCTTGCTCGTTAAGATCGTTCTGCGTTGCTTAGTTTGGGGGATATCGCGTTAAATAGCCTAGATAAAGGGGGTAGTTAACGTGCGTCGCAAAGGCGTTCTTGTTGATTAAGGATTTTGCTCCGGTAAAGCATTTGGGTTCTGGCTTGGCTTTAAGTGACGTGTTCACTTTGATAACGTGAGGCCGATAGACTTTACGTTTGAATTGGCCTATAAAGAAGGGCCAAGAATTGACTAAATCGATAGGCCATATGGACGCGCTCGCACCGACCCAACTGACTCTTGAAGCGAAAGGTTCTGCCATCTATCGCTCGCTTTATAAGCAAATCGTGCATCAAATTCTAGCCGGGCACCTTGAACCCAATGCGCGTTTGCCATCGAGTCGAAATATGGCTGCGGAGCTGGGGTGTTCGCGCGGGACGGTGGAGCGCGCCTATGAAATGCTGTTGGCCGAAGGCTATGTGTGTGCGGCGGGAGCAGCCGGCACGCGGGTTAATCCAAATTTAGAATCGCAATTAATTAAGTCTGAAGGTTGGTTAGCGGAACTCCCTGAGCCTGATATTGAAGAGACTCATGCGCCGGAGCCTACGCTGGCGGTTGAGCCTCAATACTTGCCGCTGCAAATGGGCTTGCCTGCGTTGGATGCCTTCCCCCGAAAATATTGGAATCGACTAATTAATAAACATGCTCGCAGCGGTGGGGTTGAGCAGTTGATTCGCGGTTGTTCGTTTGGTCATTTTCCGCTGCGACGGGCCTTGGCGAATTATTTAGCCATTTCTCGAGGCGTGAATGCGGAGCCGGAACAAATTTTCATTACCGCGGGTTTTCAAGGCGCGTTGAATCTGATTTTGCAGTGCCTGGGCCATGCCGGTGATGAGGTCTGGTGTGAAGACCCCGGTTATTTTCGTGTCCGCGATTGCGTGAAACAATTAGCCATGTCGGTGATTCCAGTGTCTGTGGATGARGAGGGSYTRCGGGTTGAGGAGGGCATTAAAAATGCCCCCAATGCGCGATTCGCTTTGGTGACGCCYACTCATCAAGCRCCCCTGGGCGTTACGCTTTCATTRCAGCGTCGAATGGCGCTTTTGAATTGGGCTGACTSCCAAGCAAGYTGGRTCATTGAGGATGATTATGACAGTGAGTTTCGCTACGGTGAGCAGGCGCTGCCGGCGTTGAAAAGTCTGGATGCGTGTCAGCGCGTTATTTATACTGGGTCGTTTAGTAAGGTCCTGAGTCCCTCATTGAAGTTAGGGTATGTGGTGGTGCCGAAGCCCCTGCAAAGCCGTTTTGAAGTGTGTTGTTCGTCGTTGGCGTCAGTGGGCTCATCACTTGAGCAGAAAGCCGTGGCGGAGATGATTATCAAAGGCCAATTTAGCCTGCATATTAAAAAAATGCGCTCACTCTATGGCCAGCGGCGAGATGCGCTAGCGGCCGCGCTGAACGATAGGTTGTCGCATGAGCTTAAGGTGAAATGCCAGCCTGGGGGCATGCACATCATCGTTGAGTTGTTGAATGTTACGGATGCGAAGCGGTTACAGAAAGTCGCGCGCAAGCTGGGCTTAGGCTTGTGCTTGTTGTCAGCGTTTGAAATCCGTTCCGTAGCGCCGCCGTCTTTGTTGTTGAGCTTTACGAATGTGCCTGTGTCGTCGGCTGACGGTGTGGCTGAAACCTTGGCCGAGGCGATTGCCCAGGTGCGCAAGTGACCGTTGCTTTTCTAAGCGTGGTCTAAGCTTGTTAGGTTAAAGAGCAAAGGACGACTGCCATGAAAACCATCCATAAATATGAAGTACCGCTGAGTGCCGAAGGCGTGGATATTGAGTTGCCTCGGGAAAATACCGTGCGGAAAGTAGAGTATGTGGTGTCGGTGCGTCGGATTTTTATTTGGGTTGAGGTGGAGGCCAATGCGGTCTTGTGTGAGGATAAATGCCARCACCATTTTCGTGCCTTCAGTACAGGCGATGGAATTCCTGAAGAAGCGATTCATGTAGGCTCTGTAGTGGATCAATATTTACCTGAGGCCTACCATGTGTATGTGATGCCGCTTGCTTAAGGTTTCAGCGCGGCTATACAGTGCTTGGTGTTCGCAATCGCTTGCCTGTAGTTTCAGTCGTTATCTAGGTCCATGTATTTCTAGGTCTATGTATTTCTAGGTTCATGTATTTCTCGGGCTATACGTATTGAGGTCTATAGGTATCGAGGTCTATAAGTCTCTAGATCTATCGATCTCTAAGCCTGTTTGTGCCTTTGTCTGTATACGCCATGGTCTGTACCATTGCCTATGGCTTGAGGTAGAATCCCCTCGCTAAGAACGGTGGTATTTTGCGTACGGCGTACCGTTTAATTGATTCTTCGATATAGAGCCCTAAGAATGGAAATTAATCCCATTGTGTTGCAAATAAAAGACCTCCTTGAGCGTAGTCAGGGCTTACGGGGGTATCTTTGACTACGATCTTAAGCAAGAGCGTTTAGAAGAAGTCGTTCGCGAGTTAGAAAGCCCCTCTATTTGGGATTCCCCCGAGCAAGCSCAAGCGTTGGGTAAAGAACGTGCGTCCCTTGAGTCAGTGGTTATTGGCCTGAAAACATTGGATGAAGGCTTGAATGATGCGCAAGACCTTCTGGCCATGGCGGCAGACGAAGACGATCAAGACACCGTCGACAGTATTGTCGAGGACCTTGTGGGGATGGAGGAGCACGTTGCTAAGCTCGAGTTTCGACGCATGTTTTGCAATGAAATGGACCCCTGTAACGCGTACTTGGATATTCAGTCGGGCTCCGGCGGTACCGAGGCGCAAGATTGGGCGGATATGTTATTGCGTCTGTTTCTTCGTTGGGGTGAACGTAAAGGCTTTAAAACTGAGTTGATTGAGTCCTCGGCTGGGGATGTGGCGGGGATTAAAAGTGCCACCATCCATTATCAAGGCGAATACGCCTATGGCTTATTACGAACTGAAACCGGCGTGCACCGTTTAGTACGAAAGTCGCCGTTTGATTCGGGCAGTCGGCGTCATACCTCTTTTGCATCGGTGTTTGTCTCGCCTGAAGTGGACGATGACATTGATATCGACGTGAATCCTGCGGATCTGCGTATCGATACGTACCGTGCCAGTGGCGCGGGTGGGCAGCACGTTAACCGAACTGATTCCGCCATTCGTATTACCCATTTACCCACCAATTTAGTGGTGCAGTGTCAGAACGACCGTTCGCAGCATAAGAATAAAGCCCAGGCCATGAAGCARMTTAAAGCCAAGCTTTATGAGTTTGARTTACAGAAACGWAATTCSGARAAGCARGCSTTGGAAGACAGTAARGCGGACATCGGYTGGGGCAGTCAGATYCGYTCSTAYGTRTTGGATCARTCSCGRGTSAAAGATTTACGYACYGGSGTAGARAGCAGTAATCCMAACGCGGTGCTSGACGGYGAGATTGATCAGTTYATTGAAGCCAGTTTAAARTCGGGWTTATAGGGCTSGKTTTTTKTACNANRSRWYTTMGNKCANTANWWSATTWSAYTKCNATWTTMATTAAARATTATTAACRAYRGTTTTATTTAGGTTAGGCAATGACAAAYAAGCAAYCCACAGACAANNAANCNWMAKACAAGYAASWSMAAKRCAAGCNANAGCNGNAAAGGYAAMAAYRRKGCCGRSAARGAAGTGGATGARAATWCYTTAATCGCSCAGCGWCGWCAGAARYTGACYGYSATRCGAGAGAAGGGCAACGCYTTTCCWAAYKCYTTTCGKCGWGATGCGTTGGCKGCYGATATTCATAAAGARYACGGYGCMAYRGASCCYGARGCRYTGSTSRMRSYGGGSGTKCGRGTRAARATTGCCGGTCGAATGATGYTGCGYCGKATTATGGGCAAGGCAAGTTTTGCYACRRTYCAAGAYGTSTCTGGAMGRGTGCAGATCTAYGTGACKCGAGATAARTTGGCRGAAGGSGAATACAACACCGGKTTTAARAAGTGGGATATCGGTGACATCATTGGCGCTGAAGGCACGTTGTTTTTCACCCAAACGGGTGAGTTGACCGTGGAAGTGGATGCCATTGAAATGCTGACCAAGTCGTTGCGTCCKTTGCCWGAGAAGCACAAAGGCCTAGCGGATCAAGAGTCGCGTTATCGTCAGCGTTACATTGATTTAATGGTCAATGAAGACAGCCGCAAAACCTTTTTAATACGTACTAAGGTGATTGATGGCATTCGTAGCTATTTGGTGGAACGTGATTTCTTAGAAGTTGAAACCCCCATGATGCACGTGATTCCTGGTGGCGCTACCGCACGGCCGTTTATTACCCATCACAATGCGCTGGATATGGAGTTGTATTTGCGGGTTGCGCCTGAGTTGTACTTAAAGCGCTTAGTCGTGGGTGGCTTTGAACGAGTATTTGAAATCAACCGTAACTTCCGAAACGAAGGGTTGTCGACTCGCCATAATCCTGAGTTCACCATGGTAGAGTTTTACCAGTCCTATGCGGATTATAAGGATTTGATGGACCTGACCGAAGGCATGTTGCGCTCCATTGCTGAAAAAGTATTGGGCTCGACCCAGGTGCCTTATCAAGGCGATACCTATGACTTTGGCCAACCATTTAAGCGCATGACAGTAATCGAATCTATTTTAAGCCATGATGACAGTTTGACCGAAGCGCAATTGCTTGATGTCGACAGTGCGCGCGCCGTGGCTGAGAATTTGGGCATTCCTCTCAAAGATAGTTGGGGCATTGGTAAGGTTCAAATTGAAATCTTTGAAAAGATTGTTGAACACCGCTTAATGGCACCGACGTTCATTACAGAATACCCCACGGAAGTATCGCCGCTTGCGCGACGTAATGATGATAATCCACTGGTCACTGATCGGTTTGAGTTCTTTGTCGGTGGGCGAGAAATTGCCAATGGCTTTTCGGAGTTAAATGACGCCGAAGATCAAGCACAACGGTTCCGTGATCAAGTTATGGAGAAAGATGCGGGCGATGATGAAGCCATGCATTACGACGAAGATTATATTACYGCGCTTGAGTACGGYTTRCCGCCGACKGCGGGTGAAGGTATTGGCATTGATCGCTTGGTGATGCTGTTTACTGATTCGCCGACTATTCGAGACGTGATTCTGTTTCCTCACATGCGTCGTCAATCTTAAGCCGCGTTTGAAGATGAATCACTGCKRTTGGTMGTGGTTCTAGRGTCTTGGTTTTGATTAAACCYATCATTCGATGCTGAGTCGAGTGCATGGGTTTTTTTATGGTTTAAAAATGAGCGCGTGATCAATTGTGCGGTGTATTTGCCTGAGGTAATGATTTGTTTGGTGTGTTGATTGAGCGCATCAATCTGTGCGTTGCTGAGCTGTTGAGGGATCAACAATAGAATCGGAATCTCAGCCCAGTCCTCATGCTTGGCGAGCAACTCTAAAAACTTGTAATGGTTTTGTGTAGGCGCTGTAAAATCAATAATAAACAGATCAGGAAGGCTTTGTGCAATGGCCTCAATGGCATCGGCGGGATCTTTCGCAAGGGCGCATTGTGCATTTAAGGGTTGCACTAAATCCATAATATTTGGCATTGATGGGTTTTGTTGGCCGACAATTAAAATACGCTCGACTTGCTCATCGGCTCGAATAGTGGCGGMCTTGGCCAGTTGAACGGATATCAAATGTYGCGGAATGAGTTGGATGGCGCCTTTCTTAATGTAGCGTGTTGCGTTGTCTTTTTTTGCAATAATAACCATGGGGATAAACGCAATCGAGGCTTCGGATTTGATTCGCTCCACTCTTAATAACGATTTAATATTGCATGAGTTTACGTCAATGCATATTAAGTCGGCAGGGTCTGCCGCGGTTTGGTTGAGTAAGTCTTGTTGGTTTTTTACGACGGCTATACGCGTGCTCTTTTGTTGAAGGATGTCGTGTAAGAAATCGACGCTATTATCGTCGTCGTCAATGCATAGAAAGGTCATGCCTTGTTTTTGAACGCGGGTTTCTGGCGTTCGCGTTGACGAGGCTGAGGTGTTTGTGATGCCTTTATTGGCATTGTTTTCATGGGTGTTGTTTTCGTTGTGAAGGCGCTTTTGTTCTGTGTTGCCAATGTTTCCGCCCTCGGTGCCAGTGCCGTCCGCTTGTGTCTGTTGATTCTGTTGTTTCGGTAGAAATACTATAAATTCACTGCCTATGCCTGGCTGGCTTATTATATCGAGGAGGCCGTTATGCATTTTAATAAACTCTGCGGTAATGCTTAAGCCCAGCCCGGTGCCCTGTACTTTATTGGACGGAAGGTTTTCAAATTGAGTGAATTTATGAAATAGCTTTTTTTGGTTTTCTTTGCTGATACCGATGCCYGAGTCGGTGACCGAGATTTGAATCGCCGGACCTAGTTTAGGGTGGTCGATCTCGTATAAACCAATTTCGATATAGCCTTCTTGGGTGTACTTGGCGGCGTTGGAAAATAGGTTGTTGAGTATTTGTTGTATCTTCATCACGTCGCCTGATACGGTGATATTCGGCGAGGACGTATGGAATTTAACTTCAATGTCTTTCTTATCTAATAGACTGCTCATGTTGGTGGTGACTTGATGTATGAGCCCATCGAGGTCTACTTCTGTGAGTGATAACTCCATTTTCCCGGCTTCGATTTTAGCCAGGTCCAAAATGTCATTGATTAAGCCCAATAATAGGCGTGCGTTGCGGTCTACTGTGGTTAAGGCTTCGTAGTGACGTGGCGCAATGGTGCTCTTGAGACTTTTTAGTAGCCGTTTATTAAAGCCGATAATTGAATTCATTGGCGTTCTCAACTCGTGAGACATATTGGCCAGGAATTCACTTTTCACTTGGTTGGCACGCATGGCTTCTTGAGAGGCCTTTTCTGCCTCTAGGGATTCTTTCTCCAAATCTTGGATCAACGCCTTTCGTTGTTCGTCGAGACTGAAGCTATAAATACGAACGCCCAACTGATCCAAACTCGCGTTGATGTAAATGAGTTGTTGTTCGGTGGTCTGGGTGATATGCCCGACGACCAACACGCCGATGCAATTGCCTTGAAAKATGATCGGCCAACCGGTGATCGCGCACAGCTTTATTTTCCCGATGCCAAATCGAATCACTAGTTGCTCGTCGTCAAAAGGGCCTGACAAGGTTTGGGGTTTGGCTTCCCGATAGACCTTGAGAGGAAAACCTGAGCTTTCGATTTCATTCGCGGCAATATGATCGGAATCTAAATTGGTGACAAATTGGCAGTGAAAGCCCAGTTGTGGGGTTTCTAAGTACAGTGCGGCGAAGGGCAGTTGTAGGTTTTTACTGAGGGTTTCTATAGCGGTTTGATAGGTGTCTTGGGCATCAATTTTATTCAATGACTCGGCAAAGTCAGCGGTGGCGGCCATCTGGTACTGCGCATTTTCGAAGTCCCGTTGTTTGTCTAATAAGGTGTTGGTTTTTTCCAGTAATTTTTCCTTTAAATCAGCTTGCTGATTGTGCTCGTAGATTCGCTCGATGGTTAGGCCTGCGATGGGGATTAAGTAAGCGATAATTTTTAGGCCATGGGCGATATTGAATGCACTGTCATGTACTTGCGTGGAGCCGCAAGCCATGTAGAGCCCTACTGCAATTTGTGGAATAGCGGACAGCCATAAGGAATAGGCAAAATAGCTGGGGTATTTCTGAGCGTATAAGGGCAATAAAATCGTCGCGCAGATTAAAAATGGCAGCAGCGAATAAAGATCAAAGGGTCTCGGCAGCCAAGCGTTTGGAAATACAATGGTGGGTAAATTATGTGCACTGGAGGCACTGCTGATGAGCAAGTAAGTCACTGCGGCGAAGCAGGGTACAAAGATCCAGGTGGCTTTGGGGGGCGCGAGTAAACCGGAGGTTTTGGGCAATAGGGCATAGGCACCCACGGCCACGAGGAGAAACATGCCTTGTGCAATGCGCGATAAGGCCCATGAGTAAGGCATAAAATTAGAGTGGACTGAGGCGCTTTGAATGATTCGGTCGGCAGCGAAGGTGTGAAATATGTCCATCATTCCAGTACAAAAAAGTGCTGTACCAATGATGGCAAAGGATGTTTCGCAGGTGGTTTGGTAGCGAGTGAAGCATAACATGGAGAGAAATAGTGCGGCGCACACTGCACTCCATTCCAATAAGGTATGGGATAAGGTGCCGCGCAGTGCTTGTAGGGCGAGTACGTTTAATGATGGGGGAGCGCCTGCGCTTATTGATGTGTTTGTGGTGGCGATCTCTGGGGCAGTTGATGCGGTTGAGAAGTCGACGCCAAGCGCCATAAACAAGAGTGGCAGGGCACAAAAGATTGCCAGCACCAAAGCCCAGCCCGCAATATCTTTAAAGCTCAGGTCGTAGGCCTGTGCTGGGGCCGAAATGACGCCGCTCGTGTTGATCGAGCAGGGCGGTGTAAAGTCAAGGCGAGGTGCGTGTGCCTTTGGTTCTTCTGGCAAGTCTAAAACTCAACTTCTTGTCTGTGTAAATCCGTCACGCCAGTGGGTAATGGTTAATTCGCGCGCCCAGTAACAGTGAGTATTGTATCTCTAAGCATAGGTCACTTTAGCCAATCTATTGAGTCAAAACATGTCGCTGGGGGCCGCTGGCAATGCGCTTGGAATCCGCGTAGCATGCTGTGCTATAACGAATTACTATAAAGGGCGGAGTTTAGATAATGGCAACTGATATACCGCTGGAACCGCTCTGGAAAGCGCGCTTAAGTGATGAGTTTGAAAAGGATTATATGCACAAGTTACGACGCTTTTTATTGTCTGAAAAGCGTCACGGCAAGACTGTTTTCCCCCCTGACGAGCACTATTTCAAAGCACTGGATGCCACGCCATTTGATCAGGTCAAAGTCGTGGTGCTGGGGCAAGACCCTTACCATGGTGATGACCAAGCCCATGGGCTTAGTTTTTCAGTGCCTGAGGGCGTGCGTCCTCCGCCGTCTTTAAAAAATATATTTAAAGAATTAAGCAGTGATCTGGGATGTGTGTTGCCGAATCATGGGTGTTTGGATCAATGGTCCTCCCAGGGCGTGTTGCTACTCAATAGCGTCTTAACGGTGGAACGGGGCAAGGCCGCTTCTCACCAGCGTAAGGGCTGGGAGCAGTTCACCGACCGAATTATAGAGCATATAAATGAACACCGAGCAGGCGTGGTGTTTTTACTTTGGGGTGCTTATGCCCAGAAGAAGGGCGCATTTATTGACCAGGATAAGCATTGTGTTTTGAAAGCCCCGCACCCCTCGCCACTCTCTGCGCACCGTGGTTTTTTAGGCTGCAAGCATTTCTCTAAAGCGAACCAATACTTACAAGCCAATGGTGCAACGGCGATCGATTGGCAATTGCAGGATTTGTAAGCTTGAGCGTTAAGCTCGTTAAGCCCTTCTAGTCAAAAAGCAGTAGTCAAAAAGCAGTAGTCATAAATAGTATTAAGCTATATAGCATTAATAGAACAGCATTAATAAAGCAGCATTAATACGTCGCGTTAAGAATGGAGCTGAATGAATCGGCTTTTTTACCGTGAACGAAAACTAATTATAAAAATGTTTATTTGATCCGCAGTGATCAATTTATTGTTAAGGAAAACCTTTATGAGTCTTCAACTCCCGGTTTATATCCAAGGGCAGTTTCGCGCCAGTCAGTCTGACCACTATGTTGCGGTGACCAACCCCGCGACCCAAGAAGTGATTGCTGAAGTGCCTTTTTGTACTGCGGATGAAGTGGACCAGGCCGTGATGGATGCTCAACAGGCGTATCAACAATGGCGTTATGTGCCAGCTCCCAAGCGAGCCCGCTTGATGTTGCGTTTTCAAGATCGCTTAAAGCAAGAACAAAGCCGACTGGCGGAGATTTTAAGCAGCGAAACGGGTAAAACGGTTGCGGATGCCATGGGRGATATTTGGCGTGGTATTGAAGTTGTTGAGCAAGCTTGTAATATTAGTTCGTCATTAATGGGCGAGACCTCAGGCAATGTTGCCGATGGCATTGATAGTTATTCGTACAGTTATCCGCTGGGGGTGTGCGTTGGTATTACACCGTTTAATTTTCCGGCGATGATTCCGTTATGGATGTTCCCTTTGGCGATTGCGTGTGGCAATACGTTTATTTTAAAACCGTCTGAGAAGGTGCCATTAACCCCCAACGAAATCGCTAAAATATTTCATCAATGCCTTCAGGACGAGGGACTTCCGCYTTCGGTTTTACAGGTGGTGCATGGCGGCGCTGATCAGGTCAATCAATTGATCACCCACCCCACGGTACAAGCCATTTCGTTTGTCGGCTCGGTGAACGCAGCGCAACATATTTATCGCACGGGGACCGATGCATTAAAGCGTGTGCAAGCCTTTGCCGGTGCTAAAAACCACATGGTGGTGATGCCGGATGCCAATAAAACGCAGGTGATTAATAATTTAATAGGCGCGTCTTGTGGGGCGGCTGGGCAACGATGTATGGCCATTAGTGTGGCGATATTGGTGGGGGATGCGCAGACGTGGCTGGACGATATTAAATCCGCAATGACGGCGTTAAAACCTGGGCCTTGGCAGAATGAGGATTCTGATTATGGTCCGATGATTAGTCAAGAAGCCAAACAGCGTGTGTTGGGCTTGATTCAACAAGGCGTTAAGGAAAAAGCCACACTTGAATTGGATGGCTCCGAGGTGGTGGTTGATGGCTACCCGGATGGCAATTGGCTGGGGCCGACCTTGTTTAGTCATGTTGACGTTGACATGACGATCTATAAAGAAGAGATCTTCGGCCCGGTATTATTGGTGATGAGTGCTGATTCTTTAGAGCAGGCGCTGCAAATAATTAATGATAATCCGTATGGCAATGGCACGTCTATTTTTACCTCTTCTGGCGCTTCCGCGCGACATTTTCAGCAGCATGTTGAAGTAGGGCAGGTGGGCATTAATGTGCCAGTGCCGGTACCGTTGCCGTTTTTTTCGTTTACCGGATGGAAGAAATCTTTTTGCGGGGATTTACATGCTTACGGGAAACAAGGCGTGCGCTTTTACACTGAAACTAAAACGGTGACGGCGCGTTGGTTTGATGATGAATCTGTATCGGCTCCCAACATGACTATTCAATTGAAATAATAATGGCCGGCGTGTTTTAGCTGCGTTTTTTAACGTTCATTTTATTCAGGGCATTAGAATCTTATCCACGGCACTATAATTCTATATAGGACACTAAGCGTATGAGTCAGACTCTTGAGATCGACATCCAAGGCCACACGGCGGTTATTACCATTAATAATCCGCCGGCTAATACTTGGAATCCTGAAAACTTAGCGCACTTAAAGCGCTTGGTTTTGGAGCTGAATGATGATGATCAGAATTACAGTCTTGTGATCACGGGGCAAGGGGATAAGTTTTTTTCTGCGGGCGCTGATTTAAATTTATTTGCCGATGGTGATAAACCCAATGCGCGTAATATGGCGACTTTATTTGGTGAGGCGTTTGAAACGCTGGCGCAATACGAGGGCGTGTCTATCGCTGCAATTAATGGTTATGCCATGGGCGGCGGTTTGGAAGCCGCGTTGGCGTGCGATATTCGTATTGCTGAGCGGCAAGCAAAATTAGCGTTACCCGAAGCGTCTGTAGGGCTGATGCCTTGTGCAGGAGGCACGCAGTTATTGCCTTGGCTGGTGGGGGAAGGCTGGGCCAAGCGGATGATCTTGTGTGGCGAGCGGGTCGATACTGAGACGGCCCTGCGTATAGGCTTGGTGGAAGAGTTGGTTGAACAAGGTGAGGGCTTGGGGCGAGCCTTGGCGTTAGCCAGCCGGGTTGAAAAACAAAGTCCGTGCAGTGTGCGTGCGTGTAAAACATCGATTCAAGCGGCACGGGGTGGTTCGTTAAGTGGCTCGTTAGTGAAAGAACGCTCGGCTTTTGTGGATCTATTCGATACACAAGATCAACGAGAAGGTGTGACTGCATTTTTAGAGAAGCGATCGCCTGATTGGTCTAATCGCTAAGAGGCGGATGTTTTAATTGGTTGCCTTGTATGGGCAGCTCGATGTATAGGACAAAATTCATGAATGATTCTACCGCGCTGGTCATTGATCGACTTAAGGTGAAGGAACAGCAAGGTCAATGTTTATATTTGCTGACCGTGGGTTTGAACTCGCCTAAGACTCTTAATGCGCTGACTTTGGAAATGGTTGATTTACTCTATCAACATTTATTGCAGTGGCAGACTGATGACGAAGTCGCTGGGGTGTTGTTGTATGGCATGGGCGGCAAGGCTTTTTGTGCAGGGGGCGATATACGGTCTTTGTATGAGTCGATGACTGCCCCAGAAAAACCCTATGATTATTGTGATCAGTTTTTCAGCCGTGAGTATCGGTTGGATTATCTCATCAGCCAATATCGGAAACCCATTGTATGCTTCGGCCATGGTTTGGTGATGGGTGGGGGCTTGGGGCTTATGGCGGGCAGCCAAATTCGTTTGGTGACCGAAAAGTCAAAGCTGGCAATGCCTGAAGTAACCATTGGTTTATTTCCTGATGTCGGTGGCACTTGGTTTTTAAATAAAATGCCTGCGGGGCAAGGTTTGTTTTTGGGGCTCACGGGCGCGCAACTCAATGCTGCGGATGCCAAGGCAGTGGGCTTAGCGGATTATTATGTGGGCAGTGATGGGGTCGAAAAGATTCTTGAACGAGTGCAGGCCATGTCGTGGTCATTTGATACTGCGCAAAACCACAAGGTCTTGTGTGAATTATTCGCCGCGGTGGATCAGCGTTATGAATCGACCATGGCGCCAGGGAGGTTGTCTGTCTATAGCGAGCTATGGGTTATCTTGGCGAAGGCTAGGTCCGTCTATGATGCCATTAAGTTAATCCGTAGCTACAAGATTGATGATCCTTGGTTTGAAAAAGCGCGACAAAATATAATCAAGGGCAGTCCCTACTCAGCTGCCTTGGTGTTTTGGCAATTGACCCAAGGCAAGGATCTTAGTCGAGCAGAGGGGTTGCGGCAGGA
>NVVB01000075.1 GCA_002402085.1 Gammaproteobacteria bacterium
TCCTAATTCAGTTTGCCAGTTCGCATCGAGTCCGTTAAACCGAGTGATGCCAGCCATTTGTGCGTAGACTTCTTCGGGAGGGCGCACCCAAGGATAAGCAGCGCCGACGTAGACATAGCGAGACGCGGCATAGACGGGTAGGCGTAGCCGCCCGGCACGCACGCGGAAGCGTGTCGAAATATTTCGTTCTACAAACAGCCATTCTGCGTTGGTATCAAAATTGTCGCTACTAAAGTTGGCGATTAGTTGGGTTGAAACACGGGTTTTATCATCAATAGTACTGTCCAGTTGAATGCCTAGTACTGATTCAGAATGGAAATTAGGCTCATCGATGATTCCTCTGTTAGAGAGGTAGGGGATTTCATTGTCAGAGATACTTACTCCGGTGGTTAGGAAACCGCTAATGTTGACAGAATCATCAGCTGAAATTGAAGGGCTTGCGAAGGCGAATGCTCCGCTGCACGCCAAGGCGATTAAAGATTTTGTGTGCATTCATATCTCCTGCATGAATGAAGGAAGGGAAAACTCTATGAGGTACTAACGGGAGGTATCATAAAGTGCTGTGAGCACACAAAATCCGATCTAGGTCTCACGCTGTATTTGTCTTATTGATGGCTGTCAAGAATTTGACGCAGTAGCCGTTGATGAGATTAATTGGTTCGCATTTTTAAGAAAAAGAAATTTTTTTTGATGCGTAAGAATGCGTTGCCCACTTTTTGGAGAACTTAATTATGAGAGCCGTGCCGCACTTTTTGACTCGGCTGGAGGAGGGGGCTTTACCTTTTATTCAGATTTTTAAAAAGCCAAAAAATTTGGCGTTAAAGCGCTAAAATTCAGTGCTTCAAAATCTAGTGCTTTAAAATATAGCAGGGTTGATAGTCTGAGGTGGAAACCTTCATGCGTTTCTGAGCCACAAAGGATTGCAGTAAATGGGTCATGGGATCCATTATTTTACGATTCCCGTTGATCTCAAAGGGGCCGAAATCTTCGATTGCTTGTACACCTTGCTCTTTAATATTGCCTGCCACAATGCCAGAAAAAGCGCGACGTAGATTGGCGGCTAATTCGTGGCTCGGTATATCAGGATGTAAATTCAGTTGTGCCATGTTGGCATGGGTGGGGATAAACGGTGTTTGGAGCCCCTGTTCAACATGCATTAGCCAGTTGTAATGAAACGCATCGCTGTGTGCTTTGCGATAATCTCTTACCTGCTGCATGCCTTGGTTAATAATTTGTGCTGCACAATTGGCGTCATTAATAACAATCTTGTATCGGTTTTGCGCTGCTTCACCTAATGTAGTGCCGATAAATTGATGRATGGTTTCAAAATAGGCSYKGCTTTTTTCTGGRCCRGTAAAAAYYAASGGGAAWGGRATGTCTTTATTTTTAGGGTGTARYAGGATGCCTAAAATATAAAGTATCTCTTCAGCCGTACCGGCGCCGCCTGGAAATACCACAATGCCGTGGCTGCAGCGTATAAACGCCTCAAGGCGCTTTTCAATGTCAGGCAAGATGACCAAATTATTRACAATGGGGTTGGGYGATTCGGCGGCAATGATTTCGGGHTCGGTGAAVCCRATGTAKCGWCCATTRYTKATGCGYTGYTTGGCGTGRGCRATRGYRGCMCCTTTCATGGGRCCYTTCATKGCRCCWGGKCCRCAACCGGTGCAAATRTTRAGKCCRCGTAATCCTARYTGRTASCCSACTTCTTTWGTGTAMTSGTATTCATWRCGATTRATGGAGTGYCCKCCCCARCAWACGATYARACTKGGRTCKRCYCCYGMTTTRAAKATTCTWGCRTTACGWARRATATGAAATACMGCGCTRGTRATGCTYTCSGARGMGTYTAAATCGAAYARGCGRTTTTGTTTKATTTCGCTGTYGATGTATAAAATRTCTCGAATGACTGCAAAAAGATTTTCTTGGATTCCCGTGATGATTTTGTCATCGACAAACGCGCCTTTGGGCGCGTTTTTTAATCCAAGTTTAATGCCACGGTTGCGTTCGTGAATGAATAATTCAAAGCTTTTGTGTTGTTCGAGGATTTCTTTGCTGTCATCACTTTGACCACCGCAGTTCAACACTGCAAGCGCGCAGCGGCGTAGTGTTTCTCTTAATTCGTCATTACTGCTTTGGGTATCACAAAGTGCTTTGACTTCTTGTTGGGACAATATGCTCATGACTTGGTCGGGAGATATGTTGATATTGATATACGAATCAGTCATATAGTACGGGCGTTCCCTTTGCGTGAGCTTGGGCCAATTATACGCGAATCTGTTGGGCTAGTTTGTGAGAGATTTGTAAGTATTAATAAAAATATTTGAGAGACGGGGTAAAGGTAAATCGTAGAGATGATTTTAAATAATGATCTAAGATAACTCATTGAACGAGCTAACGTATGAAGAATAGCGTTAATGAGGGGATGAAGGTGATTAACAATAGAGCGATTAATAAAACAAACATAAATGGAATGGTCGCTCGATAAAGTTCTAATATAGGCTTGTTAAACCGGTAGCTGGCGATAAATAAATTCATGCCAACCGGCGGGGTGAAATAACCAATCTGCATATTAGCGAGAAAGATTATACCTAAATGAATTGGGTCGATCCCGTAGCCCACGGCGACTGGTAAAATGAGTGGGATCATAATGATTAATGCAGAGAAAATATCGAGTATTGCGCCCAGAGCCAATAGGATGATATTTAGCAACAAAAGGAATGCGATTTTGCTTTCGATCGTAGCTTGGATTAAATGAAATAATTTCGTAGGCACTTCTGCATCGACAAGGTAATTGGTAAATGCCAGTGATACGGCGAGGATCAATAAAATGCCGCCGACCATCATCATCGAGTCTCGCATAATGTGGGCTAGACGATGAAATGGGATTTCCTTGTAAAGGAAAAGCTCCATAATAATGACATAGATTACCGTGGCTGCAGCGGCGTCGGAAATAGCAAAAAAACCGCTGTAAATGCCGCCTAAAACAAAAATAGGTAAAGGGATTTCCCAGCGTGCTTGTTTAATCGTTGCTAGTGCATGAGGCCAAGAGAAAGGCTGTTTTGAGATGGGGGCGTCTTTGTTTTCCCAGAGGCTATAAAGCGACAGTAGTAAAATCATTAATGCGGCGGGTATTAAGCCCGCAACGAATAAGTCTTTAATTGATACCTCTTCGCCAAAACCCATCTGTTGGGCAATGATCGCGAACAGAATTAGGGGTAATGACGGTGGGATGAGTAAGCCTAAGCTGCCCGAAGTAGTCACCAAGCCCAAGCTGAATTTATCTGAATAACCTTCTTGTTTTAACGCGGGATACAATAATGCGCCTACTGCGACGATAGTCACGCCTGAAGCGCCAGTAAACGCGGTGAAAAAAGCGCAGGTAAAAAAAGACACAATGGCTAGTCCGCTTGGCATCCAGCCCAGAAACGCTTGGCTTAAGCCCACTAAGCGCTCAGAAGTCTTTCCCTCCGCTAATAGGTAACCTGCAAAGGTGAATAAGGGCAAGGCCAGCAAGATGGGGGTATCAGTGATTCGATAGAGTTCAATGGCGATGACCGAAAGATCTACTTCCGAGGAGGTAAACCCCAGTATTGACGCAGCCAGAATGACCACGAATAACGGTGCGCCAAGAAACGCTAGTAGTACTAATGCACCCACAGCGAATATCATTTATAGACCGCCTTGGGGGATGTCTTTTCCAAGCAGACTCAAGAGGCCTTGGAGTAAAAACCGCAGAGCCATTAAACCAAAAGCAATGGGAATGATGGATTGGCATACCCACGTGGGAATTTGAGCAAAGGCAATGGTTTGATCTTCATATTCAAAGCGTATGAATTCGACGCTGTAATAAGCGGTGATAATGCAGACCAGGGATGTGAAAAAAAAGGTCAAGGTGGTCGCAAACCGATGGATTAGTGGTGGCAGTAATCGGCTCACTAGATCAATACGAATATGGTTGTTGGATCGAGTGGCGACTGTCGCGCCGATTAAGGCGATCCAGAGCACCATTATTCTTAGTAAGGCGTCACCCCAAAATATCCCTGTGTCGAATAGATTTCTTAGTAGTATTTGTACGGTCGCGAGTGAGATCATTCCGCCGAGCATGCCTACCAGAATCCAATCTTCTAATGTGTGCAAATATTTGATGTACTTCTGCACAGGATTATTCACAGATAATAAAAGTTCCTGAAGGTGGGTGGGGTTAGGGGGTGATTCCTGCGTGTTGGCTTCGATAGGTAGTGAGCAGTGTGTCTAGCTCCCTGAGTGTGCCGGCGGATAATTCGCCTTTTTGTACAAGGTCTTCACTRGCGGCTTTGGCTTTAAGGTGCCAGACCGCAAGTTGTTCATTGGAGGGGGTGGAGAGTTGAATGCCTTGAGATTGAAGCGCTGCAAAGGCTGCGATATTGTCTTTACGGTTTTGTACATTTAACTCCTCAAAGACTTTGCCCATGACTTGTTTTACGGTGGCTTGGTCTTGTTCGGAAAGTTTTGAGAAGTGTTTTTTTTGAATCGCCAATACGGCGTAAAAGTACATTAGGGGGATGTCGGTGACGTATTCAACTTGCGTGTGCCATTGCAATGCGATGGCAGCAATGGGAGAGGTGGCGACTGCGTTGATGATCCCTGTTTGTAGGGCGGGTAAAACGTCTGCAATGCTTAATGGAATGGGTGAAATATCGTAGGCTTGTGTTATTACCAGGGAGGCTTTGTCATCATTGGGCACCCAAACCTTAAATTGTTTTAATTGCTCGACTTGGGTAATAGGCGTTGATTTACTCATTGCGTAGGCAAACCCTCCTTCAGCCAGCCCGAAGGTCACGAAGCCTTTTTTTTCGAAGCCGGCCATAATGATTGGATCAAAGGTGGAACGAATAAAATCTACCTCTTGGTAATCATTAAACTTAAGGGGTAGGTTGTAAATTTGGCTGTCCTTGTAAAATTTAGCCAGGCTACCTCCGGCGAGAGCACCGCCATGGAGCTGACCGACTCGAATTTTTCTTAACACGGCCTTGTCATCGCCCATAATGCCGCCGGGATAAAATTTGAATTTTACCCGCTGCTCGGTGCGGGTTTTAATCTCGGCGGCTCCCGCGCGCATCTTTTTCATCCATAGGGAGCCATCGGGAGATAGTGTGGCGATTTTGAATGTCTGCGCAGAGGCGGTGCCGATGAGCACCATGGTAATGAATGCGGCACGAATAGTAATACCGATGTAGCTTGGCATGGAGATGCCCTCAGTATAGAAAAAGCAATATTGTAATGAGTGTATCTCAATTCTAGATTAACAAGACATTTCGCCCCGAAGTCTCCTAAATACGTGCTAGGGATGTATCGCTGGGGTGAGTGTTAGCCGGGGTTAGAAATAGTCGTCGGCTGATGCAAGCAGCTTTTTCGCTTTCTTTTTTGCGAACGTGTTAATCAGTGTGAGCTGTGGTGCAGACGTGGGTTGACTGAGGACTTCATTTAAAAGCTTATCGTGAAGTGCTCTATTAAACATTAGGCGCGCGTATTGTTCTGCAAACGTTACCTTGATGAGTAAGTTCTTGCCTTCAGAAAGTATAATTGCTCTTTCGAAGTGTTGTCTTCCTCGTTCCGGTTGGCCTCCCATTGAAGGCGGAAGGAGCGTGGCTAGGCCGCCTAAATAGAGGTGCGCTCCACCGCCATCGTGAGACTCATTAATCGCCACGACCTGCTCCATAATGACACGTACTTTCGCGATGTCTGCAATGGCATTCCAATCGTCGCTGTGGGCCTGAATCCAATTGACCCAAGTTTGACCTAAGATATAAATTTCGTCTATTTGGGTCAATTTCGTGCGTTTGATTTTTGCTTCAAATAACTTGAAGGGGGTTTTTTGTACTTCGCAGATAAACTCGATCTTCAAGCATACCCCTGTTTTAGCAAAGCTAAAGGCTTTGTCGGCGAGTAATACGTGTCTTTCCGGGGTGCTGGTAAAGGCGGTTCCGTAAGCGCTGTAGAGCTGCGCCGAGGTAAGCGCCAAGCTAGCATTTTTAGGTTCTTGTTGAGCGAGCCCATCAATTAATAATATATAGGCGGGGGCGCCGGCTTCGACCATTTCTAAATCATTATTGTTGAGAATAGCGTCCGCTAAGGTCACGGCAATCCGGTCGCCAAGCGTAGTGCAACCGGAAACCAATGAAATAAATAGTAATCCTATACAAAATATGGGGTATCGACGTGGTGACATTGTTAACCTTGGCAGGTAAGAATTACGTTCTGCTTCTAAGTAACTAGCTTGGTCGGTATGCGTGTGTTGTCTATTAATTCTGTATTTTGTTTTTGGTTAATGTAATCGCGGTTACTGCCACTCCACTAACTATTCAATTTATCGCTATTACGCGAATAGCAATTGAGTTATTACAAGGACGGTTATTACAACTATAGTTATTAATCGTATTGTTCTGGATTGATTTTAATGATGATGGTTTTGTTGGTGGATCTTGATGCACGTACAGGGTGTTGGTGTTTAAAGGGTTTTGATCCCCTTTAGGTCTTTTTTTAACAATAGAAGGCTGCGTTGTTGTTCGCATTATTTTTAGACTGTTTCGTCAACGGTGATGACAAGCAGAGCTTCCTCGGTATACTGAACTAAGGATTAGGCGTGTGGAACCTATCGATAAAACAATGAGTTAAAGTCCTTTTGCTGGACTTTTAATGGGCTGTTTTAATTAATGTATGATTTCGAACGTATTTATCTAATCGGAATTWGCATGACCAATATGAGCGTTGCAAGCGATGGCTGACATTAAATTAATGTATAAAAACCTAGGGGTGAATAAACCGCTACTAGGTCACTATTTGCGGGGCGTTGGGATAATCGCTATCGGCATTGGTTTGCATTTTGCGCCAATGATAACGGAGTCTCGTGCGTCTGAGTTCCAGCCGCAGAACCAAGGCTTCTGGGGTGTTGAAGAAAAAGAAGCGCAAGATAAAAACAAGCCCGCAAAAGAAGCGCATAAAGAGGGCGCTGAAACAGAGTTTGACGAAAGTTTAAATTTGAACGAGCGGGAATACCGGCAGGTATTTCGTCATGCCACTCAGCAGGTTGCTAGCCAGCTTCGAAAACGGTGGCGACGAGCTGAAATGTCTAACCAGGATCAATGGGTTAGTTATGAAAACGATTTGTCTACACGTAGGACTGTGGATTTTGCGGCTAACGAAATTAGAATTACCACCTTGGAAAGTAATTCAGAATTTCAGCGTGCAATGAGAGGCTTTATTAAGCAACAGCTTGAAGAGGTAATTAGTGCTTCAATTCAGTCAGCGAATGAATCCGATCCAGTCCTGAAGATTGTTCGACGCAAGTTAAAGCTATCCACTCAGCCACGTTACGGCACTGAAGAGCTGGTGCTGTCAGAGCTATTTGCCAGTGCACAACCCTCTAAGCAACAAGTAGCGCGCCAAGCAGACAAGTTGCTTATGCATTCCTACATTAGGTTTCGACAGCAGCTGGCAGCCAATGGTGACGATAAGGTGGCTTACTTGGAGAATAAAGTGACCTATGTCGTCCCTCTGCCAAAAGATCGCGTTGCGCGAAAGGCGCGTCAATACTCGTCAATGATCCGACTCAACTCCGAAAAAATGGATATTCCGAGTGACGTGTTATTTGCCATCATTCACACTGAGAGTTATTTTAATCCGATCGCTCGATCAGTTGTGCCTGCCTTTGGTTTGATGCAAATTGTGCCTTCAACTGCTGGGCGTGACGCAACCCGACATCTTTATAAAAAGCCACGGGTATTATCGCCTTCCTATCTGTTCAATCCAGAAAAAAACATTGAAATTGGTTCGGCTTATCTTAACTTGATCTATTTTCATTATTTGAAAGAGATTAATAAGCCCTTGAGTCGCATGTATTGCGCTATAGCGGCGTATAATACGGGCACAAGCAATGTGGCTAAGGCGTTCATCTCCAGGGCCAGCATGGAGTCCGCTGCAGCCGAGATAAATAAATTATCCGATGAACAGGTATTAAGGAAATTAATTAATAACTTGCCTCATCAAGAGACGCGGGATTACCTTAAAAAAGTCATGAAACGCAAGCGTCTATACCCGTCGGTCTGATGTCGATCAAATCGCTGATGTCAGCCTTGAGTGAATGCGTTGGGTCATTCTCATCCAACAACGGGGTTTTCCCATTAGGAACGACGGGGATAGTTGTGATGACCTCTATTCTCCCTATGCTTGCCGCTTGCTCAGAGTCTTCACGTATTGATGCGCTTGAAAATCACCTGGATTATATAGATCGTATCTCAGGCGAAAAACATTTTTTTATTGACTCCTTAGAATACAATATTACCCAGCAAGTGTTTACGCCGCACTTCGTAGGCACGGCTTTAGTCATTGCTGAGGAGCCTATGCCTGCACTGAGCAAACTGCAGGTTCAGTATAATATTGTACTTTTAAAGGATCAGTTAGAGCTCAATGGTGTGGTTGAGGTGCTTTTAATTAACGGTGAGGGGGTAATGGAGTTAGATGTATTATTACCGATTCACGATGCTCACCAGGTGGAGGTGTCTTTTAGCCCTGTGACTTGGCACCCAATAGAGAAGGCGTCGTTGTCTGCGTCGAATATTCCTTCGGTTGATCACAGTAACCTTGAGGATGGGAATTCGTCCGGGGCAGCGAATACTGCGGCAAGCTCTGAAGTTGATTGATACGCAATGCATTACGGGATGTTTGGCCACACTGTATCAAACGGTTGCGGTTTGCCAACGCAATAACCCTGAGCGTAATGAACCCCGAGGTCTTTTAACAGCTGTATGGTTTCTTCTGTTTCGACAAACTCGGCGATGGTTTTCTTGCGAAAGGCCCGAGCTACGTCCACGAGCGCTTTGACCAGCACTTGATCGTCCGGCTGACAATGCAGATCTCGAATGAAACTGCCGTCAATTTTTACAAAGTCGACSGGGAATTGCTTTAAATAATAGAGCGATGAAAATCCTACGCCAAAATCATCCAAAGCAAATAAACAGCCGAATTTCTTTAATTCGTCCATTATTTTAATCGTGATGCCAATGTCCGATACGGCTGCGGTTTCGGTTATTTCGAAAATTATTTGATTGGGGTCTAGTTTGTTTTTTTCTATTTCATGTTGGATCTTAGTCACGATGTCGGGGTTATGAAATGAGATGCCCGATAAGTTGATGGTCACGCTTGAGTGAATATTTTCGCGGCTTAAACGTGCTTTGTCGTGAAGGACCTTCGAAACAATTCTTTGATCTAATTCAGGAATAAGACCACTTTTTTCTGCCGATAAAATTAAATCGGTAGGCGGTAGTGGGTCGCCATTTTCATCCGGGACTCTTAACAGCGCTTCATAATGCGAGATCTCGCCAGTGGATAGATTGATGATAGGCTGATAAAACATGGTGATTAGGTCTTCGGCGAGGACCTGTTGGACTTTGTCCCGCCAATAGACGCGTTTGTTAATGTAATCACGACCGTATTCCTCTGCGTTATAGAGACGCCAGCCATTTTTCCCAGCCTCTTTGGCTTGATACATGGCGATGTCGGCATTGGTTAGTAATTCTTCAATTGAATCACCGTGTTGAGGGAACAAAACCACCCCAATACTCGTAGAGACCCGGTGAATGCGGTTTTTTCCTTGTATGGTAATTTTTGAGAGCGCTTCTCTGACTCTTTCGGCGGTTTCGGTGGCCTCTTTTTCACTGCTTTCTTGCGTTAGCAGGGCGAATTCGTCGCCTCCTAGGCGGGCAATAATATCAGTATCCCGTGTGCAGCCTTTTAATGTATCGGCAACTCGCCGTAGCAACATGTCTCCAACTTGATGTCCGCTGGTATCGTTGGTGTCTTTAAATTCGTCGAGATCAAAAAATAGTACCGACCCGGTATGTCTATATCGAATACTGGAAGAGAAGACACGGTCTAGTTCTTCCGAGAATCGACGTCGATTAAAAAGGCCGGTTAATGGATCGTGAGAAGCGAGCCATCCAAGGTGTTCTTCGGCCTTTTTTCGTTCGCTAATGTCTATTGCAATAGTTAACAGTAGATGGTCATCGTTTTCTCGGCCTGCCAGACGGGTATGAAACCAGGACATATGCACGACTTTACCGCCGCGACAGAGTAAGTCGGATTCATGGTTGTATTCTGTTTTTTTACCTTCAATTAATTCTTGTAGTTGTACGCGGATGTCGGGTAAGTGTTCGTTGTAATCGAGTAGTTTTGAGAARTTATGATGTAATAGTTGGTCCTGAGGGTAGCCGGTAATCTTTAGCGCGTGATGATTGACTAGGGCAATTTGTCCGCGTTTATTTTGGGTGATCATTAGGGCGTGTGCCGTGTTTAATAAGCGGGTAATGAAATCCCTTTCTTTTTCGATCTCGTGCGTTCGCTTTTGTACCTCGTTATGCAAATCTCTTAATTGAGAAGACAACTCAATGGCGGTGTCATTGACGACATCGGATTCGTCAATAAAACGCGCGTTTTTATTTTTTAATCCGCTGAATGCTTTTTCTGCCAAGTCGAAATCATTCTTTGCTAGCAGTGGAAGGTATAAGGCGATACGTTGAAAGTTTTTGACGGGTTGGTAGAGAATTAGTAATAGTAATAATTCGCTGAATAATAGCCCTACTATTGCGGACAATATTACGTAGGTTATATTGTTTTTGAGTAGTTTTAGATCGTGGGTGACATCGGATAAAAGAATTATTTTTCCTGGGTTTTGTTCCTTTTCACCGGGTAAGGGGAATATATAGAGCTCGGTGATTTGACCATCTCTCGCAATATGAATGGGAGCCGCGCTGAGTTGTTGAAGGGTATACTGCTGGGATGCGGTGTTAATAATGTCGCGAGAGGTYTCTGGGGCCGTGATGGCAATCATATTGGCTTGCCAGTTGGGCAAATAATTATGAGTGGATACCTTGGGTGCGGGGCCGGTATTGATGATGCCAATGTTGGTGTTAGTCATTGCTTTGAAATCTAAAATGACATGGGTTAATGGCGTGCTGTATAGGCTGGAGCCACTGTGAACGCCTTTGGTCAGGAATGGCGTTGCAATGTAAATTTCACAGGTTTTTTGACAGGATACCCTTGAAACAGGGGCCTCTTTATTATTTGCTTGCATGACTAAATCGAAGGGCAGTTGGCTGGTGTCACCCCATGATGCAAGTTGGGTATTGTTTGCAGTGTATAAGGCTGCTGAAGAGATACCGACGATTAGCTCTAATTGAAACCAAAGGTCACTGTAGGATCGTGCTGCCATATCAGTTGAACGAAAGGCTTCGTAAACGTTGACCTCTTGGTTCGCTACRGCAATGATGCTGGAGATTTGTTGGACGCGATCGATGGTATGATTGGTCAGCGATAAGAGCTCTGTTTGATTGCGCTGATAGGTTTGCATGCGCCGGTCTTGAAAGTCTTTTTTAAGTAGATGGGTGATGCCGAACGCAAGGCCGGCGCACAATAGCGCCAGAAATAGACTGGTGAGTGCGAATGCTTTCCACTTAATGCTGAGGAAAAACTGCCGTTTGGCCATGACTAAAACCGGTAGGACAACTGGGTAGCAATAATTTGCCATCGCTGTTGTGTGGGAGAGCTAGCAGGATTGTTTGTTTTTGAGATCCAGCCTGTGCCATTAATGTCATGAATCTCAAATCGGGCTAACCAGTTCTTTTTAAAGTACCAGCCTACACTTGCGCCCCAGGTTTGCGCGAAGGCTGCATGGGCTGGAAAAATCCCTCCTGTTTGGCGCTCCAAATCTTTGCCAGAACGGTCATTGCGATTGGAGACAAGGCTGTCGTAGCGCAGTACGAAATCCCATTGAGGCGCAAAACGGTAGGTGCCTTGAAGATAATAAGACAGTCCGTTTTCGTTGTATTTTCGTCCTGGAAAGTCGGTGCTCGAGTCGCCCAGTGCGACGTCAATGTCCATTATCTCTGTGATTAAAGAAAAGTTTTCATAGCTTAATTCGTAAGAGATAAGAAGGTAGCGAATGGTCGTCTTAGTGATTCGTAAAAAATCATTTTCGGAGGGTTTGTAGCCGGAGTTGGTGTAGTTGTAGGTGAGCGCGAATCGATGGGTGCCTGATACGGGTTCGAATAGAAGGCGGGTCACGTAAGAAGGTTTCGCCTCAATGGTACCCGTGACGGGAAGGGGGTAGAAGTTGTTTATTTCATCTTTGTCCGGTGTGGGGTCGACGACCGCGATTTGCCAGTTTAAGCGATAGTTTTCGGCGTTTCTAGTTAAGAAAAACTGAATGCCGTCCTGAGAGAATCCGGTATTTCTAATTCGATCTAGGTAAATCGCTTGCGGTAAAAATATGGTCGGTCGTGTAAAGGCAACGTCGCGTGTGTCTCCGTATAAACCGAAGGGCGCTTTAAGTCGGCCTCCTCTGAAGCCCAGCTGCCAGTCAAAGTTATTAATGAAGGTATAGCTTAAGAACGCGAAGTCAATGCGTAGTTTTTTGTCGTGACTTACCCCGTCTCTTCGTCCAAGTATTTGCATGGAGGCTTGAAAATGATCAAAAGGTCGCGCATTAAATATAATGCCAATTTCGGTGAAGTCGGTGCTTAAGGTGTCGTCCGTTTTTCCTAAAAAATTATTATCGGATGAGTGGATCGCTGCCTGGCTCGCAAAACCATTAATGAAGTATTTCTTTTGCGAGAATGATTGCGTGCTTTTGTCGCCGGAACCGGCAAAGGCAATCATCGGTGCCACTAATAACGCTAAGATGAGCTTAGCGAAATTCCAATGTCTGTAACGATGCATCGTTAGTGTTCTCTTTTAGATACCCGATCGAATTCGGTGTTGCGATTAACGCTTGTTGCATTTCTAATAGGCTTGATAGCTCGATAGGACCTTGCCCTGTTCCTGAAAACTCAAGTTTGTTCCAGGCAGCACGAAGTTGATGAGGGAATATATTAAGAATATTTTTACAAAACTGAATGTGAGCTGGGTTGTCGTCGTTGATCACAAATACGGTTATTGGTTGGCCGTTAGGCCAGCGGGTAAGCCGCATGGTGAAAATTGCGCGAATCTCTCTACGCGTAAAAGAGTTTTTTACAACAGATTTGTTTGCGCTCAGAACAACCAACGATGAGAGCGTTTGGGGTGCGTGCAATGGGTTTTCGGCGCGCGCGGAACCTACTGTAAACACATCGTTCGTAAGAACAAGAATGATTAAAGTCGCAAGAGTAAAATTGACTGCGAATTTTAAAAAATTAAACACAGTACTATTTAATCCAAACTCATTGTTTTACTTTCAAATTGTTTCAACCCGACATTGGTGTGTTGTGTTCAACAACATAAGTTCATAATAGATTGCTAGCTCTACATGAAGTATAGGAAAGGATTTCGGCAACGGAAGATTAAGCTTATTTGCTTTATTGAGCGGTTAAATAAAATGGTCATTTCGGGGATTGCTAATAAAGCGTTTTTTTTTAACGGAATTTTAGGTAGCATGCAAAACAACTAAACGGCGGGCAACGGCCGATCTGGACATTAGGCCGCGCTTTATATTTCGGCTTTATTGCAAAACCCTCATAATAACAAAATCTTAATGAGGGCCGTGTGCTTGAAAAATGTTCTTGCTCAACGATTGTCATTTTAGGACGTCACTGACTGAAATATTCCAGGTATGGGTATCAGGAAGTTAATTTGCCTATAGCTTGATTAGCCAGTACAGGAAGTGCTGAACCAGAATCTCTACGCGGCGTAACGTTAGTTTGCGTCAACTTGTTGTTTTAGTTTGGCTAAATAACGATAAAAACAAAATATCCAAGGAGTACTCAATGTCTCATCAAGGTTTTTGGGAACGWGCKAAGCACGARCCKAATCRRCTMGCGATTGTKAGCGACGATTAYCGSGARRTWASMCWCGGYGARYTASKKGCGCGWGTCAATCAATTRTCAMGAGGSYTRCARGCCTTAGGTTTRGAGMGGGGAGAYGGKGTTGCKATYTTRCTSAAYAACCAYGTCGAGTGGATYGARGTSTAYATGGCSACTCAGCAAATWGGRCTKTTYTTRACGGCGATYAATTATCACCTYACHGGMCCYGARRTYGCSTATATWTTRSAGAATTCAGAATCCAARGTATTTATYACCGARAGTSCCTACGGYGATGCSGCKCARAAGGCSGTKAATGAARTTRAWTTTGATYCYAARYWTTGTTTYTCWMTYGATGAYCTGGGCAGYTTTGCKCCYTWTGAAGGSYTSTTGYTGGATCAATCSAYWGAGSMGCCTGAGRWYCGYAGYGCRGGKTCRYTGATGCTSTAYACCTCSGGYACTACYGGTAAGCCCAAAGGTGTGCGCAGGCCGCTCTCTGAAATGACGCCTGAAATGGCGGGCAGTATGTCGGGGATGTTGGGACTGTTGTTTGATATTACGCCTGAAACAGGCGTTCATCTGGTGATGGGGCCTTTATACCATGCAGCGCCTGCTGGCTTCAGTACGGGTGCCTTGCATCAAGGGCAATCCTTGGTGCTGATGAAAAAGTGGACGCCTGAAGGGGCTTTACAGCGCATAGARAAGTACRRMATYACGGCGACTCACATGGTGCCWACSATGTTCCATCGTTTGYTGGAGYTASCGGATGAMATTAAGTCTAAGTACGATATYACYAGYCTTAAAAATGTYATTCAYGCSGCWGCMCCCTGTCCYCCMGASACAAAACGTCGCATGCTMAATTGGTGGGGCYYGGTGATTTATGARTATTAYGCSGCSACYGAAGGWGGCGGWGCTTATGTGAAGCCKAAAGATTGGCTKGARCAYCCRGGCACMGTYGGMAGYGCKTGGCCMGGTAGCCGTYTRGTGATTTTGGATGATGACGGNMAAKRAATKAAANCCCAATGAAGTMGGCACYATYTACATGGGMTCWGCSATGGGKGARTTTAGTTAYTACAARGATGACAARAAAACYAARGAGTCYCGACGAGGCGATTTGTTCACYGTRGGCGATATGGGCTACCTCACCGAGGGCGGTTGGTTGTTTATATGCGACAGAAAGAGCGATATGATTATTTCGGGTGGCTCTAATATCTATCCCGCTGAAATTGAAGGGGTTTTGATTCAGCATCCGAAGGTATCTGATATCGCGGTGTTTGGAATACCCGACAATGACTGGGGTGAGTCGGTTAAAGCGGTCATCGAGTTAGTGGACGGTGAACAACCGAGTGATACAATCGTCGCTGAAATTCAGGCCTATGCCAGTGAAAACTTAGCGAAATATAAACTCCCTAAGTCGATTGATTTTATTGATCAATTGCCACGCCTTCCTACCGGCAAATTGTACAAACGATTGTTACGGGATAAGTACTGGGAAAACCAGGACAAGAAAGTGTAGGCAATCAGCAGAATTAACTAATAAAAGGCCACTTTACGGTGGCAAAATCCGGCCAGTATTTAGAATTTAAAAAAGTTGAATCACTTGGAATACAGGAGCAAGTAAAAATGAAGCAAAAACCAATTGAAGAAGGTTACTTCAAAATTAAAGAAGACGGTACGCCAGTTCTTATCGGCTCTTACAGTGCGGCAGCCGATGAGCATTTCTTCCCGATTCGTAAGCAATGCCCTATTACCGAAGAACCTGTTGAGACGGTTGAACTGCCGGTAGAAGGCATATTGTACTCATGGACCTACGTGTACATGCCGATGATGGGCTCGGCCAAAATGGGTTCAGCAGGTCACGGTGTGGGCCAAATTGATTTGCCCAATGGCGTGCGTGTACAAGCCAATATTGAAGGCGAAAAAGGCGATTGGACTATCGGCATGGCAATGAAGTTGAAAGCGTTGCCAATGAAAACGGTCGGTGAGACTGAACTGTGTACTTTTTGTTATGCGCCTGCCTAACATCCAACGAATTTTTACGGAGAAAATAACATGATAGATGATGTATACGTAATTGGGGTTGGAATGCACGCGTTCCAAAAAATGAGCCCTCCGGTCCGAGACATGGCCTATGTTGCGGGTAAAGAAGCGCTCAATGATGCGGGCATTAAATTTAAGGATGTGGGCGCGTTATACAATGGCTACATCGGCGGTGGCATGTTGGATGGCATCACCTACGCGAAAGACTTTGGTTTGACTAACATCCCGATTACTCACGTTGAAAATGCCTCAGCGACAGGCTCGTGCTGTTTTCGTCAAGCGGTAAAGTCGGTTCAAAGCGGCGAAACTGAAATTGCCATGGCGCTTGGTTTTGATGACATGATCAAAATGGGCATGGGCATGATGAAGGCGATGATGGGTGAAACCCCAAAAATTGAGCAGATCGTTTTACCGGCTGCCTTTTTCGCCATGTGGGCGACTCGTCGTATGCACGAGTACGGCACGACTGAAGAAACTTTTGCGAAAATTGCCGCTAAAAACTGGAATCATGCGCGTCTTAATCCGTATGCCCAGCGTCGTTCTGATCACGAAGTTACCGTGGAAGAAGTCTTGGCATCAAAGCCTGTTGCATACCCACATACGTCAAAAATGGCCTGTGCGGCTGGCGGTGGAGCGGCTTGTGCTATTTTAGGCAACAAAAAAATGGCTGAGAAATACGCCAATGGTCGGCCTTTAGTTAAAGTCACTGGATCGCAATCTAAGTCAGAGCATTACACGCCGGGCCATGTATTTTTAGGCGCCGTGGTTGGACCTGGCGATTTAACTCGCGTGACGACTCAAGCTTTGTATGAAGAAACTGGCGTAGGTCCGAAGGATCTAAGCTTTGTTCATGTACATGATGCGTTCCCTATTGAAGAATTGATGTATTACGAACTAATGGGCATTTGTGAAGAAGGCGAAGGCGATCGTTTAGTGGCCGAAGGCGCTACTTCCTTAGGCGGACGAATTCCTTTCTCAACCGATGGTGGGTTAACGGCTCGCGGCCATCCCGGTGGTCCAACTGGTTTAGCGCAAGTGTGGGATGCGACCCAACAATTGCGTGGTGAAGCAGGTGATCGTCAAGTAGAAGGTGCTGACATTGGTATGGTTCAAATGATGGGCGCTGGCTCCATTTGTATTATGCATATGTTGCAACGTGAGGGCTGATCAAGTCCGGTTGCTTTAGGATGTAATCAATCCTCGACGGCAAAGGTTTCGCTAACGTTCCTTTGCCTACCCCTAGATATTGGCCTCGGGTCAATATCTAGGGGCTGTAGTACCGAATACAGCGCTTGATATTAGTGACTATAAAAAAATAATAAATACGTACGGCGCTATAAAATAATAGAATTATAATTTCTGACGATGGAAGTCTGAATCTCACTCAGGCTGCCCTTTATTTGATGATTGGTTGGTTATCCTTAAAAAAATTAACAAGCAATCGTTATTATTGTCTTACCCCGTCATGCTCGTTTGAATTTTTGTCCGGCTTGGCGCATTAAATTAATTGCGTTGATGCTATATTGAGCGCTCAATAAAAATAAATTAACAGTCTCTTTATATTCCCAATGATGTTGTAAGCACTCGTTGATAGTGCAGTTGTTACGGGAAATAACAGTGTTTAGAAATGTCCTTCGGTCATTCAAAATAATAATTAAAATTAGATCAACACCTGGAGCTAGCTATGTCATCGGTCGGATTTTGGAGCATTGCCCAAGAAAACCCAGATCGGGTTGCGATAATAACGGTAGAGGAAGAAGAAATAACCTTTGGTGAACTCTTTAAACGAGTCAACCAAATAGCCAATGGCCTACGTCGATTGGGTTTGAAGCAAGGTGATTCGGTCGCACTTTTATTAGCCAACAGTCCTTCTTATACCGAGGTGTTTTTGGCTACTCAGCAAATTGGTCTTTACATGACCCCGATTAATTACCACCTCACAGGGCCTGAGGTGGCTTATATTCTAGAGAACTGTGAAGCGAAAGTGTTTGTGGTGGGCGAAGATCATGCAGAAGCGGCAGTGAAAGCAGTCAATGAAATAGGCTTTGATAAAAATAACTGTTTCTCTGTAGGCAATATTGATGGCTTCAAAAGTTATTCTGAGCTTTATGAAGGGGCCAGTGACGCGTTGCCTGCTGACCGAGTGTCAGGGCAATTAATGCTCTATACCTCGGGTACTACGGGACGCCCTAAAGGGGTTCGTCGGCCACTCGAAGGAGGTGACCCGGATCAGTCTGCGATGTTGGCGACGTTAATGGGCACCTTGTTTGAGCTTAAGCCTCATGCAGGTGTGCATTTAGTGACTGGGCCTCTGTATCATGCAGCGCCCGGGGGCTTCGCCAATGGCTCGCTTCATATGGGCCACACCTTGGTGTTAATGAATAAATGGGACCCTGAAGATACGCTGCGATTAATTGAAAAGTACAAGGTGACCGTAAGCCATTGTGTGCCGACCATGTTTTACCGCTTACAGAACTTACCGCAAGAAATTAAAACCAAGTACGATATTTCCTCTTTGGAATGCATTATCCATGGCGCGGCTCCAATCGCTGTGGAGCGTAAAAAAGCCATGATCGATTGGTGGGGACCGGTACTGGTTGAATATTATGGCGCGACTGAAGGTGGCGGGGCGATTGCTACCTCCGAAAAGTGGCTTGAGAAACCAGGCACAGTCGGTGTACCTTGGCCGGGCTGTCAGCTCAATATTCTAGACGATGAAAAAAACACACTGCCTGCCAATGAAGTGGGTACCATCTATATGTCGTCTATGATTGGTGAGTTTGAATATTACAAAGACAAAGGAAAAACCGATAAAAATCGCGCCAATGGTTTGTTTACCGTGGGTGATGTAGGGTATTTGGATGATGACGGCTGGTTGTTTTTATGTGATCGAGATTCAGATCTGATTATTGCCGGGGGGGTTAATATTTATCCGGCTGAAATCGAAAAAACATTTATCCTTCATGACAAAGTTGAAGATGTTGCTGTCTTTGGTGTACCTAATGAGGATTGGGGCGAGTCAGTTCAAGCCGTAGTGCAATTGAAAGTGGGTATTCAGCCTTCTGAGGCAATAAAAGAAGAGCTGATGGATTTTGCTAAGGAACGTTTAGCGAAGTTTAAATTACCGCGCGGTATGGATTTTTCTCAGTCACTGCCTCGCCTTGATACAGGTAAACTGTATAAACGCTTTTTACGCGATGAATACGCAGAACGGGTGAAGAAGGAGAAAGAAAAAGCCGATTTGGCCGACGCTTAAATAAAGCCCTTCGGGGCTTTTTTTATGATCACTAATCAGTTAATAGGAGCGGTTTGAATTAGATTATTGAACCTAGATATAGAGGCAAAATGATCTAAAAAAAAGTGATTTTGGGGTCGCTAGTTTATCAGTAGCGGCTAGACTGAATTCACGGATTAAACATCCAATGTTCAGTCTATAAATCAAATGAGAACTGTAATGAAAGTATATGATCGTGTAACTGAAGCTATTGAATTAATAGTTGAAAAATACTGGCCACAGATCGTCGTGCAGCTTAGGAAGCTTGTACCTCGAGCGTTAGCAAAAAGAATGGGTTACACGGACGAACAGTACGAAGCGTTTAAAGTGAACGCTATGGCGGTATACGATCAGATAATTGCCAGTGTTTTTCACCCCATTAAAAACTGGCAAAAAACGCGTGCTTACATCATGCGCTTACAGCCGAAACTAGTTGCTAGCAAGATTGGTTTAAAGAATGAACAGTATGAGAAAATTGTCGATGTGATTGCACACCCTAAGAAGCACTGGCCCGAGGCAAGAAATAATATCATCGATTTTAAACCACGAAGCTGGGGAGGGAGCGCTGAAGGGCAGGATAAATCAGATTTTGGGGCGTTTGTACACGGGGTAATTGAGCCTGTGAAGCAGAAAGTAGACTCTCTCCGGCATCATCGGCTGCCAGTGGATGTGATGAACTTTGCAGATAAATACGCCTTAACTGCGGATCTTCCAGGATACCGAAAAGAGGATATTGATATATCCGCTGAAGGTCATTTTATAACCATTGCGGTTCAAACTGAATCCGTGATTGAAAACCCGGATCAACAGCCTGATGACGCTTCTGGGGCGGGTGAGTTTATTATGCATGAAAGGAATCACAGCACTTATACGCGAATCATTGAGCTTCCTCGTCCGATAGATCTTGATACTTTAAGAGGCACTTACATTGATGGTGTGGTGCGTATTGAAGTGCTCAAGCAAGCAGTAGAGAACCATGAAACGGTTCATATTTCTCTCTAGATTAGTGTCTTCGGGGTTAGCTTCTAAAGTCTGTAGTTATGTGTAACTATCTTTAGTCTAATGTTAATTCATTTATTAATTCATAGTCGGTTTAGGAGGGACTTTAGCTGGAGTTTCTGAGGAAGGTGGGTCGCTAGGGCCTTCCTCCTGCGAATCAAAGTCGTCTGCCTCGAGTCCTGACATAGAAAACTCGTCGTTAAGTGGTGCTAAATCGATATCATCACTTAAGGCGTCGATTTCTTCGGGAATCATCGGAGGAGGGGGTTTCGATTTCGCTTTTTTCTTTCTGGAAGGCATTCTTGGCAATAATTTATAACCTTTAATGCTTTCGCCATGAAAGGTGGTCATTGCTTCAAGTTCTAAGGCCTGGGTTTCTTCTTTAGAGACCCCATCAGCCCACTCCTCAACCAAGAAGTTACCTTGCCCCATTTCGCGTATCTCTTCATACAAAGGGTAATCAAACCCCTGTTCCGCAGCTTCTATTAGATGCGCCCACTTGCTTTCCGCGGTAGACGCAGTCGTCCCTACGTAGACCTTTTTAGTCGTTAAATTAGTTACCGTATATACCAGCAATGTTGGCCTCCACGTTAGTTAGTGAGTGCAGCAAGTGGGAGAAATTTACCCCCCGCTCTCTCGATGCGCTCAGCCCTATTCAAGCACCCTGAGCATGGTTTTCTGAGGGCTTTGGGTAATTCTGAGTGTTGACCGAATTCATTCCTTTAGCGTCATGCAGGGTTGGTTTAATAAAGAATTGTAGACGAGTAATTTGAGAAAGCAGGGTGAATATGAGTGGGTTATTTGACGTTTTTATNGGAAAAATAATTAGAAACTCTAGTGTGCTCTTCTAAAACTTAATTGATGGCAGGCGATTTGGCCTTAATTATCGAAATAAGGGGGTCTTTATTTTGAGATGGTGCTATGGGTTACTTAAAAATGAGTGTTAGGCCAGTTATGACTGGTAATTGCGCGTCGGTTTCACAAAGCGAAGAGTGCTCGATTATAAAATGTGACCCCAGCTAAAGTCTTGTTGAGAAGGGCTGGGCGCTGTGTAATGATTAGCCTCAAATAGAATGTAAAACCCTGTTTTTTAGGGATTCATTGTCGCATTTTCATACGCAGTTATTCGGACATGAGCCATACGTTCATATCATTGGAGAAGAATAAAGTGACGGGAACAAACAGGGCGGTAAAAAGTGCTTCAGAAGCTATCTTGGCGCGTCGATCTATTCGTGCATTTAAGGATACGCCGGTTGAACGATCAGTGTTGGAAGAGATTATCTCAAAATCTAGTCGAGCGCCTTCTGGAGGGAATTTACAGCCTTGGAAAGTAAAGGTGATTTCGGGTCAGGTTAGGGATCAATTGGTGAATACGGTGGCTGAAAAAATGGCCACTAACCCTGCTGGAGATGGCAGTGAATACAATGTCTACCCTCCTGAGCTTAAAGACCCCTATCGTACCCGTCGCCGTGTTGTAGGCCATCAACTTTACTCCTTGATCGGTATYGCTAAAGAAGATCGTATGGCTAAGTTCCAGCAGGTAAGTAAAAACTTCGCTTTTTTTGGGGCTCCCGTGGGGCTAATATTTTCGATTGATCGCCAAATGGAACAAGGACAATTCGCTGATTTGGGGATGTTTATGCAAAATATAATGGTTCTTGCTCAAGAAGCGGGATTGAACACCTGCGCCCAAGAAGCGTGGGCCGTTTGGCATCAAACCATTCGGGATGTGGTGGGGATTCCTCAGAATGAAATGGTTTTTTGCGGCATGGCGGTGGGCTATGCCGATGAGGAGGCGGTGATCAATGAGTTGGTGTCAGAGCGCGCGCCTTCTGAGGAGTTTGTAGAGTTTTTAGGGTTTGAATAAGAGCGGCGATCACAGCAACATTAAACAAGTGAGTTACAGGAATACCATGATAAAAAATAACATCAATATAACGAAAGGGTCGGGCTTATTTGCTTCAGGCATTCGAGGGTTTTTGACGCTATTAGCCTGTAGTGTGTTTATAACGGCTTGTTCAATTAGTCCTGTGGATAAGAGTAATTTCAAGTACGAAGGCGGGTTCGCTGATTTTGATGATATTAAAATAGCAGTGGGCGATCAAGCACCTGATTTCACATTGCCTGACGCCGATGGTAAACAAATCAGTTTATCTTCTTTTAAAGACAAGTCGCATGTATTACTCGTGGTCTATCGCGGTGAGTGGTGCCCCTTTTGCATGAGTCAGTTAGATAGTTTTGAGTCTTTATTACCTTTGTTAGGGCGGTTTGATATTCAGCTGGTGGGGGTGAGCCCAGATATCAGTAATAAGGTAAATAAAGCGCGAAAAAAGTTTGATAGCGATTATATTTTCTTAAGCGATGAAAATATGGAAATGATAGATCTTTATGGACTAAGGAAGAATGAAGATATTCCTCATCCTGCCACTATATTGATTAATAGTAAGGGCGAGATAGTTTGGTTTTATGCCAGTTCGAACTTTAAAGTGCGGCCGGATGCATTACAGATGAGAAAAATTATTGGTAAGCATTTGCGTAATCGGACAATTTAAAAGTTGACACAATAAAGCTCAGTGTGTGGATGCTCTGAAAAGGCCGGCGAAGTTTGCTGGCCTTTTTTATTAGTGAGGGACTTTGAACTATGCTTAATAGGACGCTGGGAAGGCGCATTATTTGAAGCTGTTCGTTGCTTAAATCAAGCGGGTTGTTTCAGATGGAAAGATGATTTTGGAATGGATTGGTTAGTATTGATTTGGCCGTTTGATAAACTATGCCTAATGTTGAAAGTTCTAAAGAGCCGATAATCCCGGCGGGTTCTGATTCCCCTGATTTTTCAGCAGCAGATTTTGTTGATCAGGCAGCTAAAAGCGATGATTCAGACGTTAAGCAAGTGGATGCAAAGGTCGAGCCCACTAAGGAGCCTAGCGAGCCTGTTTTATTACATCATGCCCGTGGTTTCGTATCGTTTAAAAATATAAAAGATAAAACCGGAAAGACGGTTGTCAAAAAAGGTGCCAAGCTCACACATAAAATGACCGAAGTGCTTGCAAAAAAAGAAACCTCAGTAGTCGCAAAAACCTTTAAAGAGGCAAAGGAATTAATTAGCAGTAAGCAGGTTATTCAAGATATTAGTCAGTTTGTGGATGGCTGCGCTGATTTAAAAATCATCGAAAAGAATATTCAATGCCATGCTGTGATTAATGATTTGGGCTATTCGGTCAACCTTCCCCCTGAAATTAAATATTACTTGACGATTATGAAAATTTGCATA